>NZ_BAAKJB010000001.1:0-560892 GCF_059703765.1 Azospirillum sp. NS33 | reverse complement strand
TTCGTTCGACTTGCATGTGTTAGGCATGCCGCCAGCGTTCGTTCTGAGCCAGGATCAAACTCTCAGGTTCAAGTCGGTCTCGCCAAAGCAAAACCGCTCGTCGGGGTCGCCTCAAAGCGACACCTAACCCAAGCTCGATTCTGATATCTCGCTTACCTGTCAGATGCGTCTTGCGAACGACCCGAATGTCCAATCCACTCCCGTGGCCCGGACCTCAAAGCCCATCCGCCTGCGCATCCCTTCTCACAACACGGTATTCGATTTTCAAAGATCCCGCCGCCCCGAAATCCGGAGCCGCAACGGCCGCGCCAGCCCCTGTTCAAGAGACCGGCCGTCAGCCGCAATGTTCGTCTGGTGTGGTCCGGAGACGAAAAGCGCAACGCCGAACCGGCGTTGCTTCGTCGACCTCGCGGTCGCCGTATCGTCCGTACCCCGTGGGGCTCTCACCCCGTCCCGACCCGCCGGCCAACCGGCCACCGCGTCGGTGGAGCGGTTTATAGGTCCCCCCACGCCAACCACGCAAGCGGTTTTTTGCCGTGAGGTGAAGAATTTTTGACGGGTCCGCGGCGGGTCGAAGGTGGTAGGGAGTCCGCACAGGCCGGCGCGACACCAACGGCACACCAAAGGGACAGATGTCACACCGCGGCGAAGTGGAACTGATGCAGAACTCTTCGCATGCGACGGCATTACCGGTTGACAGTGGTAGTACCCACGCGCATGGTCGTACGAAGAAACGCTGGATAGCTGACCACCCGGCGGGCTCTGCTCGCGCCGGTTCTATCCTATTGGGGATCGACGAAGGAGGATGCCGGTGCGTTTGAGGGACCTCAGCCTTCCCGCGCTTGCGTTGTGTGCCGCCGGTGCTGCCAGCCTTCTGATCCCGACCATGCCCAGGGGCGCCCTGGCCGCCGATGGCGCCGGGCCGCCGGCCGCCTTCGTCCTGCCGCCGGTCAAGCCGGCCGCATCCATACTACGTCCCGTGGCCTTCCCGATCCCGACCAAGCCGCAGCCGCCGGGTGCGGCCGGTGGCCGGGACATGGCCGCGACGCCCGCCGTCGTGCATCCGCCGGAGGACGCGGTGGCGGCCGACAACGACGCGGCGGCGCGTCCGCTCCCCATGGACACCGCGGTGGACGATGCCGACGGCGACGCCGCCGGTCTCGACGCCGAGGGGCTCGATGCCGAGGGGATCGACCCCGGGGAGACCGGCGCGTTTCCCGGCACCGAGGACGGCGCGGGAGACGGGGCGCCGGCCGACGGCGCCGTCACCGCCGAGGTCGACCGCCGGGTGTTCCTGGTCGATCGGGGCGACACCTTGATGGACCTTCTGGTCGAGGCCTCGGTTCCCCGCAGCGAGGCGAGCGGCGCCATCCGGGCGCTGCGCGAGGTGTACGACCCGCGGCGCCTCCAGGTCGGCCAGCAGGTGACCGTGCTGTTCGAGCCGCGCCGCGGCGGGGCCCGTCACTTCGTCGGGCTGGAGCTCGAGCCGGACGTGATCCGGTCGGTCAGCGTCGCCCGCACCGGCGAGAGCGGCTTCGAATCGGCGCAGGTCGAGAAGGCGGTGGAGAGCCACGAGGTCGGCGCCTCCGCCGAGATCCGGTCCAGCCTGTTCGAGGCCGGCGCGTCCGCCGGGGTCCCGGTCTCGGTGATGATGGAGGTGATCCGCCTCTACTCCCACGAGGTGGATTTCCAGCGCGACCTGCAGCCGGGCGACCGCTTCGACGTCCTGTTCGAGCGGCGGGTGACCGAGGACGGCCAGGTCGCCGGCGACGGCGACGTGCTGTTCGCGGCGCTGGTGCTGAGCGGCAAGACCATGGCGATGTACCGCCACACCACGCGCGACGGGCGGGTCGACTACTATGACCGCGAGGGCGCCAGCATCCGCCGCGCCCTCCTGCGGACGCCCATCGACGGGGCCCGCATCACCTCCGGCTTCGGCATGCGGCGCCACCCCATCCTGGGCTATGGCAAGCTGCACAAGGGCATGGATTTCGGCGCGCCCACCGGCACCCCGATCTTCGCCGCCGGCAACGGCATCGTCGAGGAGGCGGGCGGCAAGGGCTCCTACGGGAACTATGTCCGCATCCGCCACAACACCGAGATCGCCACCGCCTACGCCCACCTCAGCCGGTTCGCCAAGGGGCTGCGGCGCGGCGGCCGGGTGGAACAGGGCGACGTGATCGGCTACGTCGGCACGACGGGCCGGTCGACCGGGCCGCACCTGCACTACGAGGTGCTGCGCCACAACCGCCAGGTCAACCCGTCCAGCATCGACCTGCCCACCGGCGAGAAGCTGAACGGGCGCGAGCTCAACGCGTTCCTGCAGGCGGCGAAGCAGCTCGACCAGGCGTTCGCGCGGGCCAAGGCCGGGCTGCAACTCGCCCGCACCTCGGCGGTCGAGGAGACGGGATGCACCAGCGAGACCGCGTGCTGAGCGCGGCCCCGGTCGCCGTCACTCCCGCAGCATCCGCTTGATGGCCTTGGCCAGCACCTCCAGCCCCTTGTCCTCGGTGGCCATGGTCTGAAGCCTGGTGCGCACCCGCTGCACCGCGGAACTCTTGCTGGTGGCGCGGTCGATGGCGAGGCTCGCCTCCTCGGGCTTCATGATGTCGTCGTGCTCGGCCATGGTGCCCTCATGGGGTGGTCTGGGGTTGTGGACCTGCGTCCATGATCGTCCGGCATGGTGAGCCCTCCGCCCCGCCGGATCAACGTCGGATCGGTGCCGGATCAGCGGTAGAGGCCAACCGATTCGGTGGCCTCGCCACCGGTGCCCAGCTTGAACTCGGTGACGCCCGGCGCGGTGTCCGGGTTGATCCCGCCGAGGTCGAGCCAGCGCACACCGCGCCGGCGCAGCGCGCCCATGGCCTCCCACAGCACCAGGCGCATCGCCGAGGCCTTGCGCCCGGCGTCGTTGGACCAGCCGATCTGGTAGGTGGCCGCCGTCCCGTGCCCAAGGAACAGGGCGCAGGAGACGGGCTTCCCCTGCCCCAGCGCCGCCGCCATCAGGACCCCATCGGTTTTGTGCAGGGCGTTGCGCAGGCGCACCGTCAGGGGGCCCGACATCTCGCGGTAGTGCTTGGACAGGGCCTGCTCCTGCTCCTGCTTCACCAGCCAGGGCAGGTTCCTGGCCTCGGCGTCGAGGTCGATGGTGAGGCCGGCCTTCTGGGCCGCCTTCAGGCTCTGGCGCCAGCCCCGCGCCATGCCGGCCCGCAGGTCGTCGTCGCCCCTGGCGAGGTCGATCCACACCGTGCGGTAGCCCGGGCCGACCCGGGTGAAGCCGCAGCGTTCCATCATCGCCGCGGCCGCGTCGCCCGCCGGGATCTCCGGCAGGAAGCTCAGCCGGTTCATCGGGTTGTTCGGGCAGGCGCGGCGCAACAGCCGGAGAACGGCCTCCATCACCGGCGGTTCCGGTGGCGCGCCGAACCACAGCGGCCCGCGGTGGATCTGGCGGCGGTGGAACAGCGTCATGGCGCGCCGTTCGAGCACCTGCACCACGCCGATCGCCGCGCCATCGTGTTCGATCGTGCCGAGGCGCGGCACGTCGCCGTAGGTCCGCCCCATGGCCTGGGCGTAGCCGAAGCATTGCGGCAGCGTCGACCGCGCCACGCCGGCGAAGGCCGCCGCCCATTCGCCGAGGGTGCCCTCGTTCCAGACGATGCGGACGTCCGGCACGCTCATCGTCTCACGCCGGCGGCAGGGCCGCCGTCGCCTCTTCGACCTGGGCGAAGCTCGGCCGGTATTCCGGTTCCAGCACGTTGCGGGCGTATTCCACCGAGATCGCCGGGGCGTAGCCGGAGAGGTGGGCGAGCAGCCCGGTCTTCATGCACTGATAGTACTTGGTTTCGGCGTGGTAGATGTTCTTCAGGCCGCCGGCGATCGGCGCCACGAAGCCGTAGGCGACGAGCACGCCGGAAAAGGTGCCGACCAGCGCGGCGCCGATCAGCTTGCCCAGCACCTCCGGCGGTTCGGCGATCGACCCCATGGTGTGGATCACGCCCAGCACGGCGGCGACGATGCCCAGCGCCGGCACGCCGTCGGCCACCGCCTGCACCGCGTCGGACACCCTCTGGTGCTCGTGGTGGATCGTCTCGATGTCCTCCTCCATCAGGTCGACCAGCTCGTGCGGGTTGTCGGCCCCGAGCGACATCAAACGGAGATAGGTGCACAGGAAGGTGATGGCATGATGATCGCTGTAGAACTTCGGAAACTGTTGGAACAGTGGTGAATCCTCGGGTTTCTCGATGTGTTGCTCCAGCGCCAGAAGCCCCTTGGTCTTCGCGATCTTGAACACCTGGTACATCATGGTGAGCAATTCGAGAAAGTCGTCCTTCCTGTATTTTGGACCCTTGAAGAGGTGGACGATTTCCTTGCCGGTGTGCGTGATCACACTCTTGGGGTTGGCGACGAAGTAGGCGCCGGCCGCGGCCCCGAGGATGATCAGGTATTCGAACGGCTGCCACAGCACGCCGAGATGGCCACCACCCATGGCGTAGCCGCCGAACACGCTGAAGATCACGATGCCGAAACCGATGATGACGAACATTCTTCAGGTCTCCCAGCGCTTGCTGTCCAGCGGCCGGCGCTCGCCACGCCGTCCCCCGCGCGCCATCCCGCACCATGAGGCCGGCGCCCCCTAAATTTTGCGTAAAGATCGCCCGGCCCGGCCGGCGTCCGGCGCCATTCCGACGATTGGTCACAAGACGATCGCCCCGTCGGAGTCTAGCCGCCGCCCGGAAACCTGTCACGAAAGGAGTAGGCGGCGGCCGCGACAATCGCCCGGGGGCGGGGCGCCCCCGGCGGCGGCGGCAACGGAAAACGGGCCGCCCTGGGGCGGCCCGCTCCTCGTCCCGCGGCAGCGGGGCGGCGTCACCCCGCCCGGACGACCTGGGGTGCGGCCTCGAGCCGGGCGAGCAACGCCGCCCGCTCCTCCTCGAACTCGCTCGGCAGATGGTGTCCGAAGCGGGCGAAGAAATCCGCCTGGTCCTCGGCCTCCGCCTTGGCCTCGTCGGTTTTGATGTCCATGATGCGGTGGAACTGCTCCTCCGAGAAGTCGAGGCCGTTCCAGTTGATGTCCTGGTAGTGGGGCATGAAGCCGAACGGGCTCTCCACCGGCGCCGCGGCCCGGCCGCGCACGCGGTCGACGATCCACTTCAGAACCCGCATGTTCTCGCCGAAGCCGGGCCAGGCGAACCGGCCGTTCTCGTCCTTGCGGAACCAGTTGACCCGGTAGATCCGCGGCAGGTTCGCGACGTGGCCCTCGAAGCTCAGCCAATGGTTCCAGTAGTCGCCCATGTTGTAGCCGCAGAACGGCAGCATGGCGAACGGGTCGCGGCGGATGGCGGCCTGGCCGACCGCGGCGGCGGTCGCCTCCGATCCCATGGTCGCGGCCCAGTACACCCCCTGGCGCCAGGTTGTCGCCTCGAACACCAGCGGGAAGGTCTTGGACAGCCGGCCGCCGAAGACGAAGGCCGAGATCGGCACGCCCGCCGGGTCCTCCCACGCCGGATCGATGGAGGGGCACTGGCCGGCCGGGGCGGTGAAGCGGGAATTGGGGTGCGCCGCCGGGCGGCCGCTGTCGGGCGTCCAGTCGTTGCCCTGCCAGTCGATCAGGTGCGCCGGCTTCTCGTCCGTCAGCCCCTCCCACCACACGTCGCCGTCGTCGGTCAGCGCGACGTTGGTGAAGATGCAGTTGGCGTGGAGCGTCTTCAGGGCGTTGGGGTTGGACTTGATGCTGGTGCCCGGGGCCACCCCGAAGAACCCCGCCTCGGGGTTGATCGCCCGCAGGGTGCCGTCGGGCTGCGGCTTGATCCAGGCGATGTCGTCGCCGATGGTGCGGACCGTCCAGCCCTCGAAGCCGTTGGGGGGCACCAGCATGGCGAAGTTGGTCTTGCCGCAGGCCGACGGGAAGGCCGCGCCGACGTAGGTCTTCTCGCCCTCCGGGCTCTCCACCCCCAGGATCAGCATGTGCTCGGCCAGCCAGCCCTGCTGCCGCCCCATGGCCGAGGCGATGCGCAGCGCGAAGCACTTCTTGCCGAGCAGCGCGTTGCCGCCGTAGCCCGAGCCGTAGGAGACGATCGCGTGCTCCTCGGGGAAGTGGACGATGTACTTGTTGTCGGCGTTGCACGGCCAGGCGACGTCCGCCTGGCCCTCGGCCAGCGGCATGCCGACCGAGTGCAGGCACGGCACGAAGTCGGCGTCGCCCAGCTCGTCGAGCACCTTCTGCCCCATCCGCGTCATCAGCCGCATGCTGACGGCGACGTAGGGGCTGTCGGAGATCTGCACGCCGATGTGCGAGATCGGCGACCCCAGCGGTCCCATGCTGAAGGGCACGACGTACATGGTGCGGCCGCGCATGCAGCCCTCGAAGAGGCCGTCCAGCTTGGCCCGCATGGCCGCCGGGTCCATCCAGTTGTTGGTCGGGCCGGCCTCCTCCTTCGTCGCCGTGCAGATGAAGGTGCGGTCCTCGACCCGCGCCACGTCCCCGGGATCGGAGCGGCAGAGGAAGGAGCTCGGCCGCTTCGCCGGGTTGAGGCGGATGAAGGTGCCACCGGCCACCATCTCCTCGCACAGCCGGTCGTATTCCGCCTGGGACCCATCGCACCAGTGGACCCGCTCGGGCTGGCAGCGGGTGGCGATCTCCTCGACCCAGTCCAGGAGCTTGGTGTTCCGCGTGCGCGTCATTGCGTTCATTGCTTCCTCTCGACGTGTCTCGCCGGTTCCGCCCGCCACTCCCTTGGCGGCGTCTCCTCCCCTGGAAACGCCTCCGAGCGCGGCGGCACCCCGACGGACTCTCTTTCTTGGGTTTGGGGTTCGGCGCAGGAGCCGAAACGGCTACCGTGCTGGGACCGATCCCGTGGTCGTCGGTGTCGCCCGTGAGGGGCCGCCGGGCGGGGCCGCTCTGGGGCGGCGTGCGGTGGGTGCGGATGGGTGCACGGTTGCGTTCTCCTCGTGGTTGTCGCTTGTGGTTGTCGTTTGTTGTTGTCGTTGGGCGGGGGCGGCAGACCCCTCCGCCGGATCACGGCGCGGCGTGGGCGGCGCCCCCCGGCGCCTGGGCCTGGGCGAACCGGCGGCCGGCATCGGCCAGGGCGTGCCGGGCGGCCCCGGTGTCGGGCGCCGGCCGGTCGAACGGCACGCGCGCAAAGGTTTCGCCATGGCGCAGGTCCGCGCCGTCCGGATCGACCCCGGCCAGCGCCCATCCCGCCGGCCAGGCGACGGCGCCGGCCTCGCGCAGCACGGCCTCCTCGTCGAAGGCGGCGGCGTCCACAAGCAGATCGGCGGCGGCGATCCGGTGGACGCGCCCGAACCCGGCGACGAGATGCGCCCGCTCCACCACCACGCGGTGCATGGCGAAATCGGCGAAGTCCATGTACAGGGTCGCCCCGGGATGGCGCGCGTGGAAGCGGGCACGGTGTCGCGGGGCGTCGCTGCGCTCGGCGCGGCCCAGCACGGCGACCCGCGGCCCCGCCAGGGGCTGGGCCAGACCGTGGGTGGCGTCGAACAGCAGACCGACGCGCGCGTCGGCGGCGAGGTTGGCGGTGTGCACGGCCAGGGCCGAGAGCAGCAGCAGCGGGCTGCCGTCGTGATCCAGCGCCGTCAGCACCAGCGAGGGATAGGGCCAGCCGGCAGCGGCGTCCACATCGCCCCGGCCGGGCCCGGCGCCCCTTTCGCTGGCGGCCGTGTCGCTGGTGGCCGTGGCCGTGGCGAGCGTGGCACGGCCGAGGCCGCGCATGACCCGCCGCGCGGCGGCACCCGGCGGCACCGCCGGGCCGGATGGCTCGTCGGCCGCGACGGATGACGCCCCTGCGTCGGGCGAGGGGCCGCTCGGTGTTCGGTTCGACCTCATGCGTTCCGCGTGCGTCCACCCCTGCGGCAAGGCTTACGGCTTGCCGTTTTGGTGCCATATTGGCGCGTAGACTGCCGCGACGGAAGGGAAAACTGGTTTGCGGCGCGGTCGCCGACCGCTGTGGACGGCGCGGGCGGCGGCCGGGCGGCGCGGGATGCCCGCGTTCGTGATAGGGTTGCCCAATCCCGGTGCATCCCCTGGCGCATCACCCCGGAGCTCGCCCCATGGCCCAGACCATCGCCCTCGTCGACGACGACCGCAACATCCTGACCTCGGTGTCCATGGCCCTGGAGGCGGAAGGCTTCGACGTGCGGACCTACACCGACGGGGCGGACGCGCTGCGCGGCCTCAGCCAGCGGCCTCCCGATCTCGCCGTGCTCGACATCAAGATGCCGCGCATGGACGGGCTGGAGCTGCTGCAGCGCCTGCGCCAGACCTCGCACCTGCCGGTCATCTTCCTGACCAGCAAGGACGACGAGGTGGACGAGCTGACCGGGCTGCGCATGGGCGCCGACGACTACATCCGCAAGCCGTTCTCGCAGCGCCTGCTGATCGAGCGCATCCGCGCCCTGTTGCGCCGCGAGGCGCTGTCGCGCGACACCACCGCGGTCGATCCCGGCCAGGTGCTGACCCGCGGCGCCCTGGTGCTGGACGGCGCGCGCCACGCCTGCGCCTGGAGGGGGCAGGCGATCGACCTCACCGTGACCGAGTTCCTGCTGGTCAGGGCGCTGGCCCAGCGCCCCGGCCATGTCAAGAGCCGGGACCAGCTGATGGACGCCGCCTATGGCGAGCACGTCTACGTCGACGACCGCACCATCGACAGCCACATCAAGCGGCTGCGCAAGAAGTTCAAGGCCGCCGACCCCACCTTCGGACAGATCGAAACCCTCTATGGCGTCGGATACCGCTACAAGGACCAGTGAGCGCAAGCCGCGCGGCGCGGGCGAGCGGCAGGCGCGGCGTGACCGGCGCTGGCTCCGCCTCGCCCGTCCATCGCCGCTGACGCTGCGCATCCTCGCCGTCAACGTGCTGGCCCTGGCGCTGCTGGTGGCCGGGCTGCTGTACCTCGGCCGCTACCAGGACCGCCTCATCGCCGCCGAACTCGAAGCGCTGCGCACCGAGGCGCGCATCTTCGCCTCGGCGCTGGGCGAGGGCGCGGTGCAGCGGACCTTCACCGCGGCCGGGGCGGAGGTCTACACCCTGTCGCCGGAACTGGCGCGCCAGATGGTCCGCCGCCTGGTCGAGACGACGGAGACGCGCACCCGCCTCTACGGCCAGGACGGCGTGCAGATCTCCGACAGCCGGGTGCTGGTGGGGTCGCCCGGAACCATCCAGATCGCCCAGCTGCCGCCGCCGGACACCGGCGGCGCGCTGGCCCGCGCGGCGGAGCGGGTCTACGACTGGCTGACCGACGCGATCCCCGACCGCGCCGGCTTCCCCCTCTACGTCGAGCCGCCCGCCTCCGGCCGCCACCACCCGGCCGACGTGGCGCGCGCCCTGGCCGGCGAGGTCGGGGCGACGGTGTGGCGCAGCGACGCCGGACAGGGGGACACCGGCCTGGTGCTGACCATGGCGGTCCCGGTGCAGCGCTACAAGCAGGTGCTGGGGGCGGTGCTGCTGTCGCGCGGCGGTGCCGAGATCGACGACGCCATCCGGTCGGTGCGGTTCGACATCCTGCGCATGTTCGCGGTGGCGCTGGCGGTGACGGTGCTGCTGTCGCTCTACCTCGCCGGCACCATCGCGCGGCCGGTGCGGCGCCTGGCCGGGGCGGCGGAACGGGTGCGCACCGGCCACGGCCGGCACGCCGAGATCCCGGACTTCACCGGGCGCGGTGACGAGATCGGCGACCTCTCCGGCGCGCTGCGCGCCATGACGGCCGAGCTGTGGGGCCGCATGGACGCCATCGAGCGGTTCGCCGCCGACGTCGCGCACGAGATCAAGAACCCACTGACCTCCCTGCGCAGCGCCGTGGAGACCGCCACCCGCGTCACCGACCCGGAGCGGCGGGACCGGCTGATGGCCATCATCGCCGACGACGTGCTGCGCCTGGACCGGCTGATCAGCGACATCTCCAACGCCTCGCGCCTCGACGCCGAGCTCAGCCGGGCCGAGCTGGAGCCGGTGGACATCGGCGCCGTCCTGACCATGCTCGCCGCGCTGAAGGCCGGTCCCGATTCCGGCGGTCCCGATCCCGGCGGCCCCGATCCCGGCGGTCCCCGCGTGACCGTCGCGCTCGGCGCCGGCGACCTCACCGTCGCCGGGTTGGAGGGGCGCCTGACCCAGGTGTTCCAGAACCTGATCGCAAACGCGCTCTCCTTTTCGCCGCCGGGCGGGCTGGTGCGGCTGTCCGCGACCCGGGAGGGCCGCACGGGCGTCGCCGTGTCGATCAGCGACGACGGTCCGGGCCTGCCCGAGGGCAAGGAGGCGGCGATCTTCGAGCGGTTCTACACCGAGCGCCCGGCGGGCGAGAAGTTCGGCACCCATTCCGGCCTGGGGTTGAGCATCTCCAAGCAGATCGTCGAGGCGCACGGCGGCACCATCACCGCGGCCAACCGCCATCACCCCGACGGCCGGGTGGCCGGCGCGCTGTTCACCGTGCGGCTGCCTGGAGCCGGCTGACCGTACGGGCACGAAGGTCACGGCGGTTGCGCGCCGCGTCGATCGCGACAACAATGGGCGTTCCTGCCCGGCACATGCCGGGGCCGCCCGCGCCGACGCCGCGGCGGCGTGACCCCTGACCCGACGTCGATGGAGATCCCCATGGCCACACCGCGAGGCGCCAAGGTCGTCAGCCTGCAGCGCTACCGGCTGGCCCGCCTGATCCACGATGCCGGCCGGCAGCAGGGCGAACTCGCCCGGATGATGCGGGCGGCGACCGAGGAGCGCGGCCATCTCGCCAGGGCGCTGAACGGCGCGCAGAGCCATCTCGCGCGGATCGCGGATTCCTACAAGGTGCTGCTGGGGCGCCTGGAGCAGGAGAAGGACTTCCGCGAGGCCTGCCAGGAAGCGGCGGAACTGGACGACCTGGACGAGATGATCCGGCGGCGCGACGTGCTGGCGCGGCGGCTGGAGGTGATCCGGTGCGAGTCCGCACCCCCGCGCCTCGTCCATGGTGCCGCCGATTGAGCACCGGCGCGGCGCGGCCCGGCGCCCCCTCGGTCGCCCCCTCCGGCGGCGCCGTGGCCCGGCCGAGGAGGGGCGGTTGGCTGGCCGACGAATGTGCCGGCGACCGGCCCCTATCCCATTGACATAGGCCGCGGTCGCGATCACCTTCGCGTGAACATGGACACCATTCATGGCACCTGCGTCGCGATCGGCGGGATCGGCGTTCTGTTGCGCGGGCCCTCCGGTTCCGGCAAGTCGGACGTCGCGCTGCGCCTGATCGACGGCGGCGCCACGCTGGTCGCCGACGACCGGGTCGAGGTGCGGCTCGACCGCGGCCGCCCCGTGGCAACCGCGCCGGCGGCGCTGGCCGGCCTGCTGGAGGTGCGCGGCGTCGGCATCCTGCCGGTCCCGGAGGCGCCGTCCACCGTGGTGGCCCTGGTCGTCGACCTCGTCGCCGCCACCGCCGTCGAGCGCATGCCCGGGCCCGATCACGTGGACCTGCTCGGTGCCGCGGTGCCGCGCCTCGCCCTCAACCCCTTCGACGCCTCGACCCCCGCCAAGCTGCGGCTCGCCGCCGCCGCCGCCGCCGCGGGAACCCTCGGGTGCGATCCCCCAGCCCTCGCCACCGCCCGGCCATGACCCCCTCCCCGTCCACCCCCCTGCCCCCCGAGACCGCCGGGCCGCGGCCCGTCGTCCTCATCACCGGCATGTCCGGGGCCGGCATGTCCGTCGCCCTGAAGGCGCTGGAGGATCTGGGCTATGAAGCGGTCGACAATTTGCGGTTGTCGCTCGTCCCGGCGCTCATCGAGCACGGCGATTCCGGCCACCGGCCGCTGGCGATCGTGGTCGACAGCCGCACCCGCGATTTCGACGCCGACGCCCTGGTGGCCCACGTGGACGCCCTGGCGGCGCGTCCGGACATGGCGGTGCGCCTGCTGTTCCTCGATTGCGGAGACGAGGTGCTGCAGCGCCGCTTCACCGAGACGCGGCGGCGCCATCCGCTGGCGGTCGACCGCCCGGTGCCCGACGGCATCCAGCGCGAGCGCGCCCTGCTCAGCCCGTTGCGCGGGCGCGCCGACGTCACCATCGACACCACCCAGCTCTCGATCCACGAGCTGCGGCGCCTGCTGGCCGGGCACTTCGCCCTGGACGCCCAGCCGGCGCTGCAGGTGTTCATCACCTCCTTCTCGTTCCGCGCCGGGCTGCCGCGCGAGGCGGACCTGGTGTTCGACGTGCGGTTCCTCACCAACCCGCACTGGGACCCCGACCTGCGGCCGTTGAGCGGCCTCGATGCCACGGTGGCCGCGCGCGTCGAGAGCGACCCGGATTTCGCCGTCTTCTTCCGCAATTTGACGGACTTGTTGCGCCCGTTGTTGCCGCGCTACAACCAGGAGGGCAAGAGTTACCTGACCATCGCGGTCGGCTGCACGGGCGGACGCCACCGGTCGGTGTTCGTGGCGGAGCGGTTGGCGGCGTGGCTCCGGGACCTCGGGGTCCGGGTGGGGCTGACCCACCGCGACCTCGAACGCTCCGGCGCGCGGTCCGGCTGATGCCGTCGCCGTGGCCGGCCTTGTCTCCCGTGCGTGCCGGGCGCCGGTGCGGCGGCGGGGAACCAGCATGAAGGACGTCCGATGATCGGTATGGTTCTGGTGACCCACGGTCGGCTGGCGGCGGAATTCATCGCCGCGCTGGAGCACGTCGTGGGCGAACAGGCACAGGTGCGGGCCGTCTGCATCGGCCCCGACGACGACATGGAACAGCGCCGGCAGGACATCCTCACCTCGGTCGCCGAGGTCGACGACGGGGCCGGCGTGGTCGTGCTCACGGACATGTTCGGCGGCACCCCCTCGAACCTGGCGATCTCCATCATGGACAAGGCGCGGGTCGAGGTCATCGCCGGGGTCAACCTGCCGATGCTGATCAAGCTGGCCAGCGTGCGCAACCAGGAGTCCCTGGTCCACGCCGTCGCGGCCGCCCGCGACGCCGGCCAGAAATACATCAACGTCGCCTCCTCGCTGCTGTCCGACGGATAAACACCCATGGCCACCGCCGACAACGCCACTCCGCCCAACGGCGGGCGCGATGGCGCGCCGCCGACGCCGCCCAACGGCGGGCGCGATGGCGCGCCGCCCGCACCGCCCGATGGCGGGCGCGATGGCGCCCCCGCCGCCGCCGGCGCGACGCCGGAAGTGTGCCAGACCGTCACCATCTGCAACCGGCGCGGCCTGCACGCCCGGGCCGCCGCCAAGTTCGTGAAGCTGGCCGGGCGCTTCGACTGCGAGATCGAGGTGCGGCGCGGCGACACCCTGGTCTCCGGCATCTCCATCATGGGCTTGATGATGCTGGCGGCCGGGACCGGCACGACGGTGGAGCTGTGCGCCTACGGCGACGAGGCGGAGGCCGCCGTGGCCGCCCTGGCGGAGTTGATCGCGCGGAAGTTCGATGAAGACTGAACGGTCGGGCGCCGGCGGCGCGGCGAGGGACGGCGTGGGCGGCACCCGCTGCCTGCGCGGGCTGGGCGTGTCGCCGGGCATCGCGATCGGCCCGGCGCACATCGTGGAATCCGGGGCGATCCGGGTGCCGGAATACACGCTGGAGGCCGACCGCGTCGACGCCGAGGTGGCCCGCTTCGGCGAGGCCGCGGCCAAGGCGCGGCGCCAGATCCGCAAGCTGAAGAGCAAGGCGCTGGTGCTCCCCGAATCGGCGTCGGAGGAAATCGGCATCCTGCTGGACGCCCATCTCGCGATGGTCACGAACTCGCGCCTCACCCGCGGCGTGGAGCGGCGCATCGGCGCCGACCGCATCAACGCCGAGGCCGCCGTCCAGGCGGAGATCGCCGCCATCGCCCAGAGCTTCGCGGCGATGGACGACACCTATCTGGCGGCCCGCGTGGGCGACGTCCGGGAGGTCGGCCGGCGGCTGATCCGCAACCTGATGCAGCACGAGTTCCGCGCCTTCTCGGTGCTGCCCGCCGGCACGGTGATCCTGGCCGAGGAGCTGACGCCGGCCGACACCGCGCTGATCGACCCGCGCCGTGTCGCCGGCTTCGCCACCGTGCTGGGCGGCGCCGAGGGACACACCGCGATCATGGCCCGCTCGCTGGGCCTTCCGGCGGTGCTCGGCGCGGCCGGTCTGCTCACCGGGGTGCGCAACGGCACCCCCGTCATCGTCGACGGAATCGAGGGCCGGGTGATCATCGATCCCGACGAGGCGGCGCTGGCGGAGTACGAGGGCCGCCGCCGGGCGCGCGAGCGCGAGCGCGAGGCGCTCAAGGCGTTCAACCGCCTGCCGGCGGTGACCCGCGACGGCACCGCCGTCGTCCTCCACGCCAACCTGGAGCTGCCGCGCGACCTCGACCACGCGCTGGAGTACGACAGTCAGGGCATCGGCCTGCTGCGGACCGAGTTCCTCTACATGAACCGCGACGACCTTCCCGAGGAGGAGGAGCAGTACGCGGTCATCCGCGCCATCGTCGAGGGGATGGGCGGGCGCCCGGTCACCGTGCGCACCATGGACATCGGCGGCGACAAGCTGGCCGGCGCGCTGCACGGCCGCTACGGCGACCCCGCCAACCCGGCGCTCGGCCTGCGCGCCGTGCGCCTGGGCCTGCGCGAGCCGCGCCTGCTGGACAGCCAGATCGCGGCCATGCTGCGGGCCGGCGCCCACGGGCCGGTGCGCATCCTGCTGCCGATGATCAGTTCGGTGTCCGAGGTGCAGACGGTGCGCGGCATGATCACCCAGGCGGCGCGGCGCCTGCGGCGGCGCGGCGTGCGGATCGCCGACCCGCTGCCGCCGCTGGGCGTCATGGTGGAGGTGCCGGGGGCGGCGCTGTCCGCCGACGCCCTGTCCCATGTCTGCGATTTCTTCTCGATCGGCACCAACGACCTCACCCAGTACACGCTGGCCATCGACCGCGGCGACGAGCAGGTGGCCGCGCTCTACGATCCGCTGCACCCGGCGGTGCTGCGCCTCATCCAGTTCACGGTGGAAGCGGCCCTGCGCGCGCGCATTCCGGTGTCGGTGTGCGGCGAGATCGCCGGCGACCCGCGCTACACCGCCCTGCTGCTGGGGCTGGGGGTGCGCGAGCTGTCGATGGCGCCGATGGGCATCCCGGCGGTCAAGCGCCGCATCCGCACCCTGGACCTGGTGGAGGCGACACGGCGCGCGCGCGTCATCATGGACCAGTCCGACAGCGGCCGCATCGCCACCCTGCTCGACGATTTCAACGCCATGGCGTGACCGCCACCACAGATCCCGGGCCGCCGGCACGCCGGGCGGTCGCGCGCGTGCTGGTGACGGCGCAAGCCTACTCATGCTGCAACGCAACAGAATCTTAAATACTTCCCTTCCATCCTTGCCGCGTTGACACGGGCGCTCCCCCGTGGGGCGGCCGGCATCGCACCTCCTGTGACGCGGGCTGGGAGAGGGGAATCCGATGAAGATCGCCACCAAGATCGCCTTGGGCTTCGCATCCGTCCTCGCGCTCACGCTGACCGTCGGGGCCATCGGCTACGGCAGCCTGCACCGCTACTCCGACCAGGTCGCGCGGTCGGCGCACGGGCGTGCCATCGAGCAGCACGTGGCGGGCCTTCTGGCCGTGCGGCCGGACACGCTGGTGGCGGACGGCGACGCCATGGCCGCGCTGGACGGCAACCTCGCGGCGATCGACGCCAGCCTGCAGGCCATCGCCCCGGATTCCCCGGGGCGGGCGAGCATTCCCAAGGTCGCCGCCGCCTTCCGCGACATGGCCGGGCTGGAGGCGATCCGGCGCGCCGCCCTGGAGGCCGCCGGCGAGACCGTGAAGGCGCTGTCGCGCACCGCCGTGGGCACGCTGCGCACCGCGCGCAAGGCGCAGCGCGCCGCCGGCGAGGCCGACGCGGCGGCGTGGAGCGCGGTCGCCGCCGACCTGGAGCGGGCGCGGCAGATCCAGACCGCGGTGGCGGAGATGGAAACGGTGCGGGTCCGGCTCGCCGGCGGCGACACGTCGGTCACCGCCAGCGACATCGAGGCCAAGACGGCGACCGCCGTACGCCTCGGCGCCGAGACGGCGGAGGCTCAGGGCGACCCCGCGGTGCTGGCCTCCGTCGAGACCCAGACCCGGGCCCTGGAGGCCGAGATCGGCCGTGCCATGGAGGCCCTGATGGCGAGCCAGTCGGCCGCCACCGTCCTGCGCACCGCGCTGGGCGACCTCCAGGAGGCGGGGGAAGCCGCCACCGCCCAGGTGTTCCAGCGGGCCGAAGCGGGCAAGGCCGCCGCCTCCACCGCCATCCTCGGCAGCCTCGCGGCGCTGACCGCGCTCGGCGTGGTGGTGGCCTGGCTCATCGCCCGCGGCATCCGCCGCCCGCTCGACGCCATGGCCCGGGCGATGGCCGCGGTGGCCGATGGCGATCTCTCCCACCCCGTGCCCTTCGCCGGCACCCGGACCGAACTCAGCGCCATGGCCGCGGCGGTCGAGGTGTTCCGCCGCAACGCGCTGGACAAGCAGCGCCTGCAAGCGGACCAGGAGGCCGCCAAGGCCGCCGCGGAGGAGACCCGGCGCTCGGCCATGCACGGCACCGCGGACGCCCTGGAGCGCACCATCCATGGCCTGGTGCAGCGCATCGCCGGATCGGTCACCGCGGTCAACGCCACCGCCCTGCGCATGGCCGCCACGGCCGGCACCACGCGGGAGCGCAGCGCCGCCGTGGCGGCGGCGTCGGAGCAGACCAACGCCAACGTCCAGGCGGTGGCCTCCGCAACCGAGGAGCTCAGCGTGTCGAGCGCCGAGATCGGCCGCCAGATCGACGCCACCTCGGACGGCATGCGCCAGGCGGTGACCGACGCCGAGTCGACCCTGCGGACGGTCGACGGCCTGTCCACCGCGGCCGACCGCATCGGCGACGTGTTCGGCCTCATCAACGACATCGCCACCCAGACCAACCTGCTGGCGCTGAACGCCACCATCGAGGCGGCGCGCGCCGGCGAGGCGGGAAAGGGCTTCGCCGTGGTTGCCGGCGAGGTGAAGGCGCTCGCCGGACAGACCGCGCGCGCCACCGACGAGATCGCCGGCCAGGTCGCCGGTCTGCGCGGCACGGTCGGCCAGGCCATCGCCGCCATCGACCGGATCGCCCGCACCATCCGCGATCTCAGCGGCAACACCAGCGCCATCGCCGGCGCCGTGGAGGAGCAGGTCGCGACCACCCGGGAGGTGACGCGCAACACCGCGGAGGCGGCGCGGGCCATGGGCGCCGTGGCCGGGCACATCCAGGGTGTGTCCGACGGCGCCCGCGAAACCCTGGACGGCGCCCACGCCGTGGAGGAGGCCGCGCAGGCGCTGCGCCGGGTCGCCAGCGACCTCGAGGGGGAGGTCGACCGCTTCGTCGCCGGCATCCGCGCCGACGCCGCGGCGTGAGGCTGCGGGCCGCCGGCACCGGGCGGGCGCCCGTGCGGGCTTGAAACGGCAGGGCGGCCGGGGGACACTGCCGCCCGGGGTGGCGCGAAGGGATGGACGATGGCGATCGACGAAACCCACGTGGCCTCACCGTGCGTGCGGCTCTGCACGCTCGACGCCGAGGGTGTCTGCACCGGGTGCCTGCGCACCCTCGATGAGATCAAGGCCTGGGGAGGGTTGGCGCCCGACGGGAAGCGGGCGCTGCTGGCGGCGTTGGCGGGGCGCGGGCGTGCGGGCGCCCGCCGCGGCGTCGCCTGGCCGGGGCTCAGGCGGCGCGGGTGACGGCCAGGCCTTCCGTGGCCAAGCTGTCGCGGACGTCCGCGAACTTCCGCTCGTAACGGTTGCGATACGTCTCGAAATCGGCGGAGATCGCCGCCTCGGAATTGTCCTGCTTCTCGAATTCCGCGATGCGGTGCGGGTTTTCCGCCCGGTACAGGGCGAACGCACCACGACGCGACAACTCTTCGACCGTCATCGGTTCCATCCTCGAAATGAGTGGCTATTTTGCTAATGTCTTAGCGCAAGCCAAGCCGCAGCACAAGGCCGGTGCTGCAATGCAACAGATCCGTCACGGCGGCGGGGCTCCCGCCGGCGCACCGCGCAGGGCGGCCATGCGGCCGCGGTCGGCGCGAATGCGCGCGAGATGTTCGGTGATCACCGGGCCGATGCCGTCGGGAAGCCCCTGGTCGATCGCCTGTTCGTAGCGGCGCATGCATTCCTCCTCGCCGCGCTCCACCTCCGCCAGCATCGCGTCGCGGTCGCGGCCGAGCACGGCGGTGCGCAGGCCGAGGAAGAAGCGGTGCGCCCCGCCGAGCATGGTGCCGCCGATGTCCGGGGCGCCGCCCACCCCGGCGACGAGCCGTTGCAGCTCCCGGACGATGGCACCGCGTTGCGACGCGAGATCGTTGAAGAGCACACGCAAATCCTCGTCCTCGCTCGATTCGGCCGCTTGGCGGTAGCCTTCGTGGCTGTCCTCGACGATGCGGATCAGGTCGTTGAGGGTATCGACGGTCTCGGTCGTGGTCCTGTCCATGCTGGCCGCTCCTCACCCCTCGGCCCCCCGACGGGGTGCCCGCTGCGGAGGATAACCCCGCCACCGGGCGCATGTTCCGCGCCGCCCCGCAACGGAAACGGCGTCGAACGCCCCGCCCCCGTCGCCGCGGCACCACGCCGGCCAAGTGTCCGGCAAATGGAGAACGAAACGGATAGCCGGGCCTCGGCCCGATGATTTCACGCGACGGGCTGCGGTCTGTGGCGCCCTTGCGCCGGTGCATGAATGTCACGGACCCGGGGCCGCGTCGCCAAGACGCGACCGGCCGGTGACCGCCGAATCACACCGCCGGTCGACCGTGTGGTAACAATCTTATGGTAGGCGGAAGGAATCCGTCGATATCCGGACCTTCCGGGCGGCGAGCCGACGCGCACCGACGGAACGACCAGGGACGCCGACGGCCGCCGGACGGCGGCACAGCACGAGAGGCACCGATGCAGAGCGACCCGACGACTCCCGCTTCCTCGCGCCCCGCCGCCGGGGCCCCCGCCGCCGCCCCGCCCGCCGACGGGAGGGCGGCCAAGGCCGCGTTCGTCGGCATGGACCCGGACACCGCCGCCTGCCTGCGCACCCTGCAGCCGGTCGTCGCCAAAGCGCTGCCGGGCATCCTGTCCCGGTTCTACGACCGCACCCTGGCCCAGCCCGAACTGGCACGGCTGTTCGACGCGCCGGGCCGGGTCGAGGCCGCCAAACAGGCGCAGCTCGTCCATTGGCAGCGCCTGTTCGCCGGCCGCTTCGACCAGGACTACGCGGCGTCGGTGCGCAACGTCGGCCTCGCCCACCATCGCGTCGGGCTTGCCCCCGGCTGGTACATCGCCGGCTACACCGTCGTCCTGCAGGAGCTGCTGGCGGTCGTCGCCCGCCACCGCGCCGGTTTCCTCGCCACCGGGCGGACCATCGACGACGTCGTCCGCCTGCAGCAGGCGGTCACCGCCGCCGTGATGCTCGATCTGGAGGCCGCCCTGTCGGTCTACCAGGGCAAGTCCGCCGAGGACCGCGTGCACGCGGTGGACGCGATGGTGAAGCACATCGACTCCGCGTCGGTGGACATGGTCGACGGCGTGCTCGGCTTCACCGACGACCTCGCCCGCACCGTGGAGGACCTCGACCGCGTGTGCGGGTCGGTCGACCGAACCGTCGCCAACGCGACGGAATCGGCGCACACCTCGCTGGCCTCCGCCCAGACCGTCGCGGCGGCCGCGGAGGAGCTGAACGGCGCCATCGCCGAGATCGCGCGCCAGGTGACCGACGCCGCCCAGACGGCCCGCGCCGCGGTGGCCGACACCGGCCGCGCCAAGTCGGTCATGGGGGAGCTCAGCACCGCCGCCCACGAGATCGGCGGCATTCTCGGCATCATCCGCAAGATCGCCGAGCAGACGAACCTGCTGGCCCTCAACGCCACCATCGAGGCGGCGCGCGCCGGCGAGGCGGGGCGCGGCTTCGCCGTCGTCGCCACCGAAGTGAAGAACCTGGCCAACCAGTCCGGGCAGTCCGCCGAGGAGATCGCGGGCAAGGTGGCGACGATGCAGGGGGTGGCCGATTCCGCCATCGCCGGCATCGAACGCGTCGCCATCACCGTCCATCACCTGGAGGAGATCAACGCCTCGATCGCCACCGCCATCGAGGAGCAATCGGCGGCCACCCGGGAGATCGCCCGCAACGTCGCCGAGGTCGCGGGCAACGCCAAGAGCGTCGGCGCCATGATGGACACGGTCAAGGACGACACCCGGACCGCCACCGTGGCCGCGACCACCGTGGGCGGGAGCGCCCAGCGCATGCGCGAGGCGCTGGTCCAGCTTCCGGTGCTGCTGGCCCGGGCCATCCGCAACTCCTCCGACCTCGCCAACCGCCGCAAGGCGCGCCGCCGCCCCACCCTGCACGAGATCGAGGTGCGCGCCGGCGGTGCCGTGGCCAAGGGCATCCTGCGCGACCTGTCGGAGCAGGGCTGCTACGTCGAGACCGACGCGCGGCTGGCCGAAGGCACGACGGTGGAGGTCGACCTGCCCGGCTGCACGCCGGGTCGCGGCGCCGTCGTGGCGAGCGGCGGCGAGGGCCTGCACATCCGCTTCACCCTCGCCGCGGTCGCCCCGGCCGACGTCGAACGCATCAGTCTCGACGGCATGCGCCGCATCGTCGATCTGGCCAAGGCCGACCACCGCGCCTTCGTCGTGCGCGTCGGGGCGGCCGTGAACGGCGAGCGGCCGATGCTGCCGGCCGACCTGTCGACCCACCATTCCTGCCGCCTCGGCCGCTGGTACGACCACGTGAACGACCCGCTCACCATGCGCCTTCCCGCCTACCAGGCGCTGTCCGGTCCGCACCGCTCCGTCCATGAGGCGGGCCGCGATGCGCTGTTGGCGCTGCAGGCCGGCGACCGCGGCGCGGCGGGGGAGCACGCGGCGGCCATGATGCGCCATTCGGACGAGGTCCTGCGCTTGCTCGACCGCCTCGGCGCCGAGTTTCCGGCCGCCACGGGGCCGGACGCCCCCGGGGTGGACGCCTCTGGGGTGGCCGCCTCTGGGGCGAGCTCCGCGCCCTCGCGCCCGGCGCAGCGCGCCGCCGCGGGCCCGGCCCGGCGCGCCGCGGAATGACGCCGGCCGCCCGGCCCGCCCCCGTCAGTCGGTGGCGGCCCCGGGCGGCGGCGCCAGGAGACGGTCGATCAGGCCCCCGATTCCGGCGGGCGTCGCCACCCCGGCCCCCGCCGGGGCGCCCGGGGCGCCGGCCAGAACCGGGCTCGCCGGCCGCGCCTCCGGCACCGGGGCCGCGAGCCCCGGCAGCGGGCGCGGCAGCAGGCCGACGTGGGCATCGCTCATGAAGGCCTGCCACAGATGGGCCGGCAGGGTGCCGCCGGTGACCCGCCGCATCGGGCCGTTGTCGTCGTTGCCGAGCCACACCGCGGCGACGAGGTCGCCGGTGAAGCCGACGAACCAGGCGTCGCGGTTGTCCTGGGTGGTTCCCGACTTGCCGGCGGCCGGCCGGTCCAGCCGCGCCGCCTTGCCGGTGCCGTAGTCCAGCACCCCCGCCATCATCCGGGTGAGCCGCGCGGCGTTGGCGGGGTCCACCACCGGCCCGGCGCCGCCGCCCTGGCGGCGGTAGAGGACGGCGCCGTCACGGCTGCGGATGTCGGTGATGGCGTAGGGCACCACCGGCACGCCGCGGTTGGCGATCCCCGCGTAGGCCGCGGTGAGCTCCAGCGGCGTCAGCTCGCTGGTGCCCAGCGCCAGCGACAGGTCCCGGGTCAGCGGCGCGCCGATGCCCAGGCGGGAGGCGAGCTGGCGCACCCGGTCGACCCCGGTGCGGTCGAGCAGCCGCACCGTCACCGCGTTCGACGAATAGGCCAGGGCCTGGGCGAGGGTGATGGCGCCGCGGTACTTGTTCTCGTAGTTGCCCGGGGTCCATTGGCCGACCCGCACCGGGGCGTCCTCGACCACGCTGTCGGGCGTCCACCCCGCCTCCAGGGCGGCGAGGTAGACCAGCGGCTTGAACGCCGAGCCCGGCTGGCGCAGCGCCTGGGTGGCGCGGTTGAACTCGCTGGCGTCGTAGTCGCGCCCGCCCACCAGGGCGCGCACGGCGCCGTCGGGGGCCATGGCGACGACGGCGCCCTGGCCCACCGCAGCGGCCGCGCCGGGTCCGTCCAGCGTCTCCGCCAGGCGGTGCTCGGCGGCGCGCTGCAGCGCAAGGTCCAGGGTGGTGCGCACGATCACGTCGCCGTGCCCGCCCCCGACGAATCCCGGGACCAGGTCGGTGACCCAGTCGGCGAAATAGCGGCCGTCGCCGCCGGGCTTGGCGCGCGGCACCGGCGGTGCCGACAGGGCGGCGTGGCGCTCCGCGGCGGTCAGGACGCCGGCGTCCTCCATGGCGGCCAGCACCACGCGCGCCCGCTGCTCCGCCTCGTCGGGGTTGGCGGTGGGCGCGTAGCGCGACGGCGCCTTGAGCAGACCGGCGAGAATGGCCGCCTCGTGCAGGTTCACCCGCGACGCCGGCTTGCCGAAATAGGTGCGCGACGCCGCCTCCACGCCGAAGGCGCCGGCCCCGAGATAGACGCGGTTGAGATAGGCGGTGAGGATCTCGTCCTTGGTGAAGCGGTACTCCAGCCACAGCGCCAGGATCGCCTCCTGCACCTTGCGCTCCAGCGACCGCTCGGACGTCAGGAACAGGTTCTTGGCGAGCTGCTGGGTGATGGTGGAGCCGCCCTGCACCAGGCGCCCGCTGCTGTAGTTGACGTACACCGCCCGCAGCAGACCGATCGGGTCGATCCCGAAGTGGTACCGGAAGCGGCGGTCCTCGATGGCCAGCACGGCGTCGACCAGATGCTTGGGCAGGTCGTCGACGCCGGCGACGCTGCCCTGCATGTCGCCGAACCGCGCGAACGGAGAGCCGTCGGCGGCCAGCACGGTGATCGTCGGCCGGCGCTCGAGCTGCGCCATGCCGCTGACGTCGGGCAGTCCGTAGGCGACGTAGGCGACGGCCCCGCCGGCGAGCACGGCGCACCAGATGGCGGCCACCAGCAGGCCGCTGACCAGCCGGCCGATCCAGCCGGCCCCGCGCCGGCGGGTCCGCCGCACCGGCGGCCGGCGGCCATCAGGGCGCTGGCCATCAGGGCGTTGGCCATCAGGGCGTTGGCCATGGGGGCGCGGGCCGGCGCGCAGGGGCGGCGGGTCCGGGGGCGCCGCGGGCGCGGGCCGGCGCACCCGGAACACCCGCCGAAGACGGGTCGACTCGCGGCTGCGGACGGGCCGGGGGCCCGGCAGAAGGTCGTTCGGTCGGTCCGACGTCACGGGGGACTCGATGCTCCTGGCCGCGGCTGCGGTCGTCGGGATGGGCCGTCCCCGACCTATACGCCACCCCCGGGTGCGGAAAAAGGGCGGCGGCCGGCGGCGCGGGAATTGCCGGCCGGGCGTGGCCGCCGGGTGACTACCCGGCGCTGCCGAGGCCGTGCTTGCGCAGGTGGCCCCGCAGCTGGTGATAGCTGAGCCCGAGCGCCCGCGCCGTCTGCCGCTGGTTGTAGCGGTTGCGCTCCAGGGCGTCGCGCAACAGCCCGGCCTCGAACGCGCGCACCCGCTCGGTGAAGCCGCCGGCGTCGTCGGGCGGCGGAGGGGCCGCCGGCGACCGGGGCGGCGGCCGGGACGGCTCCGCAACCGCCGGTGCCGGGTCCGGTGCCACTGGCCGGTGGGGCGAGGCGAAGGGGTCCAGCAGGACCGCCGCAACCGCCGCGTCCGGCTCGGCCGCGGCCACCGACCGCTCCACCGCGTTGCGCAGTTCCCGGACGTTTCCGGGCCAGGAATGGCCGCACAGGGCGGCCATCGCCGATGGCGCGAAGCCGGGGAACAGGTCGCGGGCCAGCTCCCGAACCATTCCGAGGGCGAAATGGTCTGCCAGGAGGGGAATGTCCTCGGGACGGTCGCGCAGGGGCGGCAGCGTCACCACGTCGAAGGCCAGGCGGTCCAACAGGTCGGCGCGGAACCGGCCGGCCGCGGCCAGGGCCGGCAGGTCGGCGTTGGTGGCCCCCAGCACCCGGACGTCGACGCTCTGGGTGCGCCCGCCGACCCGCTCGATCTCGCCGTATTCCACGGCGCGCAGCAGCTTCTCCTGCACCGCCGGGCTGGCGGTCGCGATCTCGTCCAGGAACAGCGTGCCGCCGTCGGCCTGCTCGACCCGGCCGATGTGGCGGCGCACGGCGCCGGTGAAGGCCCCGGCCTCGTGGCCGAACAGCTCGGAATCCAGCAGGCTTTCCGGCAGAGCGGCGCAGTTGACCTTGACGAAGGGGCGGTCCCACCGCCGCGACAGGTAGTGGAGGCGCGCCGCCACCAGTTCCTTGCCGGTGCCGCGCTCGCCGATCACCAGCAGCGGCCGTTCGAGCGGCGCGACACGCGACACGTGCTGAAGCATGCCGAGAAAGGCCGGCGCCTCGCCGATCAGCGGCGGCAGCCCGGACGCGTTGGGATTGGACATGGCGCCATTGGAAACGATGTGGCGAAATTCGCCAACTTCTATCGAAACACGCTACGGCGCCACCCGGTCCCCGGTCAAGGGGTCCCGGGCGCCCGCCGGCCCGAATCAAGGACACCGCGGGGTCCGGCACCGGAGAATGCCGTCTGGCACGGCGGATGCAAAGCCCGGAGCAAAAGGAGACACCGCCATGACCGATGACAGCTACCGTTCCCACCGCCCGATCAACTCCGGCTCCGACACCATCCGCCGCATTCAAGCCTATCTGACGAGCCGGCCGTCGGAGTCCTGGATGTTCTTCTTCGCCGGCATCGTCGCCGGCGCGCTGTTGGGCTGAGCCCGTCCGCCGTCCCCGAGGGAACACGAGACATGAGCATCTTTTCGCGCCTCACCGACATCGTCCAGTCCAACCTCAACGCGCTGCTCGACCGCGCCGAGGACCCGGAGAAGCTGATCCGCCTGATCATCCAGGAGATGGAGGACACGCTGGTCGAGGTCCGGTCCTCCACCGTGAAGATCATCGCCGAGAAGAAGGAGATCGAACGCCGCGCCACCGACCTGCGCCGCGAGCGCGACGAATGGGAGCGCAAGGCCGAGATCGCCCTGACCCGGGAGCGCGAGGATCTCGCGCGCGGCGCCCTGGCCGCCAAGGCGAAGCTGGCCGAGCAGGCCGACACTCTGGAGCGCCAGCTGGCCCAGGTGGACGAGGCGCTGGACAAGGCCAACGAGGACATCGCCCGCCTCCAGGCCAAGCTGACCGACGCCAAGACCCGGGAGAAGGCGCTGGTCGCCCGCTCGCAGAACGCGGTCAACCGGGTCAAGGTGCGCGAGCGCCTCAACGACGGCCGGATCGACGACGCGCTGGCCCGCTTCGAGCAGGTCGAGCGCAACCTCGACGAGTTGGAGGGCCGGGTCGAATCCTACGACGTCGGCCGCCAGAAGTCGCTGACCGAGGAGATCGCGGAGCTCGAGACCGAGCACAGGATGGACGAGGAGTTGGCCGCCCTGAAGGCCCGCATCGCCGCCCGCAAGGCCGGCGCCTGACCGATCCGCCCCGGTCCCCATGGTGCGGGACCGGGGCGGCCCCCCACCCAAGAAGAAACGAAAGGTCTGACCCGTGATGAGCGGCTTCGGCTTCGTCCTGGCGGTGCTGTTCCTGGTGGTGGTGGCGCCGCTGTGGATCGTCTTCCACTACCTCACGCGGTGGCGCTCCAACCGCGGCCTGTCGGCCCAGGACGAGCGCTTGCTGGCCGAGCTTTGGGACACCGCCAACCGCATGGAAGGCCGCATCCACGCGCTGGAGCGCGTGCTGGACGCGGAAGCGCCGGGCTGGCGCGCGAAACTGTAGCAGAGGTCCCGATGCCCCACCCTTCCCCCTTCGACTCGCCCAACCCGCACCGGCTCTACCGCAACCCCCAGCGTGGCCACGTCGCCGGCGTGTGCGCCGGCATCGCCGACTACTTCGGCATCGAACCGTTCCTGGTCCGCCTGGCGGTCGTGGTCGGCGTGTTCGTCTTCACGCCGCTGGTGATCGCCGCGTATCTGGTGGCGGCCTTCGCCCTGCCGACCCGCCCGGTGGCGCTCTACCGCACCCCGGAGGAGGAGGTGTTCTGGCGGTCCGTCACCACCAAGCCGGACCGCACCCTGGCCGGGCTGTCCCAGCGCTTCCGCGATTTCGAGAAGCGGGTCGCGGCCATGGAAAGCCACGTCACCTCCCAGGAGCACGCCCTCAACCGCGCCTTCCGCGACCTCGACCGCTGACCGCCCGGCGCTCCTCCGACCCCGGCCGGGCGCGGCGGCGGATGCGGGCGGGCGCCGCCGCGGCGGCGCGCAGCGCGGTGGCGGCGCCCAGGGCAAGGGTCACCGCCGCAACCAACAGATCCATGTCCATGTCCGCGTCCTCCCGGGTGTCGGTGCTCCTGCCACCGACAACGCCGCGCCGGCCAAATCGTCGGCCGCGCCCGCCCGGGGCAACGCCGGGGCAATGGAGGTAGGGTCAGCCTTCCCGGCGCTCGACGCCCTGGATGTAGAAGCCCTTGTGGTCCGGCCAGCGCGCCATGACCTTTTCGCGCGCCTTGCGCTCGTCCAGCGCCCACACCAGGAACCGGCGGCCGCGCTTCCACGTCGCCAGCGCCACCGCGTCGAGATGTTGGTTGACCCGCCGCGCGTAATCCGGGTTGGCGACCCGCACCACCCAGGTGAGGTCGCTGGCGGTGCGCCGGTCGTCGAGCACGTAGAGGCGCCGATCGACGGCGTTGCCGTCGAGAAGGCGGTGCTCGAGCTGCGCGCACGCCGCCTCGAGCGTCGCCTTGCGCCGCTCGGCCTCGCGGATCTCGCGGGCGAGCGCCAGGGTCGTGCGCGCCGCGCGGCGGATGCGGTCGACCTGCGCCTGGCGGCGCACCGCGGCCTTGGCGACCGTCTCCTCCGCCTCGCGCAGGTGGCGGAACGCCTGCTTCAGGGAAAACCACAGGCAGGCCAGCGAGACGGCGGCGACGAAGGCGATGACCAGCATTCCGGACCGCTCCTCAGGACGCCGCCTTGAGCGGCCCGCCGGCCGCCTGCAACCGGACGACCTTGTAGCCGAAGGACGCCGGGTAGCGGCGATCCAGCTCCTTGCGCGCGTCCTGGATGCTGAGGGCCCACACCTCCACGGTCTGCGGGTGGGCCCAGCACGGGTCGATCAGGGCGCTTGGCGCGTTGCCCGTGCCGACATACCGGTTCACGACGTCGGCGAGGAAGCAGGGGGTGCCGGCCACCTCCTCGCCGATCAGCCGGATCACCGGGTCGCCGCTGCGGGCCGCCTCGGCAAGCTGGCGCTCGATCCTCTGGCGCCGCGCGAGAACCTCTTCGGTCGCCGCGTCGAGCGCCTTCAGGGCCGCCGTCCGCTGGCCGCGCCGCGCCTCCAGCCCCTGCTCCAGGCGCGCCCGCCGGGCCAGCGTGTCGCGGATGCCGACCGACCCGTGGCGCCGCTCGATGCGGCGCGCTCCCACCACCGCGACCGCCTTGGCAATGCCGAACGCCACCGCCGAGAAGGACAGGGCCAGGACGATGGCCGTCGTGTAGGTCTCCCACATGGCGATTCCGTCTCCACCAGACAGCGGGCGCCACCCGCTGCGGCGAAAGTGGTAGCTCCGATCGCGGGGCGCTGCAACGGCGCCGATTCGCCGCAGCCCGGGCAACCGGTTCGCGGTGCCGCTTGCACGACCTCCGCGGCCGGGGCGATTGGCCGGGGGGCGCGGAACATGGGTGGCGTGGCATCGTTATCCCCGGCGGTGGCCCCGCGCCACCGTCCGCCCCGCCCGCCCCGCCCGTCCGGAGGACGACGACCGTGGCCTCCCGCCTCCGCCGCCGCCCGCCCCCCGCCCGCGTGCCGTCCTGCGGGGCGCTGGCGGGCGCGCTCGTGCTGATCGGCTGCGGCGGTCCGCAATCGGCGCTGCGCCCGGCGGGCGTCGATGCCCGCATCATCCTCGACATCGGCCACATCCTGTTCATCGGCGGCACCGCGGTCTTCCTGGTCGTCATGGCGGCGACGGCCTACGCGGTCCTGGCCCGCCCCGAGCGCTTCCGCGGCGGCACGGCCTGGATCGTCGGCGGTGGCCTGGTGTTCCCGGTCGTTGTCCTGTTCGCCTTGCAGATCTATGAGTTTGCCATGACCCGCCGCCTGGTGGCGGCCGGGGAGCCGGCGGCGCTGCGCGTCGAGGTGACCGGGTACATGTGGTGGTGGGACGTCCGCTACCCCGGGCTGGGCGGCGGCCTGCGCACCGCCAACGAGGTGGTGGTGCCGGCGGGCCGCCGGGTCGAGTTCGCGCTGAGCAGCGCCGACGTGATCCACAGCTTCTGGATGCCGACGCTGGCCGGCAAGCTCGACATGATCCCCGGCCGTGTCAACCGCTTCAGCCTGGTGCCCGACACCCCCGGCGTCTACCGCGGCCAATGCGCCGAGTACTGCGGCGCGCAGCACGCCCTGATGGCCTTCGACGTGGTGGTCCTGGCACCCGACGCCTTCGCGGCGTGGGCCG
The DNA here is from genome assembly GCF_059703765.1 of Azospirillum sp. NS33. Lineage (NCBI taxonomy): Bacteria > Pseudomonadati > Pseudomonadota > Alphaproteobacteria > Rhodospirillales > Azospirillaceae > Azospirillum > Azospirillum sp. NS33. The sequence goes on along the minus strand of NZ_BAAKJB010000001.1, from coordinate 532,495 downwards.
AGGCCATGGCGGCCGCGGCGGCGACGCCCGCCGACCCGCTGGCGCGGGCCGGCCAGGCCGCCTTCCTGGAGGCGGGCTGCGGCGCCTGCCACACGGTGCGGGGCACGCCGGCCGACGGCACCTCCGGCCCCGACCTCACCCACGTCGGCCGCCGCCTGACCATCGGCGCCGGCATGTTCCCCAACGGGGTCGGGCCGCTCGCCGGCTGGATCGCCAGCGCCCAGCACCTGAAGCCGGAGAACCGCATGCCCTCCTTCGACGTGTTCGACGGCGTCACGCTGCGGGCCATCGCCACCTTCCTCGCGGGGTTGAAATGAGCGCCGCGCCCGGATCGGCGCCCGAGGGACGGGGGGCGCGCGACCTCCCCGGCCACGACCTGCCGCCGGCCGGCCGGCCGCCCAGCCCGGTGCCCCGCCCCCCCGGCGAGCTGGAGGCGCTGCAGCGGATCTGGCAGAACCCCACGGGCTGGCGGGTGTTCTCCGTCGTCAACAACAACTTCATCGGCGCCCTCTACATCGGCACCTCGCTGCTGTTCTTCGTCCTGGCCGGGCTGCTGGCGCTGGCGATGCGGACCCAGCTCGCGGTGCCGGACAACGACCTGCTCGACCACCAGACCTACAACCAGTTCTTCACCGTGCACGGCACGGCGATGATGTTCCTGTTCGCGGTGCCGGTGATGGAGGCCTTCGGCGTCTACCTCCTGCCGGGCATCCTGGGCGCCCGCGACCTGCCCTTCCCGCGCCTGTCGGCCTACGCTTTCTGGGCCTATTTCGTGGGCGGCCTCGCGTTCTTCGCATCGCTGCTGTTCCAGCTGGCGCCCGAGGGCGGCTGGTTCATGTACCCGCCGCTCACCTCCTACGTGTTCTCGCCGGGCAAGAACCCGGACTTCTGGCTGCTCGGCATCGGCTTCATCGAGATCTCGGCGATCGCCGGGGCGGTCGAGATGGCGGTCGGCGTCCTGCGCACCCGCGCGCCCGGCATGTCGCTCGACAAGATGCCGGTCTACGCGTGGTCGCTGCTCGTGCTCGCCGGGATGATCGTGTTCGCCTTCCCCGCGGTCATCATGGCCACCGCGCTGCTGGAGCTGGAACGCGCCTTCCACTGGCCCTTCTTCATCGCCGAGAAGGGCGGCGACCCGCTGCTGTGGCAGCACCTGTTCTGGTTCTTCGGCCACCCCGAGGTCTACATCATCTTCCTGCCGGCCGCCGGGCTGGTGTCGCTGATGGTGCCGGCGCTGGCCCGCCACACCCTGGTCGGGCACCGCTGGATCGTGCTGGCGATCGTCGGCACCGGCTTCATCAGCTTCGGCCTGTGGGTGCACCACATGTTTGCCACCGGCATCCCCGCGCTGTCCCTGGCCTTCTTCTCCGCCGCCAGCATGGCCGTGTCGATCCCCAGCGGCATCCAGGTGTTCGCCTGGATCGCCACCTTCGGCAAGGGCGTCATCCGCTGGACGGTGCCCACCCTGTTCGTCCTGGGCTTCCTGTTCATCTTCGTGCTGGGCGGGCTCACGGGCGTCATGGTGGCGGTGATCCCGTTCGACTGGCAGGTCCACGACAGCTACTTCGTGGTGGCGCATTTCCACTACGTGCTGATCGGCGGCATGGTGTTCCCGCTGTTCGCCGCCCTCTACTACTGGTGGCCGACGCTCAACGGCGAAACCCTGTCGCACCGCCTCGGGGTCTGGGCGTTCTGGCTGATGTTCGGCGGCTTCAACGTGGCGTTCTTTCCCATGCACCTCACCGGGCTGCTGGGCATGCCGCGCCGCGTCTACACCTATCCCACCGGGCTGGGCTGGGACACCCTCAACATGGTCTCCACCGTGGGGGCCTTCGCCTTCGCCGCCGGCGTCGCCATCGTGCTGGTCGACATGGCGCGGCGCTTCGCCATGGGGGGCAAGGTCACCTCCAACCCGTGGGACGCCCCCACCCTGGAGTGGCTGCCCCTCGACAACTACGCCGCGCGCTCGATCCCCCATGTGGACAGCCTCTATCCGCTGTGGGACCAGCCTGGCCTGTCCGACGAGGTGGACCGCGGCCGCCACTTCCTGCCCGACGCGCCGACCGGCCAGCGCGAGACCATCGTCACCAGCCCGGTGGACGCCAAGCCCCAATACCTGATGCGCATCCCCGGGCCGAGCTGGGCCGCCCCGGCGGCGGCGGCGGCGACGGCGGCGCATTTCCTGCTGCTGACCTTCAAGCTGGTGATCCCGGCCCTGGCCGCCGGCGTGGTGGCGGTGCTGGCGATCTGCGTCTGGCTGTGGCGCGGCTCCGACCAGGGGGAGGCGGCGCCGGTGGACATCGGCGGGGGCATCCGCATTCCGGTCGGCGCCCATGGACCCTCCTCCCACTCCTGGTGGGCCATGGTGGTGCTGATGCTGGTGGATTCCGCGGCCTTCGTGTCGCTGCTGTGGGCCTATGTCTTCCTCTGGACCGTCAGCCCCGAGGTCTGGCCGGTGGGCGGCGAGCGCCTGGTCCCGCCGTGGTGGCTGGGGGCCGGCCTCGCCCTGTGGCTGGCCTCCAGCGCCGCCATCGTGTGGGGGGCCCGCGCGCTGGCCAGGAACCGCCACGGGGCGGTGCGGCTGGCGTTGCCGGCCGGCCTCGCCCTGATGGCGGCCGCCTTCGCCGCCAGCCTCTACCCCCACGCCACGGTGGCCGGGCTGGTCCCGTCGGAGGACGCCTATGCCGCCATCGTCTTCGCCATCCTCGGCTGGCAGGGTTTCCACGTCGGCGTGCTGACGATCATGGGGCTCTACACGCTGGCCCGGTCGGCCGCCGGGCTGCTGCACGCGCGGCGCCGCCTGACCTACGACAACACGATGCTGATGTGGCACTACATGGTCGGCCAGGGGGTGGTGGCGCTCCTGGTGCTGCACCTGTTCCCCCGTGCCGCCGGCTAGCCGGGAGGGGAACCGATGACGTCGCGACGCTTCGCCGCTCTGCTGACCGGCATGATGGCCGGCCTGCTGATCTGGGCCGCCCACCTCGCCGCGGTCTATGCCTTCGCCGCCCTGGCGTGCAGCCGCGGCTTCGCCGACGCCGCCGTGCTGGGGCTGCCGCTGGTTCCCGCCGGCATCGCCGTGGCGACGCTGGCGGCGCTGGGCGCCACCGCCACCGTGGTGGTGCGGGCGCGGCGCGGCCCCTGGCCGGCCGCCGGGGCCAGCGACGACGCCGCCGGGTTCGTGCGCTGGCTCGCCGCCGCCTTCGCCGGGCTGGCGCTGGTGGCGATCGCCTGGGTGGCCCTGCCGGCCTGGCAGGTCCCCGTTTGCGGTTAGCCCGCCTGCGCCGGCAGCGCCGGGGAATTCTTCGCAAGCGTCGCTGTTGGGATGGGACAACCGACACAACACTCGGGAGTCAGTCCATGTCGATCAAGACCCTGCTCGCCGCCGCCGCCGCCACCGCCGTTCTCGGGGCGGCGCCGACGCTGGCCCAGACGGTCGCCGACCCCGCCTCACCGCACGTGGCGCCGCCGGCCCTCGCCGCCGTGTCCGGGGACATCGACCCCATGCTCCGGCAGCAGCGGGTGGCGGATCTCGAGGACGCCGACGTCTACGGCACCAACGGCGAGGAGATCGGTGAGATCGAAGAGATCGTGCGCCGCGACGGTCAGCTCTACGTGGTCTTCGACGCCGACGAGTTCCTGGACACCAGCGACCGCGATTTCATCATTCCACTCAACCACTTCAGCTATGTGGACCAGCGCCTGACCCTGCCGGTGACCGAGGAGGAGCTGGACGCGCTGCAGGAGTTCCGGGAGGGTGATTTCGAGGACTACGCCGAAGACCGCGGCCTCACCGTCGGCGATCTCTACGACGCCCGGTGATCGTGGGGCCGGCGGGGGGTGCCCTTGCCCTCCCGCCGCCAGCCCCTAGGTCTTTGGCCATAGCCCCGGGCGGCTAGACCCAATGGGCGGCGGCCTTAGTCGCTTTGGACCGCTGATCGGCCCGGCCGGGAATGCTATGGATGGGCACGGGGGGAACGGCCGGACACAACCGGCCGTTTCGCGTTTCACGGAACGGGATGGCGGCGTTGGGGCCGCCCCGCCGGCGCGGCAGAGGGAGGACCGATGAGGCAGGCCGCCATCGACGACATCATCACCATGCCCAGGCGGAGCCCCGCCGCGGCAGGGCCCAGGGCGGACGCCGCCACCGCGGACCTCCCTCTGGCGGACCGCTTCCGTCAGGTGCGCGACACCACCGAGGCGCTGGCCCGCGACCTGTCGCCCGAGGACCAGACGGTCCAGGCGATGGCCGACGCCAGCCCGACCAAGTGGCACCGCGCCCACACCACCTGGTTCTTCGAAACCTTCATCCTCACGCCCCATGCCCCCGGCTACCGGCCCTGCGACCCGGACTACGCCTACCTCTTCAACTCCTATTACGAGGCGGTGGGACCGCGCCACGCGCGGCCGCAGCGCGGCCTCGTCACCCGGCCCGGCGTCGCCGAGATCACCGTCTACCGCGCCCACGTCGACGCGGCGATGGCGCGCTTCCTGGAGGACGCGGACCGGGCCGCACCGCTGGCGCCCCTGATCGAGCTCGGCCTGCACCATGAGCAGCAGCACCAGGAGCTGCTGCTCATGGACATCCTCGCCCTGTTCGCCGCCAACCCGCGGTCCCCGGCGTACCGGGCGACCCTGCCGCCGGCCCCGGCCGGCGGGGCGGCGGCGCGCTGGCTGGCCTTCGACGGCGGCATTCACCGCATCGGCCACGGCGGCGGCGGGTTCGCCTACGACAACGAGGGGCCCCGGCACGATGCGCTGCTGCAGCCGTTCCGGCTGAGCTCGCGGCCGGTCAGCAACGCCGCCTGGAAGGGCTTCATCGCCGACGGCGGCTACCGCACCCCGACCCTGTGGCTGTCCGACGGCTGGGCCGCGGTCCAGCGGGAGGGGTGGGCGGCACCCGGCTACTGGCGCGAGCGCGACGGCGCGTGGCACGCCATGACGCTGGGCGGCGAACGCCCGGTGGAGGACGACGCGCCGGTCTGCCACGTCAGCTATTACGAGGCCGACGCCTTCGCCCGCTGGGCCGGGGCCCGGCTGCCCGGCGAGGCGGAATGGGAGGTCGCGGCGGCCGGCCTGCCGGCCACCGGCAACACCCTGGGCGCCGGCCACCTGCGCCCGGTGCCGGCGGATTCGGCCACCGCGCGCACCGCGGCGGGCGGCGACGCCCCCGCCCAGATGTTCGGCGACGTCTGGGAATGGACCGCCAGCGCCTACGGCCGGTACCCCGGGTTCCGGCCCGCGGCGGGCGCCGTCGGCGAGTACAACGGGAAGTTCATGGCCAACCAGTTCGTGCTGCGGGGCGGCTGCTGCGCCACCCCCGACGGCCATGTGCGGGCCAGCTACCGCAATTTCTTCTACCCGCACCAGCGCTGGATGTTCTCCGGCCTGCGCCTGGCGGAGGACGCGTGATGGACGGCGTGGGACGGAGCGCAGCCGCCGCGGACGTCTTCCTGGCGGATGTGCTGGAGGGCCTCGGCGCGCCGCGCAAGACGTTGCCCAGCAAGTATTTCTACGATCGACGCGGCTCCGCCCTGTTCGACGCGATCTGCGAGCTTGACGAGTACTACCCCACGCGCACCGAAATGGCCCTGCTGCGGCGGCACGCCGGCGACGCCGCGGCCTTCGCCGGCGCGCGGGCGACGGTGGTGGAACTGGGCAGCGGGTCCAGCGTCAAGGTCCGGCTGCTGCTCGACGCGCTCGAGGCGCCGGCGGCCTACGTGCCGGTCGACATCTCCCACGACCACATGGTCGAGGCGGCGGGCCGCCTCGCCGAGGACTACCCCGGCCTGGCGGTGACCCCGGTGTCGGCCGACTACGTCGCCGGCTTCGCCCTGCCCGACGGCGTGGCGGCGGAGCGCGCGCTGGTGTTCTTCCCGGGATCGACCATCGGCAACTTCGCGCCCGACGACGCCCGCTCCTTCCTGGCGCGCCTCGGCGCGCAGGTGGGCGCGGGCTGCCGCCTGGTGATCGGCGTCGACCGCAAGAAGGACCGCGCCGTGCTGGAGGCGGCCTACGACGATTCGGCGGGGGTCACCGCGGCCTTCAACCTCAACCTGCTGGTCCGCATCAACCGCGAGCTGGGGGGCACCTTCGACCCCGCCGGCTTCACCCACCGGGCCCGCTACGACGAGGCGCGGGGACGGATCGAGATGCATCTGGTCAGCCGGCGGGCCCACACCGCAACCGTCGCCGGGCGGCCCTTCCGGTTCGCCGCGGGGGAGAGCATCCTGACGGAGATCTCTTGCAAATACGGCATCGACGAGTTCCGCGCGCTGGCCGAAGGCGCGGGCTGGCGGGCGTGCCACGTGTGGACCGACGACGACGCCCTGTTCGCCATCCACGCGCTGGCGTGGGACGGCGGCGCCCTCGGCCCCGGGTCCGCTCCGCCAACGCCAACGCCAACGCCAACGCCATGAGGTCCATCAGCGCGTCGCGCGTCCAGCAGCGGTTCCGCCCCACCGCGGCGCCGAGGAGCGCCCGGAGCGATCAACGGGTGCGGAACGCGGCGCCGCGACGGCGCCTCACCCCTCGCGGTGGCGGTCGGCGATCGGCTTGGCGTATTGCAGCTCGATGTCCCAGGGAAACTGGATCCAGGTGTCCTGGCTCACCTCGGTGATGAAGGTGTCGACCAGCGGGCGCCCGGCGGGCTTGGCGTAGATGGTCGCGAAATGCGCCTTGGGCAGCATGGCGCGCACCACGTGGGCGGTCTTGCCGGTGTCCACCAGGTCGTCGATGATCAGCCAGCCCTCGCCCTCGCCCTCGACCCCCTTCAGCACGCGGGTGTCGCGCTGCTGCTGGTGGTCGTAGGTGGAGATGCACACCGTGTCGATCAGGCGGATCTCCAGTTCGCGGGCGATGATCGCGGCGGGCACCAACCCGCCGCGGGTGACGGCGACGATGCCCTGCCACGGGCTGCGGTCGATGAGCCGCCAGGCCAAGGCCTTGGCGTTGCGGTGCATCTCTTCCCAGGAGACGGGGAAATGGCGGTTGAAGGTGCTGGTCTCGGCCACGGCGGGATCTCCAGAAAACAGTGGCGGCCTTATAGCCCAAGCGCCGGCGGCCGTCCATCGGCCGCGCGATTTCCGGCCCTCCCCGCCGAAAAAGGTCTTGCACGCCCCCATGGCTTTGCGTAACGTGCCGGCCTCCGACGGGGACGCCCCCGGCGGACACGAAAGTCAGCGCGCCCGTAGCTCAGCTGGATAGAGCACCAGACTACGAATCTGGGGGTCAGGAGTTCGAATCTCTTCGGGCGCGCCACTTTCCTCAAGCAAATCAAATACTTGAAAATCAGTGATTCGCGCGCGATAGTGTTTATGTCGCGCTGAATCGCCACGGAGTCGCCACCGCGAAGCGAATGCCCGTTGCTCGGGCAGCTTCGATTTCCCCGACATTCGACCGTGGTCGCATTGGGTTGCGGCGGTTAAGGTGGACGAGCTCCGGGGGCGCTGCACATGCCAACATTGGACTGGATCGGTAAGAAGGCCGTGGTGAACCATCACCGCGACGTGCCCTATCGGCTGATCCATTGCGACAAGACCAAGAGCGTTGGCGACCCCGACGCGGGCAACCTTCTCGTGCAGGGCGACAATCTCGAAGCGCTGAAGGCGCTGCTTCCCTATTACGCAGGCAAGGTGAAGTGCATCTATATCGACCCACCCTACAACACGGGCAATGAGGGGTGGGTCTACAATGACAATGTAAACTCGCAGGAAATCAGGGCGTGGCTCGGCTCAGTCGTGGGCAAGGAGGCCGAAGACCTGTCTCGCCACGACAAGTGGCTGTGCATGATGTATCCGCGCCTGCGGTTGCTGAAGGAGTTCTTGACTGAAGACGGGGCGATCTTTGTTTCAGTTGATGACAACGAAGCGCCAAATCTACGGCTGGTTCTTGATGAGATATTCGGCCGGAAGAACCGCATTACGAATGCCATTTGGCACAAGTCAGACAGTCCGAAGAATACGGCTCAGCTATTTAGCGAGGACCACGAGCACATCGTCGTTTATGCGCGCAACGCATCTATATGGCGCCCGCGTCTCGTTCCCCGTTCGGATGAGATGATCGCTCGATATCGGAACCCGGACAATGATCCACGCGGCCCATGGATGGTCAGCGACCTCGATGCGCGAAACTACTATTCCAAAGGTGTCTACCCGATTACCACCCCAACCGGCCGCGTTATTCCCGGCCCGCCTCAAGGACGATACTGGACGGTCAGCAAAGAAAAATTCGATGAAATGGTTGCTGACAATCGAATCTGGTGGGGGCCAGACGGAAACTCGGAACCGAATACAAAACGCTTTCTCAGTGAGGTGCGCGACGGAGTTGTTCCGCAAACGCTTTGGAGTTGGAAGGATGTCGGCAGCACCCGGCACTCGAAAAGGGAATTGCGTGAGGCGGTTGGGTCAGATGTGCACGACGTGTTCGACACACCAAAGCCGGTCAAACTCATACGCCGAATTCTTCAGATCGCTTCCAATCACGACTCAATCGTGCTGGACGCTTTTGCGGGCTCCGGGACGACCGGCGATGCTGTTTTGGAGCAAAACAGAATCGACAGCGGCGTTCGCAAGTTCATCTTAGTTGAGATGGAGCCAGAGGTGTCGAACACCGTTACTGTTCCACGAATATCGCGGAAAATTTTTGGATACCCGTACAAGGGGAGAAAGAAGGAGGTACTTCTTCAGGAGAGCCTAACGCTGTCAAAGATTCGTTCTTCCGAACGCCTTCTTTCTGAGGTTGATCGCATCATCGCTGAGAACTCAGAGCGCTTCGATAACATAGAATCCTCGGTGAAGGATGGTGTGCTAATCGTTACGGGAGAGGTCGAAATCGACGGGCACGCTGAAGGAACGGGCGGTGGCTTCCGCTTCTGTGCACTCGGCGAACCGCTCTTTGATTCCGACGGCAACGTGAGCCCGTCCGTCATCTATCCCGATCTCGCCGCCCACGTCTTCTTCTGTGAGACGGGCTCGCCGATCCCGCGCCGTGCCGACGGCACTTCGACCTTGATCGGCACGTTCCAAGGGCGCGCCGTCTATCTGCTTCACTCGGCCGAAGCGATTGGCGTCGCCAGCGCCAATGCCGGGAATGTGCTTACGGCGTCTGTGCTCGAAAACCTGCCTTTGCCTGAAGAGGGCTTCACCGGCGCGCGCGTAGTTTATGCCGAAGGCTGCACGGTGCCCGACGACCGACTTTCGCGTCTCGGCGTCACCTTCAAGCAGGTGCCTTACCAGATAGAGGGGCTTTGACCATGAGCCTGCCCCTTTTCACGCTGAAGGACTACCAGCTTCAGACGCTCACCGCACTTCGACGCTTCCTCGAAAAGACCGTGGAATTGAACGACGCGGACACGGCGTTCTATGCCGAGACAAAGCGCCCGTTCACCTCGCTGCCGAGCCTACCCGGCCTTCCCTATGTGTGCCTTCGCATTCCGACGGGCGGCGGCAAGACCATCCTCGCGGCACATTCGATTGGCGTCGCGGCCGATAGCCTCCTTCGCACCGATGCGCCGAGCGTGTTGTGGCTCGTGCCCTCCCAGACGATCCGCGACCAGACGCTTGCAACGCTTCAGGATCGCGCGCACCCGAACCGCCGCGCTCTCGCGGACCGCTTCGGCGAGAACGTGCGGATCATGGGCGTTGCCGATGCCCTCTACGCCAAGCGCGCCGACCATGACGGCGGGGCGGTTGTCATCGTCGCCACGATCCAAGCCTTCCGAGTCGAAGAGACCGAAGGCCGCAAGGTCTATGAGGCGAACGGCGAACTCATGGACCACTTCAGCGGCCTTGCCGAAGGGTTGCGCGGCAAGCTCGAAACCGGGCCGTCGGGCGATCCGCTGCCGTCGCTCGCCAACGTGCTTCGCCTGCATCGGCCTATGGTAATCGTGGACGAGGCGCACAACGCGCGCACGAGCCTTTCCTTCGACACGCTGGCGCGTCTCAGTCCGTCCGTGATCGTCGAGTTCACCGCGACACCCGTCACGCCTGACGAAGCCAACCCGGCAAAGGGTATATTCGCTTCCAACGTGCTGCATCACGTCTCGGCCGCCGAACTGAAGGCGGCCGACATGATCAAGCTGCCCGTGATCCTGCGCGGGCGGCCGGAGCCGCGCGACTCCATCGGCGACGCCATCGCATGGCTTGATGAACTCGCCGCGACGGCGGGCGCGGAAGAGGCCGAAACCGGCGAGTTCGTGCGGCCAGTCATGCTCGTGCAGGCAGAGCCAAAATCGAAGGACAAGCCGACGCTGCACGCGGAAGAAGTTAAGAAGATGCTTGTCGAAGACTTCCGTGTTCCGGCCGAGCACATCGCCTTGGCGACCGGCGATGCGCGGGAAATCGACGGAGTCGACCTATTCGACCGGAATTGCAAAATCCGCTTCATCATCACACAACAGGCGCTTCGTGAGGGCTGGGATTGCTCATTCGCCTATGTGCTGTGCTCGGTCGCCGAACAGAAGTCGTCGCGCGCGGTGGAGCAGCTTCTTGGCCGCGTGCTCCGGCTGCCACGCGCCAAGCGCAAGAAGCGCGAAGACCTGAATCGCGCCTATGCCTTCGCCACGACCACGAGTTTCCAGAATGCGGCGAACACGCTTCGGGACGGGCTCGTGAACAATGGCTTTGAACGGGTCGAAGCGAAAGCGCTGGTGCGGCTCGCGCCCGACTCGCTGCCCGGCATGGAAGAGGGCGGCGCGGCCTATATGTTCGAAGAGCCGCTTCCCGAAGGAGCCGACGCGGACACGTTCAAAACCAATGTGGAAGGAGCGACGGGCGGCCGGGTCGAAGTGGACGTGGCAACCGGCGTGATCCGGGCGCGCGGGGCGCTCAGCGACTATGACCGCACGGCGCTGTTGCTGGCGATGCCCGGTGCTGAAAAGGCTGTCGAAGCGCTCGTGCACAAATCACGCGGCGCTCGCCTGAAGGCGGTGGACGAAGGGGGCGACGTGATCCGCTTCGCTGTGCCGCGTCTCGGCGTGCGCTCGCCGAGCGGGTTTCAGCTTTTCGACCGCGCGCATTTCCTCGACATACCTTGGAAGCTGGAAGAGGCCGACCCGGCTCCGATCCTCGACTTTTTCGAGCCACCAAAGCGCGCGGCCGACGAAGCTCATGTGGACGTTGACACGGCCGGAGCGATCACGCTCGCCTTCGTCAATGACCTCCACGAGCAGCTTGCCCTTGCCTTGCAGGAACGCGGCTGGACCAAGAATGCGCTCGTGAACTGGCTCGACCGGCGCGTGCCCTTCTCAGCGCGCCGCGACATCACGCGCGTATCGTCAACGCTGTTCATCGCCAAGGCGCTGGACGCTATCGACGCCAAGTCCGGGCTCGGCATCGAAGGGCTAGCGCGGGCCAAGTTCCGGCTGGTCGAAGCGCTCGTGAAGGTGATCGCCAAGCATCGCGACACCCGCGAGGCTACCGCATTCGAGCGGGCGCTGTTCCCGCAAAGCGGCCTCGATTTCGAAACGAGCGCGGACCTTGAACTTATCTTCGACGAAAGCCGCTACGGCTATAACCAGCCCTACAAGGGCAACACGGTTTTCGAGAAGCATCTGTTTCGGGTCATTGGCGACATGGAGGCGGCCGGCGAGGAATATGAATGCGCCGTCTATCTGGAACGCCACAAGGACGTGAAGGCATGGGTGCGCAACACGTCGCGACAGCCGCATTCGTTCTGGCTGCAAACGTCTTCCGACAAATTTTACCCCGACTTCCTCGCCCTGTTGCATGACGGGCGCGTGCTCGTGATCGAATACAAGGGCGCGCCCTACTTCACCAATGACGACTCCAAGGAGAAGCGGTTGGTCGGCGACCTTTGGGCCGAGCGCTCCGCCGGGAAGGGGTTGTTCCTGATGATCGAAAACAAGGAGTTTGCCCGCTTAGACCGCGCCATTGCAGCGTCTGCTTAAAGCGCGGCAACGCGCGCGATGCACACTGCCAAGAGGGGAAACCATGATAATTCTGCCTGACCCCGTGAAAGCACTCTACGCAGCGCATACTTCCATGTGCCAACATTTCGCCCATACGGGGCTGACCTTCACCCTTGACGGCAAGTTGGTGGGCGACATCGGCGAGGCCATCGTCGCGGAAGCCTTCGGGATCACGTTGTGCAGGCAGCGGACGCCCGGTGTTGACGGGCATGCGGCGGATGGAAGGTCTGTGCAGATCAAGGCAACCGGACGTGCGCAAGCCGGTCCAGCGTTCACGCCCGGAGAAGGCATCGCCGATCACCTGATATTCGTTAGGATTGATTTTCGTGCCGGGACAGCGGCCGTGCTTTATAACGGCCCGGAAGGCCCGCTGCGCCAGTTGCTGCCCCAAACATGGTCAGGGACGAAGGTGCTGCGGCTGTCAAGGGTGCTGGCATTGGATACCACACTGAACGATGATCAGCGGCTGCCCCGACGCCAGTCACCGAACCGCGTCGTAGAGGGCGGTTTGCGCCAGCGTGTGCGCGCGGTTGCGCACGGGTAAGGGGCGTTTGGGGCCAAGGGGACTGCTGGCCACCGGCGCGGCGTTGGGCCGGATGGCATCCGCCGATCGGCCGAGACGATCCGACAGGGTCCTGGCGGCGTATGCAGCAGCGCCGGTTGGCAAGCGCGGCCACGCTGGCTAGGCTCCGCCCCCGCGATGATTGTTCCGACCACTGCCCACGGGTTCCCGATGTCACCCAGCCGCACCCGCTGGATTCCCGTCCTCGCCGCGCTCCTGCTCGTCCTCGTCTCCGTCACCCTCTCCGCCGCTCCGGCGGTGGCGCAGATCCCGGGGCTGGCGGGCGCCGCCGGGGCGACCGGCGCCCCGGCCGAGGACCCGCCGGCGGCCGATTCCGGCGTGCTCCAGATCGAGGCGATGATCAAGACGCTGGAGGACCCCGTGGAGCGGGAGCGCCTCGTCGAGCAGCTCCGCCTCCTGCTGGAGGCGCGGGTCGCACCGGACGCGGCGGCGGCGGCCGAAGCGGCCGCCACCCCGCTGCCGGACACCCTGGGGGCCCGCATCCTGGGCTTCCTGGCCCAGCGCCTGGACCAGCTGAGCGCGCAGATCGTCGCCATCACCGCCGCCTTCGCCGACCTCCCCTCGGTGCTCGACTGGCTGGAGCGCCAGGTCCAGGAGTCCTCGGCGCGCGACCGCTGGGTCGATCTCACCGGCGAGCTGCTGCTGATCGTCACCGCCGGGCTCGTGCTGCAGAGCTTCACCCGCTGGCTGCTGCTGCGGCCGCGGCGTGCCATCGAGGCGCGCCAGGCGCCGTCGCTCCTCACCCGCGTGCCCTTCCTGCTGCTGCGCGCCCTGCTGGAGCTGGCGCCGATCATCGCCTTCGGGCTGCTCGGCTACGGGCTGCTCACGGTCAGCGCGCCGGCGCCGCGGGTGCGCCTGGTGGCGCTGGCCTTCATCAACGCCACGGTGATCTTCCAGGTGGCGATGGTCGTCACCAGCGCCGTGTTCGCCCCGACCGCGCCGGGCCTGCGCCTGCTGCGGCTCAGCGACCAGACCGCGGCCTACGCCTATGTCTGGCTGAGGCGGCTCGCCGCCGTCGGCGTCTACGGCTACTTCATGGCCGAGGGTGCCTATGTGCTGGGGCTGTCGCTGGGCGCCTACGGGGCCGTGCTGAAGCTGCTGGGCCTGATCGTCGCGGCGATGCTGATCGTGCTGATCCTGCAGAACCGCAGCGCGGTGGCGCGGTGGCTGCGCGGCAACCCGCTGTCGGGCGGCGACCCCGAGGCGACGGCCGAGCGCGAGGCGGACGGCAAGCGCGCGGTGCTGCGCTCCGCCCGGCGCCGCTTCGCCGACGTCTGGCACATCCTGGCCATCCTCTACGTGACCGTGGCCTTCGGCGCGTGGATGCTGAACGTCTACGAAGGCGTGCAGTACCTGGCCCGGGCGACCGCCATCACCCTGGGCGTTCTGGTCGCGACCCGGCTGCTGGTCACCGCCGTCGACCGCCTGCTGCAGCGCGGATTCCGCGTCTCGGCGGAGTGGCGCGAGCAGTTCCCCGGCCTGGAGGAGCGCGCCAACCGCTACGTGCCGGTGCTGCACACGGTGTTGAAGTCGACGATCTGGCTGATCGCCACCATGTCCCTCCTCGACGCCTGGGGCATCGACGCGGTGACCTGGCTGTCGACGGCCGCCGGGCAGCGGGTGCTGGGCAGCACGGTGACCATCATCCTGGTGATGGTCGCGGCGATCATCGCCTGGGAGATGGTCAGCGCGATGATCGAGCACTACCTGCTGCCGCGCGAGGCGCGGGGCACGCGGATCGAGCGCTCGGCGCGGACCAAGACCCTGCTTCCCCTGCTGCGCAACGCCTTCCTGGTGCTGCTGGTGATCGTCGTCGCGTTGATCGTCCTGTCGGAGCTGGGCATCAACATCGCCCCCCTGCTGGCCGGTGCCGGCGTCGTCGGTCTGGCCATCGGTTTCGGCTCCCAGACCCTGGTCAAGGACGTCATCACCGGGCTGTTCATCCTGTTCGAGGACAGCATCTCGGTCGGCGACGTGATCGAGGTGGGCGGCCATTCCGGCGTGGTCGAGGCGATCAGCATCCGCACCATCCGCCTGCGCGACCTGTCGGGCTGCGTGCACTCCATCCCGTTCAGCTCGGTCACCACGGTCAAGAACCTGACCAAGGACTTCTCCTTCGCCGTGTTCGACGTGGGCGTCAGCTACCGCGACGACCCCGACCACGTGATCGAGGTGCTGAAGGCGGTCGGGGCCGAGCTGCAACAGGACCCGGAATTCCGCTACGACATCCTGGAGCCGCTGGAGATCTTCGGGGTCGACCGCTTCGCCGATTCCGCGGTCATCATCAAGGCCCGCTTCAAGACCCGGCCGATCAAGCAGTGGGGCGTCATGCGCGCCTTCAACAAGCTGATGAAGAAGCGGCTCGAGGAGGCCGGCATCACCATCCCGTTCCCCCACGTCAACCTGGTGCTGGACCGCGACAACGGGCCGCTGGTCACCCGCTCCCTGCCGGCCCAGTCCGCCAAACCGGCGATCCTCGGCGTGGCCGGCGGGGAGCCCCGGGATGGCCGCGGGCCGCAGGAGGCGCTGCCGCCCGGGACGCAACCCGCGCCGCCCGGCCCCTGACCCGGCGCACGGCCCGTCAGGTGATCCGCGCCGCCGAGCGGCGCGGGTCCAGCAGGTCGCGCAACCCGTCCCCGGTGAGGTTGAGGCCGAGCACCGCCAAGGCGATGGCCGCCCCGGGGAACACCGCCTGGAGCGGGCTGGTGAACAGGTGGGTCTGGGCGTCCCCCAGCATGCGCCCCCAGCTGGGGGCCGGCGGCTGCACGCCCAGGCCGAGGTAGCTGAGCGCCGCCTCGTTGAGGACCGCCACGGCGAACAGGATGGTGGCCTGGACCGCGATCACCCCGGCGATGTTGGGCAGCACATGCGCCAGCGTGACCGACGCCGGTCCGCGGCCGAGCGCCAGCGCGGCGGCGACGAAGGGGCGCCGCCAGACATGGCGCGCCGCGCCGCGGGTGACGCGGGCCAGCACCGCGGTGTTGAACAGGCCGATGGCCAGCACGGCCCCCCGCTCGCCCGGCCCGAGCAGGGCGGTGAGCAGGATCGCCGTCAGCACCGCCGGGAAGGCGAACAGCAGGTCGGCGGCGCGGGCCACGGCCTCGTCCCGCCAGCCCGGCCAGGCCGCCGCGGCGAGGCCGAGCGGCACCCCGGCGGCCAGGCCGAACGCCACCGCCGCCGCCGCCACCGCAAGCGACTGGCGCGCCCCGACCATCAGCATCGACAGGACATCCCGTCCGAAATGGTCGGTGCCCAGCCAGTGCTCCGGCCCCGGCGGCCGCAGACGGGCGAGAATCCGGATGCGCCCGGGGTCTTCGGGCGTCCAGACCAGCGACAGCAGGGCCACCGCGACCATCAGCCCGGTCACCGCCAGCCCCGCCACCAGGCTGGGCGGCCACCCCGCCGGCCGGGTCATGGCGCCCGCCTCACGGCGCGCTCCGCGGGCGCGGGTCGACCGCCGCCTGGGCGATGTCGACGACGACTCCCACCACCACCACGAAGACCGCCAGCAGCACCACCACGTCGCGGACGACGACCAGGTCGCGCTGGCCCACCGCCTGGTACAGCAGGCGCCCCAGGCCGGGAAGCTGGAACACGTTCTCCACCACCACCGCCCCGCCGACCAGGAACGCGAACTGCAGGCCGAGCACGGTGGCCACCGGCACGAAGGCGTTGGGCAGCACGTGGCGCGCCATCACCGCGGCGCGTCCCACCCCCTTGGCCCGGGCGGTCCGCACGAAATCCTCGCCCAGCGTGTCCAGCACCGCACCCCGGGCCACCCGCGCCAGGATCGCCGCCTCCGGCACGGCCAGCGCCACGGCGGGCAGCACCAGCGCGGTGAGCGCCGGCCCGATGCCGGCATGCCAGCCGGGAAAGCCGCCCGACGGCAGCCAGCCCAGGCCGACGGAGAACACCAGGATCAGGACGATGGCGAACCAGAAGCTGGGGATGGCGACGCCGAGCTGGCCGAAGGCCATCACCGCCCAGTCGCCGGTGCGCCGGTGCCGGGCCGCCGCCAGCAGGCCGAGCGGCAGCGCCAGCAGCGTCGACAGCGCCAGCGCGCCCAGCGCCAGCGGCACGGTGACGGCGACACGCTCCGCCACCAGCTCCGCGACCGGCCGGCGGTAGGTGAGGCTGGTGCCGAGGTCCCCCGTCGCCAGTCCGGCCACCCAGTGGGCGTAGCGCAGCCCCGCCGGGCGGTCGAGGCCGAGCTCGGCGCGCAGCGCCGCCAGGGTGTCGGGGCGGGCGTCGGCGCCCAGCATCAGCAGGGCCGGGTCGCCCGGCACCACCTCGAGCACCACGAACACCGCCACCGTGGCGAGCCAGGCGGTGACGGTCAGGGACAGCAGGCGGCGGACGACGAAGGCGATCACGGGGGGCGTGTTCCGGTTGCCGGGCGGCGCGCGGCGCCGGAGGGGCGGGGTGGCGGGCGGTCAGGGCGCCCAGTGCACCGCCGTGACGTCGTTGGCCTGCAGGGGGCGGTTGGCCCAGGTGCCGCGCACCCCGGCCGTCTCCACGGTGACGACGGGAAGCTGGAACAGGAAGGCGTTGACCGCGTCCTCGGCCAGGATGCGCTGCGCCTCGCCGTAGAGGTCGCGGCGCTGGTGCTCGTCCAGGGTGCGCTCCAGCCGCCCCATCACCGCGTCGAAGCGCGCGCTGCCGTACCCGAAATAGTAGTCCGGACGGGCGTAGACGCCGATGTCCAGGGGCTCGGTGTGGGCGATCACCGTGAGGTCGAAGTCCTTGCCCCGGAAGACGCGCTCCAGCCACGGCGCCCACTCCATCGGCTGGATGGTCAGCCGCACCCCCACCTCGGCCAGCATGGCGGCGATCAGCTCGCCCGAGCGGCGGGCGTAGATCGGTGGCGGCAGGACCAGGGTCGCCTCGAACCCGTCGGCGTGCCCGGCCTCCGCCAGCAGGGCGCGCGCCCGGTCCGGATCGAAGGGATGGAGCGCGGTCAGGTCGACGTAACCGGCGCGGTGGGGGGCGAAGTGGCTGCCGATGGCGGTGGCGATGCCGAAGGTGACCCCCTCGATCAGGGCCCGCCGGTCGATGGCGTGGACCAGGGCGCGCCGCACCCGCGGGTCGGAAAAGGGGGCGCGCGCGTTGTTGATGGCCATCAGCGTCTCCCCCTCGCCGGTGCCGACCGTCACCCGGAACGCCGGGTCGCCCCGGAAACGGTCCAGCGCCTCGAAGGTGCCGAACTGGGGGAAGGTGTCGATGTCGCCGGCCATCAGCGCGGCCACCTGGGCGGCGGGGTCCGACACGAAGCGGAAGGACACCCGCTCCAGGGCCGGCCTGGGGCCGTCATAGGCGGGATTGCGGACGAGGACCACCCGGTCGCCGGCGGTCCAGCGCTCCAGGCGGAAGGGGCCGGTGCCGACCGGGGCCTGCTTGTTGGTCGCCGCGCTCTCCGGGGCGACGATCGCCGCGTCGCCCTGGGCCATGTGGAACAGGAACAGGCCGTCCGGGTGTTTCAGGCGGACCACCACGGTCTGCGGATCCGGAGTCTCCACCGCGGCGATCGACTCGAAATACCCCTTCTGGGCGTTCACCGAATCCGCGCCCCGGGCGCGGTCCAGGGAGAACTTGACGTCGCCGGAGTCCGCCGTGGTGCCATCGTGGAAGCGGGCGCCCGGGCGCAGGCGGAAGGTGTAGGCCAGCCCGTCCTCCGACACGCTCCACTCCTGGGCCAGCCCGTAGACCAACTGGCCTTCGGCGTCGACCCGCAGCAGCGGCTCGAAGACGTTGGCGTAGACCACCTCGTCGATGGCGCCGGCGGCCCCGGCGGTGGGGTCCAGGTGCGGCGGCTCGAGCTGCATGCCGACCACCAGGTCGGTGCGGGGCTGCGCCCCGCCACCACCCTGGGGCTGCGCCCCGTCACCACCCTGGGGCTGCGCCCCGTCACCACCCCGGGGCTGCGCCCCGGCCGGCGCCACCGCGCTGCACAGGGCCAGCACCGCCAGCGCCCGCGCGGCGTTCGTCCACCCCCCCATCGCCTTCCCTTTCCGCGTCCTCTCGGTCGGCGGCGATGATGCGGTGCCGGGGCGGCGAGTTCAAGGCCGCTGCGGTCCCACCGCTCAGCAGCCCTCCGCCATGTCGTAGAGGCCGTCCATGTTGGCGATGAGGATCTTGTTTCCTTCCTGCAACGAAATCACCCCGACCGTCTTCAGCTGCGTGAAGGTGCGGCTCACGGTTTCCGTCGTCAGGCCGAGGTAGTCGGCGATGTCGGCCCGGCTCATCGGCACGTGGACCGGGTTCTCCTTGTGCCCGCGCCGCGCCGCCCGCTGCGACAGCATCAGCAGGAACGAACAGATCTTCTCCTTGGCGGTCTTGCGGCCCAGCAGCAGCATCTGGTCCTGGGCCGCCGCCAGCTCGTTCGACGCCATGGAGAACAGGCGGCGCTGCATCTTCGGGAACTCGTCGAGGAGCGCTTCCATCCGGCGCCGCGGGAAGCGGCAGAGCGTGCAGCCCGTCACCGTCTCGGCGGTGTAGGCGTAGCTTTCGTTCATCGCCAGGCCGATGAAGTCGCCGGTCACCAGGAACCCGGTGATCTGGCGGCGCCCGTCGGGCAGCAGCTTGTACAGCTTCACCGTGCCCGCGGTGACGTTGTAGAGCACGTCGGCGGAATCGCCCTCGCCGAAGATGGTCTGGTTGGCGTCGAACCGCACCGTCTGCAGGATGTCGGCGAGCCGCCGCAACTCCTCCGGATCCAGGGCAGCGCACACCGTGAGGCTGCGCACCGGGCACGCCCCGCAAGGATTCATGTCAATCGTTGCGCCCCTGTCGCGAGCGCGTCCCACGTCGAAGGGAGGCATGGCGGACTTTGTCCTCAACCGTCCACGCCCCATCATGGGCAGTTTGTCGGGCGATGGCAACCATGGTCACCGGCGGGGCAGCCGTGCCCCGGGCGGGGCGCTCCCGCCCGCCCCCTGGCGGCGGGCTACCGCCCCTCGCCGCGGCGCGCCGGCGGGGGGACGGCGCCATCGTCGTCGAACAGGATGCGATGGGCGGCGCCGTCCAGGTCGTCGAACTGGCCCGACTTAAGAGCCCACAGGAACGCCCCCAGGCCCAGCAGGCCGAGCGTCAGCGCGATCGAGATCAGATAGAGCAGTTCGGTCATGGGATGCCTCCCTGGCAGGGGTGTCGGCGGGCGGCGCCCGGCGGCGGCCGAGCCGCAGCGCGTTGAGGATGACGACGAGCGACGACGAGGACATGGCCAACGCCGCCAGCAGTGGCGTCAGCAGGCCGGCCACCGCCAGCGGCACGGCGAAGAGGTTGTAGACCAGGGCGAGGCCGAAGTTCTGGCGGACCAGGCGCTCGGCCCGCCGCGCCACGTCCAGCGCCTCGGCGATGGGCTGCAGGCGCGCCCCCTGGAACACGGCGTCGGCCGCGGTCTGGCTGACGTCGACGGCGGTCGACGGCGACAGGGAGACGCTGGCCGCGGCCAGCGCCGGCGCGTCGTTGAGGCCATCGCCGACCATCAGCACCCGGTGTCCCGCGTCCTGGAGGGCCGTCAGCGCGGCCGTCTTGTCGGCCGGCGACTGCCCGGCCCGCCAGTCGTCGATGCCGAGCTGCGCGGCGACCGCGGCGACCGCCGGGGCCCGGTCGCCCGACAGCAGGGCGAGGCGCAGACCGCGTGCCTTGAGGGCGGCGACCACCGCCGCCGCGTCCTGGCGCGGCGCGTCGACGAAGCCGATGCGCAGGGCCGGCCGCCCCGGCCGCGCCAGCCACAGCTCCGGCCCCGGGGCGGCGGCTCCGGTGTCCTCCGCGACGCCGGTGAATCGGCGGTTGCCCAGGCGGATCTCGCCGCCGGCCCCGGCCAACGCGAGTCCGGCGCCCGGCACCTCGCGCACCCCCGCCGCCGGCGGCACGCCCGGCAGGGCGCGCACCAGCGCCCGGGCCAGGGGATGCAGGCTCGCCCCGGCCATCGCCGCGGCCTGGCGCAACGCGGCCTCGTCGGCGATCCCGGCGAGCTGCGGCACCGGCCGCCCCTCGGTCAGGGTGCCGGTCTTGTCGAACACCACCGTGTCGACGGCGGCCAGGCGCTCCAGCGCCGTCGCCGTCTTCAGCAGGATGCCCTGACGCATCAGCCGTCCCGAGGCGATCACCTGGACGACCGGAACGGCCAGCGCCAGGGCGCACGGGCAGGTGATGATGAGGACGGCGACGGCGTTCATCAGGGCGTCCTGCCATGGCGCCCCCATCAGCAGCGTCCAGCCCAGGAAGGTGCCGAGCGCCGCCAGGTGGACCACCGGGGCGTAGAGCCGCGACACGCGGTCGGCGACCGCGACGTAGCGGGCGCGGCCCTGCTCGGCCACCTCCATCATGCGCACGATCTCGGCCAGCAGCGTGCCCTCGCCGACCGCGGTGACCGTCAGGCGCAGCGGCGCGGTCAGGTTCAGCATGCCGGCGAACACGGTGTCGCCGATCCGCACCGGGCCGGGCACGCTCTCGCCGGTGATCAGCGACGTGTCGAGGTCGGAGACCCCGTCGGCGACGCGCCCGTCGACGGGGATGCGCTCGCCCACCGCGATCAGGACGGTGGCGCCCGGCGCCACCCGCTCCGGCGCCACCACCGTCGTGCCGCCGTCCTCCCCCACCACCGTCACGGCGGTGGCCTGGAGGCCGAGGAGCTGTTCGGCGGCCGAGCGGGCGCGGCCCCGGGCCCGCTGGTCGAGGTAGCGGCCGATCAGCAGGAAGAACAGCAGCATCACGGCGCCGTCGAAATAGGCGTGCTCACCGCTCTGGATGGTCTCGAACAGGCTCATGGAGGTCGCCAGCACCACGCCCAGCGTGATCGGCACGTCCATGTTGGTGCGCCCGCGGGCCAACGCCCGGACGGCCGAGCGGGCGAAGGGGCGGATGGCGTAGGCGATCGCCGGCAGGCAGATCAGCGCCGACAGCCAGTGCATCAGGTCGCGGGTCGCCGCCCCCATGCCCTGGCTGTGCCCGGCCCACACCGAGACCGACAGCAGCATCACGTTGCCCGCCGCGAAGCCGGCCACCGCCATGGACCGCAGCAGCTCCGCCTCGCCCGACTTCTGGGCCGAACCGAGGCGCTCGGGATCGTAGGGGACGGCGCGGTACCCCAGCGCCGTGACCGCCGCCATCAGCGTGTTGGCGCCGGTGTCCTGGGGCCGCCACCGCACGGTGAGACGGCGCGTCGTCATGTTGAGACGGGCCTGCACCACCCCGGCCTGGCGGCCGAGCACCGTCTCGATCAGCCAGACGCAGGCGGCGCATTGCAGCCCGTCGACCATCAGGTGCAGGGACGCCGTGCCGTCGGCCTGGGGACGGGCATGGGGGGCGTAGTCGATGACCGGCGCGTCGGCGTCCGGGCGCAGCGGCCGTGCCGTCGGGTCGACACAGCGCCGCTCGTAGTACCGCTCCAGCCCCAGCCCCCGCACCATCCCGTAGGCGGCGGCGCATCCGGAGCAGCAGAAGGCCCCGCCGTCGCCGCCCGGCACCGCCCCTCCGGGGGCGGGGGCGGGGGCGGCGGCGAGCGGCTGTCCGCAATGGAGGCAGTCGGCCATCTACTTGACGAGGATGCGCTGCTGGTCCTGGAAGTCGTCGCCGCCGTGGGTGATCGTCAGGCGCATGTCCCACTGGCCGGGCAGCGGCAACGCCACCGGCATGGCGTAGCGGCCCTCGCCGAGATAGGGCAGCGACGCGTCGAAATCGTGCCCCTGGGCGGTCGGCCGGATGAACCGCACGGTGACCGCGCTGTCCGTCAGCAGGTTGCCATGCTTGTCGTGCAGGGTGACGGCGACGATGCCCTTGAGCGCCTCGGTCTGGTCGAACGCCAGGTCGACCTGCCACCCGCGCGCCGCCTGGGCGCGCGCCCCCTCGAGCGACTGGTTGTACAGGATGCCCTTGACGAAGTGGTTTTCCGTTTCCAGGCCGTTGTAGGTCGAGGTCGCGATGTAGACCATGACGCCGTTGGCGGAGAACACCACCAGGAAAAAGCCGACGAACAGCCAGGGAATGTACCAGCCGCGGGCGCGGCCCCCGCGGCGGGTCGCCGGCAGATCGTTGCGAACATCCGTGGACATGGTCATCGTCCGTTCGTTCCTTGCGCAGAATGGGGAAGGCGAAGCACGGGGGGCCGTCTCAGTCGGCCGGGGCCATGAAGACCGTCTCGTAGGTCGCGGTCTCGCCGGAGGCCGATGTCAGGGTGAAGTTTAGGGGGCGCGAGGCGTCGTGCAAACCCGCGCGGGGCGCGGTCACGAAGATTCTGTAGGTCGCCACCGTGTCGGGATCGGCGCTGAGGTGGACCCGGTCGGCCTCGTCCCGCTGGCCCTCGCCGGCGACCGCAAGGCGCGCCCCGGGCAGGTCGTCGACCGCCAGCGTGTAGTCGCGCGGGTCGCGGGTCATGTTGGAGATCTTGAAGGTGTAGGCGTTGCGGATCGCGCCGTCGGACAGGGCGACGAACAGCGGCGCCCGGTCGCGCAGCACGCTGATGTCGAGGCTGGGCTTCAGGATCAGGCCGGCGGCGATCATCCCCCCCACCACGGTCAGCATCAGCGAGTAGATGATGGTGCGCGGGCGGATCAGGCGCATGGGCGCCGGCCGGCCGGTGCTGGCCAGCGCCACCTGGTTGGTGTGGGTGTCGAACGTCACCAGCCCGGTGGGCCGGCCGATCTTGGTCATCACCTCGTCGCAGGCGTCGATGCACAGGCCGCAGCCGATGCAGGCGAGTTGCGAGCCGTTGCGGATGTCCACCCCGGTCGGGCAGGCATGGTAGCAGGCGTTGCAGTCGATGCAGTCGCCCAGCCCCTCCGCCTGCCGCTCCTCCCAGCTCTGCGACTTGCGGATGTGCCCGCGGCCCTCGCCGCGCCATTCCTCGTAGGTGACGACCAGGCTGTCCTCGTCGATCATCGCGCTCTGGAAGCGCGGCCACGGGCACATGTAGATGCACACCTGCTCGCGCGCGTAGCCGGCCAGCAGGAAGGTGGTGGCGGTGAACAGAAGGATGAAGCCGATCGCCGTGGAGCTGGCCTCGAAGCGCAGGAGCTCGCCCGCGAAGGTCGGCGCGTCGACGAAGTAGAAGATCCAGGCGCCGCCCGTCGCCAGCGAGATCAGCAGCCAGATCGCCGTCTTCAGCGTCTTCTTGCGCAGCTTGTCGAGGCTCCACCGGCCATGGTCGAGGCGGATGCGCTCGCCGCGCTCGCCCTCCACCAGCCGCTCCACCCACAAGAACAGGTCGGTCCACACCGTCTGGGGACAGGCGTAGCCGCACCACAGGCGCCCGGCCACCGAGGTCGCCAGGAACAGGCCGATGGCGGCGACGATGAGCGCCCCGGTGAGGTAGTAGATCTGCTGCGGCCACAGTTCGATGAAGAAGAGGTAGAAGCGGCGCGCCGGCAGGTCGAGCAGCACCGCCTGGTCCGGGGCGTTCGGCCCACGGTCCCAGCGCATCCACGGCAGCACGTAGTAGATTCCCAGGAGCACCGCCAGCGCCAGCCACTTCAGGCGGCGGTAACGGCCGTGCACGGCCTTGGGGTAGATCTTGTTGTGGTCGGCGTACAACGAACTGGAGGGGCGCGTCTCAGCCTGCGGGCCCGCGGCGGATGCGGGCGTCGCGGCAGGCTTCTCCTGCGTGTCGGTCGCCATGCTCATGGGATCGTGCCTTTGGGGTCGTGCCGTGTCGGGTCGGTCATCGGATCGCAGCCGTCCTGGGGACGCGCCGCCGCACTGGCGGCAAGGGCGAAATGGCGCCCGGCCGCATCCCGACCATGGCGGCATTCCGCCGCAGGGGCATTGCGATGGATCAATGGTCCATTAGAAAAACATCAAGAGGGAAGGGTTGACGGCGGTGCGCCGGGGTCGACCGACCTCCCGGAACGACGAATGCCGGGGAGTCGCCTCCCCGGCATTGCGCGGTGCGGTGCAAGCCGGCGGGACGGGCCTACTGGCCGCCGCCCAGGTTGTGGACGTAGACGGCGAGCTGCTTGATCGTCGGATCGTCCAGGCGCTCGGCCCAGTTCGGCATGACGCCGGCGCGGCCGTTGGCGATGGTCTCGACCAGGGTCGCCTTGTCGCCGCCGTAGATCCAGTTGGCGGTGACCAGCGGCGGCGCGCCGATGCCCGGCAGCTCGGCGGCCAGCGACCCTTCGGCGTTCGGGCCGTGGCAGGCCACGCAGTTCTCCTCGAACACCGTCTTGCCGGCCTCGGCCTTGGCGGCGTCGTGCTGCTTGCCGTTGAGCGACAGAACGTATTCCGCGACCTGGTCGATCTGCGCGTGCTCCAGGATGCCGTCCTTGCCGAAGGCGGTCATGCCGAAGCCGACGGTGCCGCGCGTCTCCTCCGCGTCGGCGCGGATGCCGTGCTGGATCGTCTGGTAGATGTCGGCGGTGGTGCCGCCCCACAGCCAGATGTCGTCGGCCAGGGCGGGGAAGCCCTTGGCCCCCTGCCCGCCGGCGCCGTGGCAGGCCGCGCAGTTCTCGTTGAACATCGTGCGCCCGCCGGCCATGGCGAAGGCCAGCAGGTCCTTGTCCTGCTGGATCTCGTCCACCGACTTGGCGGCGATCGCCGTGAGGTACTGGCCCTGGGCCGCCTTGGCCTCGGCCAGCTTGTCGACGATCTCCTCGCGCTGCGACCAGCCGAGCATCCCCTTGGTGTAGGTGCTGCCCAGCGGCCAGGCCGGATAGAGCACGTAGTACACCAGCGACCAGGCGATCGTGACGTAGAAGATGTAGAGCCACCACTTCGGCAGGGGGTTGTTCAGCTCGCGCAGACCGTCCCACTCGTGGCCCGTGGTCTCGACGCCGGACAGGGCGTCCTTTTCAACTTTGTTCGCCATGGCCTAAAACTCCTGACCATCATCCTTGAGCGGGATACGGGCGGCGTCGTCGAACTTGCTCCGGTTGCCGGGCCACATGGCGTACACCAGGATGCCCGACATCAGGACCATCAACCACACCGTCCAGAACGACCGCAGGGCTACCGTGATCTGATCCAGATCCATGGATTCCTCCCGCTCACTGCTGAAGCTGTGCGGGCGACTGGTACTTGGTGAAATCCACCATCGTCCCCAGCACCTGCAGATAGGCCACCAGCGCGTCCATCTCGGTGACGACCGCGGGGTCGCCGGTGAAGTTGCCCACCACCGCCTTCGGGTAGCGGCTCAGCAGCCCTTCGGTGTCGGCCATCGGGTCCTGCTGGGCCACCAGGTCGGCCTTGGCGTTGTCGATCTGCTCCTCGGTGTAGGCGGTGCCGACGACGGTGAGCGCCTTGAGGTGGTCGGCGATGTCGTCCGTCCTGAGCGGCCGGTCGGCCATCCAGGCGTAGCCCGGCATGATCGATTCCGGCACCACCGAGCGCGGGTCGACGAGATGGGCGACGTGCCAGTCGTCGGAGTACTTGCCGCCGACGCGGGCGAGGTCCGGTCCGGTGCGCTTCGACCCCCACTGGAACGGGCGGTCGTGCATGCTCTCGGCCGCCAGCGAGTAGTGGCCGTACCGCTCGACCTCGTCGCGGAACGGGCGGACCATCTGGCTGTGGCAGTTGTAGCAGCCTTCGCGGACGTAGATGTTGTAGCCGGCCAGCTCCAGGGGCGAGTAGGGGCGCACCCCGTCCACCTCCTCGATGGTCGACTCGATGGTGAACAGCGGGACGATCTGCACGAGACCGCCGATGGACACCGTGATCAGGATCAGCACGACCAGGAGGAGCGTGTTGCGCTCGATCGTGTCGTGGCTAAAGCCCTTCTTTTCCTCAGCCATATCTCACGTCTCCCGGGTTCAGGCCGTGCCCACGGCCGCCTTGTGCGGCGCCGTGACGTAGGGCTTCTCGATGCGGACGTCGCCCCGGGCCGTGCGCCACAGGTTGTAGACCATGATCAGCGAACCGGCGAGGAACAGGACGCCCCCCAGCGCACGGATCACGTAGAACGGGTGCATGGCGGCCACCGTCTCCACGAACGAGTACTGCAGGAAACCCAGGTTGTCGTAGGCCCGCCACATCAGGCCCTGCATGATGCCGGACACCCACATGGCCGTGATGTACAGCACGATGCCGATGGTGGCGGTCCAGAAATGGTAGCTGACGAGGCGCATGCTGTAGAGCTGCTGGCGCTTCCACAGCACCGGCACGAGGTAGTAGATGGCGCCGAAGCTGATGAACGCGACCCAGCCGAGCGCACCGGAGTGCACGTGGCCGATGGTCCAGTCGGTGTAGTGCGACAGCGCGTTGACCGGCTTCACCGACATCAGCGGGCCTTCGAAGGTCGACATGCCGTAGAAGGCGACCGAGGTGACCAGGAAGCGCAGGACCGGGTCGGTGCGCAGCTTGTCCCAGGCGCCCGACAGGGTCATGATCCCGTTGATCATGCCGCCCCACGACGGCATCCACAGCATGACCGAGAAGGTCATGCCCAGCGTCTGCGCCCAGTCCGGCAGGGCGGTGTAGTGCAGGTGGTGCGGGCCGGCCCAGATGTAGAGGAAGATCAGCGTCCAGAAGTGCACGATCGACAGGCGGTACGAATACACCGGCCGCTCGGCGCGCTTCGGCACGAAGTAGTACATGATGCCGAGGAAGCCGGCGGTGAGGAAGAAGCCGACGGCGTTGTGGCCATACCACCACTGCACCATGGCGCTCTGCACGCCCGACACGAAGGTGTAGCTCTTCATGCCGAACAGCGACACCGGCCAGTTGACGTTGTTGCCGAGGTGCAGGATGGCGACGGTCAGGATGAACGCCATGAAGAACCAGTTGGCAACGTAGATGTGCGACTCCTTGCGGGTCATCACCGTGCCGATGTAGCTCACGGCGTAGAGGACCCAGATGACCGTCAGGTAAAGGTCGAGGATCCACTCCGGCTCCGCGTACTCCTTGCCCTGGGTGTAGCCCATGACATAGGACAGCGCGGCCAGCACGATGAAGATCTGGTAGTTCCAGAAGATGAACTTGGCCAGACCCTCGCCGCCGAACAGGAACTGGCGGCAGGTGCGCTGGACCACGTAGAGGGAGGTGGCGAACAGCACGTTGCCACCGAAGGCGAAGATGACCGCCGAGGTGTGCACCGGCCGCAGGCGGCCGAAGCTGGTCCACTCCAGGCCCAGGTTCAGCGCCGGAAAGGCGAGCTGCAGGGCGATGAAGGTGCCGGCCAGGAAACCGACCACGCCCCAGAACACCGCCGCGATCGTGAATAGCCGAATGACGTCCTCATAGTACCGGACGTCCCCCGACACCCGCTGGCTGCCCAGGGCGGCCCCTGGGGTCAGAGTCGCTGATGCCATACAATCTCTCCCGTTTGCCCCGGGCGGCTTGGGCCGCTCCTATGAGGTTGCACCACCGCGTGGGTACGTCGTGTAGGAGGGCGGCAGACGAACGCGCGACACCGCGTCAGCAGTGGCCACGCCCTGCCGCCTATGCCGCCACTATGTGTAGGGCCAGCCAACACAACATTGATCTACGTCAACGACCCCCTCGACCGCGCGCTGCCATCGTTTGCGCGACGCTGCAGCCAGCGAAGCGGCCATGGACGACGGCTTCATTGCGACCCCCCTGGACACCCGACGGATCGACCAGGCGTTTCCCCTGGTGCGGGCGCTCGCCCCGGAGTTGACGGTGAGCCGCTGGCGCGCCTATGCGGCGGCCATGATCGGCTCCGCCACCGGCGTGCCGGCGGACCGCGGCATCGTCGCGGTGCAGAACGAGCGCGGCTACATCCACGGCCTGTTCGCCTACGCCCGCGAGCGCAGCCTGCAGCACGGCCACGTGCTGGCCGTCGACAACTTCATCGTGCTCGACCTCTTCAACCCCGGCGGCGCGGCCGCCACGCTTCTCCGGGCGATGGAGGCGCTGGCGCGCTCCCTGTCCTGCGCCTCCATCCAGACCACCTTCCCCGCCTCGGACGGCGGGCTGCCCGACTATTGCCGGACGATGATGGCGTTCTTCCATCGCGAAGGGCACGTCGCCGGCCCCCACCGCCTGGAGAAATGCGTCGAAGGCGCCAACGACAACGCCGGCGACGCGTTCGCCGGGGCCGAGGACGCGGCCGGGGCCGAGAACGAGGACGAGGGCTGAGCAGGGCTGCCCACGGGCCCGTGGCCGGGGGATCGCGCGCGCCATGCGCGCGCAGCCGTTGCGCATGGCTGGCGCGCGGGTAGGATGCGGCCATCATGACAGACACCCCCCGCCCCCCCGTCATCCGCCTGCACGCCGGCCGCGACAAGCGCGTCCGCCTCGGGCATCCCTGGGTCTATTCCAACGAGGTCCAGATGGACGCGGCGGCCAAGGCGGTTCCGCCCGGCAGCGTCGTGCGCCTGCTCGACGGCGGCGGCGCGCCGCTCGGCCTGGCCACCTTCAACCCGCACACGCTGATCGCCGCCCGCCTGCTGACGCCCGACGCCGCGGCCACCATCGACCGCGCCTTCCTGGCCGACCGCCTCCGGCGCGCCTTGACCCTGCGCGAACGCCTGTTCGACCGGCCGTTCTACCGCCTGGTGCACGCCGAGGCCGACGGGCTGCCGGCGCTGATCGTCGACCGCTACGGCGACGTGGTGACGGTGCAGGCCAACTCCGTCTTCATGGACCGCCATCTTCCCGACATCCTGGCCGCCCTCGACACCGTGCTGGACCCGGCCGCCGTGATCCTGCGCAACGACAGCGCCCAGCGCACCCTGGAGGGCCTGACCGAGGAGACGCGGCTGGCCAAGGGCGCCATCGACGGGGCGATCCGCCTGGAGGAGAACGGGGTCGCCTTCTTCGCCGATCCGTTGGGCGGGCAGAAGACCGGCTGGTTCTACGACCAGCGCGACAACCGGGCCTTCGTGGCCGGCCTGGCCCGCGGTGGCCGGGTCATCGACGTCTTCAGCTACAACGGCGGCTTCGCCGTCACCTGCGCGGCCCGCGGCGCGGCCTCGGTGGTCGCCGTCGACCGTTCCCAGCCGGCCCTGGACAACGCCGCCCGCGCCGCCGCCGCGAACGGGCTGGCCGACCGCTTCGAGGGGCGGCGGGCGGACGCCTTCACCGAGCTGGACCGCCTCGCCGCCGCCGGCGAGCGTTTCGACGTGGTGGTCGCCGACCCGCCCGCCTTCGTGAAATCCAAGAAGGACCTCGCGGTGGGCTGCCGGGCCTACCGCAAGATGGCCCGCCTGGCGGCCCGCATCACCGCGCCCGGCGGCATCCTGATGGCCGGCTCGTGCAGCCACAACGTCGACCCGCCGACCTTCGCCGAACAGGTGGCGCGCGGTCTGGTCGACGCCGGCCGCACCGGCCGCATCCTGCGCGTCGCCGGCGCCGGACCCGACCACCCCGTGCACCCGCATCTGCCGGAATCCGCCTACCTCAAGGCGATCGTGCTCGAACTGGACTGAGACTCAGCGGACGAAGACGCCGACCAGTTCGACGTGGGCCGACCACAGGAACTGGTCGACGGGGCAGACCCGGCTCAACGCATAGCCGCCGTCCACCAGGGTGCGGGCGTCGCGGGCGAAGGTGGCCGGGCTGCACGACACCGCGACCACCACCGGCACCCGGCTCTGGGCCAGCGCCGCCGCCTGGGCCGCCGCGCCGGCGCGCGGCGGATCGAACACCACGGCGTCGAAACGGTTCACCTCCTTCGGCGAAAGCGGCTGCGCGAAGAGATCGCGCCGCTCGGTGGTCAGCCGCCGCACGCCGGCGGCGCGGGCCAGCGCCGCCACCGCCGCCCCGTCGCCGTCGACCGCGTGCACCGATGACCGTTCCGAAAGCGGAATGGAAAAGGTGCCGACACCGGCGAACAGGTCGGCGACCCGCCGGGCGCCCTCCGGCACGTGGGCGAGCACCGCGGCGGCCAGCGCCGCCTCGCCCTCGGCGCTGGCCTGCAGGAAGGCACCGGGTGGCGGCGTCACGGCGACGCCGGCGAACCGGACCGCCACCGCCTGGCGGTGGGCGACCGGCTCGGGATCGCTGCGGTCGTCGCGCTGCCACGACACCCGGGCCACCCCATGATCGGCGCCAAACGCCGTCAAACGCTCCCGCGCCGCGCGGTCCAGGACCGGCGGCCCGATCAGCAGCAGGTCGACGCCGCCCTCCAGATCGGCCACCGCCACGTCGCAGCCACCCTTGTCCGGCAGCACCGCGGCCAGCAGCTCGCGCAGCGGCGGCATCAGCCGCTCCAGACGCGGCGCCAGCACGGGGCAGACCTCCAGATCGACCAGACGGGGGCTGAGGCGCTCGTTGAAGCCGAGCCACACCCGGCCGCCGCGCCGCCGCGCCGCGAAGCGCGCGCGGCGGCGGCCGCCCGGGCCGGTGCGGGCCAACGCGGCCAGGGGCGTCTCGCCCAGCCCGACCCGGTCGAGCGCCGCCTGCACGGCCTGCGGCTTCCAGGCGGCATAGGCCGCCTCGTCCAGGTGCTGCAACGTGCAGCCACCGCAGGCGCCGAAGTGCCGGCAGGCGGGAACGCCGCGCCCGGGACCGGGCTCCAGCAGCTCCAGCGCCTCGCCGCGCACCCCCTCGCGCAGACCCACCCCGCGGGTCTCGCCCAGCCGCACCCGCACCCGGTCGCCGGGCACGGTCAGCGGCACGAAGACGCGCGCGCCGTCCAGTTCGGCGATGCCGTCGCCGCGCGCCCCCACCGCGCGCACGGTCACCTCGGCGACGATCTCCGGCGTCGGTCCCGGGCGGGACGGGGCGGCGTGACCGGCGGCGGCAGGACGGGTGGCGGCGGAGCGGGGCTTGCGGCGGACGGGCACGGTGGTACGGCTCATGGGCTGGCTCTCGGATCGACGGCGCGGACTGTAGCGCGGATCCCCGGAGCGGCGCGAGGGTGCCGACGGTCCCCGCTCAGATCACCCGGACCACCGCCATCATCCCGGCCTCCTGGTGCTCCAGCACGTGGCAGTGCAGCATCCAGGAGCCGGCCTCCTCGGCGACGAAGGCGACCTCCACGCGGTCGCGGGGGGCCAGCAGAACCGTGTCGCGCCACGTCGCCCGGGGCGGCGGGGCGCCGTTCACCGCCAGCACCTGGAACGGAAAGCCGTGCAGGTGCATGGGATGCCACCACGCGGTGTCGTTGGCGAAGCCCAGGCGCACCGTTTGGCCGCGTTTGACGGTGATGAGCGGCTCCAGGTCGTGGCCCCGGGCCGCCAGGCCGTTCAAGGCCCAGAACGGGCCCTCGGGGGTCATCCGCATGCCGTGGGGAAGGCGCCCCATCGCCCCGCCCTCCATCAGCACCTCCCGCGGCACCGCCCCGGCGAGGTCGAGGGCCGGCAGGGGGTTGCCCGGCAACGCCAGCGGGGCATCGAGCGGGGACTCGCGCAGGGGCGCGGCAGGGCCGTAGACCAGCGTCGTCAGGCGGTAGGCCTGGCGCGGCTGGAACCCGTCGACCACGTCGAACCGCTCGCCCGGCCGCCCCGGCAGGTCGAGCACGAGGTCGGCGCGCTGGCCCGGGGCCAGGACGACGCGGCCGCCCTCCGGGTCGTGGGGCGCCACCGGGTGGCCGTCCAGCGCGATCACCTGCGGCGCGTGGCCCCGGAACTCCAGCGCGAAGACGCGGGCGGCGGCCACGTTGGCGAGGCGCAGGCGGATGCGCTCGCCGGCGCGCACCGGCACCGCGTCGACCACGGCGCCGTTGACGGTCACGGTGTTGCCCAGCCGCCCGGCGTGGCTGGCGTCCATCGGGTGGCCGAAATCGTCGGCCACCGCCGCCTGGCCGGTGAGGCGCCAGTCGGCCAGCGCCCAGACCAGCTCGCGGTCGACGCGGACCGGCTCCGGCTCCTCCACGACCAGCACGCCCGACAGGCCGCGGGCCACCTGCTCGGCGCTGTTGGCGTGGGGGTGGTACCAGAACGTCCCGGCGTCCTTGAGGGCGAAGGCGTAGTCGAACCGCCCGCCCGCCGCAACCGGCGCCTGGGTGAGATGGGGCACGCCGTCCATGGCGTTGGGCACGCGCAGGCCATGCCAATGCACCGTCGTCGGCTCGGCCAGCGCGTTGGCGAAGGCGATGCGCGCGGTGTCGCCCTGGCGGAAGCGCAGCACCGGCCCCGGCACGGCGCCGTTGTAGGCCCACACCGTGGTCTTCGGGTGGGCGGGCCCGACCAGGGACAGCCGGGCCGGGCCGGCGGTCAGGTCGAGCGGCCGGTCCGGCGGCAGCGCCGCCCGGAGCGGGCGGGCCACCAGGGCCGGGGCCGCCAGCAGGGCGGCGCCGGCCAGCACGGTGCGGCGACGGGGACCGGCGGAACGCGGATTGCTCATGGTCGTGCCTCGGTGCGCGGCGGCCGGGCGTCCAGGACGCGCCGGCCCGACCCGAAGGACGTAGCACGGATCGCACCGCCGCGGCACCTCCGGCGCACGGGTCACCCCCCGTGCGGGGCCAGGCGCTGGCGCAGGTCGGGCGGAATCGGCGTCGGGCGGTGGGTGGCGCCGTCGACGATCACCGACACCGCCTCCTGGGTGGCGATCAGCCGGTCGCCCTCGAAGACGGCGCAGCCCAGGGTCAGGGAGGTCGTGCCGAACCGCAGCACCCGCAGCCCGACGCGCACGGTCGCCGGGTACAGCAGTTCCGCCTTGAATTCGGTGACGGTGCGGGCGACCACCACCGTCCAGGCGGGCCGGCGCGACCCGATCCCCTCGTTGAGGAACTGCACCCGCCCCTGCTCGAAATAGACCCCGATGGCGTTGTTGTTGACATGGCCGACCGGGTCGAGATCGGAGAAGCGGACGCGCTCCTCGATCCAGAAGGCGTAGGCGGCGGGGTCGGTGAGGTCTGGCGGCGGCTGGCTCATGGCATCCCGTGGCGTTGCGGTTGGCGGCGCCGGCCAGGGTGGCATCGCGCCCCCGCCGCGGCAAGCCGGCGGAGATCGGCCATTCGCCCCAAGCCGTTCGTTTTCGTGCGGGACGGCGCGGGGCGTGGTGTTATAGGTGGCGTGCCCATCACACCCGACGGACCCATCATGAGCAACGAGAACAACCAGACCGCCGAGGCACTGTTCGAGAAGGCGCTGAGCATCGCCGAGAAGCACCTGGAGAAGGCCGTCGCCGAGGGCGGAGCCTTGGGGCCCTATGTGGCCGTGGCCATGATCGAAGCGGCGGTGAACGTGGCGGTCGACGAGACCAGCCACGAGGACGTGGTCGACATGCTGCGCGACCTCGCGGCGCAGATCGAGTCGGACGCCGACGCCGACGACACCGACGACTGAGACCGGGTGCCCCGGCGCCGCTCAGGCGCGCGCCGGAACCAGGTCCGCCGGGCCGGAGGGGGCGTCGGCCGACGCCTCCTCCCGCTCCGCCCGCGCCTGTTCGGCCCGTTGGCGCCTCGCCTCGCGGCGGCGCATGATCTCGTAACCCACCGCGCCGGCGATGGTCAGGGCGATCAGGATCAGCGACAGGGCGTTGACCGCCGGCGTCAGGCCGGTGCGCACCTTGGTGGCGATGAAGACGGTCAAGGTGGTGTCGAGGCCGCGCACGAACAGCGTGGTGTTGTAGTTCTCGAAGCTCTGCAGGAAGGCGATCAGCGCCGCCGACAGCACCGCCGGCATCAGGAACGGCAGGGTGACGCGGCGGAACACCTGCACATGGGTGGCGCCGAGGTCCAGCGCCGCCTCCTCCAGGGTCGGGTCGAAACGCTGCAGGCGCGCCAGGAACAGCAGCATGGCGTAGGCGGTGATGAAGCTGGACTGGGCGATCACCGTCAGGAACACGCCCCCCGAGACGTCCAGCCAGGTGCGCCAGAAGATCAGCGTCGAGATGCCGATGATGACGCCGGGGGTGAGCAACGGCGACACCATGATGGCGTAGAGGAAGGTGCGGGCGCGGCTGTGCAGGCGGTCGAGCAGGAGGGCCGCGGCCAGCCCGGTCGGCACCGCCACGGCGATCACGCCGGCGGCCACCACCACCGACGTCCCCAGCGCCTGCCACATGCGCTGGTCCTCGTAGAGCACGCGGAACCAGTCCACCGTGAAGCCCAGCCACGGCGTCACCGTGGGAAAGCGGCTGGTGTTGAAGGTGGCCGCCGCCATGATGCCCAGCGGCACGAAGAGATAGGCGAAGAACAGCACCAGGTAGGCGTTCACCAGGAGGCGGCGCAGGCGTTCGGCGGTCATGGCTCGCGCCTCCCTATTTCGCGATGTCGGTGAGGCCGACGCGGAACGCCCGCATCATCAGCAGAATGAAGCCGATGCACAGGGCCAGCAGGATGAAGGCGTAGGCCGCACCCTGGTTCCAGTTCCCGCCCTCGAAGAACCAGTTGTAGATGACCTCGGTGAACCAGCGGCTCTGCGGCCCGCCCAGCAGCAGCGGCACGGCGTAGCTTCCGGCGGCCAGCATGAAGGTCATGATGCAGCCCACCGCGATGCCCGGCCGGGCGTGCGGCAGCACGATGCGGCGGTGGATGCGCAGCCACCCCGCGCCGAGGTCGCGCGCCGCCTCGATCTGATGGCGGTCCAGGGATTCGATGGCGTTGTAGACCGGGAACACCATGAACAGGATGTAGGCGTAGACCATGCCGACGATGACGCTGACGTCGCCCTGGAACCGCACGGGATCCGCCAACAGCCCGATGCCGACCAGGAGGTTGTTGAGCGGCCCGTTGTAGGCGAGGATCACGTACCACGCGAAGGTGCGGAGGATCTCGTTGATCCAGAACGGGATCACCAGCAGCAGCAGGAACGTCGGCAGCCGCGCCTTCGTCGCCACCTGGGCCAGGTAGAACGCCATGGGGTAGCACACCGCCAGGGTCACCACGGTGACCAGCGCGCTGGCCCAGATGGTCTTGAAGAAGATCGCGAGGTGGATGGTGTTGGTCCACAGCGTCTCGTAGTTGGCCAGCGTGTAGACGTCGTCCGGCCCGCCGACCCGGGCGGGCGGCAGCATCGGCCGCAACGAGAAGTCGATCATCAGCAGCTGGGGCAGGACCACCAGCATGACCACCCACAGGCCGACGATCAGGAGGATGAAGCCGGTCAGCACGGGGCCGTACCGGCGCAGGACATCGGTCATCGGTCCACCTCCGCGCTGCGTGACCCCGGGTGTCTCATGCGCCGTCCCGCTCGGGCGGCAGCACCACCGCATCGGCGGCCCGGAACCCGAGACGGGCCGCGGCCCCGGGCACCAGCGCCGGGTCGCCGCCGAGGTGCGGCATCTGGACGACGATGCGCCGGTCGCCGGGGCCGGTGAGAAAGGCGTTGACGAAGGAGCCTTCGAAGTCGCGGTGGCTCACCCGCGCGTCGATCCGGTTCTCCGCCTCGGCGCCGTTCAGGGGCGCGAGGCGCTCGGGGCGCACGAACAGGACGGCCCGGTCCCCCCGCTGCAGGCCCCGCGGGTTGCGCCCCACCAGCCGCCCGAACGGCGTGTCGACCGCGGCCTGCCCGCCGGCGCTGTCCAGCACCGTGCCGGGGAAGCGGTTGGCCTCGCCGACGAAGGACGCGACGAACGCGCTGGCGGGATCGTCGTAGATCGCCTGGCCGGCGCCGACCTGCTCCAGGACGCCTTTCGACATCACGCCGATGCGGTCGGACATGGTCAGGGCCTCGCCCTGGTCGTGGGTGATGTAGATGAAGGTGACACCGGTGCGCCGCTGGATCGACCGCAGCTCGGCGCGCATGTGCTGGCGCAGCTTGAGGTCCAGCGCCGACAGCGGCTCGTCCAGCAGCAGCACCGCGGGCTCCACCGCCAGCGCGCGGGCGATGGCGATGCGCTGGCGCTGGCCGCCGGACAGCTCGGTCACCTTCTTGTCGGCCACCTCCGGCAGCGCCACCAGCTCCAGGAGCTGCTGCACCCGGCGGCGGCGGTCGCCCGGCGCCACGCCGCGCACCTCCAGGCCGAACCCGATGTTGTCGGCGACCGTCATCAAGGGGAAGAGGGCGAGGTTCTGGAAGATCAGGGCGGTCGGGCGCTTGTTGGGGCCGATGCCGCGCATGTCCCGCCCGCCGATGCGGACCACGCCGTCGCTGGGCTCCATGAACCCGGAGATGATGCGCAGGATGGTGGTCTTGCCGCAGCCCGACGGGCCGAGGAAGCTG
Source organism: Azospirillum sp. NS33 (assembly GCF_059703765.1). NCBI lineage: Bacteria > Pseudomonadati > Pseudomonadota > Alphaproteobacteria > Rhodospirillales > Azospirillaceae > Azospirillum > Azospirillum sp. NS33. The sequence goes on along the minus strand of NZ_BAAKJB010000001.1, from coordinate 496,035 downwards.
AAGAACTCCCCCGCGGCGATGGTCAGGGTGACGTCGCGGACGGCGACCACCGACCCGAAGCGCATGGTGACGCGGTCGAGCTGAACGTCCTGGCTCATGTCAGGCTCCGGATGGGGGGGGCCGCCCGTCCCCGCCCCGGGCGCGCCGGGGCCGGGGGACGGGCGGGGGCGCCTCAGGCCGCCAGGAAGCGGTCCTGGTACTCGTTGCGGACGGACACGTACCAGGCTTCCTGGATCGGCCACCACCACAGCTTCTGCAGCGCGTCCTCGGGATAGGCCTCGGCGAAGAAGGCCTTGTTGAGGTCCGACAGGTGCTGCTCGGCGCCCACCGTGGTGGAGTTGATGCCGGTCTTGTTGGAGTACATGGCCCCGGCCTTGGGCGTGTAGAACCAGTTGATCCAGGCGTAGGCCTGCTCCGGGTTCTCGGCCTTGGCCGGGATGGCGAAGCCCTCCATCCACGCCAGCGCGCCCTCCTTGGGGGCGATGTAGCGGATCGGCAGGTTCTCCTTGCGCAGGGAGACGGCGGTCGAATCCCAGGTCTGGCCGAGCACGCAGCCGTTGGTGCGGAAGGCGCCCTGGGCTTCGTTCTCGTTCGACCAGAACTGGCCGATGTTGCCCTTGCTGGCGGTCGCGACCTTGAGGATGGCGTCGAAGTTGGCGCGCGCCTTGGCCTCGTCCTTGAACTGCTCGACCAGCGGGTGGGGCAGCTTGCCCTCGCTCTCCAGCCACAGGCCGATGCCGATCAGCGAGGAGTGGCCGCGCACGGTGACCTTGCCGCCCATGCCCGGCGCCCACAGGTCGCCGTAGCCGGCCGTGCCGTACTTCAGCGGCGCCTTCTCCATGTCGTAGGACAGCGCCTCGGTGCCCCAGTCGGCCGGCGCCAGGTAGCGCTTGCCACCGACCACCCCGCCCATGGCGGCGGAGCCGGTGTAGGCGGACTTCAGGCAGCCCTCCCAGTTCACCTTGCTCTCGTCCAGCGGCTGGACCAGCTCGGCCTCGACGTAGTTGGGCACGCGGTCGACGGTGGGATGGATGATGTCGAAGCCGCCGCCGCCGCTGGCGCGGAGCTGGTTCAGCAGCTCGTCGTTGGTGCCGTACTCGGTCAGCGTCGGCGTGATGCCGGTCTGCGCCTTGAAGTCGTCCAGCATGTCCTGGCCGATGTAGCCGGCCCAGGAGAAGATCCGCACGCTGCCCTCGGCGGCGCGGCCCTCGCGCAGGATCCAGGGCCCGACAGCGGCGACGGCGCCGATCGCGGCGGCGCTCTTCAGCAGCACGCGGCGGGTGAAGCTCTTGGCGGCGCGCTGGGTTGCGGCGCTCGCGGTCCTGTCCACGCTCGTTGTCATGACGCGGTCTCTCCCTGATGCGGTCTTGCCGGCCGGCACCATGCGGAACGCGGCGGCGGCCGGACTATGCCCGACGCCATCCTGCACCGGCAATTTTGGCGAGGGGAAGAGCGAAAAACTTCATAGTATTGTCATTGCGCCGCGTCGGCCGGCGCGGCAGCCTGCCCAATCCCGTGGCACGTGCACGTGAATCCCCGACGATGGACACGCCGAACCGCCGCAACGTCCTGTTCATCGTCGCCGACCAGTGGCGCGGCGACGCCCTGTCGGCCGCCGGCCACCCCGCCGCCCGGACCCCCGCGCTCGATTCGCTGGCCGCCGGCGGCACCCGCTTCGCCCGCCATTTCTCCAACGCCAGCCCCTGCGGACCGGCGCGGGCGAGCCTGCTGACCGGACTCTACGCCCACAACCACCGGGCGGTGCGCAACGGCACGCCGCTGGACCGCCGCCACACCACCCTGGGGCTGGAGGCGCGCCGTGCCGGCGTCGCCCCGGCCCTGTTCGGCTACACCGACACCGCCGCCGACCCGCGCGGGCGCGACGCGGCCGATCCGGCGTTGCACACCTACGAGGGGGTGGCCCCCGGCTTCGACCCGATCTGCCTGATGACCGAATCGGCCGAACCGTGGGGGCGCCACCTGCGCCGGCGGGGCCACGCCGTGCCGGACCGCGTTGCCGCCATCTGCACGCCGCCGCACGACGACCCGTTCGGCCCCGCCCGCTACGCCGCCGCCGACAGCGACACCGCCTTCCTCACCGACCAGGCGCTGGACTGGCTCGACGGCCAGGGCGACCGGCCCTGGTTCGCCCACATCGCCTACATCCGCCCCCACCCGCCCTGGATCGCGCCGGCGCCCTGGTCCGGCGTGGTCGACCCCGCCTCGGTGCCGCCGCCGCGGCGCGCCGCCGCGGGCTGGCGGGCCGAGGCCGCGGTGCACCCCTGGCTGCGCTGGCGGCTGGAGACGTTCCCCGCCGACGGCTGGCAGGAGGGCCGGCCGCTCGACCCGCGGGTCCTCGACGACGGCGCGCTGGCCCGCCTCGGCGCGCTCTATTTCGGGCTGATCGCCGAGGTCGACCACCACGTGGGCCGGCTGCTGCGCTGGCTGGAGGACTCCGGCCGGGCCGGCGACACCCTTGTGGTGGTCACCGCCGACCACGGCGAGTTGCTGGGCGACCACTGGATGTTCGGCAAGGAGGGCTGGTTCGACCCCTGCTTCCACGTGCCCCTGGTGGTGCGCGAGCCGGGCCGCCCCGGCGGCCGCGTCGTCGAGGCCTTCACCGAGCACGTCGACCTCATGCCGACCATGCTCGACTGGCTGGGCGTGGCGCCGCCGCGCCAGTGCGACGGCCGGTCGCTGCGGCCCTGGCTGGCCGGGGCGACGCCGCCGCGATGGCGCCGGCACGCCCACTTCTCCTTCGATTTCCGCGACGTCGCCGGCCAGGAGCCGGAGCGCGCGCTGGGCCTGGACTCGGACCGCTGCGGGTTGACGGTGCTGCGCGGGGCGCGGCGCAAGTACGTGCATTTCACCGGTCTGCCGGCGCTCTTCTTCGACCTGGAGGAGGACCCGGGGGAGCTGCGCGACCTCGCCGGCGACCCGGCGCGCCAGGGCGAGGTGCTGGACCACGCCCAGGCGCTGCTGAGCTGGCGCATGGCCCACGAGGAGCGCACCCTCACCCACGTCCGGCTGGGCGCCGGGGGCATGGTGACCGCGGGCTAGCTGGCTCAGCTCTCCAGCATGCGGCGCAGCAGTTCCACGTCCTCGGCGAAGGCGGCGTCGGCGGCGCGCAGCTCCTCGACCTTGCGCACCGCGTGCATCACCGTGGTGTGGTCGCGGCCGCCGAACTTGCGGCCGATCTCCGGCAGCGAGCGGGCGGTGAGCTGCTTGGCCAGGTACATGGCGACCTGGCGCGGCCGCGCCACGGCGCGGGCGCGGCGCGCCGAATGCATGTCGGCGACCCGGATGTTGAAGTGCTCGGCCACCTTCTTCTGGATCTCGTCGATGGTGACCCGGCGGTCGTTGGCGCGCAGCAGGTCGTGCAGCACCTCCTGGGTCGCCTCGAGCGAGATCGAGCGGCCGACCAGGTCGGAATGGGCGACGATGCGGTTGAGCGCCCCTTCCAGCTCGCGCACGTTCGAGGTGATCTTGTGGGCCAGGAACTCCAGCACCTTCTGGGGCACCGCGGCGCCCAGCGCGTCGGCCTTCTGCTCCAGGATGCCCAGGCGCAGCTCGTAGGTGGTGGGGTGGATGTCGGCCACCAGCCCCCAGCCCAGGCGCGAGCGCAGCCGCTCCTCCATGCCCTCCAGGTCCGACGGGCTCTTGTCGGCGGAGATGATCACCTGGCGGTTCTGGTCGACCAGGGCGTTGAAGGTGTGGAAGAACTCCTCCTGGGTGGAATCCTTGCCGCTGATGAACTGCACGTCGTCGATCATCAGCACGTCCACCGAGCGGAACTGCTGCTTGAAGGCCATGGTGTCCTTGAAGCGCAGCGCGCGGATGAACTGGTACATGAACTTCTCGGCGGACAGGTAGAGCACCTTGCGCCGCGGGTCGTTCTTGCGGATCTGCCAGGCGATGGCGTGCATCAGGTGGGTCTTGCCGAGTCCGACCCCGCCGTACAGGAACAGCGGGTTGAAGGTGACGGACATGGCGTCGGCGACCCGGCGGGCCGCCGCGTGGGCCAGCTCGTTGGGCTTGCCCACGACGAAGTTGTCGAAGGTGAAGCGGGGGTCCAGCGGGGCCGAAATCTCGCCCTGGGCGTCCAGCGCCGCGGCGGCCGGCGATTCGTCCGACGCCCCCGGCTTGGCCGCCGCGTAGGGCGCCGGCGCGTAGGACGCCGCCCCGCCCGCCGACGGCAGGATGCCGCCCAGCCCGGACCGGCCGGCCACCGACGTCTCCGGCACCACGTCGTCGCCCGGCTCCCCCTGGGGGGCCAGCACCGGCGACGCCGTGCCGTTGGCGACGATGACGTCGATCGCCTGGACCTCGGGGTTCTCGCCCGTCCACAGGGTGCGGATGCGGTCGGCGTAGTGGGTGAGCACCCAGTCGCGCATGAACCGGGTCGGCACGACGATCCGCACCTCCCCGCCGCGCAGACCGGCAACCGTCAGCGGCTGCAACCAGCTCCGGTAGGCGATCTCACCGACCTCGTCCTTGAGCCGGCCGCGCACACGGTCCCATTGCTGATCCAAAGACGCGCCGAACGACATGCTCGCCAACTCCCGCTCCTCCCCGTCCCGCGGTCACCTGTCCATTGCGGGCCGTGCGGCGTTGACGTATCGCCCCCATGCCCCCGAATCCGGCCCCAGTCACCCGCAGCGGGCCGTTCCGTCGATCGCCAGTCCCGCGCCGGATGAACCGGCCGGTCGCCGCCACGATCAAGGACGACAGGAGCCCTTGGCGAAAACGGATTTCGCCAATGTCATGCCGTCGAAGATCATGGAGCGTGAGGTTTGAACGACGGGTATTCGCGAATTCTTACGTGTCCCGCATCCCAAACGTCACCGCAGCAAAAGGGGTTTCAAACAAAGAAAAGCATTCGCTTCATACGATGCAATATTGCATCGCTTGATATCTGCTTTTTCTGTGTTTTTGTTTGCCCCCAACTCTCGAAGTCTAATCCGCTGCAGAGGTCACCGCAACGGGACAGAAGGCGAACAACCAAAAAAGCCGGGAGCTCTGCCTGCCTGCATATGGCTTTTGTTTGGATTTGGAAGTAATTTTGCGACAACGATTCTGTGGCTGCGGAGTACAACGCAAAAAGCCGCGCACCAGCCGGGCGCGGCTTTCCGTTCACCGCGGCACTCAGAGCGCTTTGACGCGGGCCGACAAACGGGAAATCTTGCGCGCCACCGTGTTGCGGTGGAGCACACCCTTGGAGGCGCCGCGCATCAGCTCCGGCTGCGCTTCCTTCAGGGCCTCCTGGGCGGCGCCCTTGTCGCCGGACAGAATGGCGGTCTCGACCTTCTTGACGAAGGAGCGGATGCGACTGACACGCGTACGGTTCACTTCCGTGCGGCGTGCGGTCTGGCGGATGCGCTTCTCAGCTGATTTGTGATTGGCCATAACGAACCTACTTCGACACCCCTGATCCCTGTGCGAGGGCGCCTTATACGCCCGCCCGCACAGCGAGTCAACTGGCTCCGGCGACACACGCGGGGCGGTCGCATGTGGCACCACCAACGACGGCACGCCGCGGGCGCACCAGGCCCCGCCGGCCCATGCCGACCCGGACCGCGGCCGGTGGGCGGCGGTCCGGGGCCACGGTCAGGTGTTCTTCCAGTCGGGCTGGCGCTTCTCGGCGAAGGCCGCCATGCCCTCCTTCTGGTCCTCGGTGGCGAAGGTGGCGTGGAACACGCGGCGCTCCACCTTGATGCCCTCGGCCAGCGTCGTCTCATAGGCGGCGTTGACCACGTCCTTGGCCATCATCACGATGGGCTGGGACAGCTTGGCGATCCGTTCGGCGACCTTGATGGCGTCGTCCAGCAGATCGGCCACCGGCACGACGCGGCTCGCCAGGCCCGACCGCTCGGCCTCGGCGGCGTCCATCTGGCGGCCGGTCAGCACCATCTCCATGGCCTTGGACTTGCCGACGAACCGGGTCAGGCGCTGGGTGCCGCCGGCGCCCGGAATGGTGCCGATGGTGATCTCGGGCTGGCCGAACTTGGCGTTGTCGGCGGCGATGATGAAGTCGCACATCATCGCCATCTCGCACCCGCCGCCCAGCGCATAGCCGGCCACCGCGGCGATGGTCGGCTTGCGGCACTTGGCCACCCGCTCCCATTTGGCGGTGATGAAGTTCTGGCGGTACACGTCCATGTAGGAGAGCCCGGCCATCTCCTTGATGTCGGCGCCGGCGGCGAACGCCTTCTCCGAGCCGGTGATGACGATGGCCCCCACCGCCTCGTCCGCCTCGAACGCGTCGAGCGCCTGGCCCATCTCGGTGACGAGCTGGTCGCACAAGGCGTTCAGCGCCTTGGGGCGGTTGAGGGTGATCAGCCCGACGGGGCCGCGCGTCTCGGCGATGATCATTTCGTACGGCATGGTTCAGCTATCTCCCGAAATGCGGTGGGCCCCACGGCAAAGGGGGGCGCGCGATGGAACGACCGTCAGTGTGGTTGGAGAACGAGGCGGACCGTGGTCCGCCCGGCCTGGGCGCCCATGAACTCCAGGCGAAGTTCCTCACCTTCGCGCACGAAGCGGTCGCCGGGCACGCTCCGCCAGCCGAGCTGGGGGAGCGTGCGGGCGTAGAAGCCCTGCACCGCCGACCGTGTGACCGGGCCGTGCAGCACCGCCTCGACGATGCGGCCCGACGGCTTGTCGAAGACCAGCGGCGCCACGCCGGCGGGGTCCAGCCCGGGCATCGCCGGGACGTCGCCCATGCCGGCCACGAAGCGTGTGCCCTCCGCGGCCGCGGCCGGTGCGGCCATCGACCAGGGGAACGGCGCCGTCCCGCCGGCCGTGGCGACGGCGGCGACGAGGAGGGCGGCGAACGCCGCCCGCAGGGAGGCCGATGGTGCCATCATGGGATGAGGTATATCAGCGTTGGCGCTGCGGACAATAGAAAGTCGAGCGCCCGCCCTGGACCATGCGGCGCACCCCGCCGGTGCGCGCCACGTCGCAGGTGCAGCCCGGGCACGGCGCCCCCTCGCGGTCGTACACGGCGAACTGGTGCTGGAAGTAGCCGAGCTCGCCCGACGCCTGGCGGTAGTCGCGCAGGCTCGACCCGCCCGCGGCGATGGCCCGCCCCAGAACCGCCCGGACCGCGCCGGCCAGCCGCTCCGCCCGGGCGCCCGAGACGGTCGCCGCGATGCGCCGCGGGCTGAGCCGCGCCTCGAACAGGGCCTCCGCCACGTAGATGTTGCCGAGCCCGGCGACCACCGCCTGGTCGAGCAGGGCCGCCTTGATGGACGTCATCCGCCCGGCCAGCCGCTCCGCCAGGACCGGGCCGGAGAAACCGTTCCCCAGGGGCTCCGGGCCGAGCCGGGCGAGCAGCGGATGCTGCGCCAGCGCCTGCTCGTCGGTCAGGTCCATCAACCCGAACCGCCGGGCGTCGTTGAAGGTCACGGTGGTCCCGGCATCGGTCTCGAACACCACGTGGTCGTGGCGCCCGGGCTCCCCCGCCGTCCCGCCCGCCGTGACGATCATCCGCCCGGACATGCCGAGGTGGACGATCAGCACGCCGCCGTCGTCGAGGTGGACCAGCATGTACTTGGCGCGGCGGCGGACCGCGGCGACCCGCCGCCCGGTGAGACGCTCGGCGAATCGGGGCGGGAAGGGCGTGCGCAGGTCGGGGCGCCGCTGGGCCACCCGCGCCAGGACGCGCCCCTCCAGGTGCGGGGCCAGGCCGCGGCACACGGTCTCGACTTCGGGAAGTTCCGGCATGGCGTGACATCTCGCACCTTCGCGCCGCCGCCGCAAGAGCGGCGCTGGACAGACCCCGCGTGCCATGCCGATAGTGGGAGGCCCCGATCCCGCCGCGCTTCTCCGGACCGCCTGCATGCCGACGGTTTTCCTGTGCCGGACCCTTCTCCGCCAGTTCGGCCTCGCCGCCATCCTGGCCGCCGTCCTGGCCGCGACCCTGGCGCTGGCGGCACCGGCCCTCGCCCAGACCGCAGCGCCGGATGCCGCGCCGCCGGTTGCCGCCCCGCCCGGCTCCGCCCCGCCCCGGGCCGCGCACGAGGCGCCGGCCACGGCCCCCTCCTGGGTCACCGCCTTCTACAAGGCGCTGAGCTACGAGGCGATCACCGGCTACCTCCACCTCAGCGACATGGCGGCCCACCCGCCCTACTGGGTCACCCGCGGCTATCTCGGCCTGGACACCGCCAGCAGCCTGGCCACCTTCTACGCGCACGAACTCGCCTGGAACGCGCTGGGTCCGGCGCCCGGCACCGAATCGGTCGCCGCGGTGGGCATGGGGAAGGCGATCACCTACCGGGTCCTGGACATCGCCCGTGGCTTCGCGGTGGCGCTGGCCTTCACCGGCGATCCCCTGGCCGCCTCGGGCATGGCGACCGCCCAGGTGCTGACCGACACCAGCGTCTACCTGCTCAACGAGTACGGCTGGACGCTGTTCGGGCCGCAGCCGCCCGCCGCCACCGGCCCCGCCGCCGGGCCCGCCACCGTGGCGGTGCGCTGACGCCGCGCAGACCGGCCGCCGGCGTGCCAGGGCGGCCGGCGACCGTCGGCCGCGCTGGCGCGGGCTCCCGCGGCGCGCTATGGTCCGCGCCATGAGCGAGACGCCCCCCACCGACAGCACCGCGCCCGAGGGCCAGGAGGCCCGCTGGTTCGGTTTCCGCCCCGTCGATCCCGACGCCAAGTCCGGGCTCGTGCGCGCCGTCTTCGACAGCGTCGCCAGCCGCTACGACCTGATGAACGACCTGATGTCGGGGGGCATCCACCGCCTGTGGAAGGACACCCTGATCGACCTGGTCCGCCCGACCGCCGGGACGACGCTGCTGGACGTGGCCGGCGGCACCGGCGACGTCGCGTTCCGCTTCCTGGAGAAGGGCGGCGGCCGTGTGGTGGTGTGCGACCTCACCGAATCCATGGTGCGGGTGGGGCGGGACCGGGCGGTCGACCGGGCGCGCCTCGCCGGCGTCGAGTGGGTGGTCGGCGACGCCATGCGCCTGCCGGTCGCGGCGCGCTCGGTGGACGCCTACACCATCGCCTTCGGGCTGCGCAACGTGACCCACATCGACGACGCCCTGCGCGAGGCCCACCGCGTGCTGCGCCCGGGTGGCCGGTTCTTCTGCCTGGAGTTCAGCCACGTCGTGCTGCCGCTGCTGCGTGAGCTGTACGACGTCTATTCGTTCCAGGTCCTGCCCCGCCTGGGCCGCGTCGTCGCCGGCGACGCGGAGTCCTACCGCTACCTGGTGGAAAGCATCCGCCGCTTTCCCGAGCAGGGCGCGCTGGCCCGGCGGATCGAGGCGGCGGGCTTCGCCAGCGTGCGCGTGCGCAACCTGACGGGCGGCGTCGCGGCGATCCACTCCGCCTGGCGCGTCTGACCCGGACCGGCCACCGTGTTCCGCACCGTCCGCACCCTGTACCGGATGAGCGTCATCGCGCGCACGCTCGCCCGCCACAACGCCCTTCCCGAATCCCTGGCCGAGGCGAGCCCGGTGGCGGCGCTGATCTGGCGCTTCACCGCCCGGCGCGACACCCGCGGGCGCACCGGGCAACGCCTCGCCGCCGCCCTGCGCACCCTCGGCCCCAGCTTCATCAAGCTGGGCCAGATGCTGTCCACCCGGTCCGACCTGGTGGGCGAGCAGGTGGCGGCCGACCTCGCCGAACTGCAGGACAAGCTGCCGCCCTTTCCCGGCGCCGAGGCCCGCGCCATCATCGAGGCGGAGCTGGGCCGCCCCATCGAGTCGCTGTTCCTGAGATTCGAGGACAAGCCGGTGGCCGCCGCCTCGATCGCCCAGGTGCATTTCGCGGTGACCGCCGACGGTGAGGAGGTCGCGGTCAAGGTGCTGCGCCCGGGGATCGAGCGCGCCTTCGAACGCGACATCGATCTGTTCCACTGGCTGGCCGAATGGGCCGAGCGGGTGTTGCCGAGGCTGAAGCGCCTGCGCCCGCGCGAGGTGGTGGATATCTTCGCCCGCACCTCCCGCCTCGAGATGGACCTGCGCATGGAGGCGGCGGCGGCCTCGGAGCTGGCGCAGAACTTCGCGGGCGATCCCACCTTCCTGATCCCGCGCATCGACTGGGACCGCACCGCCAAGCGCGTGCTCACCCTGGAGCGCATCCGCGGCGTCAAGGTCGACGAGGAGGAGCGGCTGGCCACCGCCGGCTACGACCGCGACGAGATCCTCGCCAAGGCCTCGGCCGGCTTCTTCAACCAGGTGTTCCGCGACGGCTTCTTCCACGCCGACCTCCACCCCGGCAACCTGTTCGTGGTCGAGGACGGCAACATCGCCGCCGTCGACTTCGGCATCATGGGACGCCTCGACCGGGCCACCCGCTACTACCTCGCCGACATGCTCATCGGCTTCCTCACCGGCGACTACCGGCGAGTCGCGCTGGTCCACTTCGAGGCCGGCTACGTCCCGGCGCACCAGTCGATCGAGCTGTTCACCCAGGCCTGCCGGTCGATCGGCGAACCGCTCCAGAACAAGCCGCTGAACGAGATCTCGGTGGGCCGCCTGCTGGCCCAGCTGTTCGCCGTGACCGAACAGTTCGAGATGGAGACCCAGCCCCAGCTCCTGCTGCTGCAGAAGAGCATGCTGACGGCCGAGGGCGTGGGGCGCATCCTCAACCCCAACGTCAACATGTGGGAGCTGGCCCGCCCCCTCATCGAGGAGTGGATGCGCGAGAACCGCGGGCCGGAGGCGCAGGTCCTCGACGACCTCGGCGCCGGCCTGCGCACCCTGCGCCGCCTGCCGGCCCTGGTCGAGCAGGCCGAGCAGGTCACCGCCCGGATCGCCGCCGGCGGCATCCGGCTGCACCCGGACTCGATCGCCGCCATCGTCGACGCCCGCACCCGGCGCCGCAGGGCGGAGCTGATCCCGATCTGGGGTGCCATCGTCTTTCTCGGCCTGCTGGTCCTGGTGGCGCTGTAGCTCAGGGTTCCACCCACCAGGCGTCGACCACCGGGCCGTAGAGCGGGGTGACGGCGGGCCGGCCGATGCCCGCCCAGCGGGCGATGCGGTCGGCCGTGGCGTGGAACAGCGGCACCCGGTAATGCCCCCACATCAGCACGCGGTCGAGCGCGCGCACCCGCGCCACCAGCTCCGCACGGCTGGCGACCCCGGCGAGGGACCCGGCGAGGGCGTCGACCGCCGGGTCGCGCACGCCCGCGTAGTTGCGGCTGCCGGGCTGGCCGGCGGCGGTCGAGCCGAAGTAGAAGAGCTGCTCGTTGCCCGGCGACAGGGTGGAGGCCCACCAGCGCACCGTCATGTCGAAGTCGAACCCGTCGAGACGGCCCTGGAACTGGGCGCTGTCGACGGTGCGCACCGCGGCGGCGACACCGAGGCGCTCCAGGGCGCGGGCGTATTCCAGGGCCACCCGCTCGTCGGCCGGGTCGCCCAGCAGGATCTCGAACGCCAGCGGGGTGCCGGCCGCGTCGACCAGGCGTCCCCCCTCGACCCGCCAGCCCGCCGCCGCCAGCAGCCCCAGGGCGGCGCGCCGGGCGGCACGGGTGCCATGGGGGCCGGTGCCGTCCCCGCCCGGCAGGCGGACGGGCGCGTCGAACAGCCGGGCCGGAAGGTGGCCGCGCCACGGCTCCAGGACCGTGCGCTCGTCCGGTCCCGGCAGGCCGGTGGCGGCGAGCTCGGAGTTGGGGTAGTAGCTGGGCGAGCGCTCGAGGGCGCCATGGAACAGGATCCGGTTGATCCAGGCGAAGTCGCCGGCCAGGGACAGGGCCTCGCGCACCCGCGGGTCGTCGAAGGGCGGCCGCCGTGTGTTGAAGATCAGCCCCCGCGCCGGCTCCGGCCGCCCGTGGGGGAACGTCTCCTGGACGATCCGGCCCTGGTCCAGCGCCGGCCCGGCATAGCCCTCCGCCCACAGCCCGGGGTCGCCCTCCCGCCGCAGGTCGACCCGGCCGGCCTTGAACGCTTCCAGCGCGATGCGGTCGTCGCGGTAGTGCTCGAACACCAGGCGGTCGGGATTGGCGAAACCGCGGCGGACCGCCAGGTCGCGCCCCCAGTAGTCGGCCACCCGCTCGTAGACGATGCGCCGTCCCGCATCGACCGCGGCGATCCGGTAGGGGCCGCTGCCGGGCGGCGGTTCCAGCGTGGTGGCGGCGAAGTCGCGGTCCCGCCACCACGCCGCCTGCTGGACCTGCATCCACCCCATCAGCAGCGGCATCTCGCGGTCGACGGTGCCGTCGGCCTCCGGCGCGAAGGTGAAGCGCACGGTGCGCGCGTCGAGCGCCTCGGCGGTGGCGACCTTGCCATAGTAGAGCCGCCGGTTGGGCGATCCGTGCCGCCGTTGCGCGTCCCAGGAGAACAGCACGTCGTCCGCGGTCACCGGGGTGCCGTCGTGCCAGCGCGCCTCGGGGCGGAGCACGAAGGTGACGGAGGAGCGGTCGTCCGGCACCTCCACGCTCTCCGCCAGCAGCCCGTACAGGCTGAACGGCTCGTCCAGCGCGCGCACCATCAGCGACTCGTAGGCGTTGGCCAGACCCAGCGCCGGCACCCCCTTGACGACCTGGCCGTTCAGGGTGTCGAACCCGCCCAGAACCGCCTGGCGCAGGGTCCCGCCTTTGGGCGCCGCCGGGTTCACATAGTCGAAGTGGTCGAACCCCGGCTCGTATTTGGGCTGGCCCAGCATGGCGATGGCGTGGGCCGGCTCCGCGCCGGCCGGTGCGCCCGCCGCGCCGAGCAGGAGCCCGACCGCCAGGGCGAGCCGCGACGCGGCCCGCCCAAAAATGTCGCAGCGCAACAATCGCGCTGCGAGCGGATTGGACTCCCCCTGCCTTTGCGCATACACTCCGGCCGCGCGCGCCCCGGCTCGGCAGGGCCGCCGCGGGGGCCGCGCGGAAGAAACGCCAGGCAGAGGACCCCAGTCTATGGATCTGAGCAAGGTTCCGGTGGGCAAGAACCCGCCGTGGGACGTGAACGTGGTCATCGAGATCCCGTTGCGCGGCGAACCGGTCAAGTACGAGGTCGACAAGGAATCCGGCGCCATGTATGTGGACCGCTTCCTGCACACGGCCATGTTCTACCCCTGCAACTACGGTTTCATCCCGCACACCCTGTCGGGAGACGGCGACCCGGTCGACGTCTGCGTGGTCGGCCGCACCCCGATCATTCCCGGCGCGGTGCTGCGCTCGCGCCCGGTCGGCGTTCTCCTCATGGAGGACGAGGGCGGCGAGGACGAGAAGCTGCTGGCCGTGCCGGTCAGCAAGCTGCACCCGTTCTACAGCGACGTCACCTCTTACAAGGACCTGCCGGAGATCCTGACCGAGCAGATCGCCCATTTCTTCCAGCACTACAAGGATCTGGAAAAGGGCAAATGGGTCAAGATCCTGCGCTGGGGCGACGCCGACGAGGCGGCGCAGAAGATCGAGGAAGGCATCCAGCGCGCCCTGGCCGCGACCAAGGGCACCCCGGGTGTCATCGTCTGATCCAGGCGGATCCGGCCCCGCCGGCCCCTCCGCGCCGGAGGGGCCGCGCATGGTCGTCGCCGAAGGCGACATCACCCAGGCCCACGTCGATGCCATCGTCAACGCCGCCAACAGCGCCCTGAAGCGCGGCGGCGGCGTCGACGGGGCGATCCATCGCGCCGCCGGCCCGGGACTGCAGGAGGAGCTGGACCGGATCGGCGGCTGCCCGACCGGGGAATGCCGCGCCACCCGCGGCCACGCCCTGCCGGTGCCGTGGATCCTGCATTGCGTCGGGCCGGTCTGGACCGGCGGCGACCAGGGCGAGGACGCGTTGCTGGAGCGCTGCTACCGCAGCGCCATCGCCGAGGCCCGCCGCCTGGGCGTGCGGCGCCTGGCGTTCCCCGCCATCAGCACGGGCATCTACGGGTTCCCGAAGGAGCGGGCGGCGCGCGTGGCGGTGAGCGCGGTGCGCGACGCGCTCGCCGGGGACGACGCGGTCACGGAGGTTCGATTCGTCTGCTTCGATGGCGAGAGCGCCGGCATCTACCGGCGCCTTCTCGCCGGCGCCGGTGGCCCGGCTGGTTGACGGCCCGGCTGGTTGACGGCTTGGGAGGTGGCGGTGAGGACACGGGCGGCGGTGGCCGGCGCGCGCGTTGACGGGGCGACACGCCGGGACGATCCGGCTATGCTGCGATGCGGAATCGCGACATTCCGCCACCTTGCCTGTGGGACCGCCCCGGGCCTTCTGTGTCGCGTTTCCGGAACGCGCGGCACCGGCCCGGCCGGGCACCGCGCGCCCCCTTCGAACCACCCGCGGATCCGGCCATGAGCGTTCGCAATCTCGACCAGCTGTTCAAGCCCGCGTCGATCGCCCTGATCGGAGGCAGCCGCAGGCCGTCGTCGATCGGCGCCGTGGTCGCGCGCAACCTGTTCAACGCCGGCTTCGACGGACCGATCCTGCCGGTCAGCGCCACCGACCGGGCGATCGAGGGGGTCCTGACCTACCGCACCGTGGCCGAGCTTCCCTTCGCCCCTGACCTGGCGGTGATCTGCACCCCGCCCGACCAGGTCGCGGCGACCGTCGGCGACCTCGGCGGCCGCGGCACCCGGGCCGCCATCGTCATCTCCGACCGTTTCAGCCGGGAGGCCCAGGAGGCGATGCTCGCGGCGGCGGGAGCGCACCAAGTGCGCATTCTCGGCCCCAACAGCCTGGGCGCCATGGTGCCCGGGCGCGGCATCAACGCCAGCATGGGCCATGTCACGCCGCCCAAGGGGGACGTGGCGCTGGTGGCGCAGTCCTCGATGGTGGTCACGTCGCTGATCGACTGGGCGACCGCCCGGAGCATCGGGTTCTCCCACCTGATCTCGCTGGGCGAGAAGGCCGACGTCGATTTCGGCGATCTGCTGGACTACCTCGCGTCCGACATCACGGCGCGGGCGATCCTGCTCTACATCGAGTCGATCAGCAACGCCCGCAAGTTCATGTCGGCGGCCCGATCGGCGGCCCGGCAGAAGCCGGTGATCGTCATCAAGGCCAGCCGCAGCCCCGAGGCCCAGGAGGCGGCGGCGTCCCACACCGGGGCGCTCGCGGTGTCGGACGCGGTCTACGACGCCGCCTTCCGGCGCGCCGGCATCCTGCGGGTCAACGACCTGGACGAGCTGTTCGACGCCGTCGGCACCCTGGCCACCGGGGTGCCCATCGTCGGCGACCGGCTGGCGATCCTCACCAACGGCGGCGGCATGGGGGTGATGGCCACCGACAGCCTGGTCCAGGCCGGAGGCCGGCTCGCCACCTTCGACGCGGCGGCGCAGGCCCGACTCGACACCGCCTTCGGCGCGGCCGCCGGCGGCCGCGGCAACCCGCTGCGCATCGGCGGCGACGCCACGCCCAAACGCTACGCCGACGCCCTGGCGCCGCTGCTCGACGACACCGGCAACGACGCCATCCTGGTGCTGCACTGCCCCTCGGCCCTGTCCGATGCGGCGGCGGCGGCGGAGGCGGTGGTGGAGACCATCAAGAAGCACCCCGGCCGCCGCCACCCCGTGCTGACGAGTTGGCTGGGCGACGTGTCGGCCGGCGACGCCCGCCGCCTGTTCGCCGCCAACCGCATTCCCACCTACGACACGCCGAGCCAGGCGGTGCGCGCGTTCATGCATCTGGTCCAGTACCGGCGCAACCAGAACCTGCTGATGGAGACGCCGCCCTCGGTGGCGGAGGAGTTCCAGCCCGACGGCATCATCGTCCAGAAGATCGTCGCCCGCGCCATCGCCGAGAGCCGCGAGTGGCTGACCGAGTACGAGGCCAAGCGGGTACTCGCCGCCTACGGCATCCCGGTGGTCGACACCCGCCGGGTCGCGACCCCCGAGGAGGCGGCGCGCGCCGCCGACGCCATCGGCGGGCCGGTGGCGCTCAAGGTGCTGTCGCCGGACGTCACCCACAAATCCGACGTCGGCGGCGTCGCCCTGCATCTGGCCGACGCGGCCGAGGTGCGGGCCGAGGCCGAGGCGATGCTGGAGCGGGTCCGCGCCGTCGCGCCCGAGGTGCGGATCGAGGGCTTCACGGTGCAGGAGATGGCGGTGCGCCCCGACGCCTACGAACTGATCGTCGGCATGACCGAGAACGCGCTGTTCGGCCCGGTGCTGCTGTTCGGCGAGGGCGGGATCGGCGTCGAGGTGGTGGAGGACTACGCGCTGGCCCTGCCGCCGCTCAACATGCGCCTGGCCGGGGAGCTGATGAGCCGGACCCGCATCTGGCGCCAGCTGCAGGGCTACCGCTCGCGCCCCGCCGTCGATCTCGACGCGGTGGCCACCACCTTGAACAAGATCTCCCAGCTCGTCGTCGACTTTCCCGAGGTGGCGGAGCTGGACATCAACCCGCTGCTGGCCGACCAGGACGGCGTGCTGGCGCTGGACGCCCGCATCAAGGTGGCGGTGCCCGAGCTGCCGGGCGCCAAGCGCCTCGCCATCCGCCCCTACCCCAAGACCCTGGAGCGCGACATCCGCATCAAGGATGGCCGCCAGTTCCTGGTGCGCCCGATCCTGCCGGAGGACGAGCCGCTGGTGCACGGCATGTTCGCCCGCATGACCCCGGAGGACATCCGCCTGCGCTTCTTCGCGCCGATGAAGCGGCTGTCCCACCAGGCCGCCGCCCGCCTGACCCAGATCGACTACGACCGCGAGATGGGGCTGGTCGCCGTGGGGCCCGACGCGGAGACCGGCGCGCCGCTGATGCACGGCGTGGTCCGCATCGCCGCCGATCCCGACAACCAGCGCGCGGAGTACGCGGTGATGGTGCTGTCGGAGATGAAGGGCCAGGGGCTGGGCTTCCAGCTCATGCAGATGATCCTGGACTACGCCCGGTCCCGGGGCATCAAGGAGGTCTACGGCGAGGTGCTGCGCGAGAACATCAACATGCTGGGCATGTGCCGCCGCCTCGGCTTCGTGCGCAAGGAGAACCTGGACGAGCCCGGCGTGGTCGAGGTGTGCATCGACCTCGCCAAGGATCTGGAGTGACGCCGCCGCGGCGCGGCGCCGGCCGTCCTACAGCAGCGTCTCGATGACCCGGTCGGGCGGCGTGTGCCCGTCGACGAAGGTCTTGATGTTGACGATCACCTTCTCGCCCATGTCGATGCGGCCCTCGATGGTGGCCGAGCCCATGTGGGGGAGCAGGAGCACGTTGTCGAGACGCAGCAGCTTCGGGTTGACGGCCGGCTCGTGCTCGAACACGTCCAGCCCGGCCCCGGCGATCTCGCCCTTCGACAGCATCCGGGTCAACGCCGTCTCGTCGATCACCTCCCCGCGCGAGGTGTTGACGACGTAGCAATGCGGGCGCAGCAGCTTCAGCCGCCGCTCCGACAGCAGGTGGTAGGTGGCCGGCGTGTGCGGGCAGTTGATGGAGACCACGTCCATGCGCGCCAGCATCTGGTCCAGGCTGCTCCAGTAGGTGGCCTCGAGCTCGGTCTCGACGTCGGGATGGACGCGGCGGCGGTTGTGGTAGTGGATCGACATGCCGAAGGCGCGGGCGCGGCGGGCGACGGCCTGGCCGATCCGGCCCATGCCGAGGATGCCCAGGCGCTTGCCCCAGATGCGGTGGCCCAGCATGGTCGTCGGCCCCCAGCCGCGCCACTGGCCGGAGCGCACCAGCCGCTCGCCCTCGGTGATGCGCCGGGCCACGCCGAGGATCAGCGCCATGGTCATGTCGGCGGTGTCCTCGGTCAGCACGCCCGGGGTGTTGGTGACGGTGATCCCGCGCGCCCGCGCCGCCTTGTGGTCGATGTGGTCGACACCGGTTCCGAACGAGGCGATCAGGCGCAGGTTGGGGCCCGCCGCCTCGATAACCGCGGCGTCGATGCGGTCGGTCACGGTGGGAACCAGGACGTGGGCGTCGCGCACCGCCTCCAGCAGCTGATCCTGCGTCAGCGATTCGTCGTCCGGATTGAGGCGGGTGTCGAACAGCTCCATCATCCGCGTCTCGATGACGTCCGGCAGCTTGCGGGTGACGACGACCAGCGGCTTCTTCTTGTCGGGCATGCAACGACGCTCCCTGTGTTCCCCGAAGCCCCGTCAATACAAGGGCGCCGCCGTCCTGTCCAGGCGACAGACCGTTCCCTTGCCGCGGCTGTCGGCGCTTCACTATAGTGCGCCGGCCGCGTCCCGTCACCGCCGCCCCACCCGACCGCCGCCCCACAGGACCAAGGCCGCCGATGCCGCCCCCCCTCCGTCTTGCGCTCCTCCTGCTCCTTCTCCTCGCGCCGGCCACCGCGGTGCACGCCGACGGCGCCCGCGGCAGCGGGCTGCCGGTGCCGCGCTTCGTCACCCTGCGCTCCGACGAGGTGAACGTGCGGACCGGCCCCGGCGTGCGCTATCCCGTGGAATGGGTCTTCGTGCGCCGCGGCATGCCGGTGGAGATCACCGCGGAGTTCGACACCTGGCGGCGCATCCGCGACTGGGAAGGCAGCGAGGGCTGGGTCCACCAGAGCCTGCTGTCGGGCCGGCGCGGCGTGGTCATCCTCGGCGCCACCCGCACCCTCCATGCCGACCCCTCGGCCGAGGCGCCGCCGGTCGCCATGGCGGAGCCCGGCGTCATGGGCAACCTGGAGCGCTGCCGCGGCCCGTGGTGCCGGGTGGAGCTGAACGGCTACCGCGGCTGGTTGCCGCGCGCCGAGATGTGGGGCGTCTACGCCGACGAGGTGGTCGAAGACTGACCCGGCCGGTCAGCCCTCGGTCCGGGCCCCTTCGTCCCGCTCCAGGCGGACGATCACGTCGACCCGGGCGACGCGGGTGCCGGCGGGCGGTTGCGGCAGGTGGGACACGACGACGTCGTCGCCGGGGATGTCCGCCAGCATGCCCGAGCCTTCCACGAAGAAATGGTGGTGGTCGGTGATGTTGGTGTCGAAGTACGACCGCCCGGGGTCGACCACGACCTCGCGCAGCAGCCCGGCCGCCGAGAACTGGTTCAGCGTGTTGTAGACGGTGGCCAGGGACACCTTCAGGTCGCCCGCCATCGCCTCGCTGTGAAGCTGTTCCGCCGTGACGTGACGATCCCCGCCGTCGAACAGCAGCCGCGCCAGGCCAAGGCGTTGGCGCGTGGGCCGCAGACCGACGCTCTGCAGGCGGTCGAGGGCGCGTTTGAAGGGGCGGTGTCCGGTCATGTCAGTGCACGCGGCTGTTGAGGCGGCGGGAGGCGGTCGACACGGCAACCCGCCACCCCGGCGGCCATCCTTGATAAATTAGAACGGTTTCAGGGACTCGGCAAGGTGCGCGGCACGAATCGTCCGCGGCATCGGCGGTCCGGCGCCGGTCCCCGCCGCGTCAGTACCCGGTGGCGATCCGCTCCACGAGCTGCTTGACCGAGGGGATGAAGCCGTCGGCGTAGTAGGGATCGGAGGCGAAGCGGTAGGCGTTGTGCCCGGCGAACATGAGCTGGTGCTCGCAGTCGTCGGTGTGGCTGACCGCCTGCAGGGTCTTCTGGATGCAGTAGGACCGCGGGTCCGCCTTCTTGCCGGTGGTCCCCTCCTCGCCCTGCGACCAGTTGGAGAAGCGGCAGGCGGACAGGCAGCCCATGCAGTCGATCTGGTCCTGCAGGATCTGCTCCGATTTTTCCGGGGTGACGAAGACCAGGGTGCTGTCCGGGGTCTTCAGCGCCGTGGTGAACCCCTGGCCGACCCAGGACTGGGCGCGCTGCCGGTCGGTCTCGGTCAGGTAGACGGGACGGCCGCGCGGCCCCACCGGGAACTCCGCGGCGTGCTCGCCCACCGGCTTGGGCAGAAAGGCCACCTGGCGCTCGGAGCGGGCCATCAGCTCCCGCATGAAGGGGTTCTTGACCCCCGAGGAGTAGAACCCCGTCGGCGAGAACTGGTTGAGGAAGACGTCGCCCTCCTTCAGCGACAGCAGCTTGCGCTTCCACGCCATGGAGATCGGGCTCTCCTGGGTGAGCAGCGGGCGGGTGCCGAACTGGAAGGCGATCGGCCCGAGGTCGGCGTTGTCCAGCCAATCCTCCCACTCCGACAGCCACCACACGCCGCCGGCCATGATGATCGGCACGGACTGCAGGCCGAAGCTGTTGAGCATCTGGCGCAGCGCCAGGACGCGGGGGAACGGGTCCTCGGGGCGCTGCGGGTCCTCGGAGTTGGACAGCCCGTTGTGGCCGCCGGCCAGCCACGGGTCCTCGTAGACGATGCCGCCGAGGTTGTCGCGGAACTTCTGGTAGGCGCGCAGCCACAGCGCGCGGAAGGCGCGGGCCGACGAGACGATGGGATAGTAGTGGCAGCCGTAGCGGGCGGCGATCTCGGCGATGCGGTAGGGCATGCCGGCGCCGCAGGTGACGCCGTGGATCAGGCCCTTGGCCCCTTCGAGGGCACCGTGCAGGATCTCCTCCGCGCCGCCCATCTCCCACAGCACGTTCATGTGGATGCGGCCCTGCCCGTTGGACCGCTCGTGGGCCATCTGGGCCTGGGCGACGGCACCGCGGATGCCGTAGGCGATGAGCTCGTGGTGCCGTTCGCGCCGCGTCTTGCCGTGGTAGACCTGCGGGACGATGGTCCCGGTCTCGTCGTAGCTGTCGGCGTTGACGCCGGAGAAGGTGCCGACCCCGCCGGCAGCGGCCCACGCCCCGGAACTCTCGCCGTTGGACACGGCAACCCCCTTGCCGCCCTCGACGAGGGGCAGCACTTCCCGGCCGGACATGAGCAACGGCTTCAGCGCCTTCAACGGAACCTCCAAACCCAAAGAGCAGCCACCAACGCGTATAGGGAAGCGTCCCGGAAGCCGAAAGCTTCCCGGGCACGTCCCTCTGGTTTGCCGCCAATATATGGGCAAAGCCGCGATGGTACGAGCGGATTTCCGTACCGTGGCCGGGAAAGCGGCACGGACCCTCCGGAATAACACGGGCCCGGCGTCACCGTCGCGCCGCCAGTTCCGCGTCCAGCCGTCCGGGAGCGTCGGTGAACACCGCACGCACACCCCACTCGAACAGGCGGCGGGCGCGCGCCGCGTCGTTGACGGTGTAGGCCAGAACCGGCCGGCCGGCGGCGCCCAGCGCCGCCACCGTCGGCGCGCTCAGGGCGGCGTGGTCGACGTTGACGGTCGCCACCGCCAACCGCTCGGCGGTGGCGCTCCAGCCCTCCTCGACCGCCTCCAGCAGATAGCCGCGGGGCACCTCCGGGGCGGCGTCCCGGGCCACCTCGAGGCACGCCGTCTGGAAGCTCGACACCAGGAGCGGGCGGTCGGCCGCCCACCCCCGGCGCAGCACCCGCAGGGTCTCCCGCGCCGTCTCGACGGCGCGGCCGGGCGACGGCTTGATCTCGACGTTGACGCCGAGGCCGAGCTCGCCCGCCAGCGCCAGCGCCTCGGCCAGGGTGGGCACGGTCTCGCCGGCGTAGCGCGGCGCGAACCAGCGCCCGGCGTCGAGGCGCTTGAGCGCGGCGAGGTCGAGCTCGGCCACCGCGCCCCGGCCGGAGGTGGTGCGCTCCAGCGTGTCGTCGTGGATGACCACGGGCACGCCGTCGCGGGTCAGCATGGCGTCGATCTCGACCCAGGCGGCGCCCTGGGCGGCGGCGGCGCGCAGCGAGGCGAGGGTGTTCTCCGGCGCGTCTTCCTTGGCGCCGCGGTGGCCGATCAGGCGGGGAAGGGTCGACAGCATGGCGCTCCGGCGGTACAACGCGCCCCAGCCCCCATGGGCGGGGACGGGGCGGCGGACGGCCCCCCGTATGGCGCAGATCCGCCGCCCGGAAAAGTGAATTCATGAGCAACACGACCCTGCGCAGCGTGCCCGACCTGGTGGCCGCCGGCCTGCTGGCCCCGGACGCCGCCGCCGGGGTGGCGGCGGTGGCCGACCGCTACGCCGTGGCCATCACCCCCTATCTGGCCGACCGCCTCGCCGGGGCCGGCCCGGGCGACCCGCTGTACGCCCAGTACGTCCCCTCGCCCGAGGAGGCGTACACCCACCCCGGCGAGACCGGCGACCCCATCGGCGACGACGCGCGCTCGCCGGTCAAGGGCATCGTGCACCGCTATCCCGACCGGGTCCTGCTGAAGCCGCTGCACGCCTGCGCGGTGTACTGCCGGTTCTGCTTCCGCCGCGAGATGGTGGGGCCGGGCGGCGACGCCCTCGACGCCGACGAGCTGGCCGCGGCGCTGGCCTACGTGCGCGCCCACCCGGAGGTGTGGGAGGTGGTGGTCACCGGCGGCGACCCCTTCCTGCTGAGTCCGCGGCGCATCGCCGCCATCGTCGGTGCGCTGGCGGCGATGGATCATGTGGGGGTGGTGCGGTTCCACACCCGGGTGCCGGTGGCCGACCCGGATCGGGTGACGCCCGCGCTGGTGGCGGCGCTGCGGGCCGAGGGCGTCGCGACCTGGGTGGCGGTGCACGTGAACCACGCGGACGAGCTGGCGCCGCCGGCCACGGCCGCGCTGGCCCGCCTCGCCGACGCCGGGGTGCCGCTGCTGGGCCAGAGCGTGCTGCTGAAGGGTGTCAACGCCGACGCCGCCAGCCTGGAGGCGCTGTTCCGCGCCCTGGTGCGCCACCGGGTCAAGCCCTATTACCTGCACCACCCCGACCTCGCCCCCGGCACCGCCCATGTGCGGCCCACGCTGGAGGAGGGCCGGGCCCTGGTGAAGGGGCTGCGCGGCCGGGTGTCCGGCCTGTGCCAGCCCACCTACGTGCTCGACATTCCCGGCGGCCACGGCAAGGCGCCGGCCGCGCCGTCGTGGATCGAGACGGCCGCCGACGGCAGCGCCGAGGTGGAGGACTTCACCGGCGCCCGCCACCGCTACCACCCCTGAGCGGGTCAGTGAGGGAACACCGCCGGGGTGCCGAACAGCGGGTCGGGGTTGATCAGCACGGTGTGCACCGCCACCACCGAGGCGTAGCCGGTCCACAGCGCCTCGGGCACCCAGGCCCAGCCGATGGCGCGGTCGTTGTCCCAGACGATGGCGATGGAGAACACGGTGAACAGGAAGAACAGCCCGGTCCACGCCAGGGCCAGGATCGGGCTGCCCAGCGTGAAGTAGACATAGGCGAAGCTGGCGTAGAGCACCCAGGTGCCGAGCTGGAGCGGCACCAGCCAGTCGTAGTCCCAGATGCGGTCGCGCTTGTTGACCATGCGCACGTCGCCCCACAGCTGGATCACCGAGATGGTGAACCAGATGATGGGAAACGCCAGGGGCGGCGGCTGCAACGGCGACACCGCATGGCCGGGAAACGGCTCCCGGTCGGCGGAAAGGAACCCGTAGGCGTTGGCGAGCCCCCAGAACAGGACCGCGTGCCACCACGCCACCCGGAACCCGGTCTCACCCTCGTCGCGCCGCATCACCGTCCCCCGTTCCGCACCAAGCCATCTCCATGCCGCTCACCCCGCGCCCGTCGCCGGGAACCGGCCGTCGGCCCCGCGATCCCCCGCGGAGGCCGCGTAGGCCGCCCGCCGCAGCGCGTTGATGGAGCCCAGCGGCTCGTGCGCCGCCAGGGCGTTCCACGGATTGAACGCCAGCCGGTCGCCGAGGGCGAGGCCGTCCGCCACCGCCTGGGCCGGCAGCTCCAGGTGGGCGACGCGCAGCACCGGCCCGCCCCAGGGAACGCCCGCCGCGTCGAGGGGGTCGGCCTCGCCGCGGCGTGGCTGGATCAGGAAATCGAAGCCCAGCGGCCCGACGTCCAACGCGGCCTGGAGCCGCTCGGCGAAGCTGCGCCCGCGCGGCCGGGGGCGCGCCAGGGTGGCGGCGTCCGGCCGGCACTGGAACTTCATGGCGCCTTCGCCCAGCCGGTAGGGAACGACGCTGTGGAACGACAGCCGCGCCAGGTCGCGGCGGCGCGCATGGCCCAGCCCGGTCGCCAGCATCAGCGCCAGGTAGTGCCAGCGCGTCCGCCAGGGCCGCAGCCCCGGCACCAGATACGACGGCGCGACCAGGCGCCAGGGGGTGACCGCGCCGACGCCGTCGATGGCCTGGAAGAAGGCGACCGCCTCCGCCGCGTCGCGCGCCGGCGTCCTCGGCTGGTCCGTCATCAGGAAGTCCTGCTGGCCGGGCGGCGCGCCCGCGCAGACCGGCTCCGCCACCCCGGACAGCTTGATCGCCATGCCGCGGGCGTCGGGCTGCCGGTCGTCGGCCAGCAGCCCGCTGGAAAAGCGCACCAGCGCCGGATAGGCGCCGGGGGCGGCGAACAGCCCCTGGCGCAGGGCCGGGTCGTCGGGCGGCTCGACCCGGAAGGTGCCGCTGAGGCAGGCGTGCGCCTTCTCGTGGAAGAACCGCGGCAGCGATCCGTCGGCGCGCGGCCGCTGGAAGTTGCGCCGGAACAGCGCCACCAGGGTGTCCCCCGCGGCGTCGAGGGGGCAGCCGCCGTTCCCGGTCATCGCGCGTAGCCCAGCCGGTCGAGGCCCGGCCCGCACGCCTCGGTCAGGGCCCGCAGGTCGTCGGGCGGCAGGCTGCGGTGCCTGGCCGTGGCCGGCCGGGGCACCGCCGAGGCCGCGTCCAGCCACGCCTCGTCCTCCAGCGCCGGGGCGATGAAGCGGATCAGCCGGCGCAGGGTGTCGCGCGGCGCGTTCTGCAGGTCCTCGACCCGCAGGTTGAGCAGGCGGTCGGGCGGCAGCCCGCCCAGCGCGGCGTCGCCGGCCTCGATCAGGTCGCTCCACAGCCGGCCGAAGGCGGCCAGCGGCAGCCCCTCGGCGGCAAGGCGCCGGGTGTCCAGGACTCGCAGCATCGCCCGGTAGGCCAGGGCCTCGGCGTGGCCGACGGTCGGCTGGCGCACCCGCGCCCAGGGGTCGAGACCAAGGCGCCGGCAGGCCATGCCCAGCCCCGCCAGCACCCGGAAATTATGGTGCTTGGCCATGGACAGGGCGGTGTCGCGGCCGTCGCGGTAGACGTGGACGACGCGCGCCTCGGGAAACAGCCGCAGCAGCTTGGCGGCGATCATCAGCGAGCCGCCGGAGCGCTCCACCCACACCGAGCGGCCGAAGCGCACGCGCAAATGCTCGAACAGGGCCCGGTACTGGTCGGCCAGCGGCCGGCGCGGCCAGCTGCGCACCACCGGTTCCAGCGCGTCATAGAGCGCCTCGTGCTCCGCCGTCAGGTGCGGCAGCGTCACCGCCATGATCGGCGGCATGGTCCGGGCGGTGAAGCGGGCGCCGGGGGCGTCGTAGGGGTAGATCGCCTCCTCCACCACCTGGCCGTCGCGCAGGGTGGCGCGCATGGCCGGGCCCTGCCGGCTCAGCAGCCGCCACATCCGTTCGCCGTCCGGGGTCTTCCAGACGAAGGCCTCCTGCCCCAGCGGAACGGAGAATTCCGACAGGCTCAGAACGCCGGGGTGCCGGTTGAGCAGTCCGGACACCATGGTGGAGCCGCACCGCCCCGTGCTGAGGATCAGCACCGGCGCGATCGGCGCGGCGGCGGGGTCGCTCACAGCGGCGCATCCTTCTCGGCGTGGAGGTGTTCGGGCAGACGGTAGCTGATGCCGCCGGCGTCGTGGAACGACACCTCCAGCATGCGCTGGAACTGACCGGCCCGCCGCCGCCGGCCGAGCGCCGGGGCCAGGCGGTAGAGCCAGCGTTCCGCCCGGTTGGTCCAGCGCAGGGTCGCCAGCACGCCGAAGGTGCGGGTGCGCGGATAGCGCAGCTGGTCGGCCAGGGCATCGCCGATGAGCGCGCGCGAGACGGAGTAGATGCGCCGCGCCAGCGCCTTGCGCGCCGCCGGCTCGGCAAAGCCGGCCACCACCGGTGCGGAGTTGATGAGGCCGTTGGCGAGCAGGATCGACTCCAGGTGCGGCGGCGGCTCGCACAGGGCGCCGATGCGCTGGAGGTGCAGCGCCGCCGCCTCGTCGCGGAACAACAGCTCCGGATCGACCCCCATGAGGTGACCGGAATAGCGCCAGATCATCATGAAGGAGTCGCGCTCCTCCCGGCTCAGCGCCACCCCCAGCATGCGGGCCCGTGCCAGCAGCAGGCCGGAAAAGGCGGCGGTGGCGAAGGCCATGTGCGCCGAACTGAGCGGGGTCCCCCAGGCGTCGGCCTCCCACTCCTCGGACCGGGCGAGCAGGTGGCGCACCCGGGCGTGGACCAGCCGGATGCGCACCGACAGTTTCCAGCCCTCGCCCTGGCGGTCGAGGCCGCCGGGCATGAAGATTTCCACCAGGTGCAGGTTGTTCTGCTTGAGCCGCCGCACCCCCTGGTCCACCAGCCGGCCGGTGATGCTGAAGGACTTGGCGATGAGGGTGGAGAACCCCTCGATCAGCACCGCGCCGACGAAGGCGCCGAGGAACATCTCGGAATGGCGGTGGAACGCCCGGCAACCGGCCACCGCCGCCGCGGGGTCGTACCAGTCTGGCACCCGCTCGGCGTCGGCGAAGAAGGCGCGCACCGCCTCCGGCGCATCGGCCAGGGCCGCCGGCCCCTCCTCGATCCCCCGCTTCATCCACCGCCGCTGCGTCTCCGGCGGATGGTGCTGGAACGCCACAACGACCGCGTCGGCCGCGGGATCGCCGATGGTGGTGTGCCGCACGTAGAGCGCCGCCAGCTCCGGATCCATGCGCGACGCGGCGGCCAGTCCGGGGCCGTACTCGGTGGGAACGAACATGCGGGGAAGCGGTCCGGCGTCGTGACGAGGCGGGGCGAGGACGGCGCCATGGTGCCTCAAGACGCCCCAAGCGGCAACGTCGCAGCGCCCACACTTTGCCAACGATGATTGCAACGGACCGAGGAAGGACATTGATTGGTTGCCAGACCATCCGGAGCGCTGTCGCACCGCCGCCGGGTTGCGCGCCCGAGTGCCCCTCACTACGATCGCGTCGTGGTTTTCGCCCGGAGGCCGGTATGGCGTTGCAGGTGGCGTGGTCCAAGCTCGTACCCGGATTTCTCAAGATCGGCGTGCACGCCAAAGCGGGCAACCCGGTCGGCGTCATCACCGGTGCCATCGACACCGCCTCGGCCATCTCCTGGAGCGGCCCCGCCGCCCCGACGGCCGAGGAGGGCGCCCGCCTGCTGCTCCAGCGGGCCGCCTACGCCGCCGCCATGCGCACCATCGCCCGCTTCGCCCGGACGGCGCCGGTGCTGGCGGCCGAGGCCGACCCGGCGGAGATGGAGGCCGAGCTTGCCGGCCTCGCCCAAGACGACGCGGCGACGGTCGAACTGAGTCTCACCGCCTTCGCCCACCCAGAGACCTGGCCGGCGCTGGACCTCATGGCCGCGGCCTTCGCCCGCTGGCAGCGGGCGTGCGCGGTGGCGGACGAGGCACGCGCGCCGATGCGCCGCGCCTTCCGCGACGAGGTCCCGCTGGCTCTGCAAAGTGAGCTGCGGGACGAGGCAAAGCAGGCGGACTACGCCGCACTGGTCGCCGAGCTGAATCGTGACACGCCGGTCGACGAGGCGGCGGACCGCGCCCGCCAATGGATGGCGTACCGGGCCGGCCTCATCGACGCCGTGCACGCGCCGCTGCGCTCCCTCGACGACGAGACGATCCCGCGCTACGCGCTGAGCGACCTCTACGTTCCGCTGCGCGCCGCCGTCGGACACGACTCGGCGCCACCGTCCATCCGCCGCGACAGCCGCGGTGCCGAGTCCGCGGACCGCAAACGGGAGATCGTCTGGCTCCACGACGCGTTGTCGGCATGGATCGCCGCGGCCCGGCGGGACGACCCCATCCGCGTGCTGGCCGGCGATCCCGGCGCCGGCAAGTCGAGCGCCTGCGCCATGCTCGCCGCCGACCTCGCGCGCCAGGGCCGGCGGGTGCTGCTGGTGCCACTGGGCCGGCTCGACTACACGGGCGATTCCTGGACCGAGCTGTCACGCCACGTCGCCGACACGCTGGGACACGACGCGCTCGAAGAGTTGGGGCGGGATGGTGGCGAGCCGCTGGTGCTGATCCTCGACGGGCTGGACGAACTGGCCAAGGCCGGCGAGGGCGCGGCCGAGGTGGCGTCCCGCTTTGCCGGTGGGCTGGAACGCCGCGTCCTGCACATCAACGGGGCTGCCTGCCGGCTGCTGTTGCTGCTGGCCGGGCGGCCCGGAGCGGCCGCGGCGGCCGATGCGCTGGCGCGGGCCGGCGACACCCGTCTGGACGTCCTGCGCTACGTCCTGCCACGGGCGGACAAGGCACGGTTTGTGGAAGGGCCGCTCACCAGCCTCGACCAGCGCGTGGACTGGTGGCGGCGCTTCGACTCCCGGGGCATGCCCCCCCTGCTTGCCAAGCATCCGAAACTGGCGGATCTGACGGCACAGCCCCTGCTCAACTGGCTGCTGGCACAAATCCTGACATTGGAAGGGCCGGAGAAGGCGGCGACCGTCGCGGGTATCCATGACCTTTACAGCCGGCTGTTCGGCCATGTCCTCGACCGCGTCCATCGCGAACGGCATGCCGAGGCCATGGACGGCATCGCCCGCCCTCCGCTGGAGCGGATTCTCGAGGAAGCCGCCGTCGCCGTCTGGCACAGCGGCGACCGAATCGTCCCCTTGCCGGACGTCGTGGCGCGGTTGGAGACGGAGGGGCTGGCCGCCGACCTCGAACGCATCACCAGCACGCGGACCGGCTCACTGTCGACCGTGCTGGACAGCTTCTTCTGCCGGTCCCACAGCGGTACCCGCGAAAAGGTGATGGAGTTCACCCA
Source organism: Azospirillum sp. NS33 (assembly GCF_059703765.1). NCBI lineage: Bacteria > Pseudomonadati > Pseudomonadota > Alphaproteobacteria > Rhodospirillales > Azospirillaceae > Azospirillum > Azospirillum sp. NS33. Next base: position 467,566 of record NZ_BAAKJB010000001.1, on the reverse strand, counting down.
CAAGAGCTTCTCGGAGTTCCTGGCGGCCCGCCGCATCGTCCGGGAGATCGCCGGCCTCGCCGCTGACCTGGACCGCCCGGCGAGCCGCCGCCACACGGACGCGGCCTTGCGGGCGTGGATGGACCTGTGCGGACCGGCGGCGGTCGACAAGGACCTGATGGAGATGATCCAGGCGGAGGTCGCCGCGCCTCCGCAAGCCGGCGGGCCGAAAAAGGACGTCGCGCTCTGGCGCCGGACGTTCACCGCGCTGTTCCAGGAGGCCGTCGACCAGGGCATGCCGTGGCCGGGCGACGCCAACGAACGCGCTCGCGCCGCCGAGCGCCGCGTCCGCAACGCCGAGGTCGCCCTTCTGATCGCCCTCGACGCCACCCTACGGCCCAGTGCGGACGCAGATGACCGGCTGGTTTCGATCGATTGGTCGGTCACCTCCGCCGTCGACACACTGCATCGTCTCATCGGCCCCGCACAGTCCATGACGACGGCCCACCTTGCGCTTGGCCGGCTCGACCTGAGCGGGGCGAACCTGGCCTGGGCAAACCTGATCGGGGCCAACCTGAGCAGAGCCAATTTGGCCGGCGCCGATCTGCTCCGGGCCAATCTCTTCGAAGCCGACCTCAGCGGGGCCAACCTCAGCGGGGCCGACCTCAGCGACGCCGACCTGAGCTATGCCACCCTCACGAGAGCCGACTTCACCGGGGCTGACCTGGGCGATGCCGACCTGAGCGGCGCTGACCTGACCGAGGCCGACCTCAGCGGGGCCAACCTCAGCGATGCCGAACTCAGATTCGCCGACCTCAGCGGGGTCAAGCTCGGCGGGAGTAAACTCAGCGGGGCCAATCTCAGCGAGGCCATACTCAGAAAAACCAACCTCACCGGGGCCAACCTCAGGGAGGCCAACCTCAGCGATGCCGACCTCGGCGAGGCAACACTGAGCGATGCCAACCTCAGCGAGGCCAACCTCAGTGGCGCCGACTTCAGTGGAGCCGACCTCTGCGAGGCCGACCTCAGCGGAGCCAACCTCAGAGGAGCCAACCTCAGCGGAGCCAACCTCAGCGAGGCCAACCTCAGCGATGCCAACCTCAGCGATGCCAACCTCAGCGAGGCCAACCTCAGCGATGCCAACCTCAGCGAGGCCAACCTCAGCGATGCCAACCTCAGCGGGGCCAACCTCAATGGAGCCAAGAGGACCTGAAAAAGTGGAGAAGAGCATCACCCCCGGGCGCTGACCTTCATCGGGACCCATCGTCCTGACGCCGGGCATTGGCGAATGCATCGCCACGCCGTCCCCGGGCGCCGCATTGCCACCTCGTCAGATCGCCGAACACACCCTTATTCCAACACGCGCCTTCTCTCCCCCGGCCGCCGCAGGCGGCCCAATGTCTCGATCACGCTGCCAGGGGACGTCCCATGCCCGGCCACCTGGCGGGAGCCAGGGTCACGGGCTCCGCGCCATCACGCTCGTGCCGTTGCCGTCCGTCTTGAAGCACCGCAGCGCCGGGCGCATCCTGCGAACCGCACGGCGGAGGAGAACGGCATGCCGGAGGCGGCGCGGCGCATCGAGCCGGTGACCCTGGACGCATTCGACGCCATGGATTTCGGTGACCGGCGGGCCGAGCTGATCGCCGGCGCGGTGGTGGTCGCCCAGGCGTTTCCCACCCCGCGGCATGGACAGATCACGGCGCAGGCCGGCGCCGCCCTGGTCCGTGCCGTTGACGACGCGGACGCGCGCCGCCGGGTCGAAACCGGCACCGGGATCGACGTCCGGCTGGAGCGGGACTTCCGCATCGGGCCGGAGGTGCTGGTGCGCTGCGGCGGGGGGCCGCCGCCCGGCGAACCGGTGCTGGTGCTGGTGCTGGAGGTGCTGTCGCCGTCCAACAGCGCCTCGGAGATGCTGCACACGCTGCGGGCCTATCAGGCGGTGGCGACCATCACCGACATCCTGTTCCTGGAACAGGATCGCATCCACGCCGAGCATTGGAGCCGGCCGGCCGCAGGCACCTGGGGCGCGGCGGAGCACCTGATGGGGCCACAGGCGGTCGTCCGGCTGCCGTGGCCCGGCGCCACGCTCCCGCTGGCCGCCGTGTACCGGCGGGTGCTGGAGGACGACGCGGCGGCGTCGTGAGGAGGCGGAAGCCCGACACCGTCAGGCTTCCCCGCCCCGTCACTCCTCGATGTCGCGCGCCAGCACCTCGCGCTTGCCGGCGTGGTTGGGCTTGCTGACCACCCCTTCGGCCTCCATGCGCTCGATCAGCCGGGCGGCGGAGTTGTAGCCGATGCGCAGCTGGCGCTGGATGAAGGACGTGGAGGCCTTGCGCTCGCGGCAGACGATGGCCACCGCCTTGTCGTACATCTCGTCGCCGCTGGAACCGCCAGCCCCACCGCCCCCGCCGCCGCCCAGCTCGCCGCCGGAGGACTCCTCGTCCTCCTCGGTGATGGCGTCGACGTAGCTGGGCTCGCCCTGGCTCTTCAGGAACTTCACCACCTGCTCGACCTCGCCGTCGGAGACGAAGGGACCGTGGACCCGGGTGATGCGGCCGCCGCCGGCCATGTAGAGCATGTCGCCCTGGCCCAGCAGCTGCTCCGCCCCCTGCTCGCCTAGGATGGTGCGGCTGTCGATCTTGGAGGTCACCTGGAAGGAGATGCGGGTCGGGAAGTTGGCCTTGATGGTGCCGGTGATGACGTCGACCGAGGGGCGCTGGGTCGCCATGATCAGGTGGATGCCGGCGGCCCGGGCCATCTGGGCCAGGCGCTGGATCGCCGCCTCGATGTCCTTGCCGGCCACCAGCATCAGATCGGCCATCTCGTCGACGATGACGACGATGTAGGGCAGCTCCGTCAGGTCCAGCGGCTGCTCCTCGAACAGCGGCTTGCCGGTGTCGGGGTCGAAGCCGGTCTGGACGCGCCGGGTCAGGGATTCGCCGCCGGCCCGGGCCTCGCGCAGGCGGGCGTTGTAGCCCTCGATGTTGCGCACCCCCAGCTTGGACATGTTGCGGTAGCGGTCCTCCATCTCCCGCACCGTCCACTTCAGGGCCACCACCGCCTTCTTGGGGTCCGTCACCACCGGCGCCAGCAGGTGGGGGATGCCCTCGTAGACCGACAGCTCCAGCATCTTGGGGTCGATCATGATGAAGCGGCAGCGCTCGGGCGGCAGCCGGTAGAGCAGCGACAGGATCATCGTGTTGATCGCCACCGACTTGCCCGAGCCGGTCGTGCCGGCCACCAGCAGGTGGGGGAAGCGGGCGAGGTCGGCCACCACCGGCTGGCCGCCGATGTCCTTGCCGAGCGCCAGGGCCAGCTTGGCCTGGCTGCGCTCGAACATCTCCGCCGCCATCAGTTCGCGCAGCAGCACCGTCTCACGCCGGGCGTTGGGCAGCTCCACGCCGATGACGTTGCGGCCGGGCACCACGGCCACGCGCACCGACACCACGCTCATGGTGCGGGCGATGTCGTCGGCCAGGCCGATGACCCGCGACGACTTGGTGCCGGGCGCCGGCTCCAGCTCGTAGAGCGTCACCACCGGGCCGGGGTGGACCTTCTGGACCTCGCCGCGCACGCCGAAATCGGCCAGCACCCCCTCCAGCTTCTCGGCGTTGACGCGCAGCGTCTCCTCGTCGACCCGGTCGGCCCGGCCCGGGGCCGCGGCCGGCTGCAGCAGGTTCAGCGGCGGCAGCTCGTAGCCGGCCTCCTCCGGCTCCAGGTGCAGGCTGGCCTGGCGGCGGTCGGGACCGGACGGCCGGGCTGGCGTGGCGGCGGCGGGCGTCACCACCGGCACCGGCCGCGGCCGCCGCCCCGCAGCCACAGGGGTGTCATCGTCACCTGCGTCGCCATCCTCCGCGTCGCCGTCGCGGTCATCCCCCGTGCGGGTGGCCGTCAACGGTGCGTCCTCCGAGGGCCGGTCCCCCGTGGCGTCCCCGGTGGCGTCCCCTGCGGCGTCCTCAGCGCTGAAGGCGGGATCCGGGCGCTCGTCGAAGCGCGGCGCGCGCGGGCCGAGGGCGTCGCCGGCGGCGCTGCCCGCGGCCCGGGCGGCGCTGGCGCCGTGGCGCCCGACGACGACGGCGCCGCTGCGCGCCGCCCGGCCGGCCGCCCCGGCCAGGCCGCCCACGGCGCGCACGCCGCCCAGCCATTCGCGCGGCGAGACGCCGGAGGCGGCGAACAGCAGCAGCGCCGCGAGCCCCGTGGCGACCGCGGACACCGTGGCCGTGCCGACCGACTGCGGCAGGGCACCGGCCAGCCCGTGCAGCAGCAGCACGCCGGCGCTGCCGCCCGGAAGACCGAGCGGTGCCCCCTCCATGCCCGAGCCGGCGAAGGCCACCGCCGCCACCGCCACCCCGACCAGCCCGAGGCCAATGCGCACGGCCGGCCGGCGCACCGGCCGCTGGCGGGCCAGCCGCCAGCCCCAGGCGAGCGGCAGCAGGGCCAGCAGCCACGACGCCCACCCCAGGCCCTGCATCAGAAGGTCGGCCAGCCAGGCACCGGGTCCGCCCAGCAGGTTGGTCACCGTGCCGCCGCCGACGCTGTTCCACGACGGATCGGCCGGGCTGTAGCTGCCGATCACCAGCATCAGGACCAGCGCCACGCCGGCCAGCGCCGCCCCCGCCAGCTCGCAGGCGCGGGCGGCGACGACGGCGCGGGCGGCGGGCGACAGCAGGGGCCGCCGGTCCGGCCGCGCGGCCGCGGCGCGGCCGGCGGAAGCGGGGGAGGCACTGCGGCGGCTGCTCATGGTGCGGGCCCTGGGTGGTGTCGCGAGGTCGGTGCGGCGCGGTCGTGTGTCACGGGGTGCCGGTCAGCCGAGGATGCGGGCGATCGCCGCGCAGGCGTCGCCCACCACCCCGGCCTCGTGCACCAGGGCGACGCGGATGAAGGCGGCGCCCGGATTTTCCTGCCCCGGTGCGGCGCCGGACAGATAGGCCCCCGGCAACACCCGGATCGCCCCCTCCTGCCACAGCCGCCGGGTCGCCGCCTCGCCGTCCCCCACGTCCAGCCACAGGAAGAAGCCGCCGTCGGGCCGGCGGTAGCCGAAGCGGCCCTGCAGGGCCGCTTCGGCCGCCTCGAACTTGGCGCGGTAGCGGGCGCGGTTCTCCTCGACATGGGCCTCGTCGCGCCACAGCGCCGTGGCCGCCGCCAAGCTCGGCAGCGGCGTTCCGGCGTTGGCGTAGCTGCGCAGGCGGGCGAAGCGCCGGATCAGGGCGGGATCGCCGGCGACGAAGCCGGACCGCAGGCCGGCGGCGTTGGAGCGCTTGGACAGCGAATGGAACACCAGGACATTGGCGAACAGCCCGTCCGCGCCCACCGGCGGCAGCGTCGCGGCGACCTGCAGCGCGCCGGCCGGCGGGCGGTCGAGCCAGATCTCGCTGTAGCACTCATCGACCGCCAGCACGAAGCCATGGCGCCGGGCCAGGGTGATGGCCCTGGCCAGGTAGGCCGCGTCGGCCGCAGCGCCCTGCGGGTTGGACGGGGTGCACAGGAACATCAGCGCCGTGCGGTCCAGCAACTCGGGCGCCAGGGCGTCGAGGTCGGGCAGGAATCCGGTGGCGCGGGTCGACGGCAGGAACACCGCCTCGGCGCCCGCCAGCACCGCCCCGCCCTCGTAGACGGCGTAGAACGGGTTGGGCACCAGCACGGCGGGGGGACGGCCCGCCGTGCTCTCGGGCACCGCCATCAGGCTGGCGAGGAACAGGGCCTCGCGGGTGCCCGCCACCGGCAGCACCATGGACTCGGCGTCGAGCGCGCCGGGCGGCAGGGCGAAGCGGCGGGTCAGCCAGTCGCCGACGGCGGCGCGGAACTCCGGCGTGCCGGCCAGCGGCGGGTACTTGCCCCAGAGATGGGCGTTGGCGGCCAGGGTGTCGGCGATCAGCGACGGCGGGGCGTGCTGCGGTTCGCCGATCGACATGATGACCGGCGCCACATTGGCGCGCGGAGCCACGCCGGCCAGCAGGCCGGCCAAGCGGGTGAACGGGTAGTCGCTCAACCGGTCGAGCCGGTCGTTGCCCAACGCACGCTCGTGCGCCGGGCCGGAGGCCTGGGTCGCCATGTCGCCGAACAGATCCGCGGTGGTTGGTCCTCGCCCCCGGGGTCCGGGCCCCGCGCGGAGCGGCCCCGGCGAGCCTCCGGGGCTCGCGCGGCGCACGGCGGAGTCTACCGGCGGTACCCCGCCGGCACAAGCGCCCTGCCGGTCACCGCCGCCGCGGCCACGCAGCCGTGCCCAGGTGCGGTGCCGGGACCCATCCGTGTCGACCGGACGGGTCCCCCTCCGCGTCCCGATCCGATCGCCCCCGGCGGTCGCCGGGGCCGACGGACCGTCGGATCAGAGGGCCTCGCCGTCGGTCTCCCCGGTGCGGATGCGCACGGCCTGGGCGATCTCCAGCATGAAGATCTTGCCGTCGCCGATCCGGCCGGTGTTGGCCGCCTTCTGAATGGCCTCGACCACCTGCTCCGCCTGGTCGTCGGAGACCGCGACCTCGATCTTCACCTTGGGCAGGAAGCTCACCGAATACTCCGCACCGCGGTAGATCTCGGTCTGGCCCTTCTGGCGGCCGAAGCCCTTGACCTCGCTGACCGTGAGGCCCTGGATGCCCAGCGACGTCAGCGCCTCGCGCACCTCGTCCAGCTTGAACGGCTTGATGATGGCCATAACGAGTTTCATCTGGCTCCCCTTCGATTCGTTGGTCCGCCCCCGCCCGCGACGGGGCCGGCGGCGTGGCACCGCACACCCGGAGATGGCCTCCGGGGGCGGCGGCGCCGCGGCGTTGTCCGGGCGATGTCGCCCCGACCGTATTACCACGGATTACAAGAATCGTGCCGTCCCCGCGACGCCGTGATTCCGGGCAGGGCCGCATGGGTAGGATGACGCGCTTTCCAGCACATGGCTAGTTTTTGTGCATTTTCGGTCGACCACCCTCCCATCCACTGGACAAGCGGGCGGCACCGGCCGATTGTGACGGCGCTATCCCCCCGGAACGGAAGGACACGCGCCACGATGAGCGAGACGGGCAAGGCGGACGGCGGCGGCGTGGAGGCCGGCGGCGTGGAGACCGGCGGCGCGGAGGTGATCGCGACCGAGGTGGTGGTGCTGGGCGGCGGGCTGGCCGGCCTGACCATGGCGGCGGCCCTGGCGACCGCCGGAGTGCCCGTGGTGTGCATCGACCGCGACGACCCGGACGACCAGGCCCGCGACGACTTCGACATCCGCACCACCGCCATCGCCTACGCGTCCCGCAAGGTGCTGGAGGGGGCGGGCGTGTGGCCGCATCTTGCGCCGGCCGCCGGGCCGATCCTGGACATCCGGGTGGCCGACCAGTTCTCCCCGCTGTTCCTCCACTACGACCACCGCGAGCTGTCGGTGGACGGGTCGCCCCAGCCCTTCGGCTGGATCATCGACAACAAGGATATCCGCCGCGCCCTGTTCGCCCGGGCGCGGGCGCTGCCCGGGCTGCGCCACCTCGCCCCGGCGCGCGCCACCCGGATCGAGCGCGACCGCAGCGGCGCCCGGGTCGTTCTGGCCGACGGACGGACGGTGCGGGCGCGCCTGGTGGTGGGCGCCGACGGGCGCGGGTCCCTGGCGCGCGAGACCGCGGGCATCAAGGTCCGGCGCTGGGCCTACGCCCAGAGCGCCATGATCTGCACCATCCGGCACTCCGAACCGCACAATGGCGTGGCCGTGGAGCACTTCCTGCCCACCGGGCCCTTCGCCGTGCTGCCGATGACGGGCAACCGCTCCTCGATCGTGTGGAGCGAGTCGTCGTCGCTGACTGACCTCTACCTGGGGCTCCCCGACGACCAGTTCATCGCCGAGCTGGACCGCCGCTCCGGCGGCTATCTCGGCAACATCGAACTGCTGACCCGCCGCGAGGCCTGGCCGCTGTCGGTGCTGCTGGCGGAGTCCTTCGCCGCCCCGCGCATCGCCCTGGTCGGCGAATCCGCCCACGCCATCCACCCCATCGCCGGCCAGGGGCTGAACCTCAGCCTGCGCGACGTGGCGGCCCTGGCCGAGGTGGTGGTGGATGCCTGGCGACTCGGCCTGGACGTCGGCGGGAGCGACGTGCTGGCCCGCTACCAGCGCTGGCGCCGCTTCGACACGGTGCTGCTGGCGGCGGTGTGCGACGCGCTGGTGCACCTGTTCTCCAACGACATCGGCCCGGTCAAGCTGGCCCGCGACCTCGGCATGGCGGCGATCAACCGGCTGCCGCCGCTCAAGCGGTTCTTCATGCGCCACGCCATGGGTGTGGTCGGCGACCTGCCGCGGATGGTGCGCGGCGTGCCGCTGTAAGCCGGCCGGCCGGCCGGATCGTCCGGCCTCAGCCGCGGCGCGCGATGCTGTCCATCTCCCGGGCCCAGCCGGTGTAGTGGCGGTGGAAGTCCCGCAGGGCCGGATCGTCGCGGGTGCGCTCCGCCATGGCGTGCATCACCGGAGCCTGCGCCGCCGCCAAGGCCACGGCGTCGGGCCGGCGGGTCGCCGTCAGGAAGGACGACAGGCTGGTGACCAGCGTGCCGGCGACCGGCTTGGCGGCCTGTGCGGCCAGATCCTTGAGGATCCAGGGCATGTACTTGACGGCGTAGTCCGCGTAGGTGCGCATCGTCGGCGCCTGCTCCAGCAGGTCGGCGCGCTCCCGGTCGAAGGCCTCCCGGTCGACAATGGTGCGGTTGCTGTAGACGACCGGGGCGGCCGCCGAGGTGTCGCAGTCCCACCCCTTGCGCGGAACCAGCAGGTCGGCCTGGTCGGTCTCGTCGCGGTAGGGGTAGAAGGGCATGGTGCGGCAGCGCGACGGCTTGTCGTCGTGGATGGCGCAGAGGTTGTCCGGCCGCAGTTCCGGGCAGGGCATGGAGGGCGGGATGTAGGCCGTCGGGACGATCATGACCGCGACCGTCTTGCGGTTGGGCAGCCGCACGGTCGTGCCCAGCCGGCCGACGAGGCCGAAGGACCGGGCGTTCGGGCGCACCGGCGTCCACACCATGGCCAGGGGGAACCGCCCGGCGTGGGCGACGGCGTCCTTCAGGGTCAGCGGCAGCATGCCGTGGCAGCACTTGCCGCAGGCGGTGCAGGAGAATCGCGGGTCCATGGCGGTCAGCGCCCGCAGCAGGCCTTGTGCTTGCGGCCCGACCCGCAGGGGCAGGGGTCGTTGCGGCCGACCTTCGTGACGCGCCGCGGTTCGCCCTTGGGGTTGACCTCGCCGGAAACATAGAGCCAGCGGCCGTCCTCGCGACGGAAACGGGCGCGCTCGCGGTGGCGCAGGTCCTCGCCGTCGCGGCGGAAGCGGATGGCGAACTCCACGCTGGCCTCGTCGCCGTCCTCGACGGCACGCACCACCTCCAGGCCTTGCCACTCGGCCTCCTCGGCGGTCCGCTCGGCTTCCGCCCGGTTGAAGTCGTCGCGGATCTCCGGCGCGTGGGTGCGGTCGACGTAATCGATGTCGCCGCGCACGAAGGCGGTGTAGCGCGACCGCATCAGGGCTTCCGCCGTCGGCGCCGGGGCGCCGGCCAGCATCGGGCCGCAGCAGTCCTCGAACGCGCGGGGCGAACCGCAGGGGCAGGGTGTCATCGCTGGAGTCCTCGTCGCTTGCGTGTCTTCCGCGTGGACCGGCCGGCCGTTCGGCGATCAGCCGCCGGCGGGCCAGTCGTGGTGGTGGCGGTCGATGACCAGGGCATGGGAATGGCGCAGACCGCCGTGCCGGTGGGGATGGGCGTGCGGCTCCGGACCCTCCCAGCCTTCGTGCTCATGCTCGTGGTGGGAGTCGTGGACGTGGAGATGGTCGTGGCCGACGGGGGCGTGGACGTGCGCGACCTCGACCGGATCGCCGGCCGGCCAGAGGCGGGCGGCGAGCGCCGCCGACGCGGCGGCCGACGCTCCGAGAACCGTGAACGCGGCGCCCAGCCCCGCCCCGGATGCCAGCCAGCCGGCCAGCGGGTACGCCACCAGCCAGCAGGCGTGGCTGAGCGCGAACTGCGCCGCGAACACCGCCGAGCGGTCTTCGGCGTGCGCCGACCGGCGCAGCAGCCGGCCTGTGGGCGTGAGCACCGCGGCGTTGGCCGCGCCCAGCACGAACCACACCGGCAGCAGCAGCGGCAGCGCCGCCCGCAGGTGCTGCGGCAGGCCGCCGGCGGCGAGCACGGTGGCCATGGACAGCGTCCCGGCGACGAGCAGCCACGCCCCGGCCAGCATGACGGGGCGGTCCGACCGCCGCTCGAGAAGGCGCGGCAGCAGCAACGCCGCCGCCATCGACCCGGCGCCGTAGGCGGCGAGCACGACGGCGACCTCGGCCTCGGTGCCGCCCAGCCGGCCGCGCACCAGGACGACCGTGTCGACGATCACCAGGGCCCCGGCGGCGGCGACCGCGCCGTTGAGCGCCAGCAGCCCGCGCAGGCGCGGCGTCTTGAGGTAGATGCGGGCGCCGCGGGTGATCCGGTCGTAGACGCCGGCGCGCCCGTGCTCCGGCGCGGGGTTCGGCAGGGTGACGCTGACCACCAGCACCGCCGAGCCCAGGAAGCCGACCACCGTGCCGGCGAACAGGTCGTGGTAGCTGACGATGGCGAGCAGGGCCGCGGCGAGCGCGGGACTGGCGAGGCTCTCCAGGTCGTAGGCGAGGCGGGCCAGGGACAGCGCCCGGGTGTACTCCGCCTCGTCGGGCAGCACGTCCGGGATCATCGCCTGGAAGATCGGCGTGAACGCGGCGGACGCGGACTGCAACAGCACGATCAGGACGTAGATCTGCCAGACCTCGGTGACGAACGGCAGGCACAGGGCGATGGCCGCGCGGATCGCGTCCATGGCGACCAGGAAGCCGCGCCGCGGCAGCCGGCCGGCGAACGCGCCGGCGACCGGCGCGACGCCGACATAGGCGACCATCTTGATCGCCAGCGCCGTCCCCAGCACCGCGCCGGCGTCGGCGCCCGCCAGATCGTAGGCGAGCAGGCCGAGCGCCACCGTCAACAGCCCCGTGCCGACGAGGGCCACGACCTGGGCCCCGAACAGGTGACGGTAGGTGCGGTGGGCGAGCGGGGACAGCACGGAGGCCTTTCGGTTGGTGGCGCCGCCGCCTCGCCCGGCGCGCCCGGACGCGGACGCATGCGGGAGCAGGGGCGGGGCGCGGGTTCCGGCGGCCGCGGTCTCCGGCGCCCATGGCGGGGCCGGGGCGGCGCACGCCCGCGGACGCCATCCTATCCCTGCACCGGGAACCGAGACAACGGTGGCGACGCGCCGCCGCCGGGAGCGGCCGGAGAACCGGCCGGAGCGGCCGCCCCGCTCACGACCGGGTCAGCAGCAGGGCCCCGTGCTTGCGGATCTTGGCCTGGACCTTTTCCGCCAGCATGGCCAGCACCCAGGGCAGGTCGACCTCGATGCGGGCGTGGTCCTCGGCGACGGTGATGCGGCTGTCGATGGTCTGGCCGAGCGCGCCGACCCGCAGGTTCAGCCCCTCCTCGGTCCAGGTCTCGTCGAGGTGGGCGTTGACGGCCGAGAGCTGGCCGCGCGCCGTCTCCAGGCCGCCGCGCAGGCGGCGCTGCGCCTCCTCCCGGCCGAGCTGGTGGGGAATCGTCACGACGACGGGCTTGGGCATGGGAAGGCTCCTTGGAAGGGCGGTCCCTGCTTACAACGCTCCGGCCCCCGCACGGGTTGCCGGACGCGAAAAGGGCCGCCCGGGGGTGTGTCCCCCCGGGCGGCCCCGTCCGGAAGCCGGTGCGGCGCGCGCTAGTCGTTGCGCTGGCCGAGGAACTGCAGCATGAACATGAACAGGTTCACGAAGTCGAGGTAGAGGGTCAGCGCCCCCATCAGGGCCAGCTTGCCCGTCGACTCCTGGTCGTGGTTCTCCGAATACACCATCTTCAGGCGCTGCGTGTCCCAGGCCGTCAGGCCGGTGAACACCAGGACGCCGATCACCGAGATCGCGAACTCCAGCGCGCTGGAGCCGACGAAGATGTTGACCAGGCTGGCGATGATGATGCCGATCAGGCCCATCATCAGGAAGGTGCCCATCTTCGACAGGTCGGCCTTCGTGGTGTAGCCGTACAGGCTCATCGCCAGGAAGGTCGAGGCGGTGATGAAGAAGGTCAGCGCGATGCTGGCGCCGGTGAAGACCAGGAAGATGGTCGACAGCGACAGCCCCATGACGCCGCAATAGGCCCAATAGATCGCCTGGGCCGCGCCGAACGACAGCCGGTTGATGCCGAACGAGAGCACCATCACGAAGGCCAGCGGCGCCAGCATCACCACCCACTTCAGCGGGGTGGCGAACAGCGTCTGCATCAGCTCCGGGCTGGTCGAGGCGAAGAAGGCCACCAGGCCGGTGACCACCAGGCCGCCGCCCATGTAGTTGTAGATGCGCAGCATGAACTGCCGCAGGCCCTCGTCGAAGTAGCCCTGATCGACGGCGCGGCCCGCGCTCGCATAGCGTTGGAAAGCCGGGTCAGCCATGGTTGGTCCCTCGGTTCGGTCGTTTGTATCCCTGGCCGCTTATATTGGGCATATGGCGATAGAGTTCAACGGGAATCGAGCGGCCGGGCGACTGCATGAAAGCGTTGTCATGTCGGGCGAACACTGGAGTGTGGCATCCAATATATTGCGTCTTCACTCGTTCCGCAGCAACGGCGCCGCCGGCTGACTCAGCGCCCGCCACGTGCCGACGAAGCCGAAGGCCAGTGTGATGGCGGTGCACAGGGCGGCGGTGCCGAGCACCGCCGAGGGGATGAACGCCCAGTCCCAGTCCATCAGCTGGGTCAGCACCGCCCATGCGGTCGCCGTGCCGACCAGCCCGGCGATGGCCGCGGTGATCAGGCCCAGAATCCCGTATTCCATCAGGAAGGCACGCAGCACGTCGCCGCGCGTCGCCCCCAGAACCTTCAGCACGACGGCGTCGTAGACCCGCCGGCGATGGCCGGCCGCCACCGCGCCGGCCAGCACCAGGGTGCCGGCGACCAGGGTGATGGCAGCGGTGATCCGCACCGCCGTGCCGATGTGCCCGAGCATGACGGTGACGGTGTCGAGGGCGTCCCTGACCCGCACCACGGTGACGTTGGGAAAGCCGGCCAGAACCGCGCGCTGGACCGCCGCTTCCGGATCGCGGCCGTCGGCGTGGACGGTGGCGATCCAGGTCTGCGGCGCCCCTTCCAAGGCACCGGGGGCGAACACGATGGTGAAGTTGAGGGCGAGCGTCGAGAAATCGGCCTCGCGCACGCTGGCGACCTCGGCCTCGATGGTGCGGCCCAGGATGTTGACCCCCAGCCGGTCGCCGGGACCGATCGCCAGGGCCTCGGCCACCGCCGTGTGGACCGAGACCAGCGGCGGCCCCGCGTAGTCGGCCGGCCACCAGGCGCCGGCGACGACCTCGCTGCCCGCGGGCAGGGTGGTGGAATAGGTCACGCCGCGGTCGCCGCGCAGCACCCAGGCCTCGTCGCGGTTGGCGATGGCCTGCTCGGCGGGAATGCCGTTGACGCTCTCGATGCGGCCACGCAGGGATGGGACGGCGGCGAAGCCCGACGCCCCGGGCACCGCCAGCACCGCGTCGCGCACCGCGTCGTACTGGTCCGGCTGGATGTCGATGAAGAAGAAGGCGGGGGCCCCCGCCGGGATGGTCTCGGCGATGCGCCGGGCGAAGTTGCCCTGGATCAGGGCGATCGCCACCAGCACCGTGAGGCCGAGGCCGAGGGACAGCACGACGCTGCCGGTCGGGTTGCCCGGCCGGTGCAGGTTGGCCAGCGCCAGGCGCAGGCCGGGCCGGCGCGGCCGGCCCGCCCGGGCGGCGGCGCGGACCACCAGGGAGGCGGCGAGGCGGAAGGCGGCCAGGGTGGCCGCCGCGCCGCCCACGAACCACAGGGCGAACACCTTGTGGTGGGCGGTCGCCACGGCGAGGCCCGCCAGCGCCAGCCCGCACACCACCGTCGCCACGATGTAGAGCGCCCGCGGCCGCCCGCCGGCGGGCGCCACGGTGTCGCGGAACAGGGCGCCCGCCGGCACCTCCCGCGCCCGGCCCAGCGGCCACAGCGAGAAGGTCAGCGCCGTGAGCAGGCCGAAGGCCGCGGCGACGGCCAGCGCGCCGGGGTAGACGCCGACGCGCACCGTCACCGGCAGCAGCCCCTCCAGGAACGCACCGAGGGCCAGCGGGGCCGCGGCGCCCAGCGCCAGCCCCAGGACGACGCCGAACACCGCCAGGATCATGATCTGCGCGAGGTAGGTCTCGAACACCAGGGCGCCGGGCGCGCCCAGGCACTTCATGGTGGCGACGGTGGCCGCGCGCTCGTCGAGGTGGGCGCGCACGGCGTTGCCGACGCCGACGCCGCCGACCAGCAGGGCGGTCAGCCCGACCAGGGTCAGGAACAGCGTCATGCGCTCGATGAAGCGGGCGATCTGCGGCGAGGCGTTGGTGAAGTCGCGCACCCGCCATCCGGCGTCGGGAAAGCGTTCGTCCAGCGCGGCGCGCCACCCCTCGAGGCCGGTTCCCGGCGGCAGCGCCACGTTGTGGGTCCAGTAGAGCAGGCTGCCCGGGCGCTCGACCCCCGTCTCCGCCAGCGCGTCGAGGGCGATCAGCACCCGCGGGCCCAGGCTGAAGCCGCCGCCGGACGCGCGGTCGGGCTCGCGGGCGATGACGTCGCGCACGGTGAGCGTGGCGTCGCCCAGGCGCAGGGCGTCGCCGACGTCGAGCCCCAGCCGGTCGAGCACCGTGTCCTCCACCACCGCGCCCCAGCGGCCGTCGCGGCGCGCCAGCGCCGCCTCAAGGGCGGCCGGGGCGTCGCCGCCGTCGCGCAGCGCCAGCCGGCCGTAGAGCGGATAGGCGCCGTCCACCGCCTTCATCTCCACCAGGGACGCCCGATCGGCGGCGGCGGCGGCGGCGGCGGCGCCGTCGCCGGCGCGCACCATGGCGCGTGCCTCCACCGTGGTCGACACGCGGCCGGAGGCCTCCAGGAAGGCGCGTTGCTCGGCGCTCGCCGGGGTGTAGATCTGGCGGACCGCCGCGTCGCCGCCGAGGATGGCGCGGCCGTCGGCCTGCAGCCCGTCGAGGATGCCGCCGGACACCGACTGCACCGCGGCGACGGCGGCCACGCCGAGGGCGAGGCAGGCGAGGAAGATGCGGAAGCCGCGCAGGCCGCCGCGCAGCTCGCGCCGGGCGAAGCGCAGGGCGAGCAGAAGGCGGGCCATGCTCACTCCCCCGCCGCGCGGATGGCCGGGGCCCGGACGTCGGTGACGATCCGCCCGTCCTGCAGCGTCACGGTGCGGTCGCAGCGCGCCGCCAGGGCCGGGTCGTGGGTGATCAGCACCAGGGTCGTGCCGCGCCGCCGTGCGAGGTCGAACAGCAGCTCGACGATGTGCCCGCCGGTGCCGAGGTCGAGGTTTCCGGTGGGTTCGTCGGCCAGCAGCAGCGACGGCTCGGCGACGAAGGCACGGGCGATGGCGACGCGCTGCTGCTCGCCGCCGGAGAGCTGGCCGGGATAGTGGGTCACCCGGTGGCCGAGTCCGACCGCCTCCAGCCCGGCGCGGGCGCGCTCGAAGGCGTCGCGCGCCCCGGCGAACTCCAGGGGCACCGCGACGTTCTCCAGCGCCGTCATGGTCGGCACGAGGTGGAACCCCTGGAAGACGATGCCGACGTGGTCGCGGCGGAAGCGGGCCAGCCCGTCCTCGTCCAGGTCGCCGAGGACGCGGCCGGCGACGCGGACGCGCCCCGAGGTCGGCCGCTCCAGCCCGGCCATGACCATCATCATGGTCGACTTTCCGGACCCCGACGGGCCGACCACGCCGACGCTCTCGCCGGCCCCCACCGACAGATTGAGGCCGCGCAGGATGTTGACGGGCCCGGCCCCGCTGTCCAATTTGAGGTGGACGTCGTCGAGGGCGACGATCGGTTGAACCGGGGACTCGGGTCGGGACATTGCAATGGATCTCGCGAACGGGCGGAAAGGCCCTTGGCCATATGGCATGGCGCGCCGCCTTTTCAACGCGCCCGCCAGGGCCGCGGTGGCGGCCGCCCTCGTGCTGGGCGCGCTGCTGTCGGGGGCGGCCGGCGTGAGCGCCGCGGCCGCGCCGGTGCGGCTGCTGGCCCTGGGCGACAGCCTCACCGCCGGCTACGGCCTGGCCGAGGAGGACGGGTTCACCGCCCGGCTCGAGGACGCCCTGCGCGCCCAGGGACACGCGGTCGAGGTGATCAACGCCGGGGTGTCGGGGGACACCACGGCCGGCGGCCGCGCCCGCCTGGACTGGGCGCTGGCCGACGCCCCCGATGCCGTCCTCGTCGAACTGGGCGCCAACGACATGCTGCGCGGCATCGACCCGGCGTCGGCGCGGGCCAACCTCGACGCGATCCTCGCCACCCTGACCGCGCGCCGCATCCCGGTGCTGCTGACCGGGATGCGGGCCAACCCCAGCCTGGGGCGCGCCTACACCGACGCGTTCGACGCCATCTATCCCGACCTCGCGGCCAAGCACGGCGTGGCCCTCTACCCGTTCTTCCTGGAGGGCGTCGCCACGGATCCCGCCCTCAACCAGGGCGACGGCATCCATCCCAACGCCACCGGCGTGCGGGAGATCGTCCGCCGCATCCTGCCCGACGTCGCGCGCCTGGTCGACCGGGCCGGCGCCGGCACGCCGGGGGGCTGAGCCATGACCGTCGCCGCGGACGCCCCGTTCCACGCCGCCTCGGCGAGCGGCGCCGACTGGGGCCAGACCGTGAAGGCGTGCCTGGACCGGCTGGGTCCGGTGCGCGGCTGCACGCTGGGCTTCCTTTACGTCTCCGACGCGCTGGCCGACCACGCCACCAGCATCGTCACCCTGCTGCGCGGCGTCACCGGCATCCAGGACTGGGTCGGCACCGCCGGCATCGGGGTGCTGGGCGGGGCGGAGGAGCATTTCGACACCCCCGCCATCGCCATCCTGGCCACCCGCCTGGCACCGGACTCCTACCGCGTCTTTCCCGTCGTGAACGGCGATCTCGCGCCGCTGCGGCGGGCGGCCGGCGGGTGGCTGGACCGCAACGGCGCGGCGCTGGGCCTGGTGCATGCGGACCCGCGCCACGATCGCCTCGCCGACCTGATCGGACAGGTCGCGGACAGCACCGGTGCCTTCCTGGTCGGCGGGCTGACCTCGTCGCGGGGCGGCGCCTTCCCGCAGTTCACCGCCCCCGTCACCGGCACCGGCCCAGGCTCCGGCAGCGGCGGCGGGCCGGTCGGTGACGGCGGGCTGTCGGGCGTGCTGTTCGGCCCCGGCGTCGCCGTGGCCACCGGCCAGACCCAGGGCTGCTCGCCCATCGGCCCGCTGCGGACCATCACCGCGGCCGAGGAGAACGTCATCGTCGAGATCGACGGGCGGCCGGCGCTGGACGTGTTCAAGGAGGACATCGGCGATCTGCTGGCCCGCAACCTGGCCGGCGTCGCCGGTTACATCTTCGCCGGCCTGCCCATCGCCGGCACCGACACCGGCGACCACCTGGTGCGCGACCTCGTCGCCATCGACCCGCGCACCGGCTGGCTGGCCATCGCCGAGCGGGTGCAGGCGGGGCAGCCGATCCTGTTCACCCGGCGCGACCGCCAGGCCGCCGCCACCGACCTGCAGCGCATGCTGGCCGGGTTGAAGCGCCGCCTGCCTGGGCCGCCCAAGGGCGGCGTCTACGTCAGCTGCCTCGCCCGCGGCCCCGGCCTGTTCGGCGAGAACGGCGAGATCGCGGCGATCCGGGCCGCGCTGGGCGACGTGCCGCTGGCGGGATTCTTCGCCAACGGCGAGATTTCGCACAACCGCCTCTACGGCTATACCGGCGTCCTCACCCTCTTCGTCTGACTCCAAACATCGGGATCGCAGAATGGAATACCGCCCGCTCGGCCGCACCGGCCTGACGGTGAGCGCCATCGGCCTCGGCACCATGACCTGGGGCCGCCAGAACACCGAAGCCGAGGGCCATGCGCAGATGGACCGCGCGCTGGAGCGCGGCGTCACCTTCTGGGACACCGCGGAGATGTACGCGGTGCCGCCCACCGCCGACACCTACGGCCGCACCGAGACCATCATCGGACGTTGGTTCAAGAGCCGCGGCGGCCGCGACAAGGTGGTTCTCGCCAGCAAGGTGATCGGCCAGGCCCGTGGCGGCTTCGACTGGGTGCGCGGCGGCAACGCCCGGCTCGACCGTGCCAACATCCTGGCCGCGGTGGAGGACAGCCTGCGCCGCCTGCAGACGGACTGGATCGATCTCTACCAGCTCCACTGGCCCGACCGGATCTCCGTACGGTTCGGGACGCGCAGCTACCAGCACCGCCCGGAGGACGACGGCGCGCCGCTGGAGGAGACGCTGTCGGTGCTGGACGAACTGGTGAAGGCCGGCACCATCCGCGCCTGGGGCCTGTCCAACGACACGCCGTGGGGCACCATGGCCTCCCTGGCGCTGGCGGATTCCCGCGGCCTGGCCCGCCCCGCCAGCATCCAGAACGCCTACAACCTGCTGAACCGCGGCTTCGAGCAGGGCCTGTCGGAGGTGGCGCTGCGCGAGGACGTGGGCCTGCTGGCCTACGCGCCGCTGGCCGCGGGCACCCTCGCCGGCAAGTACCTGGACGGCGCGGTGCCGCCCGGCACCCGGCGGGCCATCGACCACCGGGCGTCGCGCTACGAGACGCCCAACGCCGACACCGCCACCCGCGCCTACCTCGAGATCGCCCGGCGCCACGGCCTGGACGCCACCCAGATGGCGATCGCCTTCGTCGCCCACCAGCCCTTCGTCACCTCGGCGCTGATCGGCGCGACCACCATGGCGCACCTGGAATCGAACATCGACGCCTTCGACCTCCGCCTCGCGCCGGAGGTGCTGAAGGACATCGAGGCGGTGCACGCCGTCCATCCCGATCCCTGCCCGTAGCCCGCCCGACGCCCCGGCGGGGCCGGGGGACGGCGAAGGTGCGCCATGATCCGACTGTTCGTCGCGCTGGAGCTCCCCGCCGACCTGCGCCAGCGGCTTGCCGGCCTGGGCGGCGGCGTTCCCGGTGCCCGCTGGGCCGAGGCGGAGACCCTCCACCTCACCCTGCGGTTCATCGGCGAGGTGCCGGACGACCGCCTGCACGACCTCGACGCGGCGCTGTCCACGGTGTCCGCACCGGCCTTCCACCTGGTGCTCGACGGGGTCGGCGCCTTCGGCTCGGGCCGCGCCGCCCGCATCCTGTGGGCGGGGGTGGAGCGCAACGAGGGGCTGGCCCACCTCCAGGCCAAGGTCGAATCGGCGGTGGTGCGGGCCGGCGAGGCGCGGGAGGAACGCAAGTTCTCGCCCCACGTCACCCTGGCCCGCCTCAAGGACGCCCCGCGCGAGCGCGTGGCGCGCTTCCTCGAGGAACGGGGGCTGTTCCGCGCCGGCCCCGTCCGCATCGACCGGTTCACGCTGTTCCAGAGTCACCTCGGCCGCAGCGGCCCGGTCTACGTGGCGTTGCGCGACTACCCGCTGGTGGGATGACCGGCGCGGCGCGCCGGGCGGGTCAGCGCGCCGGGCGGTCGAGCGAGGAGGCGCCGCCGGCGTCGCGGAAGGCCTCCATGCCGTCCACCCCCCTGCGGGTGAGGTCGCGGACCTCGACCTGCCGCTGCTCGTTGTTGACGGTGACGGCCGCGTAGTCCACGGCGATCTGCTTCTCGCCGATGCCGAGGAAGCCGCCGCTGGCGACCACGATCTGCGTCACCGCACCACTGCGCGCATCGAGCAGCACGTCCGTGACCTCGCCGAGCGCCTCGCCGTCGGCGCCGATCACCGGCAGGCCCAGAAGGCGCTCGACGCGCACCTTCTCGCTCTCCGCCATGGCGTCCACGGCCGGCTTGGCCACCGGCTTGTGCGCGGCGGGCGGAGGGGCCGCCGGAGGAGGGACCGCCGCAGGGGGGGCCGCCGGCTCTCCGATCGCGGGATCCTGGGCGAGCGCGGGCCCGGGCAGGGCGGCGGCGGACAGCGCGGCCAGAAGCGCGGCGGCCGGGAGCGTCGTTCGCATGGGGCGGAACCTTTCGTCCGTGGATGTCACCGCCTGCAAACGTTTGGCGCGGGCCCGCCATTCCCGCGGCCACGGCGACCATCCGGATGATCCCGCATGGGGCGGCGCCCGCTCAAGGTCGGCCGCGGCGGCGGCGCCCGCTCAATGGCCGCCGCCGCCGCCGCCCAGCCGGGGCCGGCGCACGAACGGCAGGGTCGCCAGCGCCAGGACGAACAGGGTGCCCATCACCAGGAAGACGTCGGCGAAGGTCATCACCGCCGCCTGGGTCTGCACCCGGGCGGCGAGGAGACGCAGCGCCTGGATCTCGGCGTCGCCCGGCACCGCGCGGGCCAGCGCGGCGGACACCGCGTCGAGCCAGCCGGCGACCTCGGGGCGGGCCGGGTTGACCCATTCCGCCAGGCGCTGGCCGTGCAGGGCCGAGCGTTCGGTGATCACCGTGTTGATGCCGGCCAGGCCGAAGGCGCCGCCCAGATTGCGCATCAGGTTGAACAGCCCGGAGGCGTTCTTCATCTGATCGGGCGCCAGGGTGCCCAGCGCCAGGGTGGTGATGGGGATGATGCAGAACATCAGCCCCATGCCGCGCAGGATCTGCGGCACGAACCACTGGTCGAAATCCCACTGGGCGGTGATCGGCGTCGACACCAGGAAGCTGGTGGCCAGCAGCGCGAAGCCCAGCGCCAGCACCTTGCGCACGTCGACCTTGGACGAGAGGATGCCGGCGACCGGCGACGACAGGAACTGGGTGATGCCGGTCACGAACATGGTGGTGCCGATCTGCTGCGCGTTGAGGCCGCGGATCTGGCCGAGGTAGAGCGGCAGCACGTAGACCGACCCGTAGAGGCCGATGCCGATGACGAAGCCGTAGGCGCAGCCCATGGCGAAGTTGACGTTGCGCAGGGCGCGCAGGTCGACGATCGGCTGGCGGTAGGTCAGCACCCGCCACACGAACAGCACCCCGGCCACCACCGCCACCATGGCGAAGCGGACGATCGCCTCGTCATCGAACCACTGGTTGCGGGCCCCTTCCTCGATCACGTACTCCAGGCTGCCGAGGAAGACCGCCATCAGGACCATGCCGACCAGGTCGATGCCCTTGAGCAGACCGGGGGTCGGGCGGTCGATGTCGATCAGGCGCCACACCAGCCCGGCGACGATCAGGCCCGGCACCAGGTTGATCAGGAACAGCCAGTGCCAGTCGAACTGCTCGGTGAGGTAGCCGCCCAGGGTCGGGCCGATGGTCGGCCCCAGCGTCGCCACCAGCCCGATGGTCACCGTCACCGGCGCCCGCTTGGCCGGCGGGAAGGTGAGGAAGGTGGTGGCGAACACGGTGGGGATCATGGCCCCGCCGACGAAGCCCTGGAGGGTGCGCCACAGCACCAGCTCGTCGATGCTGGAGGACTGGGCGCACAGGAAGCTCATCAGCGTGAAGCCCAGCGCCGAGGCGGTGAACAGCACCCGCGTCGACAGCAGCCGGGACAGGTAGCCCGACAGCGGGATCATCACCACCTCGGCGATCAGGTAGCTGGTCTGCACCCAGACGATCTCGTCGGCGCTGGCCGAGACGCCGGCCTGGATCTGGCGCAGGCTGGAGGCGACGATCTGGATGTCCAGGATCGCCAGGAACATGCCGAACACCATGGCGACGAAGCCGACCATGGTGCGGGCGCTGACCGCCGGAGGGGCGGCCGCCGCGGCGGTCGGGCCGGTCATCGCCGTCCCCCAGTCAGCGCGCGGCCATGGCGGGCCCGTCCGGCGGAGCGCCGCCCGGCGCGCGGGTGTCCACCGTCACCACCACCGACAGGCCGGGCCGCAGCCGGCCGGCCAGCGGACCGTCCGCGGGGAGCGCGACCCGCACCGGCACGCGCTGCACGATCTTGGTGAAGTTGCCGGTGGCGTTCTCCGGCGGCAGCAGGCTGAACCGCGCCCCGGACGCCGGGGCCAGGCTGTCGATGCGCCCGGTCACCTCCTGCCCGTGGAAGGCGTCCACCGTCACCCGGACCGGCTGCCCGACCGTGAGCCCGGCGATCTGCGTCTCCTTGAAGTTGGCGGTGACATAGGCCGCGCCGAGCGGCACCACCGCCATGGTCTGGCTGCCGGCGTGCACGTATTGCCCGACCCGCGCCGCCAGGTTGCCGACCACCCCGTCGACCGGGGCCCGCAGAACGGTGTTCTCGAGATCGATGCGGGCCAGGGTCAGGGCCGCCTCCGCCTGGGCCAGGCTGGCCTCGGCGGCGCTGCGCTCGCTTCCCAGAACCGCCACCTGCTCGCGCTCGGCGGTGAGATCGGCCTCGGCGCGGGCCAGGGCGGCGCGCGCCTTCTCGGCGTCGGCCATCGTGTTGGACAGGGTCTGCTGGCTGGCGAAGTTGTGGCCGGCCAGCGCGGCGTAGCGGTCGCGGTCGGCGCGGGCGCGCGACAGCTCGGCGTGCGCCGACGCCACGTCGGCCGCGGCGCGCGCGATCAGCGCGGTCTCCAGACCGAGCCGGCTGTCGATGGTGGCGATGCTGGCGCGGCTCGCGGCGACGCTGGCCGCGGCCTGGTCGACCTTGGCGCGGTAGTCGCGGTCATCGATGCGCAGCAGCACGTCGCCCCGGCGGACCTCCTGGTTGTCCACCACCGTCACCGCGGCAATGGACCCGTCGATGCGCGGGCTGATGGTGGTGATGTCGGCCTCGACATAGGCGTTGTCGGTGCTCTCCAGGAAGCGGCCCTCGGTCCACCACGACCAGCCCGTCCATCCGCCGGCCGTCAGCAGCAGCGCCAGAGCGACGAGAGCGATGATCTTCTTCATGGCGCGCACGCCCCCGCGGGTTCCCCAGGACCTCCCTCGTCCGCAGCGCAGCGAGAGTGAACTGAACCGTACAGTTCATGCGCGGCACTATGGTCGGCGCCGCCGCGGCGGTCAAGCCGCAGCCTGCGCCGCCCATGGAAACGCCCCCTTCCGGCGGGAAGGGGGCTGCGGCGGACCGGCGGCGGACGGGTGGTGGACGGGTGGTGGACGGGTGGCGGACCGGCCCGGTTCAGACGTCGCGCAGGGCATGGTGGACGTTGCGGCCACCGGCCCCGGCGAGAAGGGCGCCGACCCGCTGCTCGGCCGCGGCGTCGGGGACGCGCACCCACAGGATGAGGCCGCCGGCCTCGAGCGCCCGGGCGAACGCGTCGGGCTCGGGGTGGCTGGTCAGCTCGTCCAGGTAGTCCTTGATGGCAGCGCCGCCCAGCCCGGCCGCCACCAGCGCCGCCAGCGGCGCGGTGATCGGCCCGCCGACGAGGGCGATGAGGCCGGCGGTGGTCAAGGGAAACGCGTATTTCAGCTCCCCCACCAGGCCCAGCAGCGCCTCGTCGCGTGGCGGGGTCGGCGGGTCGGCGGCGTCCAGCGAGGTGTGCGAGGCGAGCACGCTGAGGTCTTCGCGCGGGAAGCCCGCCGCGACCACGGCGTCGACCGCGCGGTCGAAATCGGCACGCCGGTCGAACAGCGCGACCACTTCGCGCACCTGGCGGGGGGTGTCGGTGTCCTGCGCCACGGCTCCTCTCCTTTTCGCGTTGGCTCCGGCCGGCGTTGCGGTGCCGGCGCTCGGGCGACGCCCAGCTTAACACGGCGGACGGGCCGGTGATCGCCCCCTGCGGCAACATGAACGACGGTTCCCATCCCACGGTTTCGGGGCAGCCATTCCACGGTTCGGGGCACCCGTCCCCGACGCTGGCCGGCCGGCCGCCATTGACATGTAAAACGATCGCTTTACATGCGCTGCCATGGACAAGCGCACCACCCTGATCGCCGGAGCGACTCTCGCGTTCGAAGCGGAGGGCTTCCGAGGCATCGGCATCGACGGCATCCTCGCCGTCTGCGGCGCGTCGACGCGGACGCTCTACAAGCACTTCGGCTCGCGCGACGGGCTGGTGCTCGCGGTGCTGGACCGCCGGCACCGCGCCTTCATGGACCGGCTGGAGGCCCACCGCGACGGCGCCGACCCTATTGGCGAGCTGTTCGACGCGCTGCAGCACTGGCTGGCCGAGCACGGGGCGCAGGGCTGCATGCTGCTGCGCGCGCGCGGCGAATACGCCGGAGCCAGCGCGGACGTCGTCGGCCTCGTGCAGCGCCAGAAGCGGGCCTTCGAAGGCGAGATCGCCCGACGCGTCGAGGCGGCGCTGGGCCATGCCGATGCCGAACTCACCACCCAGGTGTGGGTCCTTTTCGAGGGCGCCATGGCGGCGGCGAGCGTGTCCGGGGTGTCCGTCGTCGCCGCGGCCAAGCGCGGGGCCGAGGCTCTCGTGAGCCTGGCCCGAGGCCGGGCGTGATGGGCGGGCGGGTCAATCTCGTCGCCGCCGCGTTTGCCCTCACCGCGCTGACCTATGGTCTGGCCCGCTTCGCGTACGGGCTCCTGCTCCCGGATCTGCGCCAAGACCTCTCGTTGAGCGCGGCGGCGGCCGGCTGGATCGGGGGCGGCGCGTTCGCAGCCTATTGCCTTGGCATCATCGCCGCGTTCCTGGCGGGCCCGCGGCTCGGCGACCGCCGCATCGCCGCGCTGGCCGGTGTGACCGCGACGGGCGGCCTGGCGCTGGTCACCGTCGCGTCGTCGGGCTGGAGCCTCGGCCCCGCGATCGCACTGGCGGGGCTGAGCACGGGGCTGACGTCGCCGCCGCTGGCCGCCGCGGTGGCGCGATGCCTCGACGACGGCGCCCGCCCGGCGGCGAACGGCGCGATCAATGCCGGCACGGCCGCCGGGATCATCCTCTCCGGTGTCGCCGCAGCCACCGTCGCCGGGGACTGGCGCGGCCTTTACGGCCTCTTCGCGGCGACCGGCGCGGCGGTCACGATCTGGCTGTGGTTCGCCGTGCCGCCGAGCCCCCGCGGACGGCCTTCGGCGGTCCTGTCCGGCGCCCTGTCCGGCGCCGCGTGGGCCCGCCCGGGCGTTGCGGGGCTTTGCGCCAGCGCGTTCCTGATGGGTGCCGCCAGCACCGCGATCTGGACCTTCGGGGCCAACATCCTGCGCGATGATCTCGGGATGGCCGATGGGGCCATCGCCCTGGCCTGGATCGTTCTCGGCGCAGCCGGCCTCGCCGGAGCGGGCACCGGCCTTCTCACCACCCGCTTCGGCATCGGTCCGGTCCACCGCTCCGCCCTGTGCGCCATGGCGCTGGCGCTGACCGGCCTGGCCGCGGCGGCCCTTGCGCCGACGGGCGCCTTCGCCGTCATGGGGCTGTTCGGCGTGGCCTACATCGTGTCGACCGGTGCGTTCCTGTTGTGGGGGATCACGCTGTTTCCCGACCACCCGGATTTCGGCCTCGGCCTTCCCTTCCTGACGGTCGCGCTCGGGCAGACGGCGGGTGCGCCGCTGTTCGGATGGCTCTGGGACGCGGCCGGGAGCGTGGCGGCGCTTCTGTCCTTCGCGGCGGTGACGGCAAGTGCGGCATGGTGGCCGCGGGGGGCGGCGCGCGACCGGACGCCGGCGCCGGAGCCGGGGGGTGGCGCGCCGGCGGTGCGCCGCCGGCGCGAGGGTGCTATATGACGGGGCCGCCCTTCCCCGAACCGCTGCTGGTCGCCGCCCCCCGTGTCCGACGCACTCGCACCCGACGCCACCCCCGCCCTCCCGGCCGAGGCCGCCATACCCGACGGCGCCACGCCGATGATGGCGCAGTTCCTGGAGATCAAGCGGGCCCATCCCGACTGCCTGCTGTTCTACCGGATGGGCGATTTCTACGAGATGTTCTTCGACGACGCCGTGGCCGCGGCCCAGGCGCTGGACATCGCGCTGACCAAGCGCGGCCAGCACCTGGGCGCCGACATCCCGATGTGCGGCGTCCCGGTGCACAGCCACGAATCCTACCTGGAGCGCCTGATCCGCCAGGGCTTCCGCGTCGCCATCTGCGAGCAGATGGAGGACCCGGCCGAGGCGAAGAAGCGCGGCGCGAAGTCGGTGGTGAAGCGGGGCGTGGTGCGGATCGTCACCCCGGGCACGCTGACCGAGGAGTCCCTGCTCGACGCGCGGTCCTCCAACTGGCTGGCGGCGGTGGCCGAGACCGGCGGCGCGGTGGCCCTGGCCTGGCTGGAGCTGTCGACCGGCGAATTGGCGGTGCAGCCGCTGACGCGCGCCGGGCTGGCCGCCGCGCTCGGCCGCCTGGACCCGCAGGAGCTGCTGGTGCCCGAACGGCTGGCCCAGGCGCCCGAGCTGTTCGAGCTGTGGGGGGAGTGGAAACGCCGCATGGCGGTGCTGCCCAACCCCCGCTTCGACAGCGAGAACGGCCGCCAGCGCCTGCACGCCCTCTACGGGGTCGGCACGCTCGACGCCTTCGGCGGTTTCGGCCGGGCCGAGGTGGCGGCGGCCGGGGCGCTGGTCGCCTATGTGGAGCTGACCCAGAAGGGCCGGGTGCCGCGGCTGGCGCCGCCGCGCCGCGTGATGCCGGGTGCGGTGCTGGAGATCGACGCCGCCACCCGGCGCAACCTGGAGCTGACCCGCACCCTCACCGGCGAGCGCCGCGGCAGCCTGCTGGCCACCATCGACCGCACGGTCACCGGGGCCGGCGCGCGCCTGCTGGCCGGCCATCTCGCCGCCCCGCTGACCGAACCGCCGGCCATCGCCCGGCGCCTCGACATGGTGGCGTTCGCCGTCGCCGAGGAGCGGCAGCGCCTCGACCTGCGCGCCGTGCTCGGCCGCTGCCCCGACCTGGAGCGGTCGTTGAGCCGGCTGACCCTGGGCCGCGGCGGCCCCCGCGACCTCGCCGCGGTGCGCGAGGCGCTGGCCTGCGCCGGCGAGGCGCGGGCGCTGCTGCTGGGCGGCGCCACGACCCCGCTGCCCGACGGGCTGCAGCGGGTGGCCCGCGGCCTGGGAGAGCACACCGCGCTGGTGGCGCTGCTGGGCGAGGCGCTCGCCTCGACGCTGCCGCTCCTGGCGCGCGACGGCGGCTTCATCGCGCCGGGCTATTCGGTGGCGCTCGACGAGCTGCTGACCCTGCGCGACGAGAGCCGCCGGCTGATCGCCGGCCTGCAGACGAAGTACGCCGGCATCGCCGGGGTCGCGAACCTCAAGATCAAACACAACAACGTGCTGGGCTACCACATCGAGGTCGGCGCGGCGCACGCCGACAAGCTGATGTCGGCGGCGGCACGGGAAACCTTCCTGCACCGCCAGACCATGGCCAACGCGGTGCGCTTCGGCACGGTGGAGCTGTCGGACCTGGAGCGCCGCATCTCCGAGGCGGCGGACCGCGCCCTGGCGGTCGAGCAGGAGCTGTTCGACCACCTCGTGCGGGCGGTCATCGACCAGGCCGAGGCGGTGGCCGCGGCGGCCCGCGCGCTGGCCGCGCTGGACGTGGCCCTGGCCCTGGCCGAGCTGGCGGCGGAACGGCGCTACACCCGGCCCCAGGTGGACGACAGCCTGGCCTTTGCGATCCGTGGCGGCCGCCACCCGGTGGTGGAGGCGGTGCTGGACGCCGCCAGCGGCGGCCCCTTCGTCGCCAACGACTGCGACCTCGCGCCGGACAACCGGCTGTGGCTGCTGACCGGCCCCAACATGGCGGGCAAGTCGACCTTCCTGCGCCAGAACGCGCTGATCGCCATCCTCGCCCAGATCGGCAGCTTCGTGCCCGCCGAGCACGCCCGCATCGGCGTGGTCGACCGCCTGTTCAGCCGGGTCGGCGCCGCCGACGACCTGGCCCGCGGCCGTTCCACCTTCATGGTGGAGATGGTGGAGACCGCGGCGATCCTGAACCAGTCCGGGGGCCGCGCCCTGGTGATCCTCGACGAGATCGGCCGCGGCACCGCAACCTTCGACGGTCTGTCCATCGCCTGGGCCTGCGTGGAGCACCTGCACGACGTCAACCGCTGCCGCGCCCTGTTCGCCACCCACTACCACGAGCTGACCATGCTGGCGGCCAAGCTGCCGGCGCTGTCGTGCCACACCATGCGGATCAAGGAGTGGCAAGGCGACGTGGTGTTCCTGCACGAGGTCGCGGCGGGCGCCGCCGACCGCAGCTA
This sequence comes from Azospirillum sp. NS33, assembly GCF_059703765.1. Lineage (NCBI taxonomy): Bacteria > Pseudomonadati > Pseudomonadota > Alphaproteobacteria > Rhodospirillales > Azospirillaceae > Azospirillum > Azospirillum sp. NS33. Next base: position 439,680 of record NZ_BAAKJB010000001.1, on the reverse strand, counting down.
CGGCATCCACGTGGCCAAGCTGGCCGGCCTGCCCGACGCGGTGGTGGGCCGCGCCGGCGAGGTGCTGAAGATCCTGGAATCGGGCGAGCAGAACGCCGCCATCCTCCGCCTCGCCGACGACCTGCCGCTGTTCAGCGCCGCCCTGAAGCGCCCGCCCGCGCCGCCCGTCGCCACGGCGGGGGCGGGGGCGGCGGAGCCGACCGGGACCGGCCCGTCGCCGCTGGAGCAGGCCCTGCGGACCCTCGACCTCGACGACCTGACGCCGCGCCGCGCCCTGGAGGAGCTCTACCGCCTGCGCGGGCTGCTGGCGCCGTGACCGCGCGGCGCGCCGGCCACGCGGTGTCGCAACACCACCACGTTCCCCCCATCTGATGCCCGGCGCCACCACCCAACCGTTGCGGAGGGACCCCCGCGTGCACACCGCCGACGCGATCAGTCACCAGAACCCGCTGCGCCGCGCGGCCGCCGGGTTGGCGCGGTTGAGCGGGTGGCGGCGCCTGGCCGCGGCCGCGGCCCTCGGCGGGCTGGCCGCCTTCGCCCTGCCCCCGGCCAACGCCGTGCCGGTGCTGCTGGTGGCCTTCCCCGGGCTGCTGTGGCTGCTGGAGGGCGTGCGCAGCCGGCGCGGCGCCTTCGCGGTGGGCTGGTGCTTCGGCTTCGGCCACCATCTCCTCGGCCTCTACTGGGTCAGCGTCGCGCTGTTCACCGACATCGACCGCTTCTGGTGGGCGCTGCCGCTGGCGGCGGCCGGCCTGCCGATGCTGCTGTCCCTGTTCACCGGCGCCGCGGCGCTCGCGGCCTGGTCGGTGCCGGCACGGGGCGTGGCGCGGCCGCTGCTGTTCGCCGCGGCGTGGGCGGCGGCGGAGTGGCTGCGCGGCCATGCCTTCACCGGATTTCCCTGGAACCTCACCGGCTACGGCTGGGTCGGGGTGCTGCCGGTGCTGCAGGGCGCCTCGGTGGTCGGCATCTACGGGTTGAGCCTGCTCACCGTCGCGGTCGCCGCCCTGCCGGCGGCCCTGGGCGACCCGGCGGCCCGGCCGCGCCGCGCCGCGGTCGCCGTGGCGGCCGGGCTGGCGCTGTTCGCCGGCATCGCCGCCTGGGGCGCCCTGCGCCTTGGCGCCGGTGCCGGCGACACGGTGCCGGGGGTGCGGCTGCGCCTCGTCCAGGCCGCGGTGGACCAGCGCCTGAAATGGGACCCGGCGGAGCGCGAGACCAATTTCCAGCGCCACCTCGCCCTCTCGGCGCTGCCCCCGCCCTCCGGCGGCGCGGCGCCGACCCACATCATCTGGCCGGAAACCGCGGTTCCCTTCTTCCTGGCCAACGACGCGGCACGCCGCGGCGCGGTCGCCGCCGTGGTGCCGCCCGGCGGCCTGGTCATCACCGGAGCGCCGCGGGCGGAGGCGGCGGCGGACGGCGGGCGCCGGTTCTACAACGCCCTGGTGGCGGTCGATGGCAGCGGCGCCGTCGTCGCCGCCTACGACAAGTTCCACCTCGTCCCGTTCGGCGAGTACATGCCGCTGCGCCGCTACCTGCCGGTCGGCGCCATCGCCGGCAACGGGGCGGAGTTCTCGGCCGGCCCCGGCCCGCGCTCGCTGCGCCTGCCCGGGCTGCCGCCGGTCAGCCCGCTGATCTGCTACGAAGTCATCTTCCCCGCCGCCGTCGCGGACCCCGCCGACCGCCCGTGGTGGCTGCTGAACCTCACCAACGACGCGTGGTACGGCCTCACCGCCGGCCCCCACCAGCATTTCGCCATCGCCCGGGTGCGCGCCGTGGAGGAAGGGGTGCCGCTGGTCCGCAACGCCAACACCGGCATCTCCGGCGTCGTCGATCCCTATGGGCGGGTGACGGCGCGCCTGCCACTCGGCACGCGCGGCGTCCTCGACGCCGACCTGCCCGCCGCGCTGGCGGACCCGACGCCCTACGGCCGGTTCGGCGATCTCGGGTTCGGGGTACTGCTACTGAGTTGTCTGGGGCTTGGGATACTCTCTCGACACAACCATGGTCGCAACCCATTATCCCTGCAATCGGGAACATGACAGCTCCCAGCCGGGTGCACTTGACTGCATACAAGGATATGCACTACAAGGGTTGTCACACGTTTTCAGGGAAATTGGCATGCAGACAGCAGCGCGTGGCCGCCGGGGTGTTTCGGGTCGGCCCAAGACCGGTAAGCCGAATCCGATCGACGTCCACGTCGGCTCCCGTGTCCGGCTCCGCCGGACGCTCCTCGGCATGAGCCAGGAGAAGCTGGGCGAGGCGATCGGTCTGACGTTCCAGCAGGTGCAGAAGTACGAGCGGGGCGCCAACCGCATCGGCGCCTCCCGCCTCTACAAGCTCAGCACTGTGCTTGATGTGCCGGTGTCGTTCTTCTTCGACGACATGCCGGCCAGCGCCAACGACGCGCCCATCGAGGACGGCGAGAACGATGAGCCCGTCGGCGTCTACGAGCCCGACCCCATGGCCAAGCGCGAGACGCTGGAGCTGGTGCGCGCCTACTACCGCATCACCGATCCGTCGGTGCGCAAGCGGTTGTTTGAGCTGACCAAGGCCGTGGCCAACGCCGGGACCGAAACCGCGGAGTGACGCGGCGGCCCACGGCGGCGTGACGAATCGGGCGCGTCCCCTGCGGGACGCGCCCGTCTTCGTTGCGACCAGGGTGCTGCCACGCGCCGCGCGACTTCGCTTGACCCGACCGGAAAACCTTGTCAAATACCGCATTCGATGGACGGTACGGCGCACACCGATCGTGTCGAATGCTCCCCTTGGAACAGCCGAGGTTTCCCGTGGCCAAGAAAAACTATGTCTTCACCAGCGAGTCCGTGTCCGAAGGTCATCCGGACAAGGTGTGCGACCGCATCTCCGATGCCATCGTCGACCTCTACCTGTCGCACGAGCCGCAGGCCCGCGTCGCCGTCGAGACGCTGGCCACCACCAACCAGATCGTCCTGGCGGGCGAGGTGCGGGGTCCGGAGAGCATCACCCCCGACATGCTGGTCGAGGTGGCGCGCCACGCCGTGAAGGACATCGGCTACGAGCAGGACGGGTTCCACTGGGAGACGATGGACGTCAAGTGCCTGGTCCACGCCCAGTCCGCCGACATCGCCATCGGCGTCGACGCCGCCGGCAACAAGGACGAGGGTGCGGGCGACCAGGGCATCATGTTCGGCTACGCCTGCCGCGAGACCCCGGCCCTGATGCCGGCGCCGATCTACTACGCCCACGCCATCCTCAAGTCGCTGGCCGAGGCGCGCCACTCCGGCGCCTCGCCGATCCTGGGTCCGGACGCCAAGAGCCAGGTGACCCTGCGATACGTCGACGGCCAGCCGGTGGGCGCCACCTCGGTGGTGGTGTCGACGCAGCACGGCGACGGGGTCGACCAGGACGCGGTGCGCGAGATCGTGCGGCCGCACGTCGTCAACTGCCTGCCCGAGGGCTGGATGTGCGGCGAGGACCTCTTCTACGTCAACCCCACGGGCCGCTTCGTCATCGGCGGCCCGGACGGCGACGCCGGACTGACCGGGCGCAAGATCATCGTCGACACCTACGGCGGTGCCGCGCCCCACGGCGGCGGCGCCTTTTCGGGCAAGGACCCGACGAAGGTCGACCGCTCCGCCGCCTACGCCGCCCGCTACCTCGCCAAGAACGTGGTGGCGGCCGAGCTGGCCGACCGCTGCACCATCCAGCTGTCCTACGCCATCGGCGTGTCGAAGCCGCTGTCGGTCTACATCGACACCCATGGCACCGGCCAGGTCGACGAGGACCGCCTGTCGGACGTGCTCCAGCAGCTCATGAACCTGAGCCCGCGGGGCATCCGCACCCATCTCGGCCTCAACAAGCCGATCTACGCGCGCACCGCGGCCTACGGCCATTTCGGCCGCGACGCCGAGGTCGACGGCGGCTTCTCCTGGGAGAGGACCGACCTGGCCGGCGACCTGCGCGCCGCCTTCTTCTGACCGGCCCCGCCGGCCGGCGTTCCCGCACCCGACCACCGGCAGGGGCCTCACGGCCCCTGCTTTCGTTTTTCAGGCCCCCTCCCCGCCATGACCGACCGCTCCGATGACACCGGCCGCCGCCTCTACGGACGCCGCAAGGGACGCCCGCTGCGCCGGCGGCGCACCGAACTGCTGGACACCCTGCTGCCGCGTCTGGAGATCCCGGTGCCGGCCCCCGGCGCGACGCTCGATCCCTTCGCCCTGTTCGACCGGCCCCTGCGCGACGTCTGGCTGGAGGTCGGATTCGGCGGCGGCCATCACCTGGCCTGGCAGGCCGAGCACCACCGCGACGTCGGCCTGATCGGCTGCGAGCCCTTCGTCAACGGCGTCGCCAGCCTGCTGACCCTGGCCGACGACGCCGGGCTCGACAACGTGCGGATCCTGCCCGACGACGCCCGCCCCCTGCTCGACGCCCTGCCCGACGCCAGCGTCGGCCGCTGCTTCGTGCTGTTCGCCGACCCCTGGCCCAAGAAGCGCCATTGGGAGCGCCGCTTCATCGGCCCGGCCAACCTGGCCGCCCTGGCCCGCGTGCTCAAGGACGGCGCCGAGCTGCGGCTGGCCAGCGACGACGCGGGGCTGGTGCGCTGGATGCTGGAGCACACCGTGCGCCACCCCGCCTTCGAGTGGACGGCGCGCCGGCCCGCGGACTGGCGCGTCCGCCCCGACGACTGGCCGCCCACCCGTTACGAGGAGAAGGCGATCGCCGCGGGCCGCCGCCCCGCCTTCCTGCGCTTCGTGCGCCGGCCGCGGACCGCCGCCTCGGCAACCGGTTCGGCAACCGGTTCGGCCGCCGCGTCGGCCGCCGCATCGCCCCCCATGGTCGCGCCGCCCGGCGGCCGGGGATAATTCCCTTGCAGCCGGCGGCGGAACGTCTATAGTCACACGCCAGATCCCATACGACTTGGCGGCCCGTGAAAACGGGCCGGCGAGGCGCTTTGCGGGTGGGCTTTTTGGCCCACCTTCTTGTTTATTGGCGTATGCAATCCCCGGAACGGCTCCGGGGCCAGGCTTGGTGGAATGGACGCAACCGGTCGGATCGAACAGATTGTCACCCCCTCGATCGAAGCCATGGGGTACGAGGTCGTGCGGGTGCAGCTGTCGGGGACGCAGAATCCCATCCTTCAGATCATGGCCGAGCGTGCCGACGGCACGCCGATGACCGTGGAGGATTGCGCCGACATCAGCCGCGGCGTCTCCGCGCTGCTCGACGTGGAGGATCCGATCGCCGGTGCCTACACGCTGGAGGTCAGCTCGCCCGGCCTCGACCGGCCGCTCACCCGGCTCAAGGACTTCGAGCGGTTCGCCGGATTCGAAGCCAAGCTGGAGGCCCGCATCGCCATCGATGGGCGCAAGCGCTTCAAGGGGCGGCTGCGCGGCGTCGCCGGCGACGAGGTGCGGATCGAGACCGAGCACGGGCCGGCCGGCATCGCCTTCGACAACATCCAGCGGGCCAAGCTGGTGATCACGGACGACCTGATCCGTGCCAGCGGTCCGCACGCCTGACGCCGCCGGCGGAGCGGGTTCCAGGGTACCAGAAGAACATGTTCGGGAAAGAGTGACGGATGGAACTGCTGCAAGTCGCTGACGCGGTCGCCCGCGAAAAGAACATCGACCGGGACGAGGTCCTGGAGGCGATGGAGCAGGCGATCCAGAAGGCTGGCCGCTCGAAGTATGGCCACGAGCACGACATCCGCGCCCGCATCGACCGCAAGACCGGGGAGATCCAGCTCGCCCGCTACCTGGAGGTGGTCGACGAGGTCGAGAACGAGGCCACCCAGGTGACCCTGGCCTACGCCCAGCGCAAGCGCCCGGGCGTTGCCGTCGGCGAGTTCCTGATCGATCCCCTGCCGCCCATCGATTTCGGCCGCATCGCCGCCCAGACGGCCAAGCAGGTGATCGTCCAGAAGGTCCGCGACGCCGAGCGCAAGCGCCAGTTCACCGAGTACAAGGACCGCATCAGCGAGGTCGTGAACGGCCTGGTCAAGCGCGTCGAGTACGGCAACGTCACCGTCGACCTGGGCCGCGCCGAGGCGATCCTGCGCCGGGACGAGCTGCTGCCGCGTGAGCACTTCAAGAACGGCGACCGCGTGCGCGCCTACATCTACGACGTGCGCGAGGAGGCGCGGGGGCCGCAGATCTTCCTGTCGCGCACCCACCCCATGTTCATGGCCAAGCTGTTCGACCAGGAGGTGCCGGAGATCTACGACGGCATCATCGAGATCAAGGCGGTCGCCCGCGACCCCGGCAGCCGGGCCAAGATCGCCGTGGTGTCCAAGGACAGCTCCATCGACCCGGTCGGCGCCTGCGTCGGCATGCGCGGCAGCCGCGTCCAGGCGGTGGTCGGCGAGCTGCAGGGCGAGAAGATCGACATCATTCCCTGGTCCCAGGAGCCGGCGACCTTCGTCGTCAACGCGCTGGCCCCCGCCGAGGTCGCCAAGGTGGTGATCGACGAGGAGGGCGGCCGCATCGAGGTGGTGGTTCCCGACGACCAGCTGTCGCTGGCCATCGGCCGGCGCGGCCAGAACGTCCGGCTCGCCACCATGCTGACGGGCTGGGACATCGACATCATGACGGAGCAGGAGGAGTCGGAGCGCCGCTCCGAGGAGTTCCGCACCCGTTCCCAGCTGTTCATCGACGGACTCGACGTCGACGACGTGATCGCCCATCTCCTGGTGGCCGAGGGCTTCACCACGGTGGAGGAGATCGCCTTCGTCGACACCGAGGAACTCGCCGAGATCGAGGGCTTCGACGAGGACGTCGCCAACGAGCTGAAGCAGCGCGCGCTCCACTTCCTGGCCGAGCAGGACGAGATCATGACCGCCCGCCGGCAGGAGCTGGGCGTCACCGACGAGGTCGCCGAGCTCACCGGCGCCACCCCCACCCAGCTGGTCAGGCTGGGCGAGAACGGCGTCAAGACCATCGACGACCTGGCCGACCTGGCCGGTGACGAGCTGCGCGACATCCTGGGCAAGGACGCACCCTCCGAGGAGGAGGCGAACACCATCATCATGGCCGCGCGCGCTCACTGGTTCGAGAGCGAGGGCGGCGAGAACGCACCCGATGCCGCCGGCGGCGAGCCGGCGGCACAGGGCTGACGCCCGTGTCCACGGACCGGGACACATCAGATCTTCGGAGGCAACACCGAGCGGATGGCAGGGCTGAACGACGCGACCGACACGGACACCCGGCACCCGGAGACGGGCACGGCCGTGGACCCCGCCGATCAGGAACGGGGTCCGCAGCGCCGCTGCATCGTCACGGGCACGGTCGGGCCCAAGGACGGCATGATCCGCTTCGCGGTCGCGCCGGACGGGGAGGTCGTGCCGGATCTGGAGGAGCGCCTGCCCGGCCGTGGCTTGTGGGTGACCGCCGAGCGGCCGCTGCTTGAAAAAGCGCTCGCCCGCAACATATTCGCCAAGGCGGCGCGTCGCGCCGCCCGCCCGCCTGCCGATCTCACGGCCCGGCTGGTCGCTCTTCTGGAACGCCGCTGTCTCGACACCATAGGTCTGGCGCGCCGCGCCGGGCAGGCCGTGACCGGCTTCGAAAAAGTCCGCGAGGCGCTGAAAGGCGGCCGCATCGGCCGTCCCGGCATCCCGCCTGGCCTCCTTCTCGAGGCCAGCGACGGGTCGCCCGACCAGCGCGGCAAAATCCATGCGTTGGCCCCGGCCCTGCCGGTGGTTGACCTCTTCAATTCCGCAGCGCTTGCTGCGGCGCTTGGACGGGAACACGCGGTGCACGCCGTGGTCGCCCGCGGCAAGCTGGCCGATGGGCTGGCTCGCGACGCGGCACGGCTGCGCGGCATCGCCGACCCGGCCGTCGTTCCTTCCGTCGCCGGCGCGGGGCCGGGCGGCCGTGGCAACTAACGATCCAACATTCCGGAACCGATGACCGATAGCAACGACCAGGACCAAAAGAAAGTCTTGCACCTCTCCGGCTCCGGCAAGGGGAAACTGGAGCTGAAGAAGCCGGTCGACACCACGGTCCGGCAAAGCTTTTCCCATGGCCGGTCGAAAACCGTGACCGTCGAGGTCAAGCGCAAGCGAACCGTGGAGAAGGGCGCCCTGCCCGGCGTGGCCGACGGCGGTGCCGCCGCGCGCCAGGCCGCCCAGGGCCTGCCGATCCGCGGCGGCGGCGGCGGTGGCCGTCCGGCGCGCGGCGGCGGCGGCGGTGTGCGCCAGCTGACCAAGGAGGAGCGTGACGCCCGTATGCGGGCGTTGCGCGGCGCCGTGCACGAGGAGGAGCAGCGGCGCATCCAGGAGGAGGAGGACGCCATTGCCCGCGAGGAGGCGGCCGCGCTCGCGGCGACGCTTCCCGAGGTGGTGGAGCCCGAGGAGCCGGAGGTTCTCGACGCCGAGACCCTGCGCCAGCGGGAAATGGAGGAGCTGCGCCGCATCCAGGAGGATGAGAAGCGCAAGGAGGACGAGGCCGAGCGCCGCCGCAAAGACGAGGAGGCCAAGCGCAAGGAGGCCGAGGACGCCCGCAAGGCCGACGAGCCGCGCCGCCGCGACGACGAGCCGCGGCGCCCGGCCGCCGGTGCACCGCGCACCGCCGAACCGGCCGCGGTGCGTCCTGCGGCGCCCGGCGCGCCGGGTCCCCGCTTCGCCGCACCCGCCGCCACGCCCGACGAGGATGACGGGCGCGGCCGTGGTGGGCGTGGCGGTGGCAAGACCGCCAGCAAGGCACCGGCACCGGCCCCGCGCAAGCCGGCGCCGGCCGGCGCCGACCGCCGCCGCGGCGGCAAGATGACGGTGACCCAGGCGCTCAACGACGACGAGGGCGGCCGCGGCCGCAGCCTCGCGGCGGTGCGCCGTGCCCGGGAACGCGAGCGTCAGCGCATGCTGATGCGCCAGGACACCCAGAAGGTCACCCGCGACGTCGTCCTGCCCGAGGTCATCACCGTGCAGGAGCTGGCCAACCGCATGGCCGAGCGCGGGGCCGACGTGATCAAGGCGCTGATGCGCATGGGGGTGATGGCGACCATCAACCAGACCATCGACGCCGACACCGCCGAGCTTCTCATCAACGAGTTCGGCCACCGCGTGCGCCGCGTTTCGGAGGCCGATGTGGAGCTGGGCATGCGCGGCGAGGAGGATGTGGCCGAGCAGCTGGTGTCGCGTCCGCCGGTGGTGACCATCATGGGCCACGTCGACCACGGCAAGACCTCGCTGCTGGACTCGCTCCGCCAGACCGACGTGGTCTCGGGCGAGGCCGGCGGCATCACCCAGCACATCGGTGCCTACCAGGTTCAGCTCCACTCCGGCGCGAAGATCACCTTCATCGACACGCCGGGCCACGCCGCCTTCACCGAGATGCGCGCGCGCGGCGCCAACGTCACCGACGTGGTGGTGCTGGTGGTGGCCGCCAACGACGGCGTCATGCCGCAGACCATCGAGGCGATCCACCACGCGAAGGCGGCCAAGGTGCCGATCATCGTGGCGATCAACAAGATCGACCTGCCCGACGCCAACCCGGACCGCGTCCGCCAGGAGCTTCTGCAGTACGAGCTGGTGGTCGAGGACATGGGCGGCGACGTGCTCGACGTGCCGGTGTCGGCCAAGGCCAAGATGAACCTGGAGAAGCTGGAGGAGGCCATCCTCCTGCAGGCCGAGATCCTGGAGCTGAAGGCCAACCCCGGCCGCACCGCCGAGGGCGTGGTGGTCGAGGCCAAGCTGGAGCGCGGCCGCGGCTCGGTCGCCACCGTTCTGGTGCAGCGTGGCACGTTGAAGGTGGGCGACGTCTTCGTCACCGGCGCCGAGTGGGGCCGGGTGCGCGCGCTGGTCAACGACCGTGGCCAGAACGTCATGGACGCCGGGCCGGCCACGCCGGTGGAGGTGTTGGGTCTCAACGGCACGCCGATGGCCGGCGACGACTTCACCGTCGTCGACACCGAGGCGCGGGCCCGCGAGATCGCCGAGTTCCGCCAGCGCAAGAAGCGCGAAGCGGCCAACGCGGCGACCGCCCGCGGCTCGCTCCAGGACATGTTCAACCGCATCCAGGCCGGCGAGGCCAAGGAGCTGCCGGTCGTCATCAAGGGCGACGTGCAGGGCTCCATCGAGGCCATCTCCAGCTCGCTGGAGAAGCTCACGGCGGAGAACACCGAGGTCAAGGTGCGGGTGCTCCACGCGTCCGTGGGCGCCATCAACGAATCCGACGTCACGCTGGCGAACGCGTCCAACGCGATGATCATCGGCTTCAACGTCCGCGCCAACCCGCAGGCCCGCGACCTGGCAAAGCGCGACAGCGTCGAGATCCGCTACTACTCGATCATCTACAACGTGATCGACGACGTGAAGGCGGCGCTGACCGGCATGCTGACGCCGACCCTGCGGGAGCGCTTCATCGGCTACGCCGAGATCCGCGAGGTGTTCAACATCACCCGCGTCGGCAAGGTGGCGGGCTGCATGGTCACCCAGGGCACCGTCAAGCGCGGTGCGGGGGTGCGCCTGCTGCGCGACAACGTGGTGATCCACGAGGGCACGCTGAAGACCCTCAAGCGCTTCAAGGACGAAGTCCGCGACGTGCGCGAGGGATACGAGTGCGGCATGGCCTTCGAGAACTACGACAACATCGAGGCCGGCGACATCATCGAGGCCTTCGAAATCGAGGAGGTGGCGCGGGCGCTCTGACGCCCGACGCCGCGTCTTCCGCCGAGGACGGCGCCGTCGCGCCGGGCTCCACCGGCCTGTGTCCCGTCGCCGACGGGACGCGGGCCGGCGGCGCCCGGCACAACCGCGTCCGGAGGGCCGCCCCGTGGTGGGGCGGCACCGGCGGCGCCGAACCTCGGGCCCGCCACCGGTGTTTCCGGTCGGCGGCAGATACGAAAGCAAGGACCATGGCGAGCAAGCATCGCGGCGCCACGCGCGCCGGCAAACCCCCGACTCAGCGGCAGCTGCGGATCGGTGAGGAAGTGCGCCACACGCTGGCGGAGATCCTGCAGCGGGGCGACTTCCACGACCCCGAGCTGGCCGGGCTGAACGTCACCGTGACCGAGGTGCGCATCAGCCCAGACCTGAAGAACGCCACCGCCTTCGTCACCCCCCTTGGTGGCGGTCCGATGGAGGAGGCGCTGGGTGCCCTGCGGCGGGCGGCCCCGTTCCTGCGCGGCCAGGTCGCCCGCGGGGTGAACCTGCGCCACGCGCCGACCCTGGGCTTCGAGGCCGACACCTCGTTCGAGTACGCCGGGCGCATCGGCACCATTCTGCACAGCCCGGCGGTGGCCCGCGACCTCCTGCCCGACCGCGTCAACGGCGACGGGGACGACGACGGGGACGAGCAGGAGGACGACGGGGACGAGGACGAGGCGGCGGAGGAATTCGAGTACGACCAGGAGTCCGACGACCCGCTCGACGATCCGCTCGAGGGCGGCGACGGGGCGGACGAGGCCGCTCCCGACGGGGACGGCCGCCGTGGCGCGTAGGCGCAAGGGCCGGCCGATCCATGGCTGGCTGGTGCTGGACAAGCCCGAGGGCCTGACCTCCACCCAGGCGTTGAGCCGGGTGCGCGGGGCGCTGAATGCGGAAAAAGCGGGGCATGGCGGGACCCTCGACCCGTTCGCCACCGGCGTCCTGCCGATCGCCCTGGGCGAGGCCACCAAGACCGTGTCCTACGTCATGGATGGGGCCAAGACCTACCGCTTTTCGGTGCGTTGGGGGGTGCGCCGCACCACCGACGACCGCGAGGGCGAGGTGATCCAGACCAGCGACCACCGCCCCGACGCGGCGGCGATCGCCGCCGCCCTGCCCCGGTTCCTTGGCACCATCGAGCAGGTGCCGCCGCAGTTCTGCGCCCTCAAGGTGGACGGAGAGCGCGCCTACGCCATCGCCCGCGAGGGCGACGCCGTCGACCTGGCGGCGCGGCCGGTGCGCATCGACCGCTTCGCCCTGGTCGGCACCCCCGACGCCGACCATGCCGAGTTCGAGGTGGATTGCGGCAAGGGCACCTATGTCCGGTCGCTGGCCCGCGACCTCGCCGAGGCGCTGGGAACGGTCGGGCACGTGGCCACCCTGCGCCGCACCAGGGTCGGCCCCTTCACCGTGGAGGGGGCGATTTCCCTGGACGAACTCTTGACGTTGGAGCATGGTGCGCCCGTCGAACGACTTCTGCTGCCGATCGAGACCGCGCTGGACGACATCCCGGCCCTGGCCTTGACGGAAGCCGAAGCGCACCGACTGAGACACGGCCAATCGGTGGTGCTTCTTTCCCGGCCCGATCGCGAGCGTCTGACAGCGCTCCACGGCGGCGTTGGGGAGGATGGCGCCCTTCTTGCGCTTTTCGGCGGAAAGCCGGTGGCGTTGGCCCGTGTCGAGGGGGCGGAGGTCCGTCCGGTGCGCGTTCTCAACCTCTGATTCCACAGGAGACCTCGATGTCGATCACTGCCGAGCGCAAGCAGGAGCTGATCAAGGAGTACGCCCGGGCCGAGGCCGACACCGGCTCGCCCGAGGTGCAGGTGGCCATTCTGTCGGAGCGCATCCGCAACCTGACGGAGCACCTTCAGACCCACAAGAAGGATTTCCACTCCCGTCGTGGCCTTCTCGTGATGGTCGGCCAGCGTCGCCGTCTTCTCGACTATCTCAAGAAGAACGACCATGGCCGCTACGCCACCCTGATCGAGCGTCTGGGGCTGCGCCGCTGACGTCGTCATCGTCGCGCAAGGTTTGGTTGCCGTGAACCCGTTCCGTCCTGCCGCCGTCCCCCAGCACCCATGGGTGCCACGGGGAACGGCGCGCATGACGGGGCGGGTTTTTCGTTTGATCGGCACGCTCCCGTTCCGGGGCCGGTGCGCGGACTCCGCGGCCGGCCCTTGATGTTTCAGGGGTGCCCGGCCGCCATGGCCGCGCACCCGCGTTTCATGGGGACGCGGCCTCCGCCGCGCCCCGGAGGTTTCACGGGGGCCAGGCCGGAGTGCCGCCCCCGACCCGTTCCGCCAATCCGGGTGGGGCGGGTGTCGGATGGAAGGAAGCAGCCGAATGTTCAACGTTTTCCGCAAAGAAATCGATTGGGGCGGGCGCAAGCTGACGCTGGAGACCGGCAAGATCGCGCGCCAGGCCGATGGCGCCGTTCTCGCCACCTATGGCGAGACGACGGTGCTGTGCACCGTGGTCGCGGCCAAGCAGCCGAAGCCCGGCATCGATTTCTTCCCGCTGACGGTCAACTACCAGGAGAAGACCTTCGCCGCGGGCAAGATCCCCGGTGGCTTCTTCAAGCGGGAGGGACGCCCGACGGAGAAGGAGACGCTGGTCAGCCGCCTCATCGACCGGCCGATCCGCCCGCTGTTCGCCAAGGGGTTCCGCAACGAGACCCAGGTGATCTGCACGGTTCTGAGCCACGACCTTGAGACCGACGCCGACGTCGTCGCCATGGTCGGCACCTCGGCGGCGCTGACGATCTCCGGCGTGCCGTTCCTCGGCCCGATCGGCGCCGCGCGCGTCGGCTACGTCGACGGCCAGTACGTGCTGAATCCGACCATGGACATCATCGACGGCTCGGCTCTGGACCTGATGGTCGCCGGCACCCGCGAGGGCGTGCTGATGGTCGAATCGGAGGCCAAGGAGCTGTCCGAGGAGATCATGCTCGGCGCCGTCATGTTCGGGCACAAGAACTTCCAGCCGGTCATCGACCTCATCATCGACCTGGCCGAGCAGTGCGCCAAGGAGCCGTGGGACGTCCCGCCGCCGGCCTATGACGCCGCCGCCGTGCAGGGCCGTCTGCGCGCCGTGATCGGCGCCGACGTGGAGGCCGCCTACACCGAGACGGTGAAGCAGACCCGCCACGAAAAGCTGTCCGCGGCCAAGCAGAAGGCCATGGAGACGCTGCTGGCCGAGGAGCTCGACGCCGGCGCGATCGCCGCCCAGTTCAAGGCGCTGGAGAGCGACATCCTGCGCGGCGCCGTTCTGAAGACCGGCAAGCGCATCGACGGCCGCGACACCAAGACGGTGCGTCCCATCGTGTCGGAGGTCGGCGTGCTGCCGCGCGCCCACGGCTCGGCCCTGTTCACCCGCGGCGAGACCCAGGCGCTGGTGGTGACCACGCTGGGCACCAGCCAGGACGAGCAGATCATCGACGCGCTCGAGGGCGAGTACCGGGAGCACTTCATGCTCCACTACAACTTTCCTCCCTATTCGGTGGGCGAGGCCGGCCGCATGGGCTCGCCGGGCCGCCGCGAGATCGGTCACGGCAAGCTGGCGTGGCGCGCCATCCACCCGCTGCTGCCGACGAAGGAGGAGTTCCCCTACACCCTGCGCGTGGTGTCGGAGGTGACGGAGTCCAACGGCTCGTCGTCGATGGCGACGGTGTGCGGCTCGTCGCTGTCCATGATGGACGCCGGCGTGCCGCTGCCGCGTCCGGTGGCCGGCATCGCCATGGGCCTGATCAAGGAGGGCGGCGACTTCGCCGTGCTCTCCGACATCCTGGGCGACGAGGACCATCTCGGCGACATGGACTTCAAGGTGGCGGGCACCGAGGCCGGCGTGACCGCGCTGCAGATGGACATCAAGATCACCTCGATCACCGAGGAGATCATGAAGATCGCGCTTGGCCAGGCCCATGACGGGCGCCTGCACATCCTGGGCGAGATGGCCAAGGCCATCGGCGGTGCCCGCGACGCCGTCAACGAGAACGCGCCGCGCATCACCGTCATCAACATCCCCAAGGAGAAGATCCGCGACGTCATCGGCTCCGGCGGCAAGGTGATCCGCGAGATCGTCGAGCAGACCGGCGCCAAGATCGACATCGAGGACGACGGCACGGTGAAGGTGGCCGCGGTCGACACCAAGGCCGCCCAGGCCGCGATCGACTGGATCAAGGGCATCGTCGCCGAGCCGGAGATGAACGTGGTCTACACCGGCAAGGTCGTGAAGGTGGTCGATTTCGGCGCCTTCGTGAACTTCCTCGGCTCGCGCGACGGCCTGGTGCACATCTCCGAACTCGCCCAGCAGCGGGTCGGCAAGGTGGCGGACGTGGTCAAGCAGGGTGACGAGGTGAAGGTCAAGGTCATCGGCTTCGACGACCGCGGCAAGGTCAAGCTGTCGATGAAGCAGGTCGACCAGGCCACCGGCGAGGACCTGACCAAGAAGAGCGACGGCGACGCGGCCCAGTAGGCCCGTCCGCTTCCGCTTCTTCCGCGTCCTTCCCCTCCCCTCCCCGGGCCCGGTGCGGATGGGGGGAGGGGGAGCCGCGCGCCGCGCCGCCCGCGGCCGGCCGGCCGCGGGCGGAGCGCTCGGGACGGACGACGGGGCGGGCCGGTCCCGCCTCCTCCCGGTGCACGGAATCGGTGCCCCCGAGAGTGGCCTTGGAACCACGCCGCCGGCTTCCCATTTCCGCTGCACGCCATCGACCGTTCCAGCCACCTGGCAGACGCCGTGTTCCGCATCCTCCTCGCCGCCGCCGTCCTCCTCCCGCTGCTCGCGGGCCCTCCGCCACCCGCGACGGCCGCGCCTCAGCCGCCGGCGCTCGGCGCCGAGGACCGCGCCGCGCTCGACCGCATCGAACGCTACCTCAACGAGGTCGGCACGCTGCAGTCCCGGTTCGTCCAGGTGAACCCGGACGGGCGGCAGGTCACCGGCACCTTCTACCTCTCGCGTCCCGGCCGCATGCGGCTGGAGTACGACCCGCCGGTCAAGGACTTCATCGTCGCCGACGGGCTGATGCTGTTCTATTGGGACAGCGAGATGAAGCAGCAGTCCAACACGCCGATCGGCTCGACCCTGGCCGACTTCATCCTGCGCAAGGACATCCGGCTGTCGGACGACGTCACCGTCGTCGACGTCCTGCGGGCGCCGGGCGTGCTGGAGGTGTCGCTGGTGGAAAGCCAGGACCCCGGCAAGGGCGTGCTGACCCTCGTGTTCGAGGACCAGCCGCTGTCGCTGCGCCAGTGGAGGGTGCTGGACGCCCAGGGCCTGGTCACCCAGGTCGGTCTGCTCAACCCGCGTTTCGGGGTGCCCCTCGATCGCGACCTCTTCTACTTCCGCAAGCCCGAAGGCGACGGTTTCGCCAATTGAATAGCCCTACCGCGACCATGACCATTCGCGTTCCGCCCTGTTGACGCTCGTGGGGGTCCGCCCCCGCAGCCAGAGACGAGGGAGAACCGCTATGATCAGCCGAGTCGTGGACGATCCCGTCCGGGTTCAGGGGATGAACGACGGACTGGCCCGCAACTGGTGGGCCATGGCGTTGCGGGGGGGTGTGGCCGTTGCCCTCGGCCTCATCGCCGCCGTGATGCCCGGCGCCACCGTCGCCACCCTGGCCATGCTGCTGGCCGCGTGGCTGGCGGTCGACGGCGTCTTCGCCCTGGTGGCCGGGCTGCGCGCCGCGCGCCGCGACCACCGCTGGCACCTTCTGGTCCTGGAAGGGACGGTCAGCCTCGCCGCCGCGGTCGTGGCGGTGCTGTGGCCGATGGCGGGCGTCTTCGCCCTGGTCTGGCTGGTCGCGGTGTGGGCCACCATCACCGGCCTGGCCGAGCTGCTGAGCGCCTTCCAGATGCGCGACAGCCATGGCCGATGGATCTGGGGCGCCGCCGGAGCGGTGTCGATCCTCTTCGGCACCGCCTTCTGGGTCGTGCCGACGCTGGGGCTGCTGGCGATCGTCTGGGGCATCGCCGCCTACGCCATCGTCTTCGGGACGCTCACCCTGATGACCGCCCTGCGGCTGCGCCAGCGCCACGTGGAGGGGCCCGGCGGGGCGGCGCCGGCCTCCGCCCGGTGACGGCGCGCCGGCCGCCGCAACGGCGGGTATGGCCGGCTCGGCCGCATGCCGCGGTCGCATGGGTGTGCCGTCGCCGGCCCTCTTCCGCGACGGCGGCGCGTGCGGCATAGTGCGTCGCAACGACGCACCGCGAGGGATTGATGCCGCGCTCCGCACCGAAACCGCTGATCGGCGTTCCCGCGTGCGCCCGCATGATGGGCCCTCACCCCTTCCACGTCGCCGGCGACAAATACGTCCGCGCCGTCTCGGACGGCGCCGGCGGACTTCCCCTGCTGATCCCGGCGCTGGGCCCGGCCCTCGACCTGGAGGATCTCGTCGCCCGTCTCGACGGGCTGCTCGTCACCGGCAGCAAGTCGAACGTGGAGCCCCGCCACTACGGCGGCGCGCCCAGCGCCGCGGGCACCCTGC
The DNA here is from genome assembly GCF_059703765.1 of Azospirillum sp. NS33. Taxonomy (NCBI): domain Bacteria; kingdom Pseudomonadati; phylum Pseudomonadota; class Alphaproteobacteria; order Rhodospirillales; family Azospirillaceae; genus Azospirillum; species Azospirillum sp. NS33. The sequence continues at coordinate 422,584 of NZ_BAAKJB010000001.1, read as the reverse complement.
ACGACGCGGAGCGCGACGCCACCACCCTGCCGCTGATCCGCGCCGCGGTCGCCGCGGGAGTGCCCGTCCTGGGGATCTGCCGCGGCCTGCAGGAGGTGAACGTCGCCTTCGGCGGGACGCTGCACCAGCGGGTCCACGAGGTCGCCGGTCTGAACGACCACCGCGAGCCGGACTCCGACCTGGCGGAGGTGCAGTACGGCCCGTCGCACCCGGTCCGCCTCACCCCCGGCGGCCTGCTCTCGGCCCTCGCCGGCGCCGGGCAGGTCATGGTGAACTCGTTGCACGGCCAGGGGATCGACCGGATCGCGCCGGGCTTCACGGTCGAGGCGACGGCCCCGGACGGCCTCGTCGAGGCCATGCGGCTGCCGGCCGCGCCCGCCTTCGCGGTCGCGGTGCAGTGGCACCCGGAGTGGCGCTTTCAGGACGACGCGCTGTCGTCGGCGCTGTTCGCGGCGTTCGGCACCGCCGCGCGCGAGCGCGCGGCCCGGCGGTGATCGCCGGCCCGTTGCGGTCCGCCGCCGCGGCGCCCCCCACCGTCAGGTGGAACGGGCGACCCGCTGCAGGAAGTCGATGAACCGGGCCTTCTCGTCGTCGGAGAGGTCCTTGACCATCGCGTCGTCATGGGCCTGGACCCGCGGAATCAACTCGTCGAGCAGACGGTCGCCCTCGTCGGACAGGCGCAACGCGTAGGAGCGCCGGTCGTTGGGCGACGGCGCCCGGATCACCAGGCCGCGCGATTCCAGCCGGTCGATCACGGCGACCATGGTGGAACGGTCGATGCCCACCGCAGCGCCGAGATCGGACTGACTGAGCCCCTCGTTCTCCTTGATCATGATCAGCACGCCGAACTGGCCGGGCGTGATGTCGTGCGGCGACACGGCGTTCTGGAAGCTCTGGAACAGCGCCACCTGTGCCTTGCGAAGATTGTAGCCGACAAGGCCCGGCAGCGGGCCCAAGCCCATCTTGCCGTTCTTGCCGGTTCGCCCGCGAGACCGCCGGTCGGCGGGCGAGGAACGGTCGGAGTCGTTCACCGGTAAACCATCAAAGTTTCATGGACATGGGACATTCCCCGGCTAAAATGCTGCGCCGCCGCGGATTTGTCAGCTAGAACAGCACAGGCAAGGCGATTCGCATAACACATATTCCTTCGTTGCATTGGTCCGCCGGCAAAAAGCTGACCACCTGATTCGAACGAAGTGACCGTCGCCCCTTGTGACGACGATCGCCCGCCGCGACGGTTTCCCCTGCCATCGCGCGGGCTCCACCTGGGAGCTTCCGGCGCCCGGTCTCCCCCAGACCGGGCGCTTTTGTTCCGAGCGTGCGCGGACCGGCGCCCCGCGCATCGCCGCGCCGCTCTTGGCAAGCGCCGCGCACCCCGGTAGGTCTTGGGCTCGGACATCGCAACCGGAGTGCCCCCCATGGCCGAGTTGGCCGCCGTCGTTCCCCCGCCGCGCCCCCGGCCCGCCGGACCATCCGATCCGCGAGGAGGCGCCCGGCGCCTCGCCGGGCGGTAACCCGGCGATGCGGATCGTCACCTGGAACATCAACTCCGTCCGGCTGCGGCTGGAGTTGCTCCTGAAGCTGATCGACGACCACGCCCCCGACGTCGTCTGCCTTCAGGAAACCAAGGTCGTGGACCGGGACTTCCCCCTCAAGGCCCTGGCGGACCGCGGGTTCGTCCATGCCCACGTGCACGGGATGAAGGGCTACAACGGCGTGGCCATCCTATCCCGGGTGCCGCTGGAGGCCTGCGCCGTCCAGCACTGGTGCGGCAAGGAGGATTGCCGCCACGTGCTGGCCACCCTGCCCGGCGGGATCGAGCTGCACAGCGTCTACATCCCCTCCGGCGGCGATGTTCCGGACCCGGTCCAGAACCCGAAATTCGCCCACAAGCTGCGTTTCGTCGACGAAATGACCGAATGGCTGGCCAGCCACCGCGCCGGCGACCGGGCCATGGTGCTGGTGGGCGACCTGAACATCGCGCCCCTGGTCAACGACGTGTGGAGCCACAAGGAGTTGCTCGACGTCGTCTCGCACACCCCGGTCGAGGTGGAGAAGCTGACGGCGATGCAGGACTCCGTCGGCTGGATCGACGCCGTCCGCCATTTCGTTCCCGACACGGAAAAGCTGTACACGTGGTGGAGCTACCGCGCGAAGGACTGGGCGGCCTCCGATCGGGGCCGGCGGCTCGACCACGTGTGGGTGACGCCGGCGTTGCGCGGCGCGCTGACCGGGCACGCGGTGCTGCGCGCGGCCCGCGGCTGGGAACCCAAGCCGTCGGACCATGTCCCGGTCCTGGTGGACCTGGCGACCTGACCGGGCGTCGGTCCCCGTGCGTGCGCTGCGCTATCCCGCCGCCAGCCTTGCCGGCGACTACGCCCGGGCCGCCGCCGGGGTGCTCATGACGGGGCTTCCCCTGGCGCTGGGCGCCCCCGCCCCGTGGCTGGCCGTTCCGCTCGCGCTGTGCCTGGCCCTGTTCGCGGTGTTCGGCATCCGCACGGCACACCGCCAGCTCACCCGGATCGTCGCCGACGAGGCCGGGGTGCGCGCCGAGGGCCCGCTCGGTGCGGCGCTGCCGTGGGGCGCGCTGACCGGGCTGCGCCTGCGCTTCTACGCCAGCCGCCGCGACCGCACCCAGGGATGGATGCAGATGACGCTGGTCGGGGCGGGGAGGCGGCGGCTGCGGATCGAATCGACCCTGGACGGCTTCGACGGGCTGGTTCGGCGCGCCGCGGCGGCGGCGCGGACCAATGGGGTCGCGCTGGATTCCGCGACCGTCGACAACCTGCTGGCCCTGGGGATCGATCCCGAGCGTGCGGGCGCCGGTGGCGGTGGCGGTGGCGGTTCCGGATCGGCCGGCTAGCGCACGCGCCAGGTGCGCGGCGGCCCGGTGTCGATGTGGACGTGGTCGCTGCCGGGGTAATAGGCGTAGCCGCCACGGGCCAAAGCCGCCGCGGCCGCGGCGACCTCGGGGCCGGCGACGCCGGGGATGCGGATGTCGGCGGCGCGGGCCCGGATGTGGTAGCTGTTCTCCGCCACCCGGGCGTTGCCCCGGGCCAGGGACGCGTTGGTGACCGGCGAGCGGTAGCCGGACGTCAGGTGGATCGGCGCGCCGGCCGGCAGGCCCAGCCGCTCGCGCACCGCGACGAGAAGGTCGATGAGCGCGGGATCCACCGGCAGGAAATCCCCGGCCCGCCGGTCGCGGAACAGCAGCCCGATGTCGAACAGCGCCTTGGAGTCGTACGCGCCGCGCCGCCAATAGGTGACCGCGACCGTTTCGCCGCTGGGCGGGTGGACCAGGACGATCGACCGGTCGCCGTCCCGCCCGGCACCCGGATCGGTTGCGCATCCGGCCATCGCAGCCGCCGCGAGCGCGGCGCACAGCAGGGCCCGTCGAGAAAGCGGCATGCCCACCCCCGGTCTGTCACCCGGTCGTTGAGGACATCCCTATCATAAGGGGTACAGGGCGTTGCAGCGTGTTCTTGCGGTTCCGCCGCAGGCAGACCCCATTCGGTCACAGCGCTGTCACGTCTGTGCCACAGGGCGGCACCGCGCGCCGCGCCGGTCACACCGCCAGCTCCATGCCCTCCGCGGCGACCAGCGTGCCCGGCCGGCGGGCGCCGGCCGCCGCCGCGATGGCGTCCAGGGCGGCGTCGTCGCGCCCCGGATCGTGATGGAACAGAACCGCGCGGCCGACCCCGGCCGCGTCGGCCAGGCGCAGGCACTCCTGCCAGGTGGAGTGGCCCCAGCCCACATGCCGCGGGTACTCCTCGTCGGTGTAGGTGCTGTCGTACACCAGCAGATCGGCCCCGCGCACGAGGTCGAGAACGGCGGGATCCCGCCCCTCGGCGGGGTGCTCGGTGTCGGTGACGAAGCACAGGCTGCGCCCGGCGTGCTCGACCCGGTAGCCCACGGCGCCGTTCGGGTGGTTGAGCGGCGCGGTGCGGATGCGCACGTCCGGCGCCGGCACCAGGGCGCCGCCGCAGGTGAATTCGTGAAAACTGCACCGGGCACGGAAGGTCTCCACCGGCACGGGATAGAAGGGGGCGGACATGATGCGGCACGCCACCGACCGGGTGGTCTGCCCGGGCGGCAGATGGCCGCTCCACACCCGCAGCCGGCTCGACGGATCGAAGGCGGGCGCGAAGAATGGCAGGCCGCAGACGTGGTCGAAATGGCTGTGGGTGAGGAACAGGTCGAGGTCGACGGGGCCACCGCGGGCCAGCGCCACCCCGAGGGCGCGCAGGCCGGTGCCCGCATCGAACACCAGGCGGGTGCCGCCGCAACGGACCTCCAGGCACGAGGTGTTGCCGCCGTAGCGCACGGTGTCCGGCCCCGGCGCGGCGATGCTGCCGCGCACCCCCCAGAAGCGGACGGTGAAGGAGCGACTCGGGCCGCCGGGCGGGGGCGCGGGGTGCGGAACGGCGGCATCCGTCATGGTCCGCGCATCGTGCCGGGTGGGCGGCGGCGGAGTCGAGCGAAAAGGTGGCGCTCCCCGGCGATCCGCTCCCGATCCGCTCCGGCACCCGACAAGCGGGGATGGCGCGGCCCGGAACATGTGGTAGGGTCGCGCCGCGTTCTTTCACCACCGCGGACTGCGAGCGCCGGACTCGGACGACGGATGGACCCTAACAAGCTCGCCAAAGTTCTCGCGATGGCCGAATCGGAGCATCAGGGCGAGGCGTTGTCCGCGCTGCGCGCCGCCCGGATCATGCTCGCCCGCGCCGGCCTGACGTTCCGCGATCTCGCCACGGCCGCCCGCTCGCCCGGGGAGTCGGCGCCCGAGCCGCCGCCGACCGCCGCCCAACCGCCGGTGAAGCCACCCCCGCCCGACCATATCGTGCTCGGCCTGCGGCGCCAGGTCGCCGACCTGGAGCGCGAGGTCGGCGATCTGAAGCGCCAGGTCGACAAGGCGGTGGGGGAGGCCGAGCGGCAGCGCGACGAGACCGAGCGCTGGAAGGCCCTGGCCCGCGAGACCGCGGAAAAGCTCTGGGACGTCGGCAAGGCGCTGGAGCGCCGCACCATCCGGCACACCCCGTTGGAAAAACGCCGCGCCATCCTCGACCATCTCCAGGACCCGGGCAGCGCCACCCTGTCGGACCAGGAGATCGCCCGCCGGGTCGGCACCTCGCACCAGGTGGTCGCCCACTGGCGCCGCCGCCTCGCCATCGTCGGCCGCAAGGTGCGGCTGCTGCCGGTGGCGCCGCGGGGCCGCGGTCTGTGGCGGCCGCAGGGACCGCGCGCCGGGGGCGGGGGCGGGCCCGACGGGTCGCGGCGGCGGTGGTCCGGCTGGAGCCCGCCCCTGGGCGGCGCCATCACCATCGCCAGCCGCTGGAGCCGGCCCTGACGGGGTCAGCCTGACCACCGCCGCCGGTCGTCAGGGGACCAGACGGTACCCACCGGGCTCGGTGACCAGGATCTCCGCATTCGAAGGGTCCCGCTCGATCTTCTGGCGCAGCCGGTAGACGTGCGTCTCCAGGGTGTGGGTGGTCACGCCGGCGTTGTACCCCCAGACCTCCCCCAGCAGGACCTCGCGGCCGATCACCTTGCCGCCGGCCCGGTAGAGGAACTTGAGGATCGACGTCTCCTTCTCGGTGAGGCGGATCTTGCGGTTGACCCCCTCGTCCAGAAGCAGCTTGGCGGCCGGCCGGAAGGAGTAGGGGCCGATCGCGAAGACGGCGTCCTCGCTCTGTTCGAACTGGCGGAGCTGGGCGCGCAGACGGGCCAGCAGGACGCCGAGCCGGAACGGCTTCACGATGTAGTCGTTGGCACCGGAATCGAGGCCGAGGATGGTGTCGGCGTCGGTGCCGGCGGCGGTCAGCATGATGATCGGGCACCGCACGCCCTCGCGCCGCATCAGGCGGCACAGGTCGCGCCCGTCCATGTCCGGCAGGCCGACATCGAGCAGCACGGCGGAGAAGCCGCCTTCGCGCGCCACGCCCAGCCCGGCCGCGGCCGTGGCCGCCTCGGCCGTCTCGAACTCCTCGTGAAGCTGGAGCTGTTCGGCCAGGGACTGGCGCAGGGGCTCGTCGTCGTCGACCAGCAGAATGCGTTTCGCCGGAACCATGCGCTGCGCGTCACCGTCGTGGAAGGGCGCCCGAAGGCTAGCATGGCGCGCGTCCTTTGTCGCTCGTCACGGTTCACCGGCGGGCCGGCCTCACGGTGGCGGTCCGGCGTCGCCGGCGATGCGGAGCTCCGCCGCGATCCCCGCCACGGCGCTGTCCCAGGACGGCAGGCCGGCGCCGGTGGCGCGCGCCGCGGCGGCGCGGCGGCGGCGCAGGGCGGGGTCCTCCAGGAGCGGACGCACGGCGGCGGCGAGGGCGGCGGCGAGGGTGGCGGGGTCGGCCGGCGGCACCGTGTCGACGCCGCCGCAGGCCGCCCAGTCGGGCGCGGCCCCGACCGCGGTGGACACCACCGGCACGCCCCGTGCCAGGGCCTCCGCCGCCGCCATGCCGTAGCCCTCGTGAGCCGACGCCTGGACATAGAGGTCGGCGCACGCGAAGTGGGCGTCCAGCGCGCCATCGCTGAGCGGCCCGGTCAGCGTCACCCGGCCGGCCAGCCCGGCGCGCGCCACCGCGTCACGCACCGCGGCGGCGTGCGGGGGGTCGCGCGTGTCGTCGCCCACCACCGTCAAGCGCCAGGGAAGGGCGGCCAGCGCGGCCAGGGCGACGATCAGGGTATGGTGGCCCTTGCGCGGCGTCACCATGCCCACCGTCAGCAGCGACGGCACCGGTCCGCCGGAGCCGGTGGCGGCGGGGCGCCGGTCGGTCCCGGGGGGCACCACCGCGACCGGCGGCGCGGCGGGCGGCACGACGCCCATCGCGGCGAGCTCGCCGGCGGTGCAGCGGCTGGGCACGAGGATCCGGCGCACGCCGCGCAGCGCCGCCGCCTCGAGCCGGCGCAGCGCGGCGGCGGCCGCGGCGTCCCCGCCGCTGTCGCGCCACAGCGGGTGGTGCACCAGGGCCACCAGGCACAGGCGCCGCTGTTCGCCGGCGATCGCCGGGGCGAGGCGGGGCAGCGCCAGCCCGTCGATCAGCACGCTCGCGCCGTCGGGCAGCCGGCCCAGCAGGGCGGCCGGGTGCGGCGCGCCGGCCGCGTCGGTGGCGTGCACGGTGACGCGCCATCCCGACGCGCGCAGCCCCTCGGCGACGCGCCGGTCGTAGCGGTAGCCGCCGGTGACCCGGTCCAACGCGTCCGGCGCCACCAGGTGCAGCGCCCGGAGGGTCACCCCGGCAGCGGCCCCTCGAAGGCGGCCCACGCCACCGGGGATTCGTGCAGGGTGACCTTCAGGGACTCCACGGCGCGACCGCCGGCGCCGAGCGCGCCGCCCTCCAGCGCCGCGGCGACCCGCCGGAAGATCTCGCCGCACAGGAACTCGGTGGTGGTGTTGCGTCCGCGCAGGTCCTCGACCTCGTCCAGGTTGCGGTAGTCCAGCGGCGCCAGCGCCTCGCGCAGCATCCCGCGTGCCGCCCCGATGTCCACCAGCAGGCCATCCCCGTCCAGGGCGCGGCGGCGGAACTCCAGGTCGACGACGAAGGTGGCGCCATGCACCCGCTGGGCCGGCCCGAACACGGCGCCGGTGAAGCTGTGGGCGATCATGATGTGGTCGCGCACCGTCAGACTGAACATGGCCGTGATCTCCCCGGTGGTGGTGGATGAGGATGGACCGTCAAGGGTAGCGGACGGTGTGGCACAGGGCGCCGTCGCCGCCCGACGCGAGGCGCGCCATCGCCGCCGGCAGCTCGACGAAGGGCGAGTCGCCGGTCAGCAGCGCATCGGGGGCGTCGTCGGTCAGCAGCGACAGGGCGAACGCCAGCCGCTCGCGGTGGCTGCGCCGGGACCGCATCGCCGGGGCGACCGCGCCGACCTGGCTCGACAGCAGGCGCAGCCGGCGCGGGTGGAAGACGCCGCCCAGCGGCACGCACACCGGCCCCTCGCCGTGCCAGCTCGCCTCGACCACCGTCGCCTCGTCGCCGGCCAGCCGCAGCGCCGTGCCCAGGCCCGCCGCGCTGCCGCTGGCGTGCACCACGAGGTCGCGGCCGTCGCGCGCCGCCTCGGGAACGGCGAAGGCGACCCCCAGGCGGGCCGCGACGGCGGCGCGGGCCGGCAGCAGGTCCACCAGTTCGACCTCCGCCCCGGGCAGGCGCCCGAGCAGCCACGCCACCAGGCAGCCGACCACCCCGCCGCCGACCACGCTGGCCCGCACGCCGACCGGCGGCAGGGCATCCCACAGCACGTTGACCGCGGTTTCCAGGTTGGCGGCCAGCGTGGCGCGCCGCGCCGGCACCCCCGCCGGCACCGGCAGCACGGCCTCGGCCGGCACGCAGAAGCGGTCCTGGTGGGGGTGCAGGCAGAACACCAGCCGGCCGGCCAGGGCGGGCGGCCCCTCCTCGACCACGCCGACCAGGCTGTAGCCATACTTCACCGGCGCCGGAAACGTCCCTTCCTGAAAGGGGCAGCGCATCAGGGCGTGCAGCTCCCGCGGCACCCGGCCCTGGAACACCAGGCTCTCGCTGCCGCGGCTGACCGCGCTGGCGACCGCGCGCACCCGCACCGGCCCGGCACCCCATGCCGCCGGGCCGAGCCGGCCCCGCCCCGGCGCGGCGACCCAAAAGGCGACGGGCGTGCCCCCGGCGGTGTCAGCGCGGTCGGTCATCGGTCCCTCATCCGCGCAGCTGGAAATCGAACAGGACGTCGTCCCCCAAGGCGAAACGGCGCGCGGCGGGCCGCAGCGCCGCGGCCATGGCGCCGACCGGGGGAAGGGCCACGCCGCGCCGGCCGGCGCCCAGGAACAGCGGCGCCACGGTCACCTGCAGGCGGTCGAGGACGCCGGCCTGGAGAAAGCGGGTGACGGTGATGCCGCCGCCCTCGACGACGACCACACGGTGGCCGCGCGCCGCCAGCGCCGCCAGCACCGCCGCCGGGGCGATCCGGCCCTCCCCGTCGGCGGCAAGCCCGATCACCGCGGCGGCGCCGTGGCACGGTCCGCCACGGCGGGCGGCATCGGCGCGGCACACCAGGAGGGTGGGGGCGGCGCCGTCGGCGAACAGGCCCAGCGACTCGGGCAGGCGGCGGCCGGGGTCGACGACGACGCGCACGGGGTTGCGGCCGGCGCAGTGGCGCACCGTGAGCTGCGGGTCGTCGGCGGCCGCCGTTCCCGCCCCCACCAGGACGGCGTCGGCGAGGGCCCGCAGGCGGTGGTTGTGCGCCACGTCCTCGGGTCCGGTGACCCAGCGCGAGGCGCCGGCGGCGGTGGCCACGCAGCCGTCCAGACTCTGCCCGAGATGGGCCAGGGCGTAGGACCGCCCGGTGGCGGCGGCGGCGGCGGCGGCCACCAGGGGCATGTAGAGGTCGCACAGCGCGGCCGCCTCCACCGGCAGCTCCACCGCCGCCGACCAGCCGCCGCCGCCGTCCACCCGAAGCAGGCCGTCGGCCGCGGCGCCGGGACCGCCGGGACCGTTTATCGTTGCACCCCGTGCAACGGTGTGGAGCGACAGGATGGCTTGCCACACCCGCTCCGGCGTGGGACGGTCGATGCATGTCATGGCGCACCGTCATGTGGGCACGCCGCGCCGCCACCGGAATCGGCCGAACGGGTGAGGGCCCATGGCCGAGCGGGCGAGGCCGCAGAGGTGGGGATGACAGCGCCCGCGCCCCGCCCCATGTCAGGGCGGCGCCGCGCGGCGCGGCGCGGCGCCGATCCTGTGGTTTTGCTTTTCTCCCTTGCGGCGGCTACCGTGCCGCCGCCTTCGGCAGCGGCGCCCCCACTTCGGTTACCGGACGATGTACGCAGACCTTCAGCCCGATCCCCCCCATCCCGTCGACGAAGCGGCGATGCGCACCGTCGACCGCGTTCTCGCCGCGCTGCGGCGGGGCGAGCCGGTGGCGGTGGAGGCGGATGACGGCTCGTGCGCGCTCGTGCAGGCGGTCGAGATGCTGGAGGCGGACTCCCTGGAGCGCCTGCGGCGGCTGGCCGGCGGCGAACCGGTGCTGGCGGTGACCCGCCGTCGTGCCGCCATGCTGGGCCTGCGGGTGCCCGACGACGGCGCGGTGGGCCTGACGCTGACGGCCGGGCTGCACGCCGACGAGGCCCTGCGCCTGGCGGATCCGGAGCAGCAGCCGACGGCGGCGATGCCCGCCGGGGTCCAGGCGGCGCCGGCGCCACCGGGGTCGGCGGTGGCCACGGCGGTGGACCTCGCCAAGGTGGCGCGGCTGCTGCCGGCGGCGGTGGTGGTGCCGGTGCGCGGGCTGCGCGGCACCGCCGCCGGCTGGGCCGGCCGCCACGACGTGCTGGCGGCGCGGGCGCGCGACGTCGCCGACCACCGCGTGCACGTCGTGCGCACCCTGCGCCGGGTGGCCGAGGCGCGGGTCCCCCTGGAGGGCGCCGAGGACGCCCGGGTGATCGCCTTCCGGCCGGCCGACGGCGGTCCGGAGTTCCTGGCCATCGTCATCGGCGACCCGTCGCCGGACCGGCCGGTCCTGACCCGGCTGCACTCCGAGTGCTTCACCGGCGACCTCCTGGGGTCGCTGCGCTGCGACTGCGGCGAGCAGCTCCGCGGCGCCATCGTCGAGATCGCCCGGACCGGCGGCGGTGTGCTGCTCTACCTCGCCCAGGAGGGCCGCGGCATCGGCCTCGTCAACAAGCTCAGGGCCTACCGCATCCAGGACCGCGGGTTCGACACCGTGGACGCCAACGAGATGCTGGGCTTCGAGGCGGACGAGCGGGTCTACCTGCCGGCGGCGGAGATGCTGCGCCATCTCGGCTTCTCCTCGGTCCGCCTGATGACCAACAACCCGGACAAGCTGCACCAGCTCGCCCGCTGCGGCATCGAGGTGGTGGAACGGGTGCCCCACGTCTTCCCCTCCAACAGCCACAACGAAGACTATCTGCGCACCAAGGCGGAGCGCACCGGCCACATGTTCTGAGCGAGGGCGGCGGGGGGAGGCACGATTGGCCCCCCGGCACTTGTTGCCGGGCCACGGCGGCGGCGCCGGGCGGCCCGGCCGATCCGGGTGATCCGGCGGATCCGGCGGATCCGGCGGATCCGGCGGATCCCCGGTCTGGCACGGGAGTTGCGTGATGCCGGCCATCGAACCCCGACCGCGCGACCCGGGACGCACGCCAGGATCTCAGGAATGTCCACCATGGCCGTCGACACCGCCACCGCCGCCGCCGCGCCCCGCGTGGCACCGCCGCCGCCGCGGCCGCTCCCGGCACCCAACGGCAACTGGGAAGGGCCGGAGCCGGTGGCCGAGGCCGACATGTCCTTCTGGGACTTCCTGGACGTCATCAACCCGCTTCAGCACATCCCGGTGGTGGGCACCGTCTACCGCGCCGTCACCGGCGACACCATCGGCGCGCCGGCGCGGGTGATGGGCGGCATCCTGTTCGGCGGCGTCATCGGCGGCGTGGCCGCGGTGGCCAGCGCCGTGGTGGAGGAGAGCACCGGCAAGGACGTGGGCGACCACGTTCTCACCGCCCTCGGCCTGGACGACGACACCCCGCCCGGGACGCTGGTCGCGGCCGCTCCGGGCCAGGGCGGCCCCGCCGTCCCGGGCGCCACCACCGGCGCCGCCACCGGCGCCGCGGCGCAAGGGGAGGCCAACGCCCTGGCCGCGGCGGGCGGCGTGAAAGGCGGTGGCGGGGCGGCTGACTCCGCGGCGGCGCGCGGCGGCGGGACAGGCCCCGACGCGGCGGCACGCCTGGCCGGCGAGGCGGCGGCCATGGCCGGGGCCGGGCGCCTCGGCGATCCGTTCGCCACGGCGCCGGGCGTACACCGCCCGAGTCGCATGCCGGCGCGCGACACCATCGTCGCCAACACGGCACAGGCGCGGCATGCCGTCGCCCTGGCGGCCGCCCGCCAGAAGGCCCTGGCCGATGCCGCGGCGGCGGCCGGGACCGGCGTGGGTGCGACGGGGACACCCCCGCAGCCCGGCACCATGGCCGCCGCGCAGCCCCCCGCGGCCGGCAACGGCCCGCCGGCCGTGCCCGCGGGCCCCGGCCCGGCCACGCCGGCGATGGCGGCGCCCGGCCTGCCGGAGGCGGGTTTCCCCCAGCCGGTGTCCAGGGAGGCGCTGTCGGAGGTGATGCTGCGCAACCTCGCCAAGTATGAGCAGGCACGCAAGGCGGCGGCGCAGCGCCCGCCGGCGTCCGTCGAGGTGTCGGGCTGATGGCCGAGCCGGGCCGCGTCGCCGGCGACCATGACGGGGACGACGACATCGTGGTGACCGCCGATGGCCGGCTCGTCTGGCCCGGCGGATCGGCGTCATGCACCCTCGGGCGCGCCGGCGTCCGCCTCGACAAGCGCGAGGGCGACGGCGCCACCCCGGCCGGGCGCTTCCCCCTGCGCCGGGTCCTGTGGCGCGCCGACCGTCTGGCGCGCCCCGAGACGGCGCTGGCGACCGCCCCCATCGGCCGCCACGACGGGTGGTGCGACGATCCCGGCGACCCCGCCTACAACCGGCCCGTCGCCCTGCCCCACCCGGGACGGACCGAGGCGCTGTGGCGGGACGACCACGTCTATGACCTCGTGGTGGTCCTCGGCCACAACGACTCGCCGGTGGTGCCCGGCCTCGGCAGCGCCGTCTTCCTCCACCTCCGGCACCCCGACGGCACGCCCACCGCGGGCTGCGTCGCCCTGGCCCTGGACGACCTGCTGGCCCTGCTGCGGGATTGCCGCCCGGGGGCGGCGCTGCGAATCGAGGCGCCCTAGATCACGGGCCGGCCGGTGCGGTGGCGGGCCGGTGGCCGAAGATGGCGGTGCCGACCCGCACGCAGGTCGCACCGAAACGGATGGCCACGGGGTAGTCGCCGCTCATCCCCATGCTGACCTCGGGCAGGCCGTGCCGCCGGGCCAGCTCGGCCAGCAGCGCGAAATGAAGGGCCGGCTCCTCGTCCTGGGGCGGGATCGCCATGACGCCGGTCACCGGCAGCCCCCAGGTGTCGCGGCACGCCGCCAGAAAGGCGGGGAAGTCGCCGGGGGCAATGCCCGCCTTCTGGGCCTCCTCGCCGGTGTTCACCTCGATCAGGCAGCGCGGCCGGCGGCCGGTGCGCGCCATCTCCGCGGCCAGCGCCTCGGCCAGGCGCGGCCGGTCCACGGTCTGGATCGCATCGAACAGGGCCACCGCGTCCTTGACCTTGTTGGTCTGCAGCGGACCCAGCAGATGGAGTTCGACGTCGGGGTGCCGCTCGCGCAGGGGCGCGAACTTGGCCTTGGCCTCCTGGACGCGGTTCTCGCCGAAGACCCGCTGGCCGGCGGCGATCGCCACCTCCACCCGGTCGGCCGGATGGGTCTTCGACACGGCGACCAGCGTCACCGCGCCGGGGGTCCGCCCCGCCTCGGCCTGCGCCTGCGCGATGGTGGCGCGCACCGCCGCGAGGTGGGCGGCGACGGCGCCGTCGGTGGTGTCGGTCATGGCTGTTCCTGTTGGTGTCGAGCCGCCCGCGGTGGCCGGTGCCGGTGCCCGCGCGCAAGGCACAGTATGGCGACGCCGGCCCCGTCCGACCAGCGCCCGCCGGGGCGTCGGACCAGACGCCGCATGGTCTTGACGCACCTGCGAAGGGGCTTGTTGCGATCGTGCCACACGGTGCCCCTTTTGTGGCCACCCGGCAACTTTGTCCTTTAAGAGTTTCGCCACGGCGGCGTATTTAACGGACCGGGTTCTCCGGACCCCCGGTGGCGCTGCCGCGTACGACGGGATCGGACGGGTCTATTCGGCCATCAGGCCTTTAATGGAGGTTGACGGAAATGAACAAGATTCTACTCGGTAGCACGGCCCTGCTCGGCGCCCTCGTCCTCGCCCAGCCGGTTTCGGCGGCGGAGATGACCGTTAAGCTCGGCGGTTACATCAACTTCACCGGTGGCTTCTTCGATCACGACTACCAGACCGACGGCAACGACTTCGATTTCGACAACGAGGTCGAGGTTCACGTCCGCGCCGACGGCAAGGCCGACAACGGCCTGCTGTACGGTGTCAAGATCGAGCTGGAGACCGGTGGCGCCGTCCAGAGCGGTAGCTCGGGCCGCGATTTCCGCACCGACGAAGCCAACATCTACGTTGCCGGCACCTGGGGCCGCATCGAGCTGGGTGACGACGACGGTGCGTCCGACCAGCTGGCCGTTGCCGCTCCGGTGGCCGGCGCCGGCTTCTCGGACCAGGGCGACCGCTACGGCGATCCGGCCTCCCTGGGCGACTGGCTGAAGGTGGTGGACAGCAGCGACTCCACCAAGATCACCTACTTCACCCCGTCGTTCTCGGGCTTCAAGGCCGGCATCTCCTACGCTCCGGAAGCCAACGAGGGTGACGCCGTCGTGCTCGACGAGCCGACCTCGGGCTACTCGGACTGGGTCGAAGGCGGCGTCCAGTACAAGGGTGAGTTCAGCGGCGTCGGCGTCGCTCTGAGCGGCACCGTGTCGTCCGCCCAGGGCAACGGCACCCGTGACGACTTCACCAACTGGCAGCTCGGTGCGAACCTGAGCTACGCCGGCTTCACGCTGGGCGGCGGCTACATCGACTATGACGACGTGACCGTCAGCTTCGCCGGCAACACCAACGGCCACCTCGGCTCGGGCATGGCGGACAGCGGCTGGAACATCGGCGCCTCCTACGCCAACGGCCCGGTCTCGGCCAGCATCGCCTACGCGGCGGTCGAGTTCGACGGCTTCGACTACACCAGCATCGCGGTGGACGTCGGCTACACCGTCGCCCCCGGCATGGTGGTCGGCGCGTCCTACCGCCCGTACAACATCGAGATCGATGGCGGCTCGGACATCGACGGCCACACGATCCTGGTCGGCACCAAGCTGTCGTTCTAATCGGTCCGTCTAAGGCACCGGGCCACCCTTCGGGGTGGCCCGGCAAGAGACCCCGCCGCTCGTCGGCGGGGTTTTTTTGTGCCCGCAGGCCCGGGGATCCCCGCCGGTGCCTGGGCACCGCTCCCCGCCGCCGCCGGGGGCACCGGGGACGGGCACGAGTCGCACCACGACGCCCCGGGTGGACGCACCGCTCTCCCCGCGCGCGGCGATCGGCCGGTGCGCACGGGATTCGGCCCGGAACGATCCGTTTTTTAGTCAGTCCCCTGGACAAATCCTGTGCACGCTGCGCAGTCACTGTGCGCGCAGGACACATGGTGTGGTGTATATGCCACGCACCGCGGTGATCGGCCGCCCACACATTAAATGCCGTTGATCACCGGGGGAGGGACGATGGAAAGTGGACGCATTCAAAGTGACCTCGTCACCCATCCAATGGGATCCCTCGGTTGCGGCAGTGCGCGGCGGGGACCTGGCAAGTCTGAGGATCGAGAGAATGAAAAAGACGCTTTTCGCCGGTACGGCCATCGCGCTGCTCAGCGCCGCCGCTCCCGTCTCCGCCGCTGAAATGGTCGTGAAGCTCGGTGGCTATGTCGACTTCCAGGCTGGCTGGTTCGACAACGACACCGACAGCAACGAGTTCGACTTCGACAACGAGGTCGAGGTCCACATCGACGCCGACGGCAAGGCCGACAACGGCCTCGAGTACGGCGTGGCGATCGAGCTGGAGCTGGGCACCGCCGCCAACAGCAGCGGCCGCAACCTGCGCACCGACGAGGCCTCGATCTACGTCGGCGGCACCTGGGGCCGCGTCGTCCTCGGCGACAACGACGGCGCCGTCGGCACCATGTCGGTCTATGCCCCGACGGTCGGCATCGGCCAGCTCGACGGCATCGCCTGGAAGTTCTCCTCGGGCTTCTTCGACTTCCAGAACGGCTACGCCTTCTTCCCGGACGTCACCAGCGACGCCACGAAGATCAGCTACTTCTCGCCGGAGTTCTCGGGCTTCTCCGTGGGCGTGAGCTTCACGCCGGAGCTGAACGAGGGTGACGCCGTGGTGCTCGACGATGCCGGCCAGGTCGGCAACTTCGTCGAGGGCACGATCGGCTACGCCGGTGAGTTCAGCGGCGTCAGCGTCGCCGCCAGCGCCGGCGTGCTGAAGGCGATGGACGACGGCAACGACCCGAACGGCGACGAGACGACCTGGCAGGTCGGCCTGCAGCTGGGCTACGCCGGCTTCACCGTCGGCGGCGGCTTCGTCGACTTCAACGAGTTCTCGGGCTCGGGCTACCTGTTCGACGGCATCTGGAAGGACGCCTGGAACGTCGGCGCCCGCTACGAGACCGGCCCGTTCGGCGTCGCCGTCCAGTACGCCAAGATCAACGGCACCATGGGCTCCGAAGAGGACGCCTGGGGCGCCGGCATCGCCTACGAGGTGGCCCCCGGCCTCAGCGTCGGCGCGGACTACATCTGGTTCGAGGTCGATGGTGGCACCACCGGCACGATCACCAGCGACGACGGCAGCATGGTCCTGCTGAGCACCCGGATGTCGTTCTGATCGCCGACACCCGGTGCAGCGTCTACGGAATCGGGCGGCGGTGCAAACCGCCGCCCTTTTTCTTGCGCACGGGCCGTGACCGTCACGGCATCGTGAAAACGTCTTGACCGGTCCGGGCGGGCCATGGTGACCTCGCCGGCGCTCCTTCACCGCCCGGTCAGGTCATCCGCCATGCCCACGCTCCGCCTCGTTCCCCTGCTCCTTCTCGCCCTGGCCACCGCCCCGGCGGCGGCCGAGGAGGTCCAGACCTTCACGGACTGGGTCCTGGTCTGCGAGGACAGCGGGCCGGTCGAGGCGCGCAGCTGCCTGATCAACAGCGTGGTCATCGACGCCACCACCAAGGCCGAGGTCCTGGGCGTGGCGATCGGCGCCGGCGACCGCAGCAAGAGCCTGCGCATGGCCATCAAAACGGCGCCGCAGGTCAAGCAGGACGCCGGGGTGCGGTTCCAGATCGACACCGGCGAGGTGTATTCCGCGCCGTTCGCGGGATGCACGGACCAGGCCTGCGTCCTGCAGTTCCCGCTGTCCGACACCATGGTCACCGCCCTGAAGAAAGGGGCCACCCTCACCGTCGTCTTCACGCCGGCCGAGGGCACGGAGACGGTCGGCGCGCCGGTGTCTCTGAAGGGATTCACGGCCGCCCTGACCGCCATGGAGGCGCGGCGCCGCAAGTGAGGGCCGCCACGGCGGCCGGCGCCGACGGCGACCGCTTGCGCCATTGATGACACTCCTTTATACCGGCCGGACGATGATTTCCCCGGTCAGGGCCGGGGCCACAATGGTGACCACATGACCGGCCTCTCACCGCGTGTCGCAGTCCTCCGTTCCGCCGTTCTCGGCCTGGGTGCCCTTCTGGCAGCCTGCAGCTCCAGCGGCGAGGCGGTGCAGTCACCCGAGCCGGAGCGTGACAACATCTACCGCTACGGCAGTCTGCTCGGCGACGGTGGCCTGACCATCTTCGGGCCGAGCACGCGCGGGCAGGGCGGTGCCGAGGAAGGCTCGGGCATCGGCGTCAACAGCTATCTGTGGCGTGCGTCGCTGGACACCCTGAGCTTCATGCCGATCGTCCAGGCCGATCCGTTCGGCGGCGTGGTCCTGACCGACTGGTATTCCCCGCCCGACGCGCCGAACGAGCGCTTCAAGGTCAACCTCTACATCCTCGACCGCCAGCTGCGCGCCGACGGGGTGCGGGTGTCGGTGTTCCGCCAGGCGCGGAGCGGCAGCGAGTGGCGCGACGTCGGCGTCGGCGCCGACACCGGCCGGTCGCTCGAGGACGCCATCCTGACCCGCGCCCGCCAGCTCCGCGTCACCCAGGCGGCCCGCTGACCGACGGCGCGGGCGCACCGCCCACCCAGCACCCATTGCGAACGGAACCAGGGGACCGGCCGACCGCCATGTCGCGCTACAATGTGAAGGAAACGGAAGCGAAGTGGCAGGCGGCGTGGGAGAGCCGCGGCTGCTTCACGGCCACCGAGGACCCCGCGCGTCCCAAGTACTACGTGCTCGAGATGTTCCCCTATCCCTCGGGGCGCATCCACATGGGGCACGTGCGCAACTACAGCATCGGCGACGTCATCGCCCGCTACAAGCGGGCGACCGGGTTCAACGTCCTGCATCCCATGGGCTGGGACGCCTTCGGCCTGCCGGCCGAGAACGCGGCGCTGGAAAAGAAGACCCATCCCGCGACCTGGACCCGCGAGAACATCGCCGCCATGCGCGGCCAGCTCAAGACCATGGGCCTCTCGGTCGACTGGAGCCGGGAGATCGCCACCTGCGACGTCGCGTATTATCGCCACGAGCAGAGGATGTTCCTCGACTTCCTGAAGGCCGGTCTGGCCTACCGCAAGGAGTCGTGGGTCAACTGGGACCCCGTGGACAACACGGTGCTGGCCAACGAGCAGGTGATCGACGGCCGCGGCTGGCGCACCGGGGCGCTGGTGGAGAAGCGCAAGCTGTCCCAGTGGTTCCTCAAGATCACCGCCTACGCCGACGAGCTGCTGGCCGGCATCGCCACGCTCGACCGCTGGCCGGAGCGGGTGCGCCTGATGCAGGAGAACTGGATCGGCAAATCGACGGGGGTGCGCCTGCGCTTCGCCGTCACCGGGCGCGACGGGACGCTGGAGGTCTTCACCACCCGGCCCGACACCCTGTTCGGCGCCTCCTTCGCGGCGATCTCGCCCAACCACCCGCTGGCCGCCGAGCTGGCCGCCGGCGACCCCGCGCTGGCCGCGTTCGTCGCCGAGTGCAACCGCCTGGGCACCAGCGAGGAGGCCATCGAGACGGCGGAGAAGCGGGGCTACGACACCGGGCTCACCGTCGCCCACCCCTTCGATCCAGCGTGGACCCTGCCCGTCTATGTCGCGAACTTCGTGCTGATGGACTACGGCACGGGCGCCATCTTCGGCTGCCCGGCCCACGACCAGCGCGACCTCGACTTCGCCCGCAAGTACGGGCTCCCGGTGACGCCGGTGGTGGTGCCCGAGGACCAGGACCCCGCCGCCTTCACGGTGGGGACCGAGGCCTACACCGGCCCCGGCGTGCTGCGCAACTCCCGGTTCCTCGACGGCATGGACGTCGAGTCGGCCAAGCAGGAGGTCGGCCGCCGGCTCGAGGCGGCGGGGCAGGGGGAGCGCACGACCCAGTTCCGCCTGCGCGACTGGGGCGTGTCGCGCCAGCGCTACTGGGGCTGCCCGATCCCGGTGATCCACTGCGCCGCCTGCGGCGCCGTGCCGGTGCCCGAGGCCGACCTGCCGGTGGTGCTGCCGGAGGACGTGAGCTTCGACACGCCGGGCAACCCGCTGGACCACCACCCGACCTGGAAGCACACGGCCTGCCCGTCCTGCGGACAGCCGGCGCTGCGGGAAACCGACACCTTCGACACCTTCATCGAATCCTCCTGGTACTTCGCGCGCTTCTGCTCGCCGACCAGCGACGCGACGGCGTTCGAGCGCCCGGCGGTGGACTACTGGCTGCCGGTCGACCAGTACATCGGCGGCATCGAGCACGCCGTCCTGCACCTCCTCTACTCCCGCTTCTGGACGCGGGCGATGAAGCAGTGCGGCTACCTCGACCTCGACGAGCCGTTCGCCGGGCTGTTCACCCAGGGCATGGTCAACCACGAGACCTACAAGGACGCCGCCACCGGCGCCTGGCTGTCGCCGGCCGACATCGCCCGCGACGAGTCCGGGGCGCTGGTGAGGACCGAGGGCGGCGGCGCGGTCACCGTCGGCCGCGTCGAGAAGATGTCCAAGTCCAAGAAGAACGTGGTCGACCCCACCAACATCATCGGCACCTACGGGGCCGACGCGGCGCGCCTCTTCATGCTGTCCGACAGCCCGCCCGAGCGCGACCTGGAGTGGACCGAGGCCGGCATCGACGGTGCCTGGCGCTACATCAACCGCCTGTGGCGCATGGTGGTGGAGCCGCCGGTGGCCCTGCCCGGCCCGGGCACCCCGCCCCCCGCCTCCCTGTCGGAGCGCGCCGTGGCGACCCGCAAGGCGGTCCACAAGGCCATCGCCGGCGTCGGCGACGACCTGGAGAAGTTCCGCTTCAACAAGGCGGTCGCCCGGGTGCGCGAATTGACCAACACCCTGGCCGAGATCGACGGCGCCGGCGCCGGCGAGCCCTGGGTGCTGCGCGAGGGCTACGAGGCGGTGGTGCGGCTGGTCGCACCGATGATGCCGCACCTGGCCGAGGAGCTGTGGACCCGCCTCGGCCACGCCACCCTGCTGGCCGAGCAGCCCTGGCCCCAGGCCGATGCCGCCCTGGCCGTGGACGACAGCGTGACCGTGGCCGTGCAGGTCAACGGCAAGCTCCGCGCCAAGCTCGAACTGCCCCGGGACGCCGACGCGACGCTGGCCGAACAGGCCGCCCTCGCCGACGACAATGTCGTCCGCGCCGTCGACGGCAAGCCCGTGCGAAAGGTGATCGTCGTGCCGAACCGGGTGATCAATGTCGTCATCTAGACGCAACTTCCTCGTGGCCGGCGGCGCGTTGGCGTCGGCGGCCGCGCTCTCCGCCTGCGGCTTCCAGCCGCTGTACGGCGACAACAGCCCGACCGGCGGCGCCGCGGCGCAGCTCTCCGGCGTCGCCATCGCCAACATCCCCGACCGGCGCGGCCAGCAGCTCCGCAACCTGCTGATCGACCGCTTCTATGCCACCGAGGCGGCGGGCCAGCAGCCCTACCGACTCGACGCCACCATCCAGGCGCACGAGCAGAAGCTGGCGATCCGCAAGGACGCCTCGGCGGAGCGCGCCCAGCTCATCGTCACCGTGCCATTCCGCCTCATCGAGGTGGCGACCGGCCGGGGGGTGCTGACGTCGAGCGCCCGGGCGCTGATCTCTTACAATCTTCTGGAGGAGCATTTCGCGGCGCTGGCGACCGTCGACGACGCCTATGAGCGGGCGCTGCGCCAGGTCGCCGACGAGATCACCTCGCGGACCGCGATGGTCCTGGTGCGCGGCGCCTGAGGCCGGGCAGGGCGGCTCCGTGAAGCTGCAGCCCCGCGCCGTCGACGGATTCCTCCGCCGGCCGGATCCCAGGGTCCGTGCCGTCCTGCTGTACGGACCGGACAGCGGTCTGGTGCGCGACCGTGCCACCACCCTGTCGCGCACCGTGGTGGAGGATCTGAGCGACCCGTTCCGGGTCGCCGAGCTCTACGGCCGCGGCCTTGTGGAGGACCCCGCCCGCCTCCCCGACGAGGCCGCGGCAATCGCCCTGACCGGCGGGCGCCGCCTGGTCCGCATCCGCGACGCCGAGGATGCCACCGCCACCGTCTTCGCAGCCTTCCTCGCCGCGCCGCCGCCCGGCGACAGCCTGGTGGTGGTCGAGTCGGGAGACCTCGGCGCGCGCTCCAAGCTGCGCCTGACCTTCGAGGACGCCGACACCGGCGCCGCCATCGCGTGCTACGTCGAGGACGAGGCGTCGCTCGGCCAGGTCATCGCCGACCTGCTGCGTGGCCACGGGCTGACCGCCGATCCCGACGCCCTGGCCTTCCTCTCGGCCAACCTGGTGGGCGACCGGATGGTGGCCCGTGGCGAGATGGAGAAGCTGGCGCTCTACATGGGGGAGGGCCGGCGTGTCCACCTGGAGGACGCCCAGGCCTGCGTCGGCGACAGCGGCGCCCTGGACATGGACGAGCCGGTGTGGGCGGCCGGCGACGGTGATTTCGCCGGGCTCGACCGGGCCCTCGGCCGGCTGTTCGCCGAGGGCACCTCCCCGGTCGCCATCCTGCGCAACGCCCAGCGCCACTTCCAGCGGCTGCATCTGGTCGGCTCCCAGACCACCAGGGGGCGGCCCCTGGAGGCCACCATCGCCGCGCTGCGGCCGCCGATCTTCTTCAAGATGCGGGGGCGCTTCACCAACCAGGCCAGGCGCTGGTCGCCGACGGCGGTGCGCCAGGCCCTGGAGCGCCTGGTCGAGGCGGAGGCGGAGTGCAAACGCACCCATATGCCGGACGAAACCGTCTGCGCACGCGCCCTGTTCCAGGTGGCGTCGCTGGCCCGCCGCTGACCCGTCCGGCCTCCCCCCTGACCGCGGGGCCGCGGGGCCGCCGATCACCGGGCCGCCTCACCCGTCCAGCGCGCCGGCGCCCGGATCGCCTTCCCCGCCGTCCTCGCCCAGCCGTCGCAACACGTCGTCGAGCTGGTCGAGGGACTGGTAGTGGATGGTGATGGAGCCGCGCTTGCCTTGCGGCCTGATGGCCACGCGCAGCCCGATGCGGGCGGAGATCTCCTCCTCCAGATTGGTGAGGTCGACGTCCTTCGCCGGCGCGCCCCCCGCACTGCTCCGCGCGCCCTCGGCGCTGCGCCGTGCCAGCTCTTCCGTCTGGCGGACGTTGAGGCCGCGTTTGACCACCTCGCGCGCCAGCCCGACCGGATCGTCGGCGGTGAGCACGGCGCGGGCGTGGCCGGCGGTCATCTCCCCGGCCTGGACCATCTGCTTGATCGGTTCGGGCAACGAGAGCAGCCGCATCATGTTGGCCACATGGCTGCGGCTCTTGCCGACCGCGCGGGAGAGGTCCTCCTGCGTGTGCTCGAATTCCTCCATCAGACGGCGGTAGCCTTCCGCCTCTTCCAGCGGCGTGAGGTCCTGCCGCTGGATGTTCTCGATGAGGGCGATCTCCAGCGCGTCGCGGTCGCTGAGGTCGCGGATGACCACCGGCACATCGTGCAGGCCGACGATCTGCGCCGCCCGCCACCGCCGCTCGCCGGCGATGATCTCGTAGTCGTTGGCGGAGTCCGGCAGACGGCGCACCAGCAAAGGCTGAAGGATGCCCTTCTCCCGCACCGACTCCACCAGGCCCTGGATCGCCGTTTCGTCGAACGACCGGCGGGGCTGGTACTTGCCGGGGCGCAGGAACTCGATCGGCACCTGCTTGGACTGCCGCACCTTGTCGAGGGCGGAGTAGTCGTCGGTCTCCTCCCCGAACAGCGCCGACAGGCCACGACCCAGATTGGTGCGGCGACCGCCCTCGCCGGAGCGCTTCGACTCGTCCATCACGCCACCAGCCTCTTTTCGCGCCGCAGAACCTCGCCCGCCAGGTTGATGTAGGCCTGGGCACCCGGGCAGCGCATGTCGTAGATCAGCACCGGCTTGCCGTGGGACGGCGCCTCGGACACCTTGACGTTGCGGGGAATCACCGTTTCGAACACCTTTTCTCCGAAGAAGCCGCGGACGTCCGCCGCCACCATGTCCGACAGGTTGTTGCGCTTGTCGAACATGGTCAGCACGACGCCGTGGATGTCCAGGTCCTGGTTGAAGGTGCGCTTCACCCGCTCGATGGTGCGCACCAGATGGCTCAGGCCTTCCAGCGCATAGAACTCGCACTGCAGCGGCACCATGACGGCGTTGGCCGCCACCAGGGCGTTGAGCGTCAGCAGGCCGAGGGCGGGGGGGCAGTCGATCAGCACGTAGTCGTATTCCAGGGCACTGCGGCCGATCGCTTCGCGCAGGCGGAACTCGCGGTTCGGCGCCGCCACCAGCTCGATCTCGGCGCCGGACAGGTCGACCGACGAGGTGACGATCGACAGGTTGGGGACGTCGGAGGGCACGGCCGCCTTCTCCAGCGGCATCCCGTCGAACAGGACGTCGTAGGAGCCGACCCGTCGGCTGGCGCGGGCGATGCCCAGCCCGGTCGACGCGTTGCCCTGGGGATCGAGGTCGACGACCAGCACGCGCTTGCCGACCGACGCCAGGGCGGTGGCAAGGTTGATGGCGGTCGTGGTCTTGCCCACGCCGCCCTTCTGGTTGGCGACGGCGATGACGCGGACGGTCATGGTGGCCTCTCGAAAAGCCGGTGAGCGGGGCAGGGGCAGGGTCTGGACGGCGGTATCAGACACGGGCGATGCCACTCACGCGCAGGATGGTCCCTTGCGGGTCTGTGGCGCTGTCAAAGCGCTCCGCCCGCATCTTCCAAGATTTGGTGGCAAGGGTCAATTCGTCTTCCAGATTTTGACCCTTGAGGAACACCGAGACGGTCTCCTCGGTGCGGAAAGGGGCGCTCCAGGCCAACAGATCGGCGAGCGGCGCCAGAGCCCGCGCGGTCACCACCTCGGCGGGGAAGGGCACGACGGCCTCGAGTCGCCGGGCATGGATGGTGACCGGCGCCGCCGTCTGCCGCGCCGCCTCCCGCAGGAAGGCGGCCTTGCGCGTGTCGCTCTCCACGAGGTGGACGTCAGGAACGCCGAGGATCGCCAGCACCAGACCGGGAAACCCCGCGCCGCTTCCGAGATCGACTAGGGTGCGGGTCCCCTCGGGGATCAGTGGGAGGATCTGGGCGGAATCGAGGAAATGGCGGCGCCACACGTCGCCGAGGGTCGATCGTCCCACCAGGTTGATCGACGCTTGCCACTTCCGCAGAAGCGAATCGTAGAGGGCGAGGCGCTCGCATGTTTCACGTGAAACAGCGGCGGCCTGACAAAACGCCTCGGGCGTGAGCGCGCCGGACATCACGCCACCGCCGCCGCCGGCCGCCGCTTCACGTGACGCAGCAACGCCACGAGAGCCGCCGGAGTCATGCCGGGAATGCGCGCCGCGGCCCCCAGGGTCTCCGGGCGCACGCTGCGCAGCTTGGAGCGGATCTCCGCCGAGAGGCTGCCCACCGCGTCGACGTCGAGGTCAGGCGGCAGGGCGAGCGACTCGTCCCGGCGGAAGGCCCGCACATCGGCCTCCTGGCGGTCGAGGTACCCCGCGTACTTGCCGTCGATCTCCAACTGCTCAGCCACCGCCGCCGGGATCGCCGCCAGCACCGGCCACACCCGGGACAGGCGCTCGACGCTGGCGTCCGGGTAGCGCAGGAGATCCGCGACCGTGCGCCGCACGCCATCCTGGTTGACCGCGATGCCGTGCCGCAGAAGCTCCGCCGGCGTCGCCTGCAGCGCGGCGACCACCGCCCGCGCCGCTTCCAGCGCCGCCATCTTGGCCACGTACACCGCCTCCCGGTGCCCGCCGACGCAGCCCACGCCCATGCCCTTGGCCGTCAGGCGCTGGTCGGCGTTGTCGGCGCGCAGCACCAGACGGTACTCGGCGCGGGAGGTGAACATGCGGTAGGGCTCGCTGGTCCCGTGGGAGATCAGGTCGTCGATGAGGACGCCGATGTAGGCGTCGGCACGGTCGAGGACGAACCCGTCGTCGTCGCCACCGGCCCGCAGGGCGGCGTTGAGACCGGCCATGATGCCCTGGGCCGCCGCCTCCTCATAGCCCGTCGTCCCGTTGATCTGGCCAGCGAGGAAGAGGCGCGGAACGCGCCGCGTCTCCAGCGTCGGGCGCAGCTCCCGCGGGTCGACGTAGTCGTACTCGATGGCGTAGCCAGGGCGGAGCATGACCGCCCGCTCCAGACCGGGCATGCTGGCGAGAACCGCCAGCTGGACGTCGCGGGGCAGGGAGGTCGAGATGCCGTTGGGGTAGACCGTCGGGTCGTCCAGGCCCTCGGGCTCCAGGAACACCTGATGGCGCTCCTTGTCGGCGAACCGCACCACCTTGTCCTCGATGGACGGGCAGTAGCGCGGTCCGACCCCCTGGATCTGGCCAGAGTACAGGGGCGCCCGATGGAGGTTGGCACGGATGAGGGCGTGGGCCTGCGGCGTGGTCCAGGTGATCGCGCAGGCCACCTGCGGCGTTTCGATCCGCTCCGTCAGGTACGAGAACGGCGGCGGCGGCTCGTCCCCGGGCTGGGACTCCAGCGCCGCCCAGTCGATGGTGCGGCCGTCGAGCCGCGGCGGGGTGCCGGTCTTGAGCCGGCCAAGGGGAAAGCCGAGCCGGTCCAGGGTGCGGGCGAGGCCGACCGCCGGCGCCTCGCCGACGCGGCCGGCGGGAGTGGTCTCGTCGCCGATGTGGATCATGCCGCGCAGGAAGGTGCCGGTGGTGAGCACGACGGCACCGGCGCGCAGCGTCTCGCCGGTGGCGGTGACCACCCCCGTGATCCGGCCGGCGTCGTCCAGCGCCAGGTCCTCCGCCCCGTCGGCGGCGAGCCAGAGGTTCGGCTGCTCGGCCAGGGCGGCCTGCATGGCGGCGCGGTAGCGCGCCCGATCCGCCTGGGCGCGCGGCCCGCGGACCGCCGGGCCCTTGCTGCGGTTGAGGACGCGGAACTGGATGCCGGCGCGGTCGATGACCCGCCCCATGACGCCGTCCAGGGCATCGATCTCCCGGACCAGGTGCCCTTTGGCGAGCCCGCCGATCGCCGGGTTGCACGACATCTCGCCGATGGTGGCGAGGGAATGGGTCAGCAGCAGCGTGCGCGCGCCCATGCGCGCGGCCGCCGCCGCCGCTTCACAGCCGGCGTGACCGCCGCCGACCACAATGACATCGAAGATCCGCATGGGCGGCAATCTAAGCGACGGCCGACGCCCTGCCAAGGGGCTTGGCGCCGACCCCGCGGTCCGATGTTTCACGTGAAACAGGACCGCCTCACTTGCCGATGCAGAAGTCGCGGAAGATCACGTCCAGCACGTCCTCCACCCCGACCCGGCCGGTGATGCGGCCCAGCGCCCGGGCGGCCAGCCGGACGTCCTCGGCCGCCAGCTCGGGAAGATCGGCGTCGAGCGCCCGGCGCAGGCCGAGCTGGCACTCCAGCAGCGCCGCCCGGTGGCGGGCGCGGGTGAGCACCGGAGCGCCGGCCCCCGTCAGACGCGCCGCCGCCTCCTCGCCGAGCCGCCGCTCCAGCTCGGCCAGGCCGGCCCCAGTGCGCGCCGACACCGCGGACACCGGGCGGCCGGCGATCGTGGCGGGCGCGGCCGCCACGTCGATCTTGTTGACCACCGGGATCGCCGCCGCGTCGACCAGGGCCAACGTCGCGGCATCGAGGTCGGCGCCACGCCCGGCGTCGAACACCGCGATCTTGACGTCGGCCGCCGCCGCCCGTCCGAGGGCGCGCCGCACCCCTTCCTCCTCGACCTCGTCGCCGGTGTCGCGCAACCCGGCGGTGTCGGCCAGGATGACCGGATACCCGGCGACGTCGAGATGCACCTCGATCACGTCGCGGGTCGTCCCCGCCCGCTCCGAGACGATGGCCGCGTCCCGCCGGGCGAGGGCGTTCAGCAGGCTCGATTTGCCGGCGTTCGGGGCGCCGACGATGGCGACGTGGAGTCCCTCGCGCAGGCGTTCGCCCCGGCCTCCGTCGTCGAGCTGGGCGCCGATCTCCGCCGCCAGGGCCGCCAAGGCCGGCCGCACCGCCGCCGACACCCCGTCCGGAAGGTCCTCCTCGGGGAAGTCGATGTCGGCCTCCATGTGGGCCAGGGCACGGACCAGCCTGCCGCGCCACGCCTCGCACAGGCGGGCGAGCTCGCCGGCCATCTGCCGCAGCGCCTGGCGGCGCTGGGCCGCCGTCTCCGCGTCGATCAGATCGATCAGTCCTTCGGCCGCGGTGAGGTCGAGCTTGCCGTTCTCGAAGCCGCGCCGCGTGAACTCGCCGGGCTCCGCCGGCCGCAGGCCGGGACACGCCGCCAGCGCGTCGATCACCCCCGCGATCACCGCCCGGCCGCCGTGAAGGTGAAGCTCCACCACGTCCTCCCCGGTGAAGCTGCGGGGTGCCGCGAACCACAGCACCAGCGCCTCGTCGAGGCGCTCGCCGCCCACCGGGTGCCGAAGACGGCGCAGCGTCGCCTCGCGCGCGCGGGGCAGGGGCCGGCCCGTCAGGGCGGCCAGCGCCACGCCGGCGCCAGGACCCGAAACGCGAACCACCGCCACACCGGAGCGGCCGGGGGCGGTGGCGAGAGCGAAGATGGTGTCCATCATCGTCGCGGGGCAGCGCCCCTCATCCCATCTGGTCCGGCCGCAGCTCCCGCTGCTCCGGCGCGAGCATCAGCCGGTCCACCCGGCGGCCTTCGACCAGATGGGTCTGGAGGATCGCATCGACGTCGGCCGGCGACCGGTAGGTGTACCAGACGCCCTCGGGATAGACGACGAGGGTCGGCCCCAACTCGCAGCGGTCGAGGCAGCCGGCCGCGTTCACGCGCACGCGGCCATCCAGTCCCAGCTCACGCGCCCGCACCTTCATGTAGTCGCGCAGCTTCTCGGCCCCACGGGCCGCGCAGCTGCCCCGGCGGTGGCCATCGGGCCGCCGGTTGGTGCAGCAGAACACATGGGCTTCGAAATACGGCTTCGGATCGCTCACTTCTTTCCATCCTTGCCCATGGCCGCCGCCATCTGGGTCCAAAACATCTTCTGAAGCTGTTCGACTCCCTGGATGCCGGCGGGCAGCCACGTCTTCATCATGGTTTCGGGATCCATGGCGTTGAGGCCGGCCATGGTCCGGTTCTGCACCTCCCGCATCAGCGCCTCCTGCATCGGCCTCACGTCCGGCAGGCCGAGAAAGGTCCGGGCCTCCTCGGGGGTGCAGTCGACATCGATGGTGATCTTCATGGGGCGTCCCCTCCACCGCGCCCGCCCCGGGTGCGGCCGGGGCGGGCATCTGTTCGCCGTATTGTCCGGGGGTCGTGCGCGCGACCGCGCGCCCGCACAGTATACAGATAGGTTCCCCTGGCGCAAACCGCAGCGCCGCGCCACCTTATTGGCGGATCGGCGGTCCGCCCCAGGCACCGCGCCGCCATCCTCCTCCAGACCTGCACAGGGATGCCCGCCATGACCGCCAACCTTCTCGGCCGGGAGACGAGCCCCTATCTGCTCCAGCACCGCGACAACCCCGTCCACTGGATGCCCTGGGGCCCCGACGCCTTCGCGCGGGCCCGGGCCGAGGGGAAGCCCGTCCTGCTGTCGATCGGCTACGCCGCCTGCCACTGGTGCCACGTGATGGCCCATGAAAGCTTCGAGAATCCGGAGGTGGCCGGTGTCATGAACGACCTCTTCGTCAATGTGAAGGTCGACCGCGAGGAGCGCCCCGAGATCGATCACATCTACCAGAGCGCGCTGTCCATGCTGGGCCAACCCGGCGGCTGGCCGCTCACCATGTTCCTGACCCCGGACGCCGCGCCGTTCTGGGGTGGGACCTATTTCCCGCCGACGGCACGCTACGGCCGGCCGGGGCTGGTGGACGTGCTGCGCGGCGTGGCGGACACCTACCGCAGCGAGCCCGACAAGGTGCACCGCAACGTCAGCGCGCTCGGCGAGGCCCTGGCGAAGCTCGGCGAGAGCCGACCCGGGGAGGGCATCGACCGCGCCGTCCTCGACCAGGTCGCCGAGCGCTTGGCCCAGGAGGTCGACCCGCGGCACGGCGGCATCGGCGGCGCCCCGAAATTCCCCCAGGTCGCCATGCTGACGCTCCTGTGGCGCGCCTGGCGCCGCACCGGCCGCGAGCCATTCCGCGAGGCGGTCCTGACCACCCTGACCAACATGGCGCAAGGCGGACTCTACGACCATCTCGGCGGCGGCTTCGCCCGCTACTCGGTGGACGACCGCTGGCTGGTCCCGCATTTCGAGAAGATGCTCTACGACAACGCCCAGCTCCTCGAGCTGATGACCCTGGTCTGGCAGGAGACCCGCGCCCCGCTGCTGGAGGCCCGGGTGCGCGAGACCGTCGGGTGGGTGCTGCGCGAGATGGTGGCGGACGGCGGCGGCTTCGCCAGCACCCTCGACGCCGACAGCGAAGGGGAGGAGGGCCGCTTCTACGTCTGGACCGAGGCCGAGATCGACCGCCTCCTCGGCGACGGCGCGGCCTCCTTCAAGGCCGTCTACGGCGTCACCCCCCTGGGCAACTTCGAGGGCGCCACCATCCTCAACCGGCTCGACACCATGACGCTGGGCGACGACGACGCCGAAACGGCGCTCGCCGCCCAGCGCGACGTCCTGTTCCGGCACCGCGCCGGGCGGGTGCGCCCGGGGTGGGACGACAAGGTGCTGGCCGACTGGAACGGCATGATGATCGCCAGCCTGGCGGAGGCGGCCGCCGTGTTCGACGAGCCGTCCTGGCTGGACGCGGCCCGGCGGGCCTTCGCCTTCGTGGCCCAGACCATGACGGTCGACGGCCGCCTCGGCCACAGCTGGCGGGCCGGCCAGCTCAAGCACCCGGGCACCCTCGACGACCACGCGCAGATGGCCCGCGCGGCCCTGGCGCTGGCCGAGGCGACGGGGGAGACCGCGTACCTCGCCGCCGCCCAGAGCTGGGTCGACGCGCTCGACCGCCACCACTGGGACGCCGCCGCCGGTGGCTACTTCCTCACCGCCGACGACGCCGAAAACCTCATCGTCCGGGCCAAGCACGCCCATGACAGCGCGGTGCCCAGCGGCAACGGCGCCATGGTCGCGGTGCTCGCCCGGCTCTGGCACCTGACCGGGGACGACACCCGCCGGGCGCGGGCCGACGCCGTGGTCGGCGCCTTCGCCGGGGAGCTCGCGCGGAACTTCTTTCCGCTGCCGACCCTGCTGAACGCCAGCGAGCTGCTCCAGGACCCGGTGCAGGTCGTGCTGACCGGGGTTCCCGGCGACGCCGGTCTCGCCGCGCTGCGGCGTGCCGTGCTGGGAACCAGCCTGCCCAACCGCATCCTCCAGGTGGTCGCGCCGGATGCCGGCCTGCCGGCCGCCCACCCGGCCCACGGCAAAGGGATGCTGGACGGGCGGGCGACCGCCTATGTGTGCTCCGGCACCGCGTGCTCGCCACCGATCACCGACGCCGACGGCCTCCTCGCCCTGCTGCGCGGGACGTGAGCCGATGCCGACCCTCGTCGTCGACAGCCCGCTGGGCCCCCTGCTCCTCACCGCCACCAACGGGTCCCTGGTGGCGCTGGACTGGTGTCCCGGGGCATCCCGCGGGGGCGGGGGAGACGCCGCGCTGGACGCCGCCGCGGCCCAGCTCGCGGCCTATTTCGCCGGCACCCTGCGGATGTTCACCGTGCCCCTCGCCCCGCGGGGAACGCCGTTCCAGCGCCGCGTCTGGGAGGCCATGCACGGCATCCCCTTCGGCACCGTCGCCCGCTACGGCGATCTCGCCCGCGCCCTGGGGACGGCCGCACGGGCCGTGGGGACGGCCTGCGGACGCAACCCGCTGCCGATCATCGTCCCGTGCCATCGCGTGGTCGCCGGGGCGGGCCCCGGCGGCTACTCCGGCCACGGCGGCCTGGACACCAAGGCCTGGCTGCTCGACCATGAGCGCGCCGCGGCCTTGGGCCCGGCCTGAGCGACCCTGACACGAACCGCCACGCCCGAACGGGGGGGACACTCTCATGGTTCACGCCATCCGCATCCACGAGCACGGGGGACCCGAGGTCCTGCGCTGGGAGGAGGTCTCCGTCGGCGAGCCCGGCCCGGGCGAGGTCCGCCTGCGCCACACCGCCGTCGGCCTGAACTACATCGACACCTACCACCGCGGCGGCGTCTACGCGCTGCCGTCCATGCCCGCCGTGCCCGGCGTCGAAGGCGCCGGGGTGGTCGAGGCGGTCGGCCCCGGCGTCACCACGCTGGTGCCCGGCGATCGCGTCGGCTACGCCCCCGGCCCCATGGGCTCCTACGCAGAGGCGCGCCTCCTGCCGGCCGACCGGCTGATCCCGCTGCCCAGCTGGATCTCCGACGAGCAGGCCGCGGGCATGCTGCTGCAAGGCATGACGGCGCAGGCGTTGCTGCGCTCGACGCACCGCGTCGAGGCCGGGGAGACGGTGCTGGTCCACGCCGCCGCGGGCGGCGTCGGCCTGATCCTGTGCCAGTGGGCCAAACACCTCGGCGCCACCGTGATCGGCACCGTCGGCTCCGACGAGAAGGCCGAGCTGGCGCGGGCCAACGGCTGCGACCATCCCGTCGTGTACACCCGGGACAGCTTCGTGGAGCGGGTCAAGGCGCTGACGGACGGCGCCGGCGTGCCGGTGGTCTATGACGGGGTCGGGCGGACCACCTTCATGGACAGCCTTGACTGCCTGCGGCCGCGCGGGCTGATGGTGCTGTTCGGTGCCGCCTCCGGCCCGGTGCCGCCCCTCGATCTCCAGGTGCTCGCCGCCAAGGGCTCGCTCTACGTGACCCGGCCGACCATCTTCTCCTACACCGCCAAGCGCGAGGAGCTGATGGCCAGCGCCGCCGACCTGTTCGAGGTGGTGCACACCGGCGCCGTGACCATCGCCGTGCGCCAGACCTTCCCCCTGCGCGACGCCGCCGAGGCCCATCGCGCCCTGGAGGCCCGCCGCACCACGGGATCCACCGTGCTGATTCCCTGAGCGGCCCCGCGGACGCCGCCCCCCGGACGCCGCCTATTCGGCGAGCCAGACCGGCGCCTTCAGGGCGCCGAGAAGCTCGTCATGCGCGGCCAGCTCCTCGGCGCTGGGGGCGTGCGGGCGCGGCGCGCGGCGCGGGCGGGCGATCCGCACCGCCGCGGCGCTCTCCGGGCCCAGCGGGCCGGCCGCGAGGGCCAGCCCCGCCTGGCGGCCGCCCCGCAGCTCCAGGTACACCTCGGCCAGGAGCTGGGCGTCGAGCAGGGCGCCATGGTAGGACCGGCCGGAGTTGTCGACGCCGAACCGCTTGCACAGCGCGTCGAGGGTCGCCGGCGAGCCGGGAAAGCGCTGCTTCGCCATCGCCAGCGTGTCGACCGCCCGGCCGCCAGCCAGCACCCCGAAGCCGGCCCGTGTCAGCTCGGCGTTCAGGAACGCCATGTCGAAGGCGGCGTTGTGGATGACCAGAGGCGCGTCGCCGACGAAGCCCAGAAAATCGCCCACCACCTCGGTGAACAGCGGCTTGTCGGCCAGGAACTCCTCGGTCAGCCCGTGCACCGCCGCGGCCTCCGCCGGCATGTCGCGCTGCGGGTTGAGGTAGACGTGGAATTTCTCCCCGGTCTGGACGTGGTTCACCAGCTCCACGCAGCCGATCTCGACGATGCGGTGCCCCTCCTCGGGCTTGAAGCCGGTCGTCTCGGTGTCCAGAACGATCTCACGCATGGGTCGCTTTCCCCGGCAGGTAGCCCGGCGGCGGCCAATGACGGCCGCGCCGCTGTTTCACGTCGGCAAGGATCGCCGCCAGCGCCATCCGGGTGCGGCGCCGTCCGGCCCCGGTGGGAACCACGTGGTCGGCGCGCCGCCGCTTCTCCGCGTCCGGCATCTGGCGGGCCAGGATAGCCGCGAAGCGGGCCGGCGTCATGCCCGGCCTGGCCAGGACGCGGGCCCGCTGCACGAAAGGCGGGGCGGAGAGGACGATGGTGCGGTCGACCCGGCGCTCGCCGCCGGTCTCGAACAGCAGCGGTATGTCCAACGCGGCGACGGCGACACCGCGGCGCGCGGCGTGGGCCAGGAACCGTTCCTGGGCGCCGCGCACCTTGGGGTGGAGGATGGCCTCGAGCCGGC
This sequence comes from Azospirillum sp. NS33, assembly GCF_059703765.1. Classification (NCBI taxonomy): domain Bacteria; kingdom Pseudomonadati; phylum Pseudomonadota; class Alphaproteobacteria; order Rhodospirillales; family Azospirillaceae; genus Azospirillum; species Azospirillum sp. NS33. The sequence continues at coordinate 389,506 of NZ_BAAKJB010000001.1, read as the reverse complement.
GCAGCGCCGCTCCGTCGCCGAACACCGCGGCGCCCAGGGCGCGGCGGTCCACCGCGCCGCCCCGGACGACGCCGGGAAACGCCGCGTCGATGGCCGCCACCGCGCCGCCGCCACGGTCCAACAGGCGGTGGACGGCCGCGTCGGAATCGCAGACCGGCACGCCCATCCCCTCGAGCATCCGCGCCGCCGTGCTCTTGCCCATGCCGATGGACCCGGTCAGGCCGAGGACGATCATCGCCGCCTCACCCCGTCAGGACCGCCCGCCGCAACGCCTCGTCCACCTCCGGCTCCTGCCCGAACCAGGCGGCGAAGCCGGGTCGCGCCTGGTGCAGCAGCATGCCCAGCCCGTCGACCACCGGATGACCGGCGGCCCGGGCCGCCGCCAGCAAAGGCGTCTCCAGCGGCGTGTAGACGATGTCGGTTACCACCGCCGTCGGGAGCAGGGCGCGCAGGTCGAGATCGAGCGGCGGTTGCCCCGCCATCCCCTGGGTCGTGGTGTTGACCACCAGGGCCGCGCCCTCCAGCGCCGTTTCACGTGAAACCCAATCGGCCACCCGGATGGCCCCGCCGAGGTCGGCGGCCAGGGCCTCCCCGCGCGCCCGGGTGCGGTTGACCACCACCACCTCGGGCGCGCCGTCGTCGAGCAACGATGCGACGACGGCACGGGCCGCACCACCGGCGCCGATCACCACCGCCGGTCCGGCCGCGCTCCGCCATCCCGGAGCGCCCGCCCGCAGATTCTCCAGAAAGCCGAATCCGTCGGTGTTGCGCCCCTCCAGGGTGCCATCCTCCAGGACGACAACGGTGTTGACCGCCCCCATCCGGCGCGCCGTTGCGTCGAGGCGGTCCACCGCCGCCGCCGCCGCCCCCTTGTGCGGCACCGTGACGTTGCAGCCGCGGAACCCGAGCGTCGGAAGGGCGCGGATCGCCTCCGCCGTCCGCTGCGGCGGCACCGCCAGCGGCACATAGGCGCCATCGATGCCATACCGCTCCAGCCAGAACCCGTGCACCCGGGGCGAGCGGGAATGGCTGACCGGCCACCCCATGACGCCGGCCAGCCGTGCCTTGCCACTGATCATCATGCCGCGAGAAGTCCTTGTGCCCGTGCGAACCCGAGCACCGGCAGAAGCGGCAGCCCGAGGATGGTGAAGAAATCCCCTTCGACGCGCTCGAACAGCTGGGCCCCCAACCCTTCGAGATGATAGGCGCCGACCGAGGTCAGCGCGGCGGCGCCGGCCGCGTCGAGGTAGTCTTCGAGGAAACGGTCGCTGAACGCCCGCATGGTCAGCCGGGCCCCGTCCACGCAGTGCCAGATCCGCTGTCCGTCCCGCACCACAGCGGCCGCGCTGACCAGGCGGTGGGTGCGGCCGCGCAGGGTGCGAAGCTGCGTGCGCGCCTCGTCCCGGGTTCCCGGCTTGTCCAGCCACACCCCGTCGCAATCGAGCATCTGGTCGGCCCCCAGCACCATCACGCCCGGATGGCGGCGGGCCACGTGCCGGGCCTTCAGCTCGGCCAGCGCCTCGGCCGCGGCTTCGACGCTGACGCCATTGGCACGGCACGACCGCTTCACGACCCCCTCGTCCACATCGGCCGGGTCACCGATCACCGTCAGCCCGGCCTGGCCGAGCATCCGGGCCCGGGCCACGGAGGCCGACGCCAGGACCAGCGGCACCGGCGCCGGTGCGACCTCCGGTCCGTCCCCGTCCGGCGGTTCCACCGCTCAGCCTCCGCCCGGCACGACGGCGCCGCCGTCACGCCGCGCCAGCAGCATCATGATCTCCGCCGCGGTCTCCTCGATCGAGCGCCGGGTGACGTCGATCACCGGCCACCCCCGCCGGGTGAACATGCGGCGTGCCTCCTGAACCTCGCGGCGCACCACCTCGGGGTCGACGTAGGTGGAGGTTTCGCCCTGGTTCAGCAGCTTCAGGCGGTTGCGACGGATCTGGATCAGGCGGTCCGGGTCCTTGGTCAACCCCACCACCAGGGGCCGCGTCAGCTTCTCGATCTCCGGCGGCAAGGGGCAGCCCGGGACGATCGGGATGTTCGCCGCTTTGATCCCGCGGTTGGCGAGATAGATGCAAGTCGGCGTCTTGGAGGTGCGCGACACCCCCATCAGCAACACATCCGCCTCGTGGAGGTCCCACGTCGACTGCCCGTCGTCGTGGGACAGGGCGAACTCCATGGCGTCCATCCGCCCGAAATACTCGGCGTCCAGCGCGTGCTGGCGTCCCGGCTGGCGCTGCGACTCCAGGCCCAGATGGGCGGCCAGCGCGTTGATCAGCGGGTCCAGCACGGGAATGCAGGGGACCTGCAGCTCACGGCAGACATCCTGAAGCCGCCGGCGCAGGGGCTCGTCGACCAGGGTGAACATCACCAGCCCGGGATGGGTGGTGATCCCGTCGATCACCATGTCGAGCTGACGCTCGGTGCGCACCAGGTTCCAGAAATGCTCGATCGGGCGCACCTGGTCGAACTGGATCACGCAGGCGCGGGCGACGCTGTTGATCGTCTCGCCCGTCGCGTCCGATACCAGATGTAGGTGGAACTCTTTCATCATCCCCAACATCCTGTGGGAAACCGTGGAGCAACCTGTGGACAACCCGGTGCCGGGTGAATCCATCTCCGCTGCGCCGCCTTCCATCCCCCGAGCCACACCCGGTGGAACGGATCCGCCGACCGGACCGCATCCTGGGAACAGCGGCTGCGGGCGCCCACTTTATCCCCGAGACTCCCGTCGTGCCAGCCCAAGCGGATCCAACGCTGCGACGCCGTTGCCGCGGCCGTCGTCCACAGCCGGCGGACCGCCCCCGGCGCACCGCACGTGGCTGTGGACGGATCCGGGGGCATCCGGGATCACCGCTATCCACAGGGATCCTCAACCTCTTCCAATCCCTTCTTAAAAAGAATAGTGAGATAGAGGAGACACCCACGCCGCGTTTCCCGCCCCCCGACCAAGGACCAACCGGTGCCGGAATCCCGCAAGCCGCTCCTCGCCGCCCTCGCCGGAGAGCCCTGTCCACGCCCGCCGTTCTGGCTGATGCGTCAGGCCGGCCGCTACCTACCCGAATACCGCGCGGCGCGTGCCCAGGCCGGCAGCTTCCTCGATCTCTGCTACAACCCGGCGCTGGCCGAGGAGGTGACCCTCCAGCCGATCCGCCGCTATGGCATGGACGCGGCGATCCTGTTCTCCGACATCCTCGTGGTGCCCCATGCGCTGGGCCAGCCGCTGGACTACCTCGAAGGCGAAGGGCCGAAGCTGGATCCGGTGCGCAGCGCCGCCGAGCTCGGCCGGCTGAGCCGTGACCGCTTCCACGAACGGCTCGCCCCGGTCTACGAGACGGTGCGGCGGCTGTCCGGGTCGCTGCCGCCGGAGGTGACGCTCATCGGCTTCGCCGGAGCGCCATGGACCGTCGCCACCTACATGGTCGAGGGCGGCGGCAGCAAGGAGTTCGCGGCCATCAAGACCTGGGCCTACCAGGACCCCCGGGGCTTCGCCGCGCTGATCGACCTGCTGGTCGAGGTCACCGCCGATTACCTCAGCGCCCAGGTGGACGCCGGGGCCGAGGTGGTGCAGCTGTTCGACAGCTGGGCCGGGGTGCTGCCGGTCGGCGGCTTCCGCCGCTGGGTGATCGAGCCGACCCGGGCCATCGTCGCACGCATCCGGACGCGCCATCCCACGGTCCCGATCATCGGCTTCCCGCGCGGGGCCGGCCTGCTCTACGAGGACTACGTCACCGCCAGCGGGGTCGACGCGGTCGGCCTCGACACCACGGTCCCGCCCCTGTGGGCGGCCCGTACGCTGCAGCCGCGCTTGCCGGTGCAGGGCAACCTGGACCCCATCATGCTGGTGGCCGGCGGCGACGCCCAGGCCGCCGCGGTGGCCGAGATCCTCGACGCCCTTGCCGGACGGCCCTTCGTCTTCAATCTCGGACACGGCATCACCCAGCGCACCCCGCCGGAGCATGTCGACGCGCTGGCCCGCCAAATCCGTGCCTGGTCGGCCAAGGGGTGACCGGTCCGCAACGCTCAGGGGAGAAGATCTGTGTACGAATGGGTCAAGGCGCTGCACGTCATCAGCATCATCGCCTGGATGGCGGCACTGCTCTACCTGCCACGCCTCTTTGTCTATCACTGCGCCGTGGCGCCAGGCTCGGAGGCGTCCGAGACGTTCAAGGTGATGGAGCGGCGGCTGCTGCGCGCCATCATGACGCCGGCGATGATCGCCTCCTACGTCTTCGGCATCTGGATGCTGGTCATCCTGCCGGGCTGGATGAGCGACGGCTGGCTGCACGGCAAGCTGCTGCTGGTGGTCCTGCTGACCGCCATGCACGGGATGATGGCGGGCTGGCGCCGCGCCTTCGCCGAGGACCGCAACACCCGGCCGCAGCGCTTCTTCCGCATCATGAACGAGGTGCCGACCCTGCTGATGATCGGCATCGTCATCCTGGTCATCGTCAAGCCCTTCTGAGGGCTACCGGCGGGACACCAGACGCCGGCGCTGCGCCTTCTCGGCCTCGATGACCAGGAACACCACGGCGCCGGCCGCGACCATGGCGAGCCAGTCGGCCGGACCCACCGGCGCCGTGCCGAACAGGACGTTCATCGGCGGCGCGTAGGTGAACGCCATCTGCATCACCACGATCAGGGCGATGGAGATCCACACCGGCCGGCTGCCGAACAGGCCGGACGTGTTGAGCACCGAGGCGTGGACGGCGCGGGCGTTCAGCAGGAAGAACGATTCCCCCAGCACCAGGGCGTTGACCGCCATGGTGCGGGCCCGTTCCAGCGATGCGCCGCGGGCCTCCTCGTAGAGGAAGAACCCGAAGCTGACCGCCAGCAGCAGCAGGGCGGCCACCACCATCCGGACCACCAGGAAACGGGGCAGGATGCCTTCGTCCCGCGGGCGCGGCGGGCGGCGCATGACGTCGGCCTCGGGCTTCTCGAACGCCAGCGCCAGGCCGAGGGTGACCGCGGTCACCATGTTCACCCAGAGGATCTGCACCGGGGTGATCGGCAGGGTGTGCCCGATCAGCACCGCCACCAGGATCACCAAGGCCTGGCCGCCGTTGGTCGGCAGCATGAACAGGATCGTCTTGCGCAGATTGTCGTAGACGGTGCGGCCCTCCTCCACGGCGTGGGCGATGGACGCGAAGTTGTCGTCGGCCAGGACCATGGCCGCCGCCTCCTTGGCGGCCTCCGTTCCCTTGCGGCCCATGGCGACGCCGACGTCGGCGCGCTTCAGGGCCGGGGCGTCGTTGACGCCGTCACCGGTCATCGCCACGGTGTGGCCGGCGCCCTGCAGGGCCCTGACCAGGCGCAGCTTGTGCTCCGGCGTGGTCCGGGCGAAGACCTCGGTCGTTTCGGCCGCCCGGGCCAGGTCGGCGTCGGCGATGCGGTCCAGCTCCGGGCCGGTCAGGGCGCGCCCGTCGAGGGCCAGGCCGAAGCGGCGGCCGATGGCGCGGGCGGTGACCGCGTGGTCTCCGGTGATCATCTTGACCCGGATGCCGGCGGCACGGCAGGCCGCCACCGCGGCGATGGCCTCCTCGCGCGGCGGGTCGATCAGGCCGCACAGGCCGAGCAGGATCAGCCCGTCCTCCAGGTCTGCCATCTCCAGCTCGGTGATGCCGGGCAGGGCGGGGCGGCAGGCCAGCGCCAGCACCCGCTGCCCGCCGTCGGCAAGGGCGTCGATGCGGGCGTGCCAGGCGTCGGGCTCCAGCGGCTGCGGACCGTCAGGGCCCAGCGCCTGGCGGCACATCGACAGCACCCGCTCCGGCGCCCCTTTGAGGTAGACCACGCCGTGGCCCTCGTGGTCGTGATGCAGGGTCGCCATGAACTTGTGCTCGGACTCGAAGGGGATGACGTCGGTGCGCGGCCGGTGCCCGTGCTCGTGCGCCGGGTCGAGCCCGGCCTTCAGCGCCAGCGCCAGCAACGCGCCGTCGGTGGGGTCGCCGGCCAGCTGCCATTCGCCGTCGCCGTCGCGGTGCAGGTCGGCGTCGTTGCAGAGCAGGGCGGCGCGGGCGATGTCCAGGAGGACGCGGTCGTCGCCGACCGCGATGGGCTGGCCGTCCGACAGGAACCGGCCGTCGGGGCGGTAGCCGACGCCGTCCACCGTGACGGTGCGGCCGGCGGTGGCGACGGTCTGGACGATCAGCTCGTTGCGGGTGAGGGTGCCGGTCTTGTCCGAGCAGACGATGCCGACCGACCCCAGCGTCTCCACCGCCGGCAGCCGCCGGATGATGGCGTTGCGCCGCGCCATGCGGGTGACGCCGATGGCCAGGGTGATGGTCATCACCGCCGGCAACCCCTCGGGGATGGCGGCGACGGCGAGGCCGACCGCGGCCATGATCATCTCCGGCCATGGCTCGCCGCCGACCAGCGTGCCGTACAGGAAGGTCGCCCCGGCGGTGGCCAGGATGATGGCCGACAGCCAGCGCCCGAACACCGCCATCTGCGCCAGCAGCGGTGTGGTCATGGTCTGGACCTCCGCCAGCATGGCGCCGATGCGGCCGAGCTCGGTGTGGTCGCCGGTGGCCACGACGATGCCGAGGCCCTGGCCCTGAGCAACCAGGGTGCCGGAATAGGCCATTCCGACGCGGTCGCCGAGGGCGGCGTCCTCGGCCACCGCGCCGATGGTCTTGGCGACCGGCAGGGATTCCCCGGTCAGCGCCGCCTCCTGCACGCGCAGCCCCTTGGCCCGCAGAAGGCGGACATCGGCCGGCACACGATCGCCCGACGCCAGAACGACGCGGTCGCCGGGCACCAGGTCCTCGGCCGGCACGGTCACCTGGTGGCCGCCGCGCAGGGCCGTCGCCTGGGGTGACAGCATGTCGCGGATGGCGTCGAGGGCCTGCTCCGCCTTGCCCTCCTGGATGTAGCCGATCGCCGCGTTGATCAGGACCACACCGGCGATGACGCCGGCGTCGATCACTTCGCCCAGCATCAGGCTGACCAGCCCGGCGGCGATCAGGACGTAGATCAGCACGTTGTCGAACTGCACGAGGAAGCGCACCAGGGCCGAGCGGCGCTTGGCCGGGGTCAGGCGGTTCGGGCCGAACCGGGCGCGGCGGCGGGCCGCCTCGTCGGCGGTCAGCCCGCCGTCCGGGCTGTCGAGGGCGCGCAGCGCGTCGGCGGCGTCGAGGGCGTGCCAGGGGCGGTCGGCCGGGCCGGCGTCGAGCGGGCTCATGGTGCGGCTCCTCAGGGGGGGCGGGACGGGGGGATCGGCCCCCCGTACGTCGGGACGACCGCCGGGCGGGTCCAGATCCTGCGACCAAAAAGACCTGTGTTCCGGGTGCCCGGCGCTACCGCGCGGCGTCGTCGTCCGGCGCCGGGTCCTCCTGGCGGCCGGGGGTGGCACGCCGGCGACGCAGGCGTTCGACCAGGACGTAGACCACCGGAGTCACGAACAGGGTCAGCACCGTGGCCACCACCATCCCGCCGACCACCGTGGTGCCGAGGGACGCGCGCGCGTTGGCACCGGCGCCGCTGCCGAAGACCAGGGGCAGCACGCCGAGCACGAAGGACAGGGCGGTCATCAGGATCGGCCGCAGGCGCAGGCGGGCGGCTTGCCCCGCGGCGTCGGCCGGGCTGGTGCCGCCCGCCCGCGCCGCGTCGGCGAACGCCACCAGCAGGATCGCGTTCTTCGCCGCCAGGCCGACGAGCATCAACAGGCCGATCTGGGCGAAGACGTCCAGCGGCAGGCCGCGCGCCGCCAGGAGGAGAAGCGCCCCGAGGATCGCCGTGGGCACCGCCAGCATGATCGAGACCGGCAGCAGCCAGCTCTCGTACTGGGCCGCCAGAACGAGATAGACCAGCACGATCGCCAGGCCGAAGATCACCGGGGCAAGGCTGCCCGCCTCCTTCTGCTGGTGGACGGAGCCGGTCCACTCGTGGGCGAACCCGTCGGGCAGCGCGCGGGCGGCCAGGGCGTCCAGCGCCGCCACCACCTGGCCCGAGCTTGCGCCCTGCGCGGGCTGGGCAAGGACCGCGACCGAGGGGTACAGGTTGTAGTGGGGAATCGACTGGGGCCCCGTGGCGAAGGCGACGTCCACCAGGACGCCCAGGGGCACCCGCTCGCCGTCGGCGTTGAGCACGGACAGCCGTCCGATGTCGGCGGGGGCGTCGCGGGCGTCGCCTTCGGCCTGGACGAAGACCCGGTAGGTGCGCCCGAACCGCGTGAACTCGTTGACGAAGGTCGAGCCGAGATAGGCCTGCACGGCTGCGTAGAGCCGATCCAGACCGACGCCGTACTGCTCGATCCGGGTGCGGTCGACGCTCAGCCGGAGCTGGGGCACCGCCGCCGAGAAGGTGGTGAAGGCCTGGCCGACCTCGGGCAGGGCGTTGGCCTCGGCGAGGAACGCGCGCGCGACCTCCTGGAGGCGGTCGACCGGTTGGTTCTCCAGCGCCTCGATCTGCAGGGTCAGGCCGCCACCGGCGCCGATGCCGGGCAGGGCAGGGGGATTGATGATCTGCACCCGTGCATGGGGGTAGCCGGACAGCCGGCCGTTCATCCGCTCGACGAAGGCCGAGACGGTCTCGGCGCGCTCCCCCCACGGTTTCAGCGCGGGGATCAGGAACCCGAAATGGCTCGCCGCGGCGTTGGCGATCAGGCTGAAACCGGAAATGGCGATGGTGTCGGCCACCGCGGCCTCGGCGCGCAGGGTGCGGGCGACGTCGGCGACCACCGCCTCGGTGCGCTCCAGCGAGGCCGCGTCGGGAAGCTGCACGTTGACGAAGACATAGCCCTGGTCCTCCTGGGGCACGAACGCGGTGGGCCGTGTCAGGAACAGGGCGACCGTCACGGCGAGCAGGGCCGCGGACACCAGGGCCACCGGGATACACCACCGGATCAGCCGGCGCACGGTGCCCTGGTACGCCCCGGCGGTCCGCTCGAAGCCCCGGTTGAAGGCCCCGAAGGCCCGGTTGGGGGGGGCTCTGGCGGCGACGCAGCAGGATGGCGGCCAGCGACGGCGCCAGGGTCAGCGCCATCACCGACGACAGCACCACCGCGATGGCCACGGTCAGGGCGAACTGGTTGTAGAGCTGCCCGGTCAGGCCGGGGATGAAGGCCACCGGCACGAACAGCGCGACCAGCACCAGGGTGGTGGCCACCACCGGCCCGGCGACCTCGCCCATCGCCGTGCGGGCCGCCTCCCGGGGCGGCGTGCCGAGGTCCAGGTTGCGGGTGACGTTCTCCACCACGACGATCGAATCGTCGACCACCAGACCGACCGCCAGGACCAGGCCGAGCAGGCTCAGCGTGTTGATCGAAAAGCCGAACAGCAGCATCACCGCGAACGATCCGACCAGCGCCACGGGGATGGTCAGGCAGGGAATCAGCGTCGCCCGCCAGTCCTGCAGGAACACGAACACCGTCGCGACGACCAGCGCGATGGCGATGCCCAGCGTGACCACCACCTCGCGGATCGACGCCTCGACGAAGGTGGCGGTGCTGAACGGGATCGTCCACTCGACACCGGCCGGAAACCGCGGCGCCATCCGGTCCAGCTCCGCCCGGACGTTGCCGATCACCTCGATGGCGTTGGCGCCGGGAGACTGGAAGATGCCGAGCTGGGCGCTCGGCGCGCCGGAGAACCGCGCCGCCGAGCCGTAGCGTTCGGCGGCGAACTCGACCCGTCCCAGGTTGCCGATGCGAACCGCGGAGCCGTCGGACCCCGTGCGCACCACGATCTGTTCGAAGCCGCGGGCGTCGTCGAGACGCTGAGGGGCCTGGACCTGGAGTTCGAAGGCCTGGCCCGCCGGCACCGGAGGGCCACCGATGGTGCCCGCGGCCACCGGCGCGTTCTGGGCACGGATGGCCGCGACCACCTCCTCCGGGCTGACGCCGAGATGCTCCATGCGGTCGGGCTCGAGCCACACCCGGATGGCGTAGGTGCGTTCGGAGAAGTTCTGGATCGAGCCGACTCCCGGCAGGCGGCTCAGCCGGTCGATCAGGTTGATGTCGGCGTAGTTGCTGAGGAACAGCGTGTCGTAGGCGGCCTGCGGGGCGCTCAACGACACCACCGCCGCCAGTTGGGGGGACGTCTTCTCCACCGTCACGCCGAGCGCGAGCACCGAGCTGGGCAGGCGCGGCCGCGCCTGGTTGACCCGGTTCAGCACGTCCATCGCCGCGATGTCGACGTCGTACCCGACCTCGAAGGTCGCGCGAATGGTGGCGCGGCCATCGTTGGAGCTGGAACTGGAGATGTGGATCAGCCCGTCGACCCCGTTGATCGCCTGTTCGAGCGGCCGGGTGACGGTGTCGGCGACCGCCTGGGCGCTGCCACCCGTGTAGGTGGCGCTGACCTGCACCACCGGCGGGGCGATCACCGGAAAGCGGGCCACCGGCAGCAGCAGGCTGGCCACGGCGCCCACCAGCGCCACGGCGATCGACAGAACGGCCGCGAAGACCGGCCGTCGGATGAAGAACGCGATCACGCCACCCGCCTCCTGCCGCGCCCGCCCTGACCCTCCGGGGATGGCCGTGCCCGGTCGTTCCGTTGCTTCGGGAACACCACGCCGGGGCGGAAGGTTTCCTGGTGCAGATCCATAGCCGCCGCCGGCCGGCCGGCCGGCGCCCCGCCGTCGAAGGAATGCGTCCATGACCCGTCGCACCACCGTCCTCGTTGCCGGCGCGCTGCTCGCCGCCGCCGTGGTGACGGCCGGGCTGTGGGCGTTCGGGGTGCTGCCCGGCGGGGACGGCACCGGCAGGGCGACCGGCGCATCCGCCGATGGCGGCACCACGTCCGGCGCCGGCCAGGAGGCGGTGCCGGTGGCGGTCCACACGGTGGAGCGCCGGGCGGTGCCGGTGTACCGGGACTACACCGCGACCACCGTGGCGCCGCGCTCGGTGGAGGTGCGGGCGCGGGTTTCCGGCTATCTGGTTGCGCAGACCTTCGACGACGGCGACGCCGTCCGCGACGGGCAGGTGCTCTACCGCATCGACCCCCGGCCCTTCGAGGCGCGACTGGCCCAGGCCCAGGCCGACCGCCGGGCGGCCGAGGCCACGCTGGCCTTCGCCGAGGCCCAGGTGGCGCGGCTGGAGCCGCTGGCCGACCGCGGCTTCGCCACGGGGGAGAACCTCGACGAGGCGCGCAGCCGCCGGGCCGAGGCGCAGGCCCAGATCGCCCGCCTGGAGGCGACCATCGACAGCGCGCGCCTCGACCTCGGCTACGCCACCATCGAGGCCCCCTTCGCCGGGCGCATCGGCCTCAGCGCGGTCGACGTCGGCGACCTCGTGGCCGCCGGCGGGGAACCGCTGGTGACGCTGGTCGAGCTGGACCCGATGGAGGTGCGGTTTCCCATCGGCACCGACGACCTGCCGGCGGTCCAGCCCGCGCTCCGCGGCGCGGACCGCCCGTCGCTGATCGCCTTTCTGGACGGCGACCGCCGCTACGCCCACGACGGCCGGCTGGTCACCCTGGACAACCAGGTCGGCCGGCGCACGGGAACGGTGGTGGCCAAGGGGGTCCTGCCCAACCCGGAGCGGCGGCTGCTGCCGGGCCAGTTCGTGCGGGTGCGGGTGATGCTCGGCCGATCGGCGGCGCTGCTGGTGCCGACCGAGGCGTTGGCCGCCAATCAGGACCGCCGGATCGTCTACACCGTCGACGCGGCGGGCCGGGCCCAGCCGCGCCCCGTCGCCACCGGGCGCCGCTACGGCCGCTTCACGGTGGTCACCGCGGGGCTGTCGGACGGCGACCGCGTGGTCGTCAGCAACCTGCAGAGCCTGCGGCCCGGGACGCCGGTGTCGGCGGGTGCGGCGCCGTCCGATCCGCCGTCCGCCAACCTGCCGGGCGCCAACCTGCCGGGCGCCGGCGCACCGCCACCGCCCTCCGCGTCGTCGTCGCCCGCCGGCGGCGAGCCCGCGCCGCCGGTGGCCCTGGGCCGCCCGGGCGGCGGCGAGGCCCGCGCGCCGGCCCGCACCGGTGGCGGGCGGGCGACGGAGGGCGGTGCGGCGTCTCCGGCGGTGGGCGCCGGCGGTGCGCCGCCGCCGCCGGGCACCGCCGGGATCCCCGGGGTCGGCCGGGACTCGCCGCCGGGCGCGGGCGCCCCCGCCGCCATCGGCACCGGCGATGCGCTGCAGGAGGCGACCCGCCCGTCCAACCCGGCGGACGCCCTGCCGCGTCCGCCGGAGATCCGCACGCCGCCGCCGCCGATCACCCGGTGAGCGACGACGGGATTGCGGCCCGGACGCCGCCGCTTTCGTTTGACTTGCGGAGAATGATCCGCTACCCAATGTGTACTGCGGGGCTCCACGACCCGCGGGCGTTCCATCCCACCCGGCGACATCACGCTTCCGGCACAGGCTTCGGACCCCCGGTCCTCGCCTTCCCCGTCGGATCCTGCGGCCGACCTCGTCGGCTCCGCGGCGTTGCCACGCACCACCGGCACGCCTTCCGCCGTGCCAGGGTCCCCCTTCCCAGACTCCCCGAACGATCATGTCCATAGGCCACCGATGCATCTCCAAGAGTTGAAGTGCAAGAGCCCCGCAGAGCTTCTGGCGTTCGCGGAGGAGCTTCAGATCGAGAACGCCAGCACCCTGCGCAAGCAGGACATGATGTTCGCCATTCTCAAGCAGCTGGCGGAGAATGACGTTCCGATCTTCGGCGACGGGGTTCTGGAGGTGCTGCAGGACGGGTTCGGCTTCCTGCGCTCGCCCGAGGCCAACTATCTGCCGGGTCCTGACGACATCTATGTCAGTCCCAGCCAGGTGCGGCGCTTCGGCCTGCGCACCGGCGACACGGTGGAAGGACAGATCCGCGCGCCGAAGGACGGCGAGCGCTACTTCGCCTTGTTGAAGGTCAACACGATCAACTTCGACGCGCCGGAGAAGGTGCGTCACCGCATCAACTTCGACAACCTGACGCCCCTCTACCCCGACGAGCGGCTGCGGATGGAGGTCGAGGACCCGACCAAGAAGAACTTCACCGGCCGCATCGTCGACCTGGTCGCCCCCCTGGGCAAGGGCCAGCGCGGGCTGATCGTGGCGCCGCCGCGCACCGGCAAGACGGTGATGCTGCAGAACATCGCGCACTCCATCGCCACCAACCACCCCGAGGCTTACCTCATCGTGCTGCTCATCGACGAGCGGCCGGAGGAGGTCACGGACATGGCACGCTCGGTGCACGGCGAGGTCATCTCCTCGACCTTCGACGAGCCGGCGGCCCGCCACGTCCAGGTGGCGGAGATGGTGATCGAAAAGGCCAAGCGTCTGGTCGAGCACAAGCGCGACGTGGTGATCCTCCTGGATTCCATCACCCGCCTGGCGCGCGCCTACAACACGGTGGTGCCCAGCTCCGGCAAGGTGCTGACCGGCGGCGTCGACGCCAACGCGCTGCAACGGCCCAAGCGCTTCTTCGGCGCCGCCCGCAACATCGAGGAGGGCGGCTCGCTGACCATCATCGCCACGGCGCTGATCGACACCGGCAGCCGCATGGACGAGGTGATCTTCGAAGAGTTCAAGGGCACCGGCAACTCCGAGATCGTCCTGGACCGCAAGCTCTCCGACAAGCGCACCTTCCCGGCCATCGACGTCTCCAAGTCCGGCACCCGCAAGGAGGAGCTCCTGGTCGACCGCGGCACCATGTCGAAGATGTGGATTCTCCGCCGCATCCTGATGCCCATGGGGGTGACGGACGCCGTCGACTTCCTGGTCGACAAGCTGAAGTACACCAAGTCCAACTCGGATTTCTTCGAATCCATGAACCAGTAGGCCGGTCACCGGGCCCGGGTTTGACGGCCCCGGGTTTGACGGGTCCCATGGACGAGAAAGCCGCCCTCCCGGCCGGGAGGGCGGCTTTCTCGTGACCGGATCCGGGAGGCCGGGCGGGCGGGCTGCCCCGCCGCCGCCGCGGCGGACGGCATCAGAACGGCGGCTGGCCTTCCGGGCCGCCGGCCGGGCCGCCGGCCGGGGCGGCGTCGCCCTGCCCCTGGGGCGCCTGGCCGGCGAGCTGGCGGCGGTAGAGGTCGGCGAAGTCGATCGGGTTGATCATCAGCGGCGGATAGCCGCCGTCGCGGGTCGCCTCGCCGACGATGGCCCGGGCGAACGGGAACAGCAGGCGCGGACCCTCGATCATCAGAACCGGGCGATGGTGCTCCGGCGCCAGGCCCGGCAGCTGGAACAGGCCGCCATAGGCCAGCTCGACCAGGAACGCGGTGTTCTCATTCTGCTTGGCCTCGCAGCGCAGGTGGAGAACCACCTCGTAGACGTTCTCCGCGGCGGGCCGGGCCTGGACGTCCACGCCGATGTTGACCTGCGGCTGCGGCTGGCCGGGCATCAGGCTCTGCGGCGCGTTCGGGTTCTCGAACGACAGGTCCTTGATGTACTGGGCGAGGATGTGCACCGGCAGGGCGGTCGGACCGCCCTGGGCGGTCTCTGCGGCGCCGTTGCCGCCGGGGGTCGTCGGTTGGTCGGACATGGTGGGACTCCTGGCCGGCAACCGGCGATTTCCCGGGCCGGCCATTTCCTGGGGTTGAGCCTGGGGCTGGCTAGCACGGATCGCGGAACGCGGCAACCCGCTGCCGGGCGCGCCCGCCGTCCGCCCCGCGGCGCGGCGGCACAGCGCGGACGGCGCCTCAGGAGGGGCGGCGCCTCAGGAGGGGCGGCGATCGTCCGGCCGACCGTCGGGGCGCCAGCGCGACTCCTCCAGCGACGGGGTGTCCGGCCGCTGGTCGCCGCCGGGCGGCACCTCCTCGTACTCCACGTCGATGACCGTGCCCGGCGGGCGCCGGCGCGCGTCCGCCGCACCCGGCTGCGCCCACGTCGCGGCGCCGTCGTGGCGCTGCATGCGCTGCAGCATCCACCGGCCGATGGCGGCGCGCAGCTGGGGAACCAGCAGCAGCCCGGCGACGACGTCGGTGACGAAGCCCGGCACGATCAGCAGGATCGAGGCGGCGACGACGCAGAATCCCCGGAACACCGCACCGACGGGAAGCTCGCCACGGTCGGCGGCGACCTGCGCCTCGCGCAGCACGGCCAGCCCCTGCCGGCGCAGCAGCACGGTTCCGGCCAGGACCGCGAGCAGGATCAGCCCGATGGTCGGCAGCACCCCGATCCACGAGCCGACCTGGATGAACACCGCGATCTCCACCAGCGGGAGTAGTAGGAACAGCAACAGCGGATTCATGCCAATCCTTGCTCTTTCGGACCCAAGCCCCTATGTAGTCGGGAGGAAACACCGGCCCGCACCGATACCGGGCACCTCCACTGGCGGGCGCCCTGCATGGGTACACTTAATCACGGCCTGCCGGGGGGTCCAGGGCAAACCCACAAGGACCGCGCTGATGGGTGATGGATTCGTGTTCATCGAGATCGTCATATTCGCGATGATCGCGGCCTTCTTGGTTTACCGGCTGCGCAGCGTGCTTGGCCGCCGCAACGGCGAGGAACGGCAGCGGCCGAACCCGTATGCGGCGCGCCCGGAGCCGGCGCGCACCGACAACGTCGTGACGATGCCCGGCCGTCCGCGCGGCCAGCCGGCCGACGCGGCGTCCCCGGACGAGCCGCTGTCGCTCGCCGCCTCCATCGCCCAGGTCGCCAGCGCCGATCCGACGTTCGACGAGAAGACCTTCCTGCGCGGTGCCCGCGCCGCCTTCGAGATGATCGTGGACGCCTTCGCCCGGGGCGACACCACGGCGTTGCGGCCGCTGCTGTCCGACGACGTCTACGAGAATTTCAGCCGGGCGATCGGCGAACGCGAGTCGGCCGGCGAGACGCTCGAGACCCGCATCGAGGCGATCGACGACGTCGACATCGCCGAGGCCCGGCTGGACGGCCGCACCGCCCTGATGACCGTGAAGGTCACCTCGCAGCAGGTGAACGTCACCCGCGACCCCCAGGGCGCCATCGTCGACGGCGACCCGGCCGCCGCGGTGGAGGTGGTCGACATCTGGACCTTCGCCCGCGACACTCGGTCGCGGGATCCCAACTGGGTCCTGGTGGAGACCCGCACGCCCACCTGACCCGCCGACCGACGGGCTCCTGCCGACATGACCGCACCCGCGTCCGGGCGGCCCCGGGCTGACCGCCACCCCGGGGCCGCCGTTCCGGTCCATCGCCCGCGCCGCCGCCGCGCGGCCGCCGTGCTCCTTGCCGCCGGTCTGGCCGGTCTGGCCGGATGCGAGCGCGCCGGGGATGGCGGCGGCGGCCCGCCGGCCGCGGACCGCCTGACCCTGGAGCGGACCGGCTTCGACGCCCTGCCCGGGTGGGAGCGCGACGCCGTCGCCGCGGCGGTGCCGGCCCTGGCCCGGTCCTGCGCCACCCTGGACGGCACGTCCGACGACCGGCCGGTCGGCCCCGCCGGGGTCGCCGGCACGGTGGCCGACTGGCGGGCCCCGTGCGAACGGCTGGCGGCCCTTCCCCCCGGCGACGACGCCACCGCCCGCGCCTTTTTCGAGGAGTGGTTCGTTCCCTATGCGGCGGCCAACGGGGCCGCCGCCGGCGTCCCCCGTGACGGGCTGTTCACCGGCTACTACGAGGTGGAGCTGCGCGGCTCGCGCGTTGCCAACCTGGATTTCCCGGCGCCGCTCTACCGCCGCCCGCCCGACCTCGTGACCGTGGATCTCGGCGCCTTCGCCGAGCGCTGGAAGGGCGAGCGGCTGGCCGGCCGGGTCGTCGACGGGGCCTTGCGTCCCTACGACGACCGCGCCGCCATCGAGGCCGGGGCCCTGGCCGGCCGCGGTCTGGAGCTGCTGTGGGTCGACGACCCGATCGGCGCGTTCTTCCTCCAGATCCAGGGATCCGGCCGCATCACCCTGCGCGACGGATCGGAGATCCGGGTCGGCTACGCCGGGCAGAACGGCCATCCGTATTTCGCCATCGGCCGGGCCCTGATCGACCGCGGCGCCCTGACCCGGGACGAGGTGTCGCTGCAGACCATCCGCGACTGGCTGCGGGCCCATCCCGACGAGGCCGACGGGGTGATGAACCTGAACCCGTCCTACGTCTTCTTCCGCGAGCTGGAGGGCGACGGGCCGACCGGGGCCCAGGGGGTGGCCCTGACCGCCGGGCGCAGCCTCGCCGTCGACCACCGCTTCGTGCCCTACGGGGTGCCGGTGTGGCTTGACGCGGAGGACCCGCTGGACCGGACCGGCCGGGTGCAGCGCCTGGTGGTGACCCAGGACACCGGTGGCGCCATCCGCGGTCCGGTGCGCGGTGATCTGTTCTGGGGCCATGGCCCGGACGCCGAGGCCCGGGCCGGGGCGATGAAGAGCCGCGGCGGCTATTTCCTCCTGCTGCCCCGCGGCGTCGATCCCGGGACGGCGGCGCCGCCGGCGTGACTCACGCCGCGGCGCCGGCGGTCTCGCAGCGCGCCTGTTCCCAGGCCAGGAGGGCGCGCTTGCGCGGCACGCCGTAGCGGTAGTTGTGGACGATGCCGGATTTCTGGATGACCCGGTGGCAGGGGATCAGCACACACACCGGGTTGCGCCCCACCGCGGCCCCGACGGCGCGCGACGCGGTCGGCTGGCCGATGGCGCGGGCGACGTCCTCGTAGCTGACCACCGCGCCCTCGGGGATGCGCACCAGGGCCTCCCACACCTTGATCTGGAAGTTGGTGCCGCGCAGCAGCAGACGGAGCGGCCCGGGCCCCGCCCCGCCGCTGGCGAACACCTGGGCCACCAGCGGGGCCGTGGCCGCAGCGTCCTCGACCAGGCGGGCGGCGGGCCAGGCGGCGGCGAACTCGGCGCGGGCGTCGGCGCCGTCCTCCTGGTCGGAAAAGCCGAGCCAGCACACCCCCCGTGCGGTGGTGGCGACCAGCGCCCGGCCGAAGGGGCAGTCGTGCACCCCCCAGCGGATGGTCAGGCCGCCGCCCAGCGCCTTGTACTCGCCGGGCGTCATCGCCTCGCAGGCCACGAACAGGTCGTGCAGGCGCGACGGTCCCGACAGGCCGACGTCGAGGGCGGTGTCGAGGACGCTGTGGTTCTCCTCCAGCAGGCGCTTGGCGTGGTCCAGGGTCAGGAACTGGACGAAGCGCTTGGGGCTGATGCCGACCCAGCGGCTGAACAGCCGCTGGAAATGGAAGGGGCTCATCCCGGCGTGCTCGGCGAGGTCCTCCAGAGTCGGCTGGTCCGCCCAGTTCTCCACGACGTGGCGGATGGCGCCGGCGATGGCGCGGTGGTGGCGGGCGTCGGCGGCGTCGTGGATCGGATCGAGGCAGGGCATGGGCGGATCTCCCGGTTCGCCGTCGAGAGTGGCGCGGCCGCGGCCGCCCTCCAACCCGAATCTTGCGCCGGCCGCTACGCCACCGGATTGGCCGGGCAGGGCGGGCGGCGCCAGGCGTCGAGGGCACCGCGCAGGGCGCGCGCGAAATCGGCCCGCTCGTCGGGGCTGAGGAACGAGCCGACGATCACCGACTGGCCGTGCGACGACAAGGTCACCTGGCTCTCGTGACGCGGCGGGTCGTCCATCGTCACCCGCAGCCAGCTCGGCTGGAAGCGCCACAGCCGCTCCGGCTGCTTCCATGCCACCCGCTGGACGGTCAGGTCGCGCTCGGTCAGGCGCACCCGCTCGAACCGGCGGGCGGAGCGGTAGTTGGCCCGGAAGGCCCAGTAGAGGAGCAGCACGTCGAGGCCGAAGAAGCCGGTGACCGGCCACGCCCCCTGCACCAGGAACAGCGTTCCGACGGCGGCGCTGACCGCCACCACCACCGCCATCAGCACCCGGAATCCGGTGCGCCCCAGGCTGCGGTGGGGATGCAGGACCGCGTCGAAGAAGACGCGGATGGACCCGTCGCCGTCGGTCATGGTCGCCGCTCTCCCCCCGATTGCGTTTCCCGTGGAGCCCGCTACAGTCGCTCCCCATGGAAACCGCCGACACAGAAGAACTGTTCCGCCGCCTCGCCGCCGCCACCCCGGACCCGAAGAGCGAGCTGGAGTACGTCAACCCCTACACCCTGCTGGTGGCCGTCGTGCTGTCGGCCCAGGCCACCGACGCCGGGGTCAACCGGGCGACCCGCGCGCTGTTCGAGCGGGTACGCACGCCGCGCCAGATGCTGGACCTGGGCGAAGAGGGGTTGCGCCAGCATATCAAGACCATCGGCCTCTTCAACACCAAGGCCAAGAACGTCATCGCGCTGTCGGCGATTCTCGAGCGCGCGCACGGCGGCGAGGTGCCGCGCGACCGCACGGCCCTGGAGGCCCTGCCCGGGGTCGGCCGCAAGACCGCCAACGTGGTCCTGAACGTGGCCTGGGGCGAGGAGACCATGGCGGTCGACACCCACATCTTCCGCGTCGGCAACCGCACCGGCCTCGCCCCCGGCAAGACCCCGGACGCGGTCGAACGCCGGCTGCTGGCGGCGGTGCCCCAGCCCTACCGCCGCCACGCCCACCACTGGCTGATCCTGCACGGCCGCTACGTCTGCAAGGCGCGCCGCCCGGACTGCCCGGACTGCCCGATCCGCGATCTCTGCGCCTGGCCCGACAAGACGGTGGCCGTCGGCAAGACAAAGCCCGGCGCGGCGGTGGCCGGGCCGGGCTGATGCCGGGAACGGTGCGGCGCGGCCGCTATTCGGCGGGCGCCATCTCCGGTTGCGGGGCGGCCGCCGGGGTCGGAGTGCTCGACGCGGCAGGGACGGCGGCGGCGGCCGACGTGTACACCTGGATGTCGCCGATCAGCCGGCCGCCCGCCTCGACCTCCAGCTCGCCGTAGCGGATCGAGCCGTTGATCTGGCCGGTGGAGCGCACCCGCAGGCGGCCGCGCACCGTGATGTCGCCCTCGAAGCGGCCGGCGATGTCGGCGTCGTCGATCTCGACCGAGCCCTTGAACAGGCCGGACTCGGCGATCTCGATGTTGCGGCCGTCGCGCAGCTTCGCCTCGACCGTGCCCTCGACGACCAGCACGTCGCACGATGCGATCTCGCCCGACAGGGAGATGTCGCGGCCCACCGTCAGGCGGCGCTGCTCCACCGCCGGTGCCGGGGCGATCGGCGCGGGGGCGGGGGCCGGGATCGGGGCGGGGGCGGCCGTGGCAACCGGCGACGGCACGTCCGGCCGGCGCGGCACCGCGCCCGGCATGTCGACCATGCGGCGCGGGATGTCGGCCTTGAACGCCGGGGCGACGGGCGGGGTCGGCGGCTTGGGCGGTGTGGTGTTCATGTCGGGTGCCTTGTCGGATGGGGGCGGGCGGAGCGTCGGCGCCAGGGTCGGCTGCGGCGATGCCGGGAAAGACGATGGCGCGGGGGGCGCGGCCGACGCCGGGCCGTGGTCCGCGCCCCGGCCGTCCGGCGCCGGCGTCCCCAGGAAGGGCGTCCCGTCGGACGGCGTCCCGGCGCCCGGAGTTCCGGCGCCCGGAGTTCCGGCGCCCGGAGTTCCGGAGGCCGGGATGGGCGAAAGCGCCGGTGCGGCGGGCGTCGCCTCCGGCGGCGTGCCACCGCCCGTTTCGGTGCCCGCGGGCTTGGGCGAGCCGGCCGGCGGGGTCCTGCGTCCGAACAGCTGCATGAAGAAAGTCCCCTGGTTCAGGTCAGGTCGAAGGGTGTCTTCGGCGACCGCGCCATGGCCCGCGCGAAGTACCAATAAAGCGGGTTATCACGGTCGTCCCGCCAACCGCAAGTGGCCATTGATGGAATGAAAGACATGCGTCACGAAGGCCGTTGCGATCACCGGGACGAAAAGATTCAGCACGGGAACGGTCGAAAGGAAGGCAATTGTGACGCCGGCCACAAAAGGTTTCAACCCAGCGCTGCGGCGCGCCTGTCTGGCACCGTCGCGGCCGAGGCGGCGGATCGCCACGAGCTCGAAGTACTCACGGCCCAGCAGATAGCCGTTGATGCCGTAGTAGACGACCAGGTTGAGCCCCGGTGCGGCGATGTAGAACGGCAGCGCCACGAGGTTCACCGCCACGACCACCGCCAGGAAACGCAAGGCGGTTGCCAGCTCCACCGCCCAGCCCGGCGACCGTGCCGGCGGAAGCTGCGGGTAGTGGCGGTGCTCCACGGCGTCGACCACGGTGTCCAGCAGCAGGCTGGAGACCGCCGCGACCACGCCGGGAAACAGCACCCAGGCGGCGATCAGGACGAACAGCCCGCCCAGCACGTCGATGGCGGTGTCGACCCACCCCCAGTCGGTCAGCGCGGTGCCCAGCAGCAGCCACTCCACCGTCAGGAACAGGCCGATGAACGCGGCCACCGCACCGGCGACGCCGATCAGGGCGACGCGGCGCGACGCCGGATCCGTCAGTTGGGAAAACCCGAGAACCAGGGCGCGAACCATGCCGACGGCCTCTCCTCGCATACGCGGACACACAGGACCCCACAGGTTCTAGCCGCGCCGCCGCGCCGCGGCAAGGGTGCCCCGGCCTTGAGATGACCGCCGGCACCGTTATACTCGCCCGGCCGCCCGATCGGTTCTTCACACATGTCAGGAGTGTTCATGGCCGCCGCAACGTACGACGTCACCGGCATCGGCAACGCCATCGTCGATGTGATTGCCCATGCCGACGACGGCTTCCTTGCCGCCAACGCGATCGAAAAGGGGGCGATGACCCTGATCGACGCGGCCCGGGCGGAGGAGCTGTACGGCCGCATGGGGCCGGGCATCGAGGTCTCCGGCGGGTCGGCCGGCAACACCATGGCCGGGTTCGCCTCCCTGGGCGGCCGTGGCGCCTACATCGGCAAGGTCCGCGATGACCAGCTCGGCACCGTCTTCCGCCACGACATCCGCGCCGCCGGCGTGGCGTTCACCACGGCGCCGCTGCAGGCCGGGGCCCCGACGGCGCGCTGCCTGATCCTGGTCACGCCGGACGCCCAGCGCTCCATGAACACCTATCTCGGCGCCTGCGTCGAGCTCGGCCCCGAGGACATCGACGAGGCCCTGATCGCCGGATCGCAGGTGACCTACATGGAGGGCTATCTCTGGGATCCGCCCCGCGCCAAGGAGGCGTTCCGCAAGGCCGCCGCCATCGCCCACGGGGCCGGGCGCGCGGTGTCGCTGTCCCTGTCGGACAGCTTCTGCGTCCACCGCCACCACGCCGAGTTCGTGGACCTGGTGGAGCGTCACGTCGACGTGCTGTTCGCCAACGAGCACGAGATCGGCGCCCTCTACGGCACCGACCGCTTCGAGGACTCGCTGGCGGCGGTGCGCCGGCTCGGCAAGGTGGCGGCGCTGACGCGCAGCGAGAAGGGGGCGGTGATCGTCGCCGGCGGCGAGGTCCACGAGGTCGCCGCCGATCCGGTGGCCCGGGTCGTCGACACCACCGGCGCCGGCGACCTCTACGCCGCCGGCTTCCTCTACGGCTACACCCGCGGCCTGGCCCCGGCGGTGTGCGGCCGGCTCGGCGCGGTCGCCGCGGGGGAGATCATCTCCCATGTCGGCGCCCGCCCCGAGGTCTCGCTGGCCGAGCTGATGCGCGCCAAGGGCGTGCTGTAAAGCCTTGGGTGGGGAGGGCACCTGCGCTAAGGTTCGCGGCGCCCTCCTCCGCCCTGCCCACCGCGGACCAGCCTCATGCAAGTGTATCTGCCGATCGCGGAGATGTCGGTCAACGCCGGTGTCGTGCTGGTCATGGGGTGGCTGGTCGGGTTCCTGTCGGGGATGTTCGGGGTCGGCGGCGGCTTTCTGATGACGCCGCTGCTGATTTTCATCGGCGTGCCGCCGGCGGTGGCGGTGGGCACCCAGTCCAACCAGCTGGTGGCGGCCAGCGTGTCCGGCGTGCTGGCGCACTGGCGGCGCGGCAACGTCGACGTGAAGCTGGGCGTCGTCATGCTGATCGGCGGCCTGGTCGGCACCTCGATCGGCGTCTGGATCTTCGGCATCCTGCAGCGCCTGGGCCAGATCGACATCGCCATCGGCCTCAGCTACGTCTTCTTCCTCGGCACCATCGGCTCGCTGATGCTGGTGGAAAGCACCCGGGCCCTGCTGCGCCGGCGCAGCCCGACCGCCAGCCGCGGCAAGCTCCACCACCACATCTGGCTGCACGGGCTGCCGCTGAAGATGCGGTTCCACCGCTCCAAGCTCTACATCTCGGCCCTGCTGCCCGCCGGTATCGGCGCCATCGGCGGGATGCTGGTGGCGATCATGGGCATCGGCGGCGGGTTCATGCTGGTGCCGGCGATGATCTATCTGCTGAACATGCCGACGGCGCTGGTCGCCGGCACCTCGCTGTTCCAGATCATCTTCACCACCGCCATCGCCACCCTGCTGCACGCCGCCACCAACCACACGGTGGACGTCATGCTGGCGCTGCTGCTGCTGGTCGGCGGGGTGATCGGGGCGCAGTTCGGGACCAAGGCCGGCGGCTATCTGCGCGGCGAGCAGGCGCGCGCCTTGCTCGGGCTGCTGGTGGTGGCGGTGGCGCTGCGCCTCGCCTGGGACCTGGTGGTCACCCCCCAGGACCTGTTCACCGTGACCAGCGGGGTGGGACCGTGAGGGTGGCGCGCCACCGCGGCCGCGCCGGGGCCACCCTGGCCGGCGCGGCTCTGGCCGGCGCGGTGCTGGCGGCGGTGGCCACCGCCGCCGTGACCGCCCGCGCCCAGCAGCTCGTCGCCGACCTCTCCAGCCACCTCATCGCCATCACCACCGGCTTCACCGGAACGGAGGTGGTGCTGTTCGGCTCCACCGGCGGCGACGGCGACGTCGCCGTGGTCGTTTCCGGGCCGCGCGCCGACGTCACCGTCCGGCGCAAGGCGCGCACCGCCGGCATCTGGATCAACCGCTCCAGCGCCGTGTTCCAGCAGGTGCCGAGCTTCTACGGGGTGGCGACCAGCCGGCCGCTGGAGGAGTTCGCCGGCGATCCCGTGCTGGAGCGCCACCAGATCGGTGCCACCAACCTCGTCCTCGAGCCGGCCGAGCCGCTGCCGCCGGCCGACCTGGTCGCCTTCCGCGCGGCGCTGATCCGCAACAAGCAGCGCGAGGGGCTGTACGGGACCGAAATGGGCGCCGTCAACTTCCTTGGCGAGCGGCTGTTCCGCACCAACATCTACTTCCCGGCGAACGTGCCCACGGGTCTCTACAACGTCGAGGTTTTCCTGATCCGCAGCGGCGAGGTGGTCAGCGCCCAGACCACGCCGCTGGTGGTGTCGAAGGTGGGTTTCAGCGCCGACGTCACCGACTTCGCGCGCGGCCAGCCGCTGCTGTACGGGGTGGTCGCGGTGATCGGTGCGGTGTCCGCCGGCTGGCTGGCCGGCGCCCTTTTCCGAAAGGTGTAGCGATGAGCGAAGCGACCGGATCCCACACCCCCGACGCCCCGCCGCCGTCCAAGCCGCAGCGCATCTTCCTGGTCGTCGTCGACGAGAGCCAGGAGCTCAAGGTGGCGCTGCGCTACGCCTGCCTGCGTGCCAGGAAGTCGGGCGGGCGAGTCGCCCTCCTCTACGTGATCGAGCCGGGCGAGATGCAGCACTGGCTGGCGGTGGAGAACCTGATGCGCGAGGAGCAGCGCACCGAGGCAGAGCAGACCCTGCACAAGCTGGCCCGCGACGTGGTCGCCATCACCGACACCCTGCCGGTCCTCTACATCCGCGAGGGCGACCGGCGGGACGAGCTGATGGCGCTGATGGAGGAGGAGCCGGGCATCTCCATCCTGGTGCTCGGCGCCGGCGTCGGCCCCGAGGGGCCGGGGCCGCTGATCTCCTTCTTCACCGGGCGCGGCATCGCCAAGCTGGGCATCCCGTTGACGGTGGTGCCGGGCGGGCTGAACGACGAGCAGCTCGACGCGATCACCTGAGCCCGGTCACCCGCAGCCCGGTCACCCGCCGTACAGCGCGCGCAGGCTGCGCAGGTCGATGTCGCTGCGGTCGTCGGTGAGCACCGGCTGCCCCGCCGTGTCCGCGGCCACGAGGCCATTGGCCACGCGCCGCGCGGCGTACAGCGCCGGGCCTGGCGCCTGCTCCAGACGTACACGTACGGCGGCGGCGGAGCGCGCGTCCGGCGTGGCGATCAGCAGCCAGTTGCCGCGCCCGGCGTCGGCCAGGAACACGGACGGGAAGACCGCCGCCATGGTCGCTCCGAGGGGGCCGATCAGGGCGTCGCGGTCGGCCGGTGCCGCCACGTTCATCATCACCGCGCCCCCCGGCGCCAGCCGGTCGGCGACCGCCGCGAAGAACTCCCGCGTCGCCGTGAAGAAGGGAATGATGGCGGTGGCGTAGAGATCGACGACGATGACGTCGTACGTGGCGTCGGCGCGCTCGACGTAGCGGCGGGCGTCGCCCACCACCACCCGGACGCCGTCCAGCCCGAAGCGCTCCCGCGCCACCTCCACCACCGCCGGGTCGAGCTCGACGCCCACAACCTCGGCGCCGGGCCAGGCCGCGGCGATCTGGGTCGCCGCGACCCCGCCGGCCAGCCCCAGCACCAGCACCCGCCGGCCCCGGGCCAGCGCCGGCCCGGCGGCGAACAGGTCGTAGTACATCCCGGTGGGGCCGCCGTCCTTGCGCAGCCGCGACTGCACCGCCCACAGCACGTTGAGGTGCAGGCGGACCTCGTGGTCGTCCTCGCGGACGTAGATGGTGTTGTGCGGCGTCTCGCGATAGACCGCGAACCCGCTGCCGCCCGTGGCCCCGGCTCCCCAGGCCGCGGCGGCCAGCGCCGCCGCCGCCACGGCGTGGCGGCGGCCCCCCGGGAGGACGCCGCAGGCGGCGGCCAGGACCCCCGCGGCGACGGCGTAGCCGGCGGAGACGCCGATGGTGGGGATGGCGTAGAAGGCGGCGAAGAACGTCCCGCCGATGCTGCCCAGCGTGCCCACGGCGTAGATCCGCCCGGCCCGGGCGGCGACGCCGCCGGACTCCGACAGGCCGGTGCAGATCGGCGAGACCGTGGCCAGCGCGAACGACGGCACCCCCAGCAGGATGACCGCGCCGAGCACCGACCCGGCCCCCGGGTCCAGGTCGCCCGCCGCGCTGCCCAGCGCGGCGGGTCCGATCCACGGCGTCGCCGCCGCCCACAGCGCGCCGACCAGAAGCGCGCCGCGCAGGAACGGCAGGGCGGCCGTGCCGTCGCCGACCCGCCCCCCCTTCCAGTAGCCGGCGGCCATGAAGCCCAGCACGACGCCGATCACCGCGCCCCACTGGTAGACGGAATAGCCGTAATGGGGCGCCATCAGCCGCCCGCCCAGGATCTCCAGCATCATCAGGCCCCATCCCGCGCCGAAGGCGGCGGCGGGGAGGGCGATGCGGCCGTGCGGGCCGCTCACGGCCGGGCGCCCGCGGCCAGCCCGAAGACCTCGACGGGATCGCGCAGGCCGCGCACGGGGTGGCGGTCCATGCTGCGCAGGCGCTCCCCGCAGCAGGCGGCCACCGCGGCCGACGCCAGGACCGGCTGGTCGAGGATCTTGCACAGGCTCTCGATGCGGCTGACCAGGTTGACCGCCGGACCGATCACCGTGAAGTCGAGGCGGTTGGGCGCGCCGATGTTGCCGTACATGACGTCGCCGAGGTGCAGGGCGATGCCGCAGTGCAGCACCGGCTGGCCCCAGCCGGCGCGCTCGGCGTTCAGGTGCGCCATGCCCTCCAACGCCGCCTCCGCGGCGTCGAGGGCGCGGTTGCACGTCTCGTGGTCGTGGCCTGCCTCGGCTGGGCCGTCGGGCAGCGGAAACACCGCGAGAAGCGCGTCGCCGACGAATTTCAGGATCTCGCCGTCGCACGCTTCGACGGCACCACCCATCACCTCGAAATAGCCGTTCAGGAGCGCGATCAGCTCCTCGCGCGGCAGCCGGTCGGCCAGCGCGGTGAAGCCGCGCAGGTCGCATTGCCACAGCACGGCGCGCATCGCGGCGCCGGTGCCCCTGCGGATGTCGCCGGACAGGATGCGCGCCCCGGTGCGGCGGCCGACATAGGTGTCGAGCACGGTGGTGGCGAGACGGCGCAGGGCCATCGTCTCCAGCACCGCGCCCATCGCCGGCAGGGTGCCGTCGATGGTGGCGAGGTCGGCGGTGGTGAAGCCGCCGGGGCGGTCGGTGGCGAAGGTCGCGACGTTGGGGCGGCCGCTGGCGAAGCGCAGCGTCATCACGGCGTAGTCGGTGAAGCCGCGGGCGTGCAGGGTGCCCACCACCGGGTAGGGCCACGGCGGCGCCATCCGCTCCAGGCGGAAGCGCAGGGCCTCCGCTCCCTGGTCCATGATCGCGGCCACCGGGCTGGTCAGATAATCGGCCGAGGTCTCGACCCCGTGGGCCCGCTCGACCGCCTCCACCTCGCCGTGGTCGGCGCGCCAAGTGTAGCCGATGGTGCGGATCTGCGGGTGCAGCAGGTTCAGCGCGATGGAGCAGCGCGCCAGCGGCACGCCGGCCTCGCGCAGGCGGCGGCACAGGGCGCCCAGCAAGTCGCCCATGTCGGTGCGCCGCCGGCCCTGGGTGAGCAGCCATTCCACCACCGGGGCCGCGCCGGCGGACAGCGGTTCGGCCGCGGCGGCGCTGGCGGCCACGGGGTCGGGGGGGCCGCCGCCCCCGGGCGGGCTCATGTCCACGGCTGTGTCCCTGCTGACGCCACGCTTGATCTCCACCCGGAGTCTGCCCAAGTTTCCTGGGCGCCGCCAGTGCTCTTCGGCGCACCATGAAAGGACCGAGGACCATGTTCATCCAGACCGAGCAGACCCCCAATCCGGCCACCCTCAAGTTCCTGCCGGGGCGCGAGGTGCTCGGACACGGCACGGCCGACTTCCCCACGCGCGCCGAGGCGGGGCGATCGCCGCTGGCCGAGCGCCTGTTCGAGATCGACGGCGTGGAGGGCGTCTTCCTCGGCGCCGACTTCATCACCATCACCAAATCCGGGGACAAGGACTGGTACCTGCTGAAGCCGTCGATCCTCGGCGTGGTGATGGAGCATTTCACGGCCGGCCGCGAGGTGCTGACCGGCACCGCCGACGATCACGGCGCCAGCGAGGACGACGACGAGGTGGTGCAGCAGATCAAGGAGTTGCTGGACACCCGCGTGCGACCCGCGGTGGCCCAGGACGGCGGCGACATCACCTTCCACGGCTTCGAGCGCGGCGTCGTGTACCTGCACATGAAGGGCGCCTGCGCCGGCTGCCCCAGCTCGACCGCGACGCTGAAGGCGGGCATCGAGAACATGCTGCGCCACTACGTGCCCGAGGTGCAGGAGGTCCGCGCCGTCCGCTGACCCGCGGGCGCCGGCCCGGTGCGGTGAGGCCTGCCTAGTCCTCCGGCACCACGAACAGCATGCCGAACCACCGCCAGCGTCCCTCGGCGGTGGGCAGGGTGCAGTTCAGGCGCGCCCGTCCGGGGGCGAACGGCTCGGCGATGCGCACCTCGACGCGGGCCTCGGCGACGCGCTCCAGCGTGGCCCGGCCCTGGCCCGACGCGAAGCAGGCGAGATGCGACAGGTCGCCGACGTCCGCCGACACGGTGAAGCCGGCCAGAGGCGGGTTGGCGGCCAGAACGGGGTCGTCCGGCGTGACCTCGACCACCGGCAGCGGCAGGGCGTTGGCGGCGAGGCGGAAGCGCTCGGCGCTGCCGAACGCCTCGGTCATGATGAAGCGGGGCAGGGCGCGAACGTCGGCGCCGGCGTGCAGCACCCCCGACTGCAGGCCGAAGGCGGCGGCCACGCCGGTCCGGGCCACGGCCTCCTGCACCGCGGCCGAATGCTCCCCCTGGGGGTAGGCGAACAGCGTCGGCACGCGGCCGAGTTCGGCGGCCAGACGCGCCTCCATGCGCCGCAGGTCGGCCTCCAGCTCCGCCGCCGGGCGGCCCACCGGCGACTGGGTCGACGCCCCGAGGGCGCCGATGGTGACGCCGCGCTGGCCCGACAGGCGGCGCAGCTCGTCCCAGCTCATGTGGGTGGCGGCGCCGCGGTCGAGGGGATCCGTGGCCACGAACAGGGTGAAGGGCAGCCCGGCGTCGCGCAGCCGTGGCCACGCCTGGGTGAAGAAGGAGCGGGTGGCGTCGTCGACGGTGACGGCGACGGTGCGGTCGGGCAGGGGGCGCCCGGCGCGCAGGGCATCGACGATGTCCGGCAGGGGCAGGACCGCATAGTCGCCCGACGCCAGCTCGTCGACATGGGCCTCGAACTGGTCGACCCGGATGCTGCTGGCGGGCGCCTCGTCCTCGCCGAAGCGGCTGTAGGCGAACACCACGGCGCTGCTGGCCGGTTCCGCGGCGCGCGGCGCGCGGCCGGCAGCGGGGCACACGGCGCCGGCGGCGGTGACCAGGATCAGGATGGCTCGGCGAAGCGACATGGCGGCAGGACGCACCCGTTGGCCGGCATCGTGCGTCGGCCCTTCGCCGCATGTCGCACGAGCCACCGGCGCGGAACAAGCGGCGAACGGCCGCGGCCATGCTTCGCCGGGGTGGTGGTGCCCATCGGCAACAGTGCGGGCGGCGTCGCCCTCACCCCATCATCCGGCCGCCGGCCGCGCTGTCGCTCAACAGCGGGTAGCGGTCGGCATCCGGCACCTGGTAGTGCCACCACTCCGCCTCGTAGTGGCGCCAGCCCGCCGCGACCATGATGCCCAGCAGCAGGGCACGGTTGCGCTGCACCGCCGCCGGCAGATCGGTGCGCCCGTGGTGCGACCGCTCCGTCATGGTGTCGAAGCCGGTGCCCATGTCGAGCGGCCGCCCGTCGGCGCCGGCCAGGGTCAGGTCGACCGCGACGCCGCGGGAATGGGTCGACCCCCGCCGCGGGTCGGCGATGTAGACCGGATCGGGACAGGCGTGCCATAGCTCCCACTGCGCCTCGACCGGCCGGAAGGCGTCGTAGACGCGCAGCCGCACCCCGGCCCCGCGGGCGAGGTCGGCGGCGGCGGTGAGCCGCCGGGCGGCGTCGGGGTGGAGAAGGCACACCGGGCGGCGGTAGACCGGGTGTCCCGCCAGGTTGGCGGCGGTCGCGTACACCAGGTCGACATCGACGTCGTACGCCGGAGGAGCAATCTCGATCAGCATCTGCGGGCCGGCTGTGACGAGGGGGAGGCCGGCATGGGCCGGAACCGTGGACCGATTACACGCTTCGCCGCCGCACCACACGGGTTATCTTCGCTGTCCGCGGCCGGCCGGGGCAGGACGCGGCGGCGGATGGCGGCAAGGGAAGGCGGGGTAATGAGGGTACTGGGTCTCGACACCGCAACGTCGGGGTGCTCGGCGGCGCTGTGGGACGACGGGCGGGTGGTCGTGCATCGCGCGCCGCCGATGGCGCGTGGCCAGGCGGAGGCGCTGGTGCCCATGGCCCGGGCCGTGCTGGACGAGGCCGGCATCGGCTTCGCGGCGCTGGACCGCATCGCCGTCACCGTCGGGCCGGGGGCGTTCACCGGCCTGCGCATCGCCTTGGCGGCGGCGCGCGGCTTCGCCGTGGCCCTCGGGGTCCCGGTCGTCGGATTCACCACCTTCGAGGCGGTGGCGCACGGGCTGCCGTCCGGGGAACGGGCCGGGCGGGCGGTTCTGGTGGCCGTCGATTCCCGTCGCGCCGAGCCCTTCCTCCAGAGATTCGACGGCGGGCTGGTGCCGGCGGGCGACCCGGCGATGCTGGCGCCCGCCGCGGTGCCCGGCTGGCTGGACGACGCCTGGCCGGCGGATGGGCAACCCCTGCTGGTCGCCGGCGATGGGGCGGCGGCGCTGCGCCCGCTGCTGGAGCGGCGGGCCGGCACGGTGTTCGCCGCCGGCCCCGGGGTGCCCGACGCGGCCGTGGTCGCCGCCCTGGGCGCCACGCGGCCGGCCGGGCTGGCGCCGCAGCCCCTTTACCTGCGGGCGCCCGATGTCACCCTGCCCAAGCCGCGTGCGGCGGCCGCCCGATGAGCGGCGGGGCGGCCGGCGAAACGGCCGGCGGGACGGCCGGGGACAGGGCCGGGGACAGGGCCGGGGACACGGCTGCCGAGCACGCCCCCGGCGCGCCGGCGCTGCGCCCGGCCGGCCCGTTCGACGCCGCCGTGGTGGCGGCGCTGCAAGGGGCCTGCTTCCCCGAGGAGCCGTGGTCGGACGGGTTCATCGCCACGCTGCTGGGGCAGCCCGGGACCTTCGGGCGCCTGGCTGTGGCCGGGGACCCCGCGGCGCCCCGGCCGATCGGCTTCGTCCTGGCGCGCGTCGCCGGGGAGGACGGCGAAATCCTCGCCATCGGGGTGCCGCCGGCGCACCGCCGTGCCGGCACCGCCCGGCGCCTGCTGGCCGAAGCACTGGCGGAAATGCAAAGCGCCGGGGCCAGCGCGGTGTTCCTGGAAGTGGCCGAGGACAACATGGCGGCGCGTGCGCTTTACACGACCGCAGGCTTCCTGCCGGTGGGCCGGCGCCCGGGATACTACAAGCGCCGGGATGGCCGCGCCGCGGCCCTGGTCCTGCGTCGTTCGTACGACGGCGGGCCCTAGCGCTTGCGCACCCACAGGCGGTGGATGCCGCCCGGGCATGCCGCGTCCTCGGCCTCCACCGCCAGCACCGCGTGCCCCAGTTCGGCCAAGGAACGCGGGACGTTGACCAAGGGCTCGCCCGCGTTCAGCCGCACTTCGAGGGTTTGCCCCGCCGCCATGCGCTCCACCGACAACTTCGTTTTGACGAATGTCAACGGGCACACCTCGGCGGTGATGTCCAAATAGAAGTCGGCGGTCCTTTCTTCGTGCACGTCCTCCACTTCCTTTCAAAGTTTGGATATTGCACCCGGCTGCGAACCACTTTATATGAGGTGCGAACGCCAAGCCGTGGAGCAATCATACATGAGCAATGGGTCCCCTTCCACCGAGCTGTTGTCTCTGACGACGGAGATCGTGGCAGCACACGTCTCCAACAATACAGTGGCTCTGAGCGATCTTCCGACCTTGATCGAACAGGTGTATCGGTCGCTGTCGAACGTCGGTGCCGAACCCGCCCCGGCCGAGGAGCGGCCGCAGCCCGCGGTGCCGATCAAGAAGTCGGTGACCCCCGACTACATCGTCTGCCTCGAGGACGGCAAGAAGCTGAAGATGCTGAAGCGCCACCTCAAGACGGCCTACAACATGACTCCCGAGGAGTATCGGGACCGCTGGGGCCTGCCGGCGGACTACCCGATGGTGGCGCCGAACTACGCCCGCCAGCGCAGCTCGCTGGCCAAGCAGATCGGCCTGGGCACCCGGGCGCGCCGCGGCGCCGCCTGACCGGGCGGCGGCCCGGCCGGCGCCCGGCCGGCCCCCTCGGCGCCCACGGCCCGGGGGATCGCGCGATCCCGGGGACGCGCCCGAGGGTGCGTCCCGGGCGCGGGCGCGCGGCTGGCCGGCTCCGGCCGGTGCAGGATCCGTGACGGTTTGGTGAACGCGGATGTCATGGTTGACCCGCCTCCGGCGCTTCGTGGTATGCCTGTGGCCTGGATCACCCCAGCCCTAAGGGTGGGGTGGGTCCGCCGCCGTAGCGACCAGAACGATCCAGGCAGCACGATGCAGGCCATGTCGGACATCATTGCGGACCAGGGCGTCGCAGGCGACCTGCGGACGGGGACGTTGGAGGTGCGCCTGGCGCGGTCGACCGCCGAGGTGGACAGCGCGCAGGCCCTGCGCTACCGCGTTTTCTACGAGGAGATGGCGGCCAAGCCGTCGCCCGAGATGGCGGTGCGGCGGCGCGACTTCGACGATTTCGACGCCCATTGCGATCACCTCCTGGTCATCGACCACGCCCGCGGCTCCGGCCCCGAGGCGGTGGTCGGCACCTACCGGCTGATCCGCCGCCCCATGGCAGCGCGCGCCGGCCGCTTCTATTCCGCCAGCGAGTACGACATCGCCCCGCTGGTGTCCCTGGCGGGCGAGGTGCTGGAGCTGGGGCGGAGCTGCGTCGACGCCGCCTACCGCACCCGCGGCTCGATGCAGCTGCTGTGGCGGGGCATTGCCGCCTACGTGTTCGAGCACCAGATCGAGGTCATGTTCGGGTGCGCCAGCTTGCGCGGCAACGACGTGACGGCGCTGGCCGAACCGCTGTCGTACCTCTACCACCATCACCTCGCGCCGCCGGCGCTGCGCCCGGTGGCGCTGCCGGAGCTGCACGTTGACATGCGGCTGATGGACGTGGCGGCGATCGACGCCAAGCGGGCGCTGGGCGAGCTGCCGCCGCTGATCAAGGGCTACCTGCGTCTGGGCGGCTTCGTCGGCGACGGGGCGGTGATCGACCCGCAGTTCAACACCACCGACGTCTGCGTCGTGGTGAAGACCGACCTGATCACGGAGAAGTACTCCAAGCATTACGAGCGGCGGCGCAGCGACGCTCCCGGCGCGTGAGGCCGGACGCTCGGAGGAAACGCCCCATGGGTTCGCCGGTCCTCGGCCTCGTCCGTCTGGCGGTCTATCTCGCCTGGACGGCCCTGCTGATCCCGGTGCAGGCGCTCGCGGTCGCGCTGCGCCTGCCGTTGCGCACCCGGCTGCCGCTGTTCTACCACGCCTCGTGCTGGCGCATCCTCGGCTTCGACGTCGAGGTGCGCGGCGCGATGGCCCGGGAACGGCCGGTGCTGGTCGTCGCCAACCACTCCTCCTATCTCGACATCACGGTGCTGGGCGGGCTGATCCCCGGCTCGTTCGTCGCCAAGACCGAGGTGGCGGGGTGGCCGTTGTTCGGCCTGCTGGCCAAGCTGCAGCGCACCGTGTTCGTCGAACGCCGCGACCGCCGCACCACCGGACGCCAGCGCGACGACATGCGCGGCCGCCTGGAGCATGGCGACACCCTGATCCTGTTCCCCGAGGGCACGTCGTCGGACGGCAACCGCACGCTGCCCTTCAAGACGGCGCTGTTCGCGGTGGCCGCCACCCGCGTCGACGGGCGGCCGCTGACGGTGCAGCCGGTCAGCGTCACCGCCACGCGGCTCGACGGCATCCCCATGGGCCTGGCCTTCCGCCCGGTCTACGCCTGGTACGGCGACATGGACCTGGCGCCGCACCTGTGGCGGGTCTTCACGCTCGGGCGCATCACGGTCGAGGTGGAGTTCCACGAGCCGGTCACCCTCGATGCCTTTCCCAGCCGCAAGGCCCTGGCCGATCACTGCGCGCGGGCGGTGGCCGGCGGCGTGGCGCGCGCGGTGAGCGGCCGCGCCGCGCCGGTCGTCCCGCCGGTGGTCTCCCCGGCGGCCCCCCCGGCGGCGGCCCGGCCCGCGGAGGGCGGCGCCACCGACGCCGAGGCGGTGGTGTCCTGATCGCGGCTGCCGCGCGTGCCCGAAAGGTGAGGGGGTGCGCGACGCGATTGACGCGCCCCGGGTCCCCTGCGATACCATGGCGCGAGTACTGAACGGCCGGCAGACCGGCGCGGCGCGCTGGCGCAGGGGGGCTGGCGCGCCTGTTGTCATTGGCGCGGAAGGAAAGGGGTTGGGCAAGAAACTCTTCATCAAGACCTGGGGCTGCCAGATGAACGTCTACGACTCCGCCCGCATGGCGGACGTTCTGGCGCCACTGGGTTACCGACCGGTCGACGAGCCGGACGGCGCCGACATGGTGATTCTCAACACCTGCCACATCCGCGAAAAGGCATCGGAGAAGGTCTTCTCCGAGCTTGGCCGGCTGCGCGTCCTGAAGGACCGCAAGGAAACCGTCGAGGGCGGCCGCATGGTGCTGGCGGTTGCCGGCTGCGTCGCCCAGGCGGAGGGCGAGGAGATCGTCGCCCGCGCCCCCTTCGTCGACATCGTCTTCGGGCCGCAGACCTACCACACCCTGCCGGAGATGGTGGCGCGCGCCCACCGCGCCGCCGGTGCGGTGCTGAACACCGATTTCCCCGCGGAATCCAAGTTCGACTTCCTGCCCGACGAGGCCGCGCCGGGCGGTGTCGCCGCCTTCCTGGCGGTGCAGGAGGGATGCGACAAGTTCTGCACCTTCTGCGTCGTCCCCTACACCCGCGGTGCCGAGTTCTCCCGCCCCGCCGCCCAGGTCCTGGCCGAGGCGCGGCGTCTGGTCGCGGGCGGGGTCCGCGAGATCACCCTGCTGGGCCAGAACGTCAACGCCTGGCACGGCACGGCGCCGGACGGCGGCACCTGGGGGCTGGGCCGGCTGATCCGCGCCCTGGCGGGGATCGAGGGGCTGGAGCGCATCCGCTACACCACGTCGCACCCGCGCGACATGGACGAGGACCTGATCCGTGCCCACGGCGAGGTGGCGCAGCTCATGCCCTACCTGCACCTGCCGGTGCAGGCGGGCTCGGACCGCATCCTGGCGGCGATGAACCGCAAGCACACCGCCGACGACTACCGCCGGACGGTTGACCGGCTGCGCACGGCGCGCCCCGACCTGGCGCTGTCGGGCGACTTCATCGTCGGCTTTCCCGGCGAGAGCGACGCCGACTTCGCGGCGACCCTGCGCCTGGTGACCGACATCGGCTATGCCCAGGCTTACTCCTTCAAGTACAGCCCGCGCCCCGGCACGCCGGCGGCGGCGGAGGGCGCCCAGGTCGAGGAGGGCGTGAAGGCCGAGCGGCTGGCCGCCCTGCAGCAGCTGCTCGACGCCCAGCAGCAGGCGTTCAACCACGGCTTCGTCGGCCGCACCGTGCCGGTGCTGTTCGACCGGCCGGGAAAGCGCGCCGGCCAGCTCCTGGGGCGCAGCCCCTATATGCAGTCCGTCCACGCCGAGGCCGCCACCCGCCTGATGGGCAGCGTCGCCCTGGTGACGGTGGAGGCGGCCCACCCCAACAGCCTCGCCGGTCGCGTGGCGACCGGCATCCACACCTCCGGGGCCGGCTTCGGCCCCGGCGTCGGACCGATCGATGCCGACCAGATCATGGAGATGCCGGCTTGACCGCGCTGCCGGACCACCGCATCGACCTCCGCTTCGACGACAACCGCCTCGTCCCGCTGCTCTATGGTGAGCACGACCGGAATCTGGCCCGGATCGAGACCCAGCTCGGCGTGTCGCTGATCTCGCGCGGCAACGCCCTGACCATCGCCGGGCCGGCGGGTTCCGCCGACGCCGCCCGGTCGGCCATCGACGCCCTCTACGCCCGCCTGCAGGGCAACCTGCCGGTCGGCCCGGCGGAGGTGGACGCCGCTCTGCGCATGGCCGCCGCCCCCGACCCGCAGGCGCGCGACCAGGCGATGGCCGCCATCAGCCGGCCGGATTTCGCGGTGCGCACCCGCCGCAAGGGGGCCATCACCCCACGGTCGCCGGCCCAGGCGACCTATCTCCAGGCGCTGGCCGAGTGCGAGCTGGTGTTCGGCCTGGGCCCCGCCGGCACGGGCAAGACCTATCTCGCGGTCGCCCAGGCGGTGTCGATGCTGACCACCGGGCAGGTCGACCGTATCGTCCTGTCGCGCCCGGCGGTCGAGGCGGGGGAGCGGCTTGGCTTCCTGCCCGGCGATCTGCGCGAGAAGGTCGACCCCTACCTGCGGCCTCTCTACGATGCGCTGCACGACATGCTGCCGGCCGAGCAGGTGCAGAAGCGGCTGACCTCGGGCGAGATCGAGGTCGCGCCCCTGGCCTTCATGCGCGGGCGGACCCTGGCCGACGCCTTCGTCATCCTCGACGAGGCGCAGAACACCACGCCCATGCAGATGAAGATGTTTCTGACCCGGCTGGGCGAGGGTGGACGCATGGCGGTGACCGGCGACACCTCCCAGATCGACCTGCCGTCGGGGGTGCGCTCCGGCCTCAAGGACGCCGTGCAGATCCTCGGCGGTGGGCCCGGCATGCAGCCGGTGGAGGGCGTGCGGTTCGTGCATTTCAGCGACGCCGACGTGGTCCGCCACCCGCTGGTCAGCCGCATCATCCGCGCCTATGACCGCCACGAGGGTGCCCAGGGCCGCGCCCAGGGCGGGCCTGCGGCGGGCCTGCGCAGTGGTGACGGCGGCGGCGATGCGGGCGCGGCGGGGAGCGGGCGATGAGCGAACCGTCGGCCAGCGATGTGGAGGTCATCGTCACCCGCGAGTCCGGCGACTGGCCGGACGGTGCGGAGTGGCTGGCCGAGCGCGCCTGCCTGGCCGCGCTGGCGTCCGCCTGGGACGGCGACGGCCCGGCCGAGCTGTCGCTGGTGCTCGCCGACGACGCGCTGGTGCACCGTCTCAACCGCGAGTACCGCGGCAAGGACAAGCCGACCAACGTGCTGTCCTTCGCCCTGACCGAGGCCGAGGGGCCGGACCCCGATCCGGCGGCGCCGACCCTGCTGGGCGACGTCATCCTCGCCTGGGAGACGGTGCTCCGCGAGGCCACCGAGCAGGGCAAGCCGGTGCGCGACCACCTCGCCCATCTGGTGGTGCACGGCACCCTGCACCTGCTCGGCCACGATCACGAGGACGACGCCGAGGCCGAGGTCATGGAGCGCCGCGAGGTGGCGGTCCTGGCCGGGCTGGGCATCGCCGATCCCTATGCCGACACCCCCGCGGGACCGTCGGATCCGCCGCTTTCGTCGCAACCGCAACCGCCAGGACAATGACCGAGACCTCCGACAGTCGAATGCCCCGTGAGGACGGGGCCGAAGACCAGAATTCGCTGGGCCATCTCTTCCGGGGATGGCTGCGTTCCGTGATCCGGGGCCGCGGCGACACGACGCTCCGCGACACCATCGAGGAGCTGATCGAGGAGGAGGATGAGACCGAAGGGTCCATGGCGGCGAGCGAACGCGCGCTCCTCGGCAACATCCTCAAGCTGCGCGACCGCACCGTCGTCGACGTCATGGTGCCCCGCGCCGACATCATCGGCGTCGACGTCGACACCGAGATCCCGACCCTGATCCAGCGCATGTCCGAGGAGCAGCACTCGCGCATGCCGGTCTACCGGGAGACGCTCGACGACGTGGTCGGGATGATCCACATGAAGGACGTCCTCACCTGCATCGCCGGCACCCGCAGCTGCACCCTGCGCGAACTGGTGCGCGACGTGCTGATCGTCGCCCCCTCCATGCCGGTCCTGGAGCTTCTGGTGCAGATGCGCCAGACCCGCCAGCACATGGCCCTGGTGGTGGACGAGTTCGGCGGCATCGACGGGTTGGTGACCATCGAGGACCTGGTGGAGGAGATCGTCGGCGAGATCGAGGACGAGCACGACGAGGCCAGCTCGCCGCGTCTCGTCGAGCGGCCGGACGGGTCGCTGATGGCCGACGCCCGGGTGGCCATCGAGGACTTCGAGGAGCGCGTCGGCCCGGTCCTGGCCGAGGACGAGCGCGAGGACATCGACACGCTGGGCGGGCTGGTGGTGTCCCTGGCCGGCCGGGTGCCGGCCCGCGGCGAGCTCCTCAAGCACCCGTCGGGGCTGGAGTTCGAGATCGTCGAGGCCGACCCGCGCCGGATCAAGCGCCTGCGCGTGCGCAACGTGCCGGTCCACACCGGCCTGCTGGCGGCGACCGGGTGAGGGCGCCGGCCGCGGGGGCGCCGGCCGGGCGTGCGTCCCCGAGGCCGGGCCGGCCCCGGAACGCCTCTTGACGCCGTCCGCGGCCCCGTCCTAAAACCTCACCCCGTGGTGATTTGACCGACCGGCTTGCGGACCACGTTAAAAAATCCGCTAAAGTGGTCCTGGCCGTCCCGCGCCTCGACCTCAACGGTCCCACCGGCGCCAGGAGACAGCGGCCATGCCCTCGTCCGACACCCCGTCCCATCGCAAACCCGACGTCAGCGCCCTGCGGCCGCGGTCCCAGCTCGTGCACGGCGGCATCCAGCGCTCGTCGTTCGACGAGACGGCCGAGGCCATGTACCTCACCTCCGGCTTCGTCTACGGGGCGGCGGAGGAGGCCGAGGCGGCGTTCCAGACCGACGGCCTGCGCCACGTCTACTCGCGGTTCCGCAACCCGACCGCGGCGATGTTCGAGGACCGCCTGGCGTCCTACGAGGGGGCGGCCTGGGCCTACGCCACCACCACCGGCATGGCCGCGGTGTTCGCCGCGCTGATGTGCCACCTCAAGGCCGGCGACCGCATCGTGGCACCCTGGGGCCTGTTCGGCTCCTGCCTGCACATCGTCAAGACCATCGCGCCCCGCTACGGCATCGTGCCGGTGCTGGTGGACGGCCCCGATCTGGAGCAGTGGCGTGCCGCCCTGTCCGAGCCCGCCGCCATGGTGTTCCTGGAGACGCCGTCGAACCCGACGCTGGAGCTGGTGGACCTGCAGGCGGTGTGCGACCTCGCCCACGCCGCGGGCGCACGGGTGGTGGTGGACAACGCCTTCGCCACGCCGGTGCTGCAGCGGCCCTTCACCTACGGCGCCGACATCGTGGTCTATTCCGCCACCAAGCACATCGACGGCCAGGGGCGGTGCCTGGGCGGCATGATCCTGGCGGCCGACGCCGCCTATGGCGCCGACGTCATCCACCCCTTCGTGCGCAACACCGGACCCACCATCAGTCCGTTCAACGCCTGGGTGCTGCTCAAGGGGCTGGAGACGCTGGAGTTGCGGGTCGGTGCCCAGACCCAGGCCGCCGCCTCCGTGGCGGCCTTCCTCGACGGCCACCCGAAGATCGCCCGCACCGTCTACCCGATGCTGGAAAGCCATCCCCAGCACGCGTTGGCGCGCCGGCAGATGGGCGGCGGCGGCACCATGGTGTCCTTCGAGGTCGCGGGCGGCAAGGCCGAGGCCTTCCGCTTGATGAACGCCCT
This sequence comes from Azospirillum sp. NS33, assembly GCF_059703765.1. Taxonomy (NCBI): domain Bacteria; kingdom Pseudomonadati; phylum Pseudomonadota; class Alphaproteobacteria; order Rhodospirillales; family Azospirillaceae; genus Azospirillum; species Azospirillum sp. NS33. The sequence continues at coordinate 350,152 of NZ_BAAKJB010000001.1, read as the reverse complement.
GAAGATGGTGCTGATCTCGAACAATCTCGGTGACTCCAAGTCGCTCATCACCCATCCCGCGACCAGCACCCACGCCCGCCTCAGCGACGAGGACAAGACGAGGGCGGGAATCCGACCGGCGCTGATACGCCTTTCGGTGGGGTTGGAGGATGTCCAGGACATCGTCGACGACCTGGACCGGGCGCTGAAATCGGTCTGACGTTGCATTTCGGAGCCGGCTGGTCTATGTCCCCCGCTCCGCAACCGCGGACGTGGCGGAGCACCGCCGAACAGGAGAGCATGGGCATGGCGGGATCCCGGGACACCGATCGGACGAGGACGGCGCGGCGGCTGACGGCGATGGTCGACGATCTCATGCGCACGGCGGCGATTCAGAGCGAGCTGGGCGTGGCGGCGGCCCGGACCATCGGCTACCGCACCGCGATGATGGCCGGCGCCCTGCAGGACCCGCAGACGCTGACCGATCCGGAGTTCGTGCGCATGGGCGCCGAGAAGGTGGAGGCCGCGGCGGAGTCCGCCACGGCGCTGGCCGCCGGCATCGCCGATCTGCACGACGCCTGGGTGGCCCTGCTGACCGGCCCGGCCCAGGCCGCGGCCATGGCGATGAGCGGTGTCGGCGCCTGCCGCACCCCGTTCGACCTGATCGAGGTGCAGCGGCGGTGGATGGAGGAGAGCCTCACCTCGGGGGTCGCCGCCGGCATGCGCTTCGCGGAATCCGCGGCGGCGCTGGGCGGCGCGGCTTTGCTGCCGATGCACCGCCGGGCCAGCGCCAACGCCCGCCGTCTGGAACGGCGCCAGACCACCTGGTGGAGCGCCTTCCCGGGCTTCAGGTGACCGTCACGGCCGGCGGGCCGTCGTTGTCCTCGATCTCCACCCGGTTCCGGCCGCCACGCTTGGCGCGGTAGAGGGCGGCGTCGGCGCGCGCCATCACGGTTTCCACCGATTGGTCGCCGTCGTGCAGCAGGGCGACGCCGATGCTGACCGTGAACTGGAAGCTGCCGCCGGTCGGCAGCAGGACGCCGGTGATGGCCATGGCGCCGCGCACCCGGTTGGCCACCAGCATGGCGCCGGGGCGGTCGGTCTCCGGCAGGAGGACCGCGAACTCCTCGCCGCCCAGCCGGCCCAGCACGTCGGTCTGGCGGATCATCGTCCGGCAGGTCCGCACGCAGCTCCGGATGGCATCGTCGCCGATGGCGTGGCCGTGGGTGTCGTTGATCGCCTTGAAATGGTCGATGTCCAGCATCAGCATCGCCAGGGCGCGGCCATGGCGGCGCGCCCGCTGCACCTCCTCCGCCCCGCGCGCCAGGAAGTGGCGGCGGTTCAGGGCACCGGTCAGACCGTCGGTGGTCGCCAGCCGCTCCAGCTCCCGCTGCATCCGCACCACCCGGGACGCGGCGAGCAGGCGGGCCTGCACCCACGCCTCGTCGAGCGGTTTGCGCAGCAGCTCGTCGGCACCGTTCTCGATGATGTCGGCGAACTGGCTGGTGATGCTGCCCGGCACCATCAGCATGAGGTAGACGTGGTGGGTGCCGGCCTGGCCGCAGCGCAGGTGCCAGCACACCTCCTGCCCCTCCATGTCGCCGGCCTTGAAGTCGACGAACACCAGGTCGAAGCGCTCCTCCTGGCAGCGCACCAGGGCCTCGCTGCCGTGGGTGACGCCGGTGACCTCGTGCCCGAGCTTGATGAGCTGATCGCACAGGACCCTTCGGCTGAACCGGGAGTCGTCGACCACGAGAATGCGCATGCGACGCCTTGTGTCGAGGGTGCGACCGAAAAATGCGCGGCATCCTACCCTGCCCGCGGCGCCGTTTCCAGGGGCAGGCAACACTCTTCCCAAGCCGGCCGCGACGGGCGGGCGGGGCGGCGTTTCGGTATGGCTGGCGAGACTTCCGTGCGTCGGCCGCCGGTTGGGGGTATGGTCGGCGCGCCCCACATGAGTCGATCGTTTCCCGCTGCGCGAGTCCGCCCGATGCTGTCTCCCCGCGTCTCCGCCCCCGAGCCCGCCGCCGCTCCGGAGATCCCCAACCGGCGCGCCATCATCTCCCGGCGCAAGCTGATCGGCTGTCTCGACGACCTGGTGGCCGAGCACGGCACCGGCGACGCCCTGCGCCCCCACGTCATGGCCTGCCTGCGCGACGCCCTGAACGCCGGGCGCGAGGAGGTGCGGGCGCGGTTCGAGGCGGGCGGGTCGGGGGAGGACTGCGTGCGCCAGAACTGCTACCTCGCCGACCGGCTGGTGCGCACCCTGGCGGATTTCGCCGTGACGCACATGTTTCCCAGCGCCAATCCCACCACCGGGGAGCAGTTCGACATCGCCGCCACCGGCGGCTACGGCCGCGGCGAGCTGGCGCCGTCGTCGGACATCGACCTGCTGTTCCTGCTGCCCTACAAGCGCACGGCCCGGGTCGAGCAGGTGGTGGAGTACATGCTCTACATCCTGTGGGACCTCGGCATCAAGGTCGGCCACGCCGTGCGCAGCGTCGACGAGTGCATCCGCCAGTCCAAGGCCGACATCACCATCCGCACCGCGGTGCTCGAGGCGCGCTTCCTGTGGGGCCAGCGCAAGCTGTGCACCGAGCTGAAGAAGCGGTTCGACAAGGAGGTCGTCGCCGGCACCGGCCCGCAGTTCGTCGAGGCCAAGCTGGCGGAGCGCGACAGCCGCCACCAGAAGCTGGGCGACAGCCGCTACGTCCTGGAGCCCAACCTGAAGGACGGCAAGGGCGGCCTGCGCGACCTGCAGACCCTGTTCTGGATCGCCAAATACCTCTACCGGGTCGAGGGGGTGGAGGAGCTGGTGGAGAAGGGCGTGCTGCTGCCCGAGGAGGCGCAGCGGTTCGCCAAGGCGCAGAACTTCCTGTGGACGGCGCGCTGCCACCTCCACTACCTCGCCGGCCGCATGGAGGACCGCCTCACCTTCGATGTCCAGGCGCAGATCGGCGCCCGCATGGGATACACCGAGCACGCCGGGACCAAGGGGGTGGAGCGCTTCATGAAGCACTACTTCCTGGTCGCCAAGGACGTCGGCGACCTCACCCGCATCTTCTGCGCCGCGCTGGAGGCGGAATCCAAGCGGCCGCCGCGATTCAACCTGCTGCGCCTGGCCGCCGTGGCGCGGCGGCGCGACGTGGAAGGATTCGTCGTCGACGGCGAGCGGCTCAACGTGCGCCACGACAAGCAGTTCAAGGAACAGCCCGTCGACATGATCCGGCTGTTCCACGTCGCCCAGCAGCACGACATCGACATCCACCCCAACGCGCTCAGGGCGATCACCCGGGCCCTCGGGGCGATCGGCCCCAAGGTGCGCAACGACCCCGAGGCCAACCGGCTGTTCCTGGAGATGCTGGCCGGCCGCAAGGATCCCGAGCTGGCGCTGCGGCGGATGAACGAGGCCGGCGTGCTGGGCCGCTTCATCCCCGATTTCGGCCGCGTCGTCGCGCAGATGCAGTACGACATGTACCACGTCTACACCGTCGACGAGCACACCCTGTTCGCCATCGGCATCCTGCACCGCATCGAGGCCGGCGAGCTGGCCGGCGAGCTGCCCTTGAGCAGCGAGATCATCCACAAGGTGGTGTCGCGCCGCGCCCTCTATGTGGCGCTGCTGCTGCACGACATCGCCAAGGGGCGGGGCGGCGACCACTCCGTGCTCGGCGCCCGGGTGGCGGAGAAGCTGTGCCCGCGCCTCGGCCTGTCGGCGGAGGAGACGGAGACGGTGGCCTGGCTGGTGCGCTGGCACCTCGCCATGTCCTTCACCGCCTTCAAGCGCGACCTGGAGGACGACAAGACCGTGCGCGACTTCGCCGCGCTGGTGCAGTCGCCGGAGCGGCTGCGGCTTCTTCTGGTGCTCACCGCCTGCGACGTGCGGGCGGTTGGGCCGGGGCGCTGGAACAACTGGAAGGCGACGCTCCTTCGGGAGATCTACAACCGTTCAGAGGAGCTGATGACCGGCGGCTTCTCCGCCGAGGGGCGCAGCCGGCGCATCGCCACCGTCCAGGGGGCGCTGCGCGAGCTGCTCGACGACTTCACGGGCGACGAGTTCGACAGCCACGTCGCTCTCGGCTACCCCGCCTATTGGCTGACCTTCGAGCGGGAGACCCTGGCCTACCACGCCCGCATGCTGCGCGGCGCCGAACGCGACCGGCGCCCGCTGACGGTGGAGACGCGGGTCGACCGCAGCCGGGCCATCACCGAGGTCACGATCTACACCACCGACCACCACGGCCTGTTCTCCCGCCTTGCCGGCGCCTTCGCGGCGTGCGGGGCGGACATCGTCGACGCGAAGATCTTCACCATGACCAACGGCATGGCGCTCGACGTCTTCTCCGTTCAGGACGCCGCCGGCGGCGGCGCGTTCGAGGGCGGCGACAAGCTGGCCCGGCTGGCCGTCACCATCGAGAAGGTGCTGGGCGGGCAGCTCAAGCCGCTGCGCGAGTTGGGCGACCGCCGCACCTCGCAACCCAGCCGCACCCGGGTGTTCCACGTGCCGCCGCGGGTGCTGATCGACAACAACTGCTCCACCACCCACACGGTGATCGAGGTCAACGGCCGCGACCGGCCGGGGCTGCTGTACGACCTGACGCGGGCCCTGTCGAACCTGGCCCTGCAGATCTCCTCGGCCAAGATCGCCACCTACGGCGAGAAGGCCATCGACGTGTTCTACGTCAAGGACGTGTTCGGCCTGAAGGTCGGCCACGAGGCGAAGCTGGCCCAGGTCCGCGAACGCCTGCTGCACGCCCTGGCCGACCCCGCCGGCGAGACGCCGACCCAGCACCGCGGCAGCCGCACCGTGCGGGCCAAGGTGGCGGCCAGCCGGCGCGCCGCCAAGGCGGCCGGCTGAGGCTCCCGCGGGTCTCCCGGGGCGTTGCCCTTCCGTAGGGGGCTGGCGTCCCCTGGCGGGGCCGGTTGGCCGCGGGGCGGGTGCGCCGATGGAACCCCCCTGGCGCGGTTCGGTTGAGGCGGGGGATCGGCGACGGCGTCACGCCGGCCGATCCCACCCTGACAGACCGCGAGGAACCCGATGAACGCCATCCACCAACGCGAGGGATCGCCGTGGCGCGCCGCCCTGATGGGCTCGGCCGCGCTGCTGATGCTGGCGGCGTGCGGCGACGAAACCGAGGTGTCGGAGGCGCCGGCCGTCGTCGAGGAGGAGACCGCCGTCGTCGAACCGGCACCCCCGATGCCCGGCGCCGCGACGGAAACCCCGGTGGCCGCCGCACCCGAGGCCGCACCCGAGGCCGGCGCGGCGGAGGCCGAGGTGACCGTGCAGCCGCCGGCGACCGGCGGGGCCGAGGTGGTGGTCGTGCGGCCGCCCGAGGAGGAGGGCGCCACCGCCGGCGGCTCCGCATCGGCCGGGTCCGGCAGCGGCGCCACCGGCGGCGAGCAGGTGGCCGCCGCCGGCCAGCCGCTCGACCCCGCCGCCTTCGCCGGCGAGGCGCGCGACGCCATCGGCACCTCGGTGCGCACCGGGTCGGGCGAGGTGATCGGCGACGTGCGCGACGTGCTGCGTGGCGACGACGGCCAGCCCGAGGCGCTGGTGCTGACCCTGGCGGAGAACGACCGCATGGTCCGGGTGCCGCTGGACGCGTTTCGTGTCCGCCCCGGCGAGCGCACCCTGATGGCCGACCGCGACGCCGAGGAGATCCGCGGCATGCCCACCTTCGCCTACCAGGGCGACGAGGACGCGGTGATCGGCGAGGAGGGCCAGTAACGGCCTTTCCATCCAGGTGGGGCCGGGCTATACCCCCGGCCCCATGAGCCTTGCGCGATCCGTCGCCACCGTCGGTGGCCTGACCATGCTGAGCCGGGTCGCCGGCTTCGTCCGCGACATCCTGACCGCCGCCCTGCTGGGGGCGGGGCCGGTGGCCGACGCCTTCTTCGTGGCGTTGAAGCTGCCCAACTTCTTCCGCCGCCTGTTCGCCGAAGGGGCGTTCTCCGTCGCCTTCGTCCCGCTGTTCTCCGAACGCCTGGAACGGGACGGCCGGGCGGCGGCGGTGGCCTTCGCCGGCGAGGCGCTGGCGGTCCTGCTGTGCGTGCTGGTCCCCTTCACCGTTCTGGCCGTGGTGGCGATGCCCCACGCGATGGTGCTGCTGGCGCCCGGCTTCGCCGACGAGCCCGCCAAGTTCGCGCTGGCCGTCGGCTACGCGCGGCTCACCTTCCCCTACCTGATGCTGGTGTCGGTGGTGGCCCTGCTGGGGGGCGTGCTGAACGCGCTGGGCCGCTTCGGCCCGTTCGCCGCCGCTCCCATCGCCTTCAACCTCACGCTGATCGCCGCCCTGCTGCTGGCGCCGGCGCTGGACCTCGACCGAGGCACGGCGATGGCGGTGGGGGTCACCGTGTCGGGGGTGGTGCAGCTCGCCTGGATGGCCTGGGCGTGCCACGCCGCGGGGATCGCCGTCCGCCTGCCGCGGCCGCGCCTGTCGCCGGCCATCCGCCGCCTGTTCCGCCTGATCGGCCCCGGCGCGATCGGCGCCGGCGTCATGCAGATCAACCTGTTCGTCGACGTCATCCTGGCGTCGCTGCTGCCCTCGGGGGCGGTGTCCTACCTCTACTACGCCGACCGGCTCAACCAGCTGCCGCTGGGCATCATCGGCATCGCCATCGGCACCGCGCTGTTGCCGGTGCTGTCGCGCCACGTCGCCGCCGGCGACCGCGAGTCGGCGCGCCACGACCTGAGCCGGGCGCTGGAGTTCAGCCTGCTGCTGGGGCTGCCCGCGGCGGCCGCCCTGGTCGCCGCCGGCCACCCCATCGTCGCCGTGCTGTTCGAGCGCGGCGCCTTCGGCCCCGACGAGGCGCGGGCCACGGCCTGGACCCTGGCCGCCTACGCCGTCGGCATCCCCGCCTACGTGGTCACCAAGGTGTTGAGCGCCGCCTTCTTCGCCCGCCAGGACACCGCCACCCCGGTGCGCATCGCGGTGGCGGTGACGCTGGCCAACGGCCTGCTGGCCTTCGCGTTGCTGTTCGCGCTGGAGCAGGTCGGCATCGCCCTGGCGACCGGCCTGACGGCCTGGCTGAACGTGGCGCTGCTGGCGCGGGCGCTGCGCCGCCGCGGCCTGCTGGAGATCGACCAGCGGGCGCGGCGGCGCGCCCCGCGGATCGCCCTGGCGGCGCTGGCGCTGGGGGCCGCGCTGGCCGCGGGGGCCGCGCTGCTCGACCCCTGGCTGTTCGCGGCGTCGGGCGCCGTCCGCCTGGCTGCCCTGGCGCTCCTGGTGGCCGGCGGCGGGGTGTTCTACGCCGCGCTCGCCCACGGCATCGGGGCGGCCGGCCTGGGCGAGGTCAGAGCCTTGCTCCGGCGCGGCCGGTGAGGCGGTCGCGCGCGGCTTGACCCGCCGCCGTGGCGGCGCGATAACAGCCGCCTCCCAGGAATTCGCGACAGACGCGCGAGGACAGTGCCTTGAACCGCATCTTCTCCGGCATGCAGCCGACCCGTCAGCTCCACCTCGGCAACTACCTCGGCGCGCTGCGCAACTGGGTCGCCCTGCAGGACCAGTACGAGTGCATCTTCTGCGTCGTCGACCTGCACGCCCTGACCCAGGATCAGGCGCCGGAGGTGCTGCGCAACAACATCCGCGAGGTCGCCGCGGCCTACATCGCCGCCGGCATCGACCCCGACCGCAACACCCTGTTCCACCAGTCCTTCGTGCCCCAGCACGCGGAGCTGTCGTGGATCCTGTCCTGCCACACGCCGATCGGCTGGCTGAACCGGATGACCCAGTTCAAGGAGAAGGCTGGCAAGCAGCGCGACATGGCCAATCTCGGCCTCTACGCCTACCCCGTGCTGATGGCCGCCGACATCCTGCTGTACAAGGCCACCCACGTGCCGGTGGGCGAGGACCAGAAGCAGCACCTGGAACTGGCCCGCGACATCGCCGGCGCCTTCAACCGCCGCTACGACGTGGAGTACTTCCCGCTGCCCGAGCCGCAGATCCTCGGCGAGGCCACCCGGGTGATGTCGCTGCGCGACGGCACCAAGAAGATGAGCAAGTCGGACGAATCCGAGTACTCGCGCATCAACATGACCGACGACGCCGACACCATCGCCCAGAAGATCCGCAAGGCCAAGACCGACCCCGAGCCGCTGCCGGACAGCGTCGAGGGGCTGGAGTCCCGGCCCGAGGCCGACAACCTCGTCACCATCTACGCCGCCCTGGCCGGGGAATCGCGGGCCGACACCCTGGCCCGCTTCGGCGGGGCCCAGTTCTCCGTCTTCAAGGGGGCGCTGGTCGACGTGGCGGTCGCCCAGCTGGCGCCGATCACCGCGCGCATGAACGAGCTGATGGGCGACAAGGCGGAGATCGACCGGCTGCTGCGCAAGGGCGGCGAGCGTGCCGCGGCGCTGGCCGAGACCCATCTGGCGGAGGTCAAGGACATCATCGGCCTGCTGCGGCCCGGGGCGTAGGCCGGGCATGGCCGGCCCCATCCTCCTCACCGGCTTCCAGGCCTTCGGCGGGCATGCGGTCAACCCGACCGCCCAGCTGATGGAGCGCCTGGCCGGCGCGGAGGGGGTGGTGACCGCCGTGCTTCCGGTCGTCTACGACGCCTGCGCCGAGGAGTTCGCCGCGCTGGTCGCCCGCCACGCGCCGATCGCCGCGCTGGCCTTCGGCCTCGCCGCCCGCGCGGAATCGGTGCTGGTCGAGCGGCTCGCCTGGAACCGCGACGAGAGCGACACGCCCGACAATGGCGGGGTCGTGCGCGCGGGCGCGGAGATCGTGCCCGGCGGTCCCACCGCCTACGGCTGCGGCATCCCGGTGCCGCTGCTGGTGCGCACCCTGGCGCTGGCCGGCGTGCCGGTGGCGATCAGCGACCACGCCGGCGGCTTCGTCTGCAACCACCTCTACTACCGCGCCCGGCACGGGATCGAGGCGGCCGGCCTCGACCTGCCGATGGCGTTCATCCACGTGCCGCCCCTGCCCGAGCAGGTGGCCGACCAGAGCGGGCGCACCGGCTTGACCGTGGACCGGCTCGAGCGGGCGGTGCGCACCCTCGCCGCCACCGTGCGGAGCGCCCTGGGCGAAGGCGCCTGACCCCGGTCAGGCGCCCATGTGCGAACGCGCCTGACCCCGGTCAGGCGCCCATGTGCGAACGCGCCTGACCCCGGTCAGGCGCCCATGTGCGAACGCGCCTGACCCCGGTCAGGCGCTGCGGAGGTCGTCGGCGTCGGCGATCTCGGCGTAGCTGCGCTGGCGGACCCCGGCGCTGCCGTCGATGACGACGATCTTGTCGGCGTTGCGGATGGTCGCCAGGCGGTGGGCGATCACCAGGGTCGTGCGTCCCTGCGACAGCTCCGTCAGCGACTGCTGGATCTCGCGTTCGGTCCGGGTGTCGAGCGCCGACGTCGCCTCGTCGAGGATCAGGATCGGCGGGTTCTTCAGGAACATGCGGGCGATGGTCACCCGCTGCTTCTGGCCACCCGACAGCTTGATTCCGCGCTCGCCGACGACGGTGTCGAGTCCCCCGGGAAGGGCGGCGATCAGGGTGTCGAGCCGGGCGCGCCGCGCCGCCTCCAGGATCTCGGCGTCGCTGGCGCCGAGCCGGCCATAGGCGATGTTCTCGCGGATGGTGCCGCCGAACAGGAACACGTCCTGCTGGACCACGCCGATCTGCCGGCGCAGCGACGCCAGGGTCATGGCCCGGATGTCGATGCCGTCGATGGTGATGCGCCCGCCCTCCACCTCGTAGAAGCGGGGCAGCAGCGAGCAGACCGTGGTCTTGCCGGCCCCCGACGGGCCGACCAGCGCCACCGTGCGGCCCGCCTCGATGGTCAGGTCGATCCCGTTCAGGACGGGCCGCGGCCCGCCATAGCCGAAGGTGACGCCCTCGAAGCGGATCTCGCCCTTCAGCGGCGGCGCCGGCACCGCGCCCGGCCGGTCGGCGATGTCCGGCTGGGTCTCCAGCAGGTCGAGGTAGCGGCGGAAGCCGGCGATGCCCCGCGGGTAGGTCTCGATCACCGCGTTGATCTTCTCGATCGGCCGGAAGAACACGTTGACCAGCAGCAGGAAGGCGAAGAAGCCGCCGTGGCTGAGCCCGCCGGTCAGCACGAAATGGGCGCCGGCCAGCATGACGACGATCAGGATCAGCCGCATGCTCATGTAGCTGAGCGTGGTCGACATCGCCATGATGCGGTAGGCGTCGAGCTTGGTGCGGCGGTACTGCTCGTTGTCGTGGTCGAACAGGGAGCGCTCGTGGTCCTCGTTGGTGAAGGCCTGGACGACCCGCATGCCGCCGACGTTCTCCTCGATGCGGACGTTGAAGGCGCCGACCCGGGAATAGAGGGACTGCCAGGTGCGGGTCATGCGGCCGCCGTAGCGGCTGGTCACCCAGGCCACCACCGGCACGATGATCGCCGTGATCAGGGCCAGCTGCGGGTGGACCATGACCATCAGCGCGAAGGCGCCGACGAAGGTCATCACCGCGATCAGCAGGTCCTCCGGCCCGTGGTGGGCGACCTCGCCGATCTCTTCCAGGTCCTTGGTCACCCGGGCGATGAGGTGGCCGGTCTTGTTGTTGTCGTAGAAGCTGAAGGACAGCTTCTGCAGGTGATCGAAGGCGCGCCGGCGCATCTCCGTCTCGATGTTGATGCCCAGCTTGTGGCCCCAGTAGACGACCACCGCCATCAGCCCGCCATTGGCCAGGTAGATCACCAGCAGCCCGATGGAGGCGAGGACGACGAGGCCCCAGTCCTGGGTCGGCAGGAGCTGGTCGACGAACGACCGCACCGCCATGGGGAAGCCGAGCTCGAGCAGCCCCGACAGCACGGCGCAGACGATGTCGAGGGCGAACAGGGCCTTGTAGGGTTCGTAGTAGGCGAAGAAGCGGCGAAGCATCGGGTCCATTCCACCGGTGGGGGACGTGGTGTGGCGGCAGCGGGGCGGATCGGCCGGGGGTCAGGTCGGGCGCAGGACTCCCCGGCCGAGCAGCCAGATCAGGTAGGGGCCGCCCAGCAGGGCGACGAACAGGCCGAGCGGCAACTGGTAGGGAAAGGCCAGCGTGCGGGCGAGCCAGTCGGACAGTATCATCAGCGCACCGCCGATCGCCATCGCCCCGGCGCCCTGGGCCAGCGGGCGGGTGAGGCCGAGCAGCCGCGCCAGGTGCGGCGCGATCAGCCCGACGAAGCTCAAGGGGCCGACGAACAGGGAGGCGGTGGCGGCCAGCACGCCGGCCAGCACCACCAGCAGCATCCGGCAGCGGACGACCGGCAGGCCCAGGCTGCGCGCCATGGCCCCGCCCAGCGGCAGGATCTCCAGCCAGCGCGCCGCCAGCGGCAACGGGGCCAGCAGGCACAGCGCCGCGGCCACGGCGAACCCCGCGGTGGCCGGAGCCACGTCGTTGACGGAGCCGCTGATCCAGCGCAGCAGGTCGAAGGCCTGGCGGCTGCCGGTGGCGATCACCGCCGTCAGCACGGCGCTGCACAGCGCCCCCATGGCGACGCCGCCCAGCAGCAGGCGCTCCGGCCCGAAGCCGCCGCGCGCGGCGACCGCGAGGATGGCGGCCAGCGCGGCCACCGCCGCCACCGCCGCCGCGCCGGTCTGGAGCATCATGCCCGCCCCGGGAAGGGCGAACAGGATGATCACCAGCCCGACCCCCGCGCCCGTGGCGACCCCGAGGATCTCCGGGCTGGCCAGGGGGTTGGCGGTGATGCGCTGGAGCAGGCAGCCCGACGCCGCCAGCATGGCCCCGGCCGCCAGCGCCACGGCGACGCGCGGCGCGCGCCAGGGCAGCAGATCGGCGAACACGGCGCCGCTGGCGAGGTGCCAGCCGTCCGGCGCGCGCCCCACCACCAGCGCCGCGGCGGCGGCGACCGCCAGGAGCGCGAGCAGGGTGGCGAGGGTCCGGCCGGGCCGGGCGCTGCGGCGCGACGGCGCCGGGCGGGCGTTGAGCGACGGCCATTCGATCATGCGCAGGCGCGGCAGCAGCCACAGCAGCAGCGGCCCGCCGAGCAGGGCGGTGGCCGCGCCGGCGGGCACGCGTTCCCCGCCGGTGGCGGCCAGCGCCTGCACCAGCCCGTCGGTCAGCCACAGCAGCAGCGCGCCGATCAGCGTCGTCGCGGCCAGGCGGGCGCCCGGCGTGCGCGCGCCGCCGAGATGGGCCAGCGCCGGGGCCGCCAGCCCGACGAAGCCGATCACCCCGACCTCGGCCGTCACCGAGGCGGCCAGCCAGACCGCCACGGCGATCACCAGCAGGCGGCTGGCGTGGAGCGCCAGGCCGAGGCCGCGGGCGCTGGCGTCGTCGAGGCCGAGGACGGCCAGCGGGCGGGCCAGCAGGAGGGCGGCGGCGAGGCCGCAGGCCAGGCGCGCGGCGATGGAGAGGGTCGGCCCCCAGCTCTGCTGGGCCAGGGAACCGCCGCCCCAGATGAAGATCGAGAAGAGGTAGTCGCCGTTGGCGAGGATCAGGGCGGCGCTGGCCGCGGTGGCGGTCAGCGCCGCCATCATGCCGGCGAGCACCACCGACACCGGCTCCAGCCCGCGCCGCCAGGTCAGGCCGAGGATCAGCGCGGCGGCGGCGAGGCCGCCGGCGAGCGCCACCCCGCTGCGGGCCTGCGCCATGAGGGCCGGCGCGTAGAGCGTCGCCGCGACCATGGCGAGCTGCGCCCCCGCGGAGATTCCCAACGTCGAGGGCTCGGCCAGCGGGTTGCGGAGCACCCGCTGCAGCAGCAGCCCCGACAGGCCGAGCGCCGCCCCGGCCACCAGGGCCATGGCGAGGCGTGGCAGGACCATGTGGTGGAGGGCGACGGCCTCGAGGTCGGGGCCGCCGGCCGGCGCGCCGGCGACACCGGGCAGGGGGTCCACCACGGCGAGCCCGGAGAGCGCGGCCGCCAGCGCCGCCAGCCCGCCCCACAGGGCCAGCCGGTGGCGCCGCCCCGGCCTCGCCGCCGCGGCCTCAGCCACGGTCGGCTCCGGCCGCGGCCAGCGCGCCGGCCAGCAGGCGCGCGAAGCGCCGTGCCGCCGGCAGGCCGCCGAACGGGTTGACCGGCGGCACGGTCACCACCCGTCCGGCCCGCACCGCGGGAAGGGCGTTCCACAGGGCGCTGTCGCCCAGGGACCAGCGGACCTCGGGGGGCGTCGGCTCGACCACGGCGATCGTGGCCTCGGGCACCCGGGCCAGGGCCTCCATGCCGACCGGTGCGGCCGCGGCGTAGCGGGTGCCGGCGGACCAGGCGTTGCGCAGGCCGAGCCGCGCCAGCACGTCGCCGAACATGCTGTCGGTGCCGAAGGCGCGGACGTGGCGGGAATCGCCGAAGTTCACGACGAACACCGGCCGGGCGGCGGCGCCGCGCAGGCCGGCGGCGTGGCGGGCGATCGCGGCGTCCGCGGCGGCGATCGCCGCATCCGCCGCCGCCGGGCGGCCGAGCCGCCGGCCGAGGGTCCGGGTGGCCGCGACGGCCAGCGCATACGGCGCCTCGCCGGGCCGATAGACCGGCAGGGACAGGGTCGGCGCGACACGCTCGAGATTGGCCCGCTGGACTTCGTAGAAATTGGAGATGAGGACGAGGTCGGGGTCGGCGATGCGCAGCATCTCGTAGTTCGGCGTGCCGCGCAGCCCGAGGTCGGCGACCGTGCCGGGCACCGCCGGCTCGACCGCGACCCGGGCGAACTGCCGGAGCTCGGCCGCCGCCACCGGCGTCACCCCCAGCAGCAGCAGCGTTTCCAGCGCCGCCCAGTCGATCACCGCCACCCGCGGGACGGCGGCGCCGGCCCGGGCCGTGCCGGCGGCCGCGGCGAGCGCGCCGCCGCCGGCCCACGCCAGCGCGCGGCGGCGGGTGAGGCGCGGCGGCGCGGTCATTGGACGAACCCGATGGGGGCGCCGGTGCGCGGGTGGGCCACGGTGCCCATGGCGATGCCATAGACCGTGCGCAGCACCTCGGGCGCCATGATGGCGGCCGGCGCGCCGCGGGCGACGAGGCGGCCGTCGCGCAGCGCCAGGATCTCGTCGCACAGGCGCGCCGCCATGTTGATGTCGTGCAGCACGACGACGGCGCCGATGCCGCGCGACCGGCTGAGCCGGCGCACCAGGTCCAGCATCTCCACCTGGTGGGCGATGTCGAGCGCCGAGGTCGGCTCGTCCAGCAGCAGGCAGCGGGTGTCCTGGGCCAGCATCATGGCGAGCCAGGCCCGCTGCCGCTCGCCGCCGGACAGGCTGTCGACGAGGCGGTCGGCGAAGCGGTCCAGGTCGGTTTCGGCCATCGCCTCGGCCACCTTGGCGGCGTCCTCGGCGCCGAAGCGGCCGAGCGCCCCGTGCCACGGGAAGCGGCCGAGCGCCACCAGCTCGCGCACGGTCATGCCCTCGGCGGGCGGGGTGAACTGGGGCATGTAGGCGACGGCGCGGGCGAAGGCGCGGTCGCCCGTCGCGGCGATCGGCGCCCCCTGGAAGCGCACGCTGCCGTGGCTGGGCTGCTGCTGGCGGGCCAGCACCCGCACCAGGGTGCTCTTGCCCGAACCGTTGGCCCCGACCAGGCCGAAAATGCGCGCCGCCGGCAGGGCCAGGGACAGCTCCGACAGGATGCGCCGCCCGCCCGCGTCGACCGCCACGCGGTCGAGCTGGTAGAGCGGGTGCGCGGGCGTCGCGGGCGCGGCATCACGGTGCATCGGCGGATGTCCTCGAACGGCCGGCCGCCCCCCGCGGCCGGACCGCGGGGGGCGACGCCGTCACCACGTCATGTGCAGGTTCAGCTTGACCACCCGGCCCTCGGCGTAGCCGCAGGAGAACTGCGTCTGGCAGCTGGCCACGTAGGTCTTGTCGAACAGGTTCGTCACGTTGAGGTCGGCGCCCCAATTGCCCAGGTCGTAGCCGAGGTGGGCGTCGAACACCGTGGCGGACGGCACCTCCAGGGTGTTCTCGTTGTCCGCCCACGACGAGCCGATGTAGCGCACGCCGCCGCCCACCGCCAGCCCGTCGAGCATCCCGTCGCGGACGGTGTAGTCGAGGCCCAGCGACGCCATGGTCTCGGGCACGATGTAAGGGGTCTTGCCGATGATCGCCGCGTTCTCGTCGTTCTCGATCTCCACGTCCATGGTGGTGAAGGACGCGGTGCCGCGCAGGCTGCGGGTGATGTCGACCTTGGCCTCCAGCTCGATGCCCTTGGAGCTGACCTCGCCGATCTGGGTCTCGGCCAGGTAGGGGCCGCTCACCACGTTCTTGCGGGTGAGGTCGAACAGGGCCACCGTGAAGATGCCGTCGATCCAATCGGGCGCGTACTTGACGCCGACCTCGACCTGGTGGCCGGTCTCCGGCTCGAACGCGCCGGTGGCGGCGGACGACCCCATCACCGGGTTGAAGAAGGTGGAGACGCTGGCGTAGGGCGTCACGCCGTTGGCGAACCGGTAGGCCAGCCCGCCGCGGCCGCTGAGCTTGCCGTCCTCGCCCTCGTACTCCGGCGTTCCCTCGGCCTTGGTCGAGGCGTGGTCGTAGCGCCCGTTCACGGTGGCGACCCAGCCGCCGAAGCGCAGCTGGTCCTGCACATAGGCGCCGACCTGGTTGAGGGTGAGGACCTGGTCGATGTAGCGCGACCGGGCCCCCTGGTCGGCGCCGTAGACCGGGTTGGTGGCGCTGATCGGCGTGGCCGAGCCGGTGAGCTGGATCTGGTCGAGGCGGAAGTAGCGGTAGTCGATGCCGACCAGCAGGGTGTGGTCGACCGCCCCGGTCTTGAACCCGGTCTCCAGCTGGTTGTCGATGAGGACGGTGTTGACGTCGGACTCGTGCTCGAAGTTGATCCGGGTCAGCCGGTTGTCGGGGTCGGTCGGGGTCGCCGAAAAGCCGTTGTAGCCGTAGGCGTAGAGCGACACCTCGCGGACGTCGCTGTAGGCGTAGCGGGCGTTCTGGCGGAACACCGTGGTGTCGTCGAAGGCGTGCTCGAAGGTGTAGCCGACCGACACCTGGCGGCGGCTGTACTCGTCGATACCGGGCTCGGTGAAGTTGGCCTCGGGGTCGATGGTGCCGAAGGGGGCGTCGACCACGGTCCCGACATAGGGCAGGAAGGCGCCGCCGACATGGGTTTCGTCGATGTCGGTGTAGTTGGCGTGCAGCGTCAGGCGGGTGTCGTTGCTGGGCCGGATGCGCAGGCTGGTCTGGAGGGTACCGCGCAGGCCATCGGCGTGGTCGCTGTAGGTGTCGCCGCCGGCGATCCGCCCGGTGACCCGGTAGTCCAGCTTGTCGTTGAAACGGTCGCCGAGGTCGAAGCCGAAATCGGCGTTGCCGGCGTCGTTGATGCCCACCTCGGCGTGGCGCACGCGCCGGCCGTCGGCGGTCTTGGTGACGAGGTTGACGAGGCCGCCGGGGTTGCTGGCGCCGTAGAGCACCGACGAGGCGCCGCGCAGCACCTCGATGCGCTCCAGCGGGTAGCTGTCGACGAACAGGCCGCCGAAGCCGTAGCTGAAGAGCGGCAGCCCGTCCTGGTAGACGCCGGTCTGCGTCGCCTGGAAGCCGCGGATGAACATCCAGTTGGTGTCGCTGTCGGACCCGAAGGGCTGGGTGAACACGCCGGGCGTGTAGCGCAGCGCCTCGTCGACCTTGTCGACGCCGCGGTCGTCCATCTCCTCGCGGCCGATCACCGACACCGACTGCGGCACCTCCTCCAGCGGGGTCGCCGTCTTGGAGCCGGTGGTGGTGCGGGTGGCGGTGTAGCCGTCCAGCGGGCCGGTGGCGCTTTCGGCCGGCGCCGCGCCGCCGACGGTGACGCGGTCCAGCACGATGGTGTTGCCCGCGCTCTGGGCGTGCGCCACGGCCGGGACGACGAGCCCGGCGATCGCGGTGGTTTGCAGGAGAACGAGCCCGATGCGGCTCTTGCGAACAGAAAGCATTGCTTAACCCCACCAATCAGGAACGGCCGCAGGGCGTTGTGTCGTCCGGGGACGGATGCCGAGACGCGGTGCCAGCGATTGGTCGTCGGGGTAGCACGGGGGCCTCGCCGCGGGCTTGAACCCTCTTGTCCTGCCTTGGACGATTTTGTGACGATCGTTCAGGCGGCACGGTTGCGCTGCCAGGCGGCCGGTGTCGTGCCGACGACCTGGCGGAAGACGCGGGTGAGGTGGGCCTGGTCGGCGAAGCCGACGGCGACCGCCGCATCGGCCAGGGTGACGTCGGGACGGTGCAGCATCGCCTTCACCCGGGCGACCCGCGCGCGCATCTGCCACTTGTGCGGCGGCATGCCGGTCGACGCCTTGAAGGCCGAGCAGACATAGGACTGGGACAGGCCGGTGAGGTCGGCCAGCTCCTGCAGGCGGATCGTGCGCATGCAGTTGTCCTCGATGAACTCGATGGTCCGGCGGAGTTGGCGCGGCGGCAGGCCGCCCCGCTTGCGGTCGGCGCGCGGCGCCACGCGCAGGAGCGAGACCAGCAGGGCCGTGATCAGGCTGTCGCCGTAGAGGTCGTGCAGCCCGCCGGGGGCCGTGCACTCCGCCGCGATCAGCCGGGCGAGGTGGAGAAGGGCGTCGTCGGCGAAGGTGAGGCGCGGTGTTTCCAGCGCCGCGCCGTCGACGCGGTCGCCGAAGCGCCGGCCGAGCGCGTCGGCGTCGAGGTGCAGGTCGAGGTGGCGCAGGCGGCGGATGCGGGCCATCCGCGACCAGACCCGCACGTCGGCCGGAACGTAGCACAGGGGATGGCGCGCGATGGTCGGGTCCGGTCCCCTGGGCGTCCGGCTCATGGTCAGCTCGATGTCGCCGTCGCCGTCCTGGTCGAGCATCACCACCAGCCGCGGGTAGGGGGCGATGTACTCGCCCCGGGCGCCGTCGCGGCAGGCGACGTGCCAGACATCGGCGATCACACCGTCCCAGGCCCGCCATTTCAGATCCTCCAGAAGGGTGAACCCTTCGATCTGGCTCTGCATGCTCGGTTGGAAGGTCATGGGCCGGGCTTTCTCGTCGCGTCGGTCGCGCGGCCGCGGCGACTCGGCGGCCGGCGGCGGCGCCCAAGCCTTATAAGGCCAGTCGGAATTGCGAACAAGTGTCATTCGCAAGATTTGCGATGGGACCGCCCCGCGCCGGGCGATGGATGATGGGCGCCGGGGGCGCCGGGTGGTCAGGCGGTGCGGGCGCGGCGCGGTTCGGCGCGGGCGGCCGGCGGCTTGCGCTCGCTGCCGACGATGGCGCGCATCTCGCCCAGGAAACTGTGGCCCTTGTCGGTCAGGGTGACGATCTTGCGGCGGCGTTCGCGCGGATCCTCCTGCGACTGCACCAGGTCGAGCCCGGCCTTGCCGAAGGAATGCCAGCGGCTCAGCGCCGCGACGTTGCGCGAGGCTGAGGACTGGGCGATGCCGAGGCGCTCCGCCAGCTCGCCGATCGAGATGCCTTCGTTCTGCGCGATGGTGAGGAACGACAGCGCGTACTGGATCGGCAGGTCGGGGTCGAGGGCGCGGAACGCCTCGAGCACGCGGACGACGGTCCCGACCGCGTCAGGGCGGGCGCGGGCCGGCATCAGCGGACCCTCCGAGGCACGCCCGCGCCGGACCCGGCGGTGGCGGCACCCAGCGGGCCGGCGTGTAGATGATGTTCAGGCGTCCCAGCCATACGACGTATTCCCCGTTTTCCCGCCGGAGGTCGAAGCGACCGGCCGGAGTTGCCCAGCGGGCGTGTTCAACGAAGACTCGATGACCGCACAAACCCAGAAAAACGCTCATTGGATCCCCTCGATATCCGGTGGCCGCAGGACGATGGTTCAAGGCATCGATACCAATTTCGCGAATGCGGAATCGGAGCTCGGCCGGTCGCCGTCTGCGCGGTGGGAACTCGGACGGTGGGAATCACGGATTTCATGATGCGCTCCTGTGCGTGTGGGTCGATGGACGACGGTCCCGGTATCGCCGGTCCCGGCTATTCGTGCAAGAGGCTGAATGAACGATCCGCCGAAAAGATGCGCGTGCGGATGGATTCGGGCGCCGTGCGGTCGCCATCGGCGAGCGCCGCCGGGTCGTCGACGCCGATGTCGCGGCGCAGGTGGTCGCTGAGGTGGTCGATGCCGCGCCGGCTGCGGGCGTCCAGCCAGCGCCGCCACGTGGATTGCCACAGGCTTTCCATGACAGGCTCCTTCAATGCAAGCACGCAATCAATCCAACATCGGATGGATTTCGTCAACCCGCATTGCGGGCGGCGGCGCGGTCAGCGCGGGGCGGTCGGGCAGCCGGCGGCGGGTTCCGCGGCCGGCCCGTCGCCGGCGCCGGGATTGCCGCTGACGCAGGGTGGCGCGCAGTTCCGCGCGCCGCGGCACGCCTGCTCCAGCCAGGCAGCGCCGGAGCGTCGCCAGTCCAGGGTGTCGCAGCTACTCAGCAGCGGCAGCGCCGCCAGGAACAGCAGGGCTCTCATGGTCGCTCTCCGGCTGGTAGGTCAGCAGGTCGCCGGGCTGGCAGCCCAGGCAGGCGCAGATCCGCGCCAGGCTCTCGAAGCGGATGCCCTTCACCCGGCCCTGCTTCAGCAGCGACAGGTTGGCCTCGGTGATGCCGATGCGTGCCGCCAAGTCCTTGGAGCGCATCTTGCGGCGCGCCAGCATGACGTCCAGGGTGACGACGACCGGCATCAGACGATCTGGGCGTGGTCGTCGGCGATCGCCACGGCCCGGGCGAGAACGGCGGCGATCGCCCACACGATCGTGCCGAAGAGCAGCGCCAGCAGCGGCGAACTGCCCACCGCCAGGGTGAGCACCCGGCTGCCCGGCGGGTTGGTGGCGGTCAGCACGAGCCCGAGCAGCGTCGGCACCAGCAGCCCGGCCAGGCCGGCGGCGGCGGCGCGACCGGCGAAGGCCCGCAGCGCCCGCACCGCCGCCGCGCTGAGGAAGGCGCCCCCGGCGAACACGGCGAAGCAGCGGCGCGCCGCCAGCAGCGCCGCGGCGAACAGGGTGGCGGGGCAGAGGGCGAGCACGCCGGCGAGTCCCCATTGCCACGCCGCGGGGGCGGTGTGCGGCGGTGCGCCCGCGGCGGCGATCAGCGCCGCCGGATCGGCCGACCACCAGCCATAGGCGGCGGCCAGGGGAAGCCCCGCCGCCAGGCCGGCGCAGCCCAGCGCCAGCCGCCGGCTGGACCGGCGCAGGCCATCGTCGTCGCCGCAGTGGAGGGTGGAGGAGACGGGGGGTGGCATGCTCGACCTCCGGTCGCGTTCGCTCCGGCCCGGGCCGGACGGATTATCGTTCCACGAAAATTGATCATTCCCACACGAAAAAATCAAGGGGGTGTTCCGGCGGGTCGACGGGCGCCCCTGGACTCCACCACCCCTTTCGCGCCAAACAGGGGCGTCCGACCGATCCCCCGCCCCTCCCCTCACCCGGGCCCGCCGTGTCAGCGTTCCGTCTGCCCCCGTCCGCGGTCGCCGCCATGCTGGCCGCCCTGACCCTCGCGCCGGCGGCGGCGGCGCCGCGGCTGGAGCCGGCCCCGTGCTGGTTCACGGTTCCGGAGGGGGAACGCGCGGACTGTGCCCTGCTGCAGGTTCCCGAGCACCGCGACGGGACGGGCGGGCGCACCCTGGCGCTGCCCGTGGCCATCCTGCGCAGCACCGCCGAGTCGCCGGCGGCGGACCCGCTGGTGTTCGTGGAGGGCGGCCCGGGTGCGGCGGTGTTCGGCACGGGCACGGCGGTCGAGGAGCGGATGGAGGGTTGGTGGGACACCTCGGCGCCCTTCCGCCGGGAGCGCGACCTGGTGCTGTTCGACGCCCGTGGCACCGGCCTCGCCGAGCCCGACACCGATTGCCCGGAACTCGACGACCTGGCGGCCGCTCCGACGATCGCGCCGGTCGCGGGCGACCGCCGGGCGGCTCTGGAGGCGGTGGCGCTGCGGGTCTGCGCCGAACGGCTGCAGGCCGCCGGGGTCGACCTGACGGCGTTCTCGACCGCCGCCCTGGCCGACGATCTGGCCGATCTGGCCGCCGCCCTCGGCGCGGCGCGGATCAACCTGCTGGCGGTGTCCTACGGCACCCGGGTGGCGCTGGAGACGCTGCGCCGCCACGGCGGGCTGGTCCGGGCGGCGGTGCTCGACGGCGTCTATCCCCCGGGGGTGGCGGTGCTGGAAGAGCAGCCGGCGACCGCCGCGGCCGCCTTCGCGCGCCTGTTCGAGGACTGCGCCGCCAGCCGGCGCTGCCGCACCGCCTTTCCCGGCCTGGAGCGCCGGGTGGCCCGCCTCGTCGCGCGCCTCGACCTGGCGCCGGCCGACGTGGTGGTCGGTGGCAGCGACACCGCGGGCGCGCCGCGCACCGTGCGCCTGGACGGCGCCGGTGCGTTGGCCGCGGCGCTCGAGGCGATGGCGGAGACCGAGCCGTTGCCTCTGCTGCCGGCCATGCTCGACCGCGCCGCCCGCGGCGGCCTGGAGGACCTGGCGCTGTTCGCGCCGCAGCCCTGGCTGGGCGACCCGGACACCGCCGACGGGATGGCCTTCGCCATCGAATGCCGCGAGACCGTCGTCCCGGCCGACCCGGTCCGCGTCGCCGCCGCCCGCCGCCGCGCCCTGCCGTTCGGCGCGGCGGCCGACGCCGAGGCGGGGCGCCGGGTCTGCGACCACTGGCCGGCGGGGCGCCAGGACCCGTCCGAGCGGCTGGCGGTGGCCAGCCCGGTGCCGGTGCTGTTGCTGTCGGGGGCCTACGATCCCTTCACCCCGCCGTCCTGGGGTGCCCGCGCCGCCGCCACCCTGCCCAACAGCCGGCACCTGCTGTTCCGCGGCGCCGGGCACATCGTCACGGCGGCGGATCCGTGCGCGCTCGACCGCGCGGTGGCCTTCGTGGCAATCCCGGATGCGGCGGCGGTCAAGGACTGCCCCGGCGCCGGAACGGCTCCGCGCTTCGTCGCGCGGTGATCGTTCCGCACCCGGTCCGGTGTCGGGCGGAGGCGTCTACAGGATGAACTTCGAGAGGTCGGCGTTCTTGGCGAGGCTGCCGACCCGCTCGGCCACATAGGCGGCGTCGATGGTGACGCTCTGGCCGGAGCGGTCGCCGGCGGTGAAGCTGATCTCCTCCAGCAGGCGCTCCATCACCGTGTGGAGGCGCCGCGCCCCGATGTTCTCCACCGCCGTGTTGATCTCGGCGGCCAGGCGGGCCAGCTCGTCGATGGCGTCCGCGGTGAACTCCAGGGTCAGCTCCTCGGTCGCCATCAGCGCCTTGTACTGGGTGATCAGGCTGGCCTCCGGCTCGGTCAGGATGCGCTTGAAGTCGTCCTGGGTCAGCGGCTTCAGCTCGACCCGGATGGGCAGGCGGCCCTGCAGCTCGGGCAGCAGGTCGGACGGCTTGGCGAGGTGGAAGGCGCCCGACGCGATGAACAGGATGTGGTCGGTCTTGACCGGCCCGTGCTTGGTGTTGACGGTGGTGCCCTCGATCAGCGGCAGCAGGTCGCGCTGCACCCCCTCGCGGCTGACGTCGCCGCCGCCGCGGGTGTCGGAACGCGCCGAGATCTTGTCGATCTCGTCGAGGAAGACGATGCCGTTCTGCTCGACCGCGCGGATCGCCTCGCCGACCACCTTCTCCTGGTCCAGCAGCTTGTCCGACTCCTCCGCCACCAGCACGCCGTAGCTCTCCGACACCGTCATGCGCCGCGGCTTGGTGCGGCCGCCGAACGCCTTGCCGAAGATGTCGTTGAGGTTGAGCATGCCCATCTGGGCGCCCGGCATGCCCGGCACGTCGAAGGTCGGCAGCATGCCGCCCATGGTGCTGTCGACGACCTGGATCTCGATCTCCTTGTCGTTCAGGGTGCCCTCGCGCAGCATCTTGCGGAACTTCTGGCGGGTCTCGGCGCTGGCGCTGTCGCCGCACAGGGCGTCGATCACCCGCTCCTCGGCCCGCACCTCGGCCTTCGCCACCACCTCCTTGCGCAGGCGCTCCCGGGTCAGGGCGATGGCGATCTCCACGAGGTCGCGCACGATCTGTTCGACGTCGCGGCCGACGTAGCCGACCTCCGTGAACTTGGTCGCCTCGACCTTCAGGAAGGGGGCCTGGGCCAGCTTGGCCAGGCGCCGGGCGATCTCGGTCTTGCCGACGCCGGTCGGGCCGATCATCAGGATGTTCTTGGGCAGCACCTCCTCGCGCAGCGCCTCGGGCAGCTGCTGGCGGCGCCAGCGGTTGCGCAGGGCGATGGCGACGGCGCGCTTGGCGTCGTGCTGGCCGACGATGAAGCGGTCGAGCTCGGAGACGATCTCGCGGGGGCTGAAGGCGGTCATCACATGGATTCCACGACGACGTTTTCGTTGGTGTAGACGCAGATGCCCGCGGCGATGCGCATGGCCTTGCGGGCGATCGCCTCGGCGTCGAGGCCGTCGATGTCGACCAGCGCGCGGGCCGCGGAGAGGGCGTAGGCCCCGCCCGAGCCGATGCCGATCAGGCCGTCCTCGGGCTCCAGCACGTCGCCGTTGCCGGTCAGCACCAGGCTGACGTCGCGGTCGGCGACGGCCATCATCGCCTCCAGCCGGCGCAGGTAGCGGTCGGTGCGCCAGTCCTTGGCCATCTCCACGCAGGCGCGGGTGAGCTGGCCGGGATGCTGTTCCAGCTTGGCCTCGAGGCGCTCGAACAGGGTGAAGGCGTCGGCCGTGGCCCCGGCGAACCCCGCCATCACCGCGCCGCCGGCCAGACGGCGGACCTTGCGCGCGTTGTGCTTGATGACCGTCTGGCCGAGCGAGACCTGGCCGTCGCCGGCGACCACCACGCGACCGCCCTTGCGGACCGACAGGATGGTGGTGCCGTGCCACTGGATGGGATCGTGGGTCGTCATGGAATCCGCGCGCCGGTGTGGGAAGGGGCTTCGCGCACCGGGCTGCGGTGCCGGAAGGCTGGGTGTCCATGTGGGGGAGGGGGAGGGGCCGGTCAACCCCGCACCCCCGCGCGCCCCGTCTCAGCGCAGCGCCGCGCCCAGCGCCGCCAGCGCGTCGGCGGCGGGCACGAAGGCCGGCAGGGCGCCGCCGCCGGGCGGCGCGCCGGCGTCGGGCAACGCCAGCCCGACGAGGTTGCCGGCGCCGTCGAGCAGCGGATCGCCCGGTCGCGGCGGCGGCCCGTCGACGTCGGCCAGCACCACCCGGGTGCCGGTCGCGGCGTCGGCGCGGACGGCGCCGACGATGCCTTCCCACAGCCGGCCCGCGGGGCCGCCGGCGGCGTGCACCGGCGCGCTGACCGCGATCGCGTCGGTGCGCACGGGAAGCGCGGCGAGACGCGCCGGCACCCGGACCAGCGCAAGGCCGAGGCGCGGTGCGCGCGCCTCCACCACGCCGTCCAGGGCGATCCCGGCGGCCGGCCGCACCACCACGCGCGCCCCGCCGCCGACCGCCGAGTCGGGCGCCAGCAGCACCGCACCGCCGGCGGCCTCCCCCACCACCAGCCCATGGCCGGCGCCGACCGCGACCCGGGCGGCGTCGAGCCGTGCCGGCGCCGCCGCCAGGCCGCCGGAGAGCGGCCGTGGCGTGGCGATCTCCAGCCGCCCTCCCGCCGCCGCCATGGCCGCCGCGGCAACCGCGGGCTGGGCGATGGCCAGCGGCGGGAGGGGCGAGGGAGTGACGGGCGGTCCGGCCGCGGCCGGCGGAGCGAACAGCGGCGGAGCGGGCGGCGCCCCGCCGATGGCGACGGCGGCGCGGAAGCCGTCGTCGGCGGCGAGTCCCTCGACCGCGGTGGCGAAGGCCTCCTCGATCAGCAGGACGTCGCCCTCCGGCACCCCGGCGTCGATGGTGGCGCTGCCGGTGGTCGACACCCGGTGCAGCGGCCGCTCGGTGACGGGATCGTAGAGCGCCCAGTCCACCGTCACCGTGCCGTAGCCGCTGACCCCGCGGTCGGCCCCGGTGATCCAGTCCTCGCGCCGGCACAGCTCCAGGCGCACCTCGGTGAGCTGGCCGGCCACGGCGTAGCGGGCGTCGCGGCGCTGCGCCCGGGCGGTGAAGAAGTGGTCGGCACCGCCGGCGACGGCGAAGCCGGCGTCGCCCATGATTTCGGCGAAGCGGTCCTCCCACGTCGCCCCGGCGTGCAGGCGCCGCCCGCTGGTCCAGAAGGTCCGCCCGTAGGGTGCCGCGCAGTCGATGCCCCAGACATAGCGGCCGATCTCGGTGCCGCGGCGCATGGCGCCGAGGCTCAGCCCGGCGAATCGCAGCGCCTCCGTGCTCCCCGGCGCCACCGCGGCGGCCACCGGGGTGCGCGGCGGCGGCTCCCAGGTCGAGAGGGCGCAGGCGGACGACAGCAGGGCGGCGGTCAGGAGCGGGATGCGCATAGGATAATATGCACGCCTAGGATGCAATCCAGCATAGCGCGGATCGCGGCCCGTGCAAGCGGTTCCGCGGCCGCCGGGGTGGCGGCCGGCCCGGCCGCCGCCGCCGGGCTATGGCATATGCCGGGGCATGGTGCTAAACCATCGGCCATGGACACCTCCCAGAGCGGCCCCGCCCGCCGCGCGACGATCGAGCGGAACACCACCGAGACCCGCATCCGGGTGGCGGTGAACCTGGACGGCAGCGGCGTCTACGACGTCCGCACCGGCGTCGGCTTCCTCGACCACATGCTGGAGCAGCTCGCGCGGCACAGCCTGATGGACCTGACGGTGGTCGCCGACGGCGACCTGCACATCGATTTCCACCACACCACCGAGGACACCGGCATCGCCATCGGCCAGGCGGTGACGCGGGCGCTGGGTGAGCGCAAGGGCATCGCCCGCTACGGCCACGCCTACGTGCCGATGGACGAGGCGCTGACCCGGGTGGCGCTCGACTTCTCCAACCGCCCGTACCTGGTGTGGAAGGTGGCGTTCAGCCGCGACAAGATCGGCGACATGGACACCGAGCTGTTCCGCGAGTGGTTCCAGGCCTTCGCCGGCGCCGCCGGCCTGACCTTGCACGTCGAGACCCTGTACGGCGAGAACAACCACCACATCGTCGAGAGCTGCTACAAGGCGCTGGCGCGCGCCCTGCGCGGCGCGGTCGCGATCGACCCGCGCAAGGCCGACGCCGTTCCGTCCACCAAGGGCACGCTCGGCGGCTCGCTCTAACCCATAGGTTCCGTCCCCACCATGGCAACGGTTGCCCTCATCGACTACGGCTCCGGCAACCTGCGCTCCGCCGCCAAGGCGGTGGAACGCGCGGCGAGCGAGGCCGGCCTGACCTGCACGGTCGACGTCACCGCCGACGCCGGCGCCGTGCGCCGTGCCGACCGCGTCATCCTGCCGGGCGTCGGCGCCTTCGCCGACTGCAAGCGTGGCCTCGACGCCGTGCCCGGCATGCGCGACGCGCTGGAGGAGGCGGTGATCCGCCATGCCCGGCCCTTCCTCGGCATCTGCGTGGGCATGCAGCTGATGGCCGCGCGCGGGCTGGAGCACGGGGTGCACGAGGGGCTGGGCTGGATCGACGGCGAGGTCGTGCCGCTGGAGCCCGCCGACCCCGCCCTGAAGATCCCGCACATGGGCTGGAACGACCTGGAGCTGGTGCGGCCGGGCCACCCGGTGCTGCGCGGCCTGCCCGCCGACGCCCACGGCTACTTCGTCCATTCCTACCAGCTGCGCTGCGCCGATCTGGCGACCGAGCTGGCCCGGGTCGACTATGGCGGGCCGGTGACGGCGGTGGTCGGCCGCGACAACCTGGTGGGCACCCAGTTCCATCCGGAGAAGAGCCAGGCCGCCGGCCTGACCCTGATCGCCAACTTCCTGACCTGGGCACCCTGAGCCATGGCGGGATTGACGGCCAACGCGTCGGTCGAGCGGGTGGAGGGCCGCCTGCGCTCGGGCGACCTCAACGACCTCTGCGACGCCGCCGACGAGGCGATCCGTGGCGGTGGCGGTTTCGGGTGGGTGGAGCCGCCGCCGCGCGACGTCATGGAGCGCTACTGGAAGGGCGTCCTGGTGGTGCCCGAGCGCATCCTGTTCGTGGGGCGGCTCGACGGGGTGATCGCCGGGTCGGCCCAGCTCATGCGCCCGGCCCGCAACAACGAGGCGCAGGCCCACGCCTGTTCGCTGACCACCGCCTTCGTGGCGCCGTGGGCGCGCGGCCACGGTCTGGCCCGCAAGCTGACCCTGGCGGTGGAGCGGGCGGCCCGCGATCTGGGGTTCCGCATCATGAACTTGGACGTGCGCGCCAGCCAGGCCGCGGCCATCGTCATGTATGAACACTTGGGCTTCATCCGCTGGGGCACGCACCCCTACTACGCCCTGGTGGAGGGCCAGCCGGTGCCCGGCCATTTCTACTGCAAAGACCTGACCTCCAACCCGCAACTGGACGACACGCCGTCATGATCCTCTACCCCGCCATCGATCTCAAGGACGGCGCCTGCGTCCGGCTGGTGCGCGGCGAGATGAGCCACGCCACCGTCTTCAACACGGATCCGGCCGACCAGGCCGCCGCCTTCCGGGCGCAGGGCTTCGGGTGGCTGCACCTGGTCGACCTCAACGGCGCCTTCGCCGGCCATCCCGTGAACGCCGCGGCGGTGGAGCGCATCCTGGCCGCGGTCGGCGACATGCCGGTGCAGCTGGGCGGCGGCATCCGCGACCTGAAGACGGTCGAGACGTGGCTGGAGAAGGGGGTGCGGCGGGTCATCCTGGGCACCGTGGCGCTGCGCGATCCCGAGCTGGTGAAGGAGGCCTGCCGCCTGTGGCCCGGCCGGGTCGCCGTCGGCATCGACGCCCGTGAGGGCTACGTCGCCGTCGCCGGCTGGGCCGAGACGTCGGAGATGAAGGCGATGGACCTCGCGCTGAAGTTCGAGGACAGCGGCGTCGCCGCGATCATCTACACCGACATCAACCGCGACGGGGCGATGGGCGGCGTCAACGTCGAGGCCACGGCCGACCTCGCCTTCCACCTCACCACCCCGGTGATCGCCTCGGGCGGCGTCTCCTCCATCGACGACCTCGTGGCGCTCAAGCGCGAGGAGGCGGCCGGCATCGAGGGCGTGATCTGCGGCCGCGCCTTCTACGACGGGCGGATCGACCCGCGGACGGCGCTCGACCTGCTGTCCGCCCCGGCGGGCGAGGGCGTCCGGCGATGATGAAGATGCGCGTCATCCCCTGCCTGGACGTCAAGGACGGGCGGGTGGTGAAGGGGGTCAACTTCGTCGACCTGATCGACGCCGGCGACCCGGTCGAGCAGGCGCGGGTCTACGACCGCGAGGGGGCGGACGAGCTGACCTTCCTCGACATCACCGCCAGCCACGAGAACCGCGACACCATCTTCGACGTGGTGCGGCGCACCGCCGAGCATGTCTTCATGCCGCTGACCGTGGGCGGCGGCGTGCGCACGGTGGAGGACATCCGCAAGCTGCTGCTGGCCGGGGCCGACAAGGTCTCCATCAACACCGCCGCCGTGCACCGCCCGGAGTTCGTGCGCGAGGGGGCGGAGAAGTTCGGCAGCCAGTGCATCGTCGTCGCCATCGACGCCAAGCGCACCGGCCCCGGCCGGTGGGAGGTGTTCACCCACGGCGGCCGCAAGGAGACCGGGCTGGACGCGGTGGAGTGGGCGCGGCGGATGGCCGGCTACGGGGCGGGCGAGATCCTGCTGACCTCCATGGACCGCGACGGCACCAAGAGCGGCTTCGACCTGGAGCTGACCCGGGCGGTGGCCGACGCGGTGCGGGTGCCGGTGATCGCGTCGGGCGGCGTCGGCACCCTGCAGCACCTGGTGGAAGGCATCCGCGACGGCCATGCCACCGCGGTGCTGGCCGCCTCGATCTTCCACTTCGGCACCCACACGGTGGGCGAGGCCAAGGCCGCGCTCGCCGCCGCCGGCATCCCGGTGCGCGCCCATGGCTGAGGCCGGCGATCCCACCGCGGCGGTGCTGGAGCGCCTCTACCGCACCGTGGCGGCGCGCAAGGGGGCCGATCCCTCGACCTCCTACACCGCCAAGCTTTACGCCCGCGGCACCGCCAAGATCGCCCAGAAGCTGGGCGAGGAGGCGGTGGAGACGGTGATCGAGGCGATGCGCGGCGACCGCGCCAAGATCGCCGCGGAATCGGCCGACCTGCTCTACCACCTGATGGTGCTGTGGGCCGACGCCGGACTCGAGCCGGTCGAGGTGTGGCGGCTGCTGCAGGGGCGCGAGGGCACCAGCGGCATCGACGAGAAGACGGCACGCAAAACCAAGGGGTGAGGCCGAAAGCCATGTACGACCAGACCAACATCTTCGCCCGCATCCTGCGCGGCGAGATCCCGTGCAAGAAGGTCTACGAGAGCGACACCGCGCTGGCCTTCCACGACATCGACCCCAAGGCGCCGACCCACATCCTGGTGATCCCGAAGGGGGCCTATGTGGGCATGGACGACTTCACCGCCACCGCGTCGGAGGCGGAGATCGCCGGCCTGTTCCGCGCCGTCGGCGAGGTCGCCCGTCAGGCCGGGGCGGCGGAGCCGGGCTACCGCATCCTCGCCAACTGCGGCGGCGACGCCCACCAGGAGGTGCCGCACCTGCACATCCACGTGTTCGCCGGCCGCGACCTCGGCGCGATGATCGGCCCGGCCAAGGGCTGAGGAGGGGCCGGGCGGGGCACGCGGCGGGGTCAGCTCACCGCCTGCCGGGCCTGGCGTTCGGCGCGCTCCATGTCGATGCGGCGGTAGGCGGCCTGGACGAAGCCGAACAGGCCGAAGGCCAGCAGCCCGGCGGCGACCACGCCCAGCAGGGCGGGCCCGTAGGGCTGCTCCTGGAGGGTGCGCAGGGCCTGGGCCAGGCCGCCCGACTCCGACGCGTCGGCCTGCCACGCCGCGGTGAGGAAGAACAGGCCGACCAGGGCGAACACCACGGCGCGCGCGGCGTAGCCGGCGCGGCCCAGGGGTTCGACGTAGCGCCGCGCCGCGCCCGGCACGACCAGGTGGCGGCAGAAGCCGCCGGTCCAGGCCTTGGCGGCATGGGCGACCGACGCGGCAGCGACCACGGCGCCGACGCCGGCCACCAGCCACCGCCCGAGCGGCCACGCCATCAGCCAGGCCGTCCAGTCCTGCGCCGAGGAATCGCCGTCGCCGCCGACCTGCCCGGACATCAGCAGGCCGAGTGCCGCGGCAGCCAGCCCGACGTGCAGGAGACCCGACACCAGGTGGGCGGCGCGGGTGGCCAGCGCCTTGGCATCGTGGCCGCGCCGGTCGACGTCGAGCAGGGCCTCGGCGATGCGCCAGACGGCGTAGGCGACCAGCCCCAGGGTGACGACGGCCAGCAGGACCGCCCCCATGGGCTGGGCCAGCATGGCGGTCAGCGCCCCCTTGGTGTCGGTCGGGCTGCCACGCCCTTCGGCGGCCAGCACGGCGAACCAGCCGACGACCATGTAGACCAGCCCCCGCGCGGCGTAGCCGAGGCGGGCCAGACCCTCGACGCCCTGGAATCTCGGCAGCACATGCATGGAGCCGCACCTCCCTTCCGGTGGTGCAGCGTACAACCCCACCGTCCCGGTCGCGGTTCCGTGGCGGCCGCCGGCGGTCGGCGCGAATCCGCCTACAGCCCCAGCACGTCGCGCATGGAATAGAGGCCCGAGGGCTTGGCGTTGGCCCACAGCGCCGCGCGCACCGCACCCTTGGCGAACACCTGCCGGCTTGACGCCTTGTGGGTCAGTTCGATCCGCTCCCCCTCGGCAGCGAAGACCACGGTGTGGTCGCCGACCACGTCGCCGCCGCGCAGGGTGGCGAAGCCGATCGATCCGGGGTCGCGCGGCCCGGTGTGGCCGTCGCGCACCTTCTGCCACACCGCGTCCAGGTCCACGCCGCGTCCGGCGGCGGCGGCGCGGCCGAGGCCGAGCGCGGTGCCCGACGGCGCGTCCACCTTGTGGCGGTGGTGCATCTCGACGATCTCGATGTCGTAGTCCTCGGCCAGCACACCGGCCACCCGCTCCACCAGCGCGAACAGCAGGTTGACCCCGACCGACATGTTGGGGGCCTGGATGATCGGGGTGTGGGTCGCCGCCCGGACCAGCGACTCCTGCTGGGCCGGGTTGAGCCCGGTGGTGCCGACCACCAGCACGGTCTGGCTCTGGGCGGCCAGGGCGGCGTGGCGCTCGGTGGCGTCGGGGGTGGTGAAGTCGATGACGGCGTCGGCCACCGCGAACAGGGTGACGGGATCGTCGACGATGGCGACCCCGGCCGGGTCCAGGCCGGCGGCGGCGGCGACGTCCTTTCCGACCAGGGGCCCGCCGACCCGCTCGGTGCCGCCCGCCAGGGTGCAGCCCGGCGTGCCCGCGATCTCGCGCACCAGCATCTGGCCCATCCGGCCACCGCACCCGACCACGCCGATCTTCATGTCCGCCTCCCCCGCGTGAGCGTTCTCCATCCCACGGCCTGTAGCACAGGCCGCGGGGCGCGGCCACCCGTCGGTTGCCGGCCGGCCGGTTTCCCGCCGGCCGGTTGCCGGAGGGTCAGCGCCGCACCGGCCGGCGGCGGCGGCGGCCGGTGCGGGCCGCCGCGTCGTCGAGCACCGCCAGCAGGGCGTCGAGCGCCGCCTCGTCCAGGGCGCCGATGCACTCCGCCAGGCGGTTGGCCAGGGCGGTCGCCTTGGGGGTGAGGCCGGCGGTGTCGACGGTGGCCCGGGGATGGGACAGCGCGGCCAGCCGCTCCAGCTCCTCCGCCTCGTCCCAGATGATGCCGAAATAGCCGCAGACCTGGCGCACGAACTGGGGCGACGGCTGGCCCCGCTTGCCGTGCTCCAGCGCCGACAGGTAGGCCGAGGAGATGTGGAGGTCGGCGGCCATCTGCTTCAGGGTCAGGCCGCGCGCGGCGCGCAGCGTGCGGACCTTCTCGCCGAACGGGGTCATCGCCGGTCTAGCGGTCCCGCCGCCGCTTGATCAGGACGTAGAGGGCGCCGTCCCCGCCGTGCATGGGCTGGGCCGGCTGCACGGCCAGGATCATCGGCCGCAGCGGCGGGTCGGCCAGCCAGCGCGGCACCGTGCGCCGCAGCACCCCGCCGTGCGGGCTGAAGCTGCCCTTGCCGGTGATCACGAGGACGCAGCGCCGCCCCTCGTGCCAGCAGCGGTGGACGAAGGACGCCAGCGCTCCGTGGGCCTGCTCCTGGGTCATGCCGTGCAGGTCGATGCGGCCGTCGATCTCCAGCCGGCCGCGGCGCAGGCGGTCGGCGGTGCGGCGGTCCATGTCGACGTGGTCGCCGGGGCGCAGCGGCGGCAGCGCCGGCTTGGCGCGCGGCGCCGCCGGCGTCGGGCGGCCGGCCGCGGCCGGGGCCGCCGGCGGGTCGGCCGGCGGCGGCGCGGCGGCGGCGGGCGGGGCGGAGGTCATCTCCTCGGCCAGGGTGCGCCCGGGCAGCGGCTCGGCGTCGCGCGTCACCAGCCGCCACAGCCGGCGCTCGTCGTCGGTGAGGGTCCGCTTGCGCACCATGATCCGCCCCGTCAGCCCGCCGCCCCGCCATCCCCCAGCAGGAGGATGTGGAGGCGGCGTGGCCCGTGGGCGCCGAGCTGGATGGTCTGCTCGATGTCGCCGGTGCGCGACGGGCCGGTGACCAGGTTGACCGCCCGCGGCGGACCGCCGGGGTGGCGCTGGCGCTGGCGGTCCCAGGCGTCCTCGTAGACGGCGACCACGTCGGCGGCGTCGAGCACGACGATGTGGGTGTCGGGCAGGAAGTTGAGGGTCGTGGGGTGGTCCGGCCCCGACCACAGCACCAGGGTGCCGGTTTCGGCGACCCCGGCGGCGGCCCCGGTCAGCGACACGGGATCGCCGTCGCCCGCCGGGCCGCGGCTCACCGTCAGCGTCGGGTGGTCGTCCCAGGCGATGGCGTCGAGGCGCGGATCGGGGGCGACGCGCACCGCCGAAGGCAGGTTGTGGGCGGCCAGCAGGCGGGCCACCGCGCCGGCTACGGCGGCGTGGCCGGGCAGGCGCTCGACCGTGGCGGCGGCCTCCGTCGCCATCCGCACGAACAGCGCGACGCGCTCGGCCGGCGGCAGCTGGGCACGGGCCGGCACCAGGTTGCGGGGGTGGCCGGCGATCCGCTCCGCCACCGCCTGGCGGCGCGTGGCCTCGGCCTCGGGGCGGCCCAGCCCGCGCCGCAGGGCGCCGAGGATCTGGCCGCGGGCGTCGTCGCCGGCGGTCACGGGCGGCCGCTCCGCGTCGGGTCGGTTGCCGGCACCCGGGCCCCCCGTTCGGGGCGCCGCCGTTCCCGGGCCCACAGCTCCTGGAAGGTGCGGCCCTCCGGGGCGGGCAGGTCGCGCGCCCGGGTCCAGGCGCCGGCCAGCGGCAGGGCGGCGGCGGCGCCCCCGCCGCGGCGGGCGGCGAAGCGCACCAGGCGGGCCGCCACCCGCATGGCGGCATGGTAGAGGGCGGGGCGGCGGGCGACCCAGGCCCAGGCGGAAAGGCCGCGGCGCATGCCGGCGGGCTGGAGGCCGGCCGCGGCCTCGCGCTCGCGCCAGTGGCGCATCATCTTGGGCAGCGGGATGCGCATCGGGCAGACCGCCTCGCAGCGCCCGCAGAAGGTGGAGGCGTTGGGCAGGTGGGCGGTCTCGGCCAGGCCGACCAGCGCGGGATCGAGCACGGCGCCCAGCGGCCCGGGGTAGACCCAGCCATAGGCGTGGCCGCCGACCACGCCGTAGACCGGGCAGTGGTTCATGCAGGCGCCGCAACGGATGCAGCGCAGCACCTCCTGGAACTCGGTGCCGATGAGGGCGGAGCGTCCGTTGTCCAGCAGCACCACGTGGAAGGCCTGCGGCCCGTCGGCGTCGCCCGGCCGCCGCGCCCCGGCGGAGAAGGTGGTGTAGGCCGAGAACTCCTGCCCGGTGGCGGAGCGCGCCAGCAGGCGCAGCACGGTGGCGGCGTCCTCCAGGGTCGGCACCACCTTTTCGATGGACGCCAGGACGATGTGGACGCGCGGCAGGGTCTGGGTGAGGTCGCCGTTGCCCTCGTTGGTGACGATGACCGTCTGCCCGGTCTCGGCGATCAGCAGGTTGGCTCCGGTGATGCCGACGTCGGCCTCCAGGAAGCGGCGGCGCAGCACGGCGCGCGCCTCCGCCAGCAGGTCGTGCGGCTGGCCCAGCGGGCGGTCGGCGGGGAGCCCGCCGTGGGCGGCGCGGAAGGACTCGGCCACCTGCTCCTTGGACACGTGGAAGGCCGGGGCGATGATGTGGCTGGGCGGTTCCTTGCGCAGCTGGACGATGTACTCGCCGAGGTCGGTCTCCACCGGCACCACGCCGTGCGCCTCGAGGTGGTCGTTGATCGCGATCTCCTCGGCGATCATCGACTTGCCCTTGGTGACGGTGCGCGCCCCGGCGCCGCGGCACAGCGCCAGCACCGTGTCGCGCGCCGCGGCCGCGGTGGCGCACCAGTGCACGGTGCCGCCCTGGCGGACCACCTCGGCCTCGAAGCGCTCCAGATAGAGGTCGAGGTGGGCCAGGGTGTGGTCCTTGATCGCCCGGCCCTGGTCGCGCAGGGCCTCGAACTCCGGCAGGCGGGCGGCGGCGCGGGCACGGTTCGCCTGGAAGCCGCCGGCCGACCGGGCGAGCATGGTCTGGAGCCGGGCGTCGGCCAGGGCGGTGGCGGCGTTCTCGGGGAAGCGGCGGGCGGTCGGCTCCATGGCTGCGTCCTCAGCCCTTGGCCGCGGTGATCGGCGGCACCGACCCGGCGAGCCCGGACAGCACCTCGGCGACGTGGCGGACGGCGACCGGCGCCCGCCGGCGGGCCAGGGTGCCGGCGATGTTGAGCAGGCAGCCGAGGTCGCCGGCCAGCACCGTGGCGGCGCCGGTGGCGGCGATGGCGTCGGCCTTGTCCGCCGCCATGCGGCCGGAGATCTCCGGATACTTGACGCAGAAGGTGCCGCCGAAGCCGCAGCAGACCTCGGTATCCGCCATCTCCCGCAGCTCCAGCCCGGCGACCGAGGCGAGCAGCCGGCGCGGCTGCTCCCGCACCCCCAGTTCGCGCAGGCCGGAGCAGGAATCGTGGTAGGTGACGGAGCCGGCGTGTGCGGCGGCCACCGCCGGGACGCCCAGGACGTCGGTCAGGAAGGACACCAGCTCGTGGCTGCGCGCCGCCAGGGCGCGGGCGCGCGGCGCCCACGCCGGGTCCTCCTCCAGCAGGGCGGGGTAGTGCACCCGGAGGGTCGCGGCGCACGAGCCCGAGGGCACCACCACGTGGTCGAACCCCTCGAACAGGGCGATGGTGCGGCGCGCCAGGTCGCGGGCGTCGTCGCGCCGCCCGGCGTTGTAGGCGGGCTGGCCGCAGCAGGTCTGCCCGGCCGGCACCTCCACCGCGCAGCCCGCCTCCTCCAGCAGCTTGACCGCGGCGAACCCCACCGTCGGCCGGAACAGGTCGACCAGGCAGGTCACGAACAGCCCGACACGGGGCGGCGGCGTCGGTGCGGGCGCGGTGTCGGGCATGGCGGCGGCGTCGGCTCCGGAGGGGCGAAGGTGCGACCGACAATACGTGGTCGCCAACGGTCCAGCAAGGAAGGGCGGCGCGGGGGCCGTCGCTCAGGCGCCGCGCGCCGGCAGCAGCGCGCTGGCCAGGAACAGGGCGGCGGCGGCGACCACCACGCTGGGGCCGCCCGGCAGGTCCCAGCGCAGGGAGGCCAGCATGCCCGCCACCACCGCCACCACGCCCAGCACCGACGCCAGCGTGGCCATCTGTTCGGGCGTGCGGGCGAAGCGCCGGGCGGCGGCGGCGGGGATGATCAGCAGCGAGGTGATCAGCAGGATGCCGACGATCTTCATCGCCACCGCGATGACCAGGGCGATCAGCAGCATGAAGGCAAGGCGCAGCGCCAGCACCGGCATGCCCTCCACCCGTGCCAGCTCCTCGTCGACGGTGACCGCCAGCAGCCGGTTCCACAGCAGGGCCAGCGCCGCCAGCACCACGGCACCGCCGGCGTAGACCCGCACGATGTCGGCGGTGGTGACCGCCAGCAGGTCGCCGAAAAGATAGCCGACGAGGTCGATGCGCAGGCTTTCCAGGAACGCGATGGCGACCAGCCCCAGCGACAGGGACGAGTGGGAGAGGATGCCCAGCAGCGTGTCCGCGGCCAGCGCCCGGCGCTGCTGCAGCGCCACCAGCAGCAGGGACAGGACGACGCAGACCGCCACAACCCCCACCATGGGGTCGACGTCCAGCAGGAACCCCAGGGCGACGCCCAGCAGCGCCGAATGGGCCAGCGTGTCGCCGAAATAGGCCATGCGCCGCCACACCACGAAGGACCCCAGGGGCCCGGCCAGGGCGGCCACGCCGCAGCCGGCGAGCAGCGCCCGGATCATGAAGTCGTCCATGGCCGGGGCCTCCTCAGTGGTCGCAGCAGTCGTGGCCGGGGCCGGGGACGACGCGGCCGTCCTCGGCGTGGGCGTGGTCGTGGTGGTGCACGTAGACCGCCAGGGCGTCGGCGTGGCGGCCGAACAGGGCGTGGTACTGGGGGTGGCGGCGCACGTCCTCCGGCCGCCCCGAACAGCAGACGTGACCGTTCAGGCACAGCACCCGGTCGGTGCGCGCCATCACCGTGTGCAGGTCGTGGCTGACCAGCAGCACGCCGCAGCCACGCGCCCGGCGCACCGCGTCGATGCGGGCGAACAGGTCGGCCTGGCCGTGGACGTCGACCCCCTGGTCCGGCTCGTCGAGCACCAGGAGGTCGGGGTCGGCCAGCAGGGCGCGGGCCAGCAGCACCCGCTGCATCTCGCCCCCCGACACCGCCTGGACCGGCTGGTCGGCGAGGTGGGCCACCCCCGCCTCCTCCAGCGCCGCCGCCAGGCGCGGCGCCGGCACCCGGCGCCACAACCCCAGGAACCGCCGCACCGTCAGCGGCAGCGTGCCGTCGACCGTGATGCGCTGGGGCATGTAGCCGACCCGCAGGCCCTTGCGCGGCCGCACCTCCCCGGTGGTCGGCCGGGCCAGGCCCAGCACGGCGCGCACCAGGGTCGTCTTGCCGGCCCCGTTGGGGCCGATCAGCGTCACGATCTCGCCCGGGGCGACCGTCAGGTCCACGCCGTCGAGCACGGTGCGCCCGCCCAGCGCCACGGACAGGCCGCGCACCTCGACCAGGGGGGCCGGGGACGCAGAAGACGGGGAGGGGGGAGGGGAAGGGCTTGACATGTTATGTTATAACATCACAGACTTCGGCACGCGTTCTCCTATGCGCCCTTGCGCCGCATCTGTCCAGAGCACGCCGATCCGATCACCCGAAGGACCTGCCATGCGCCCTCTCCGTCTTCCCGCTGCCACCAGCTTGGCCACCGGCTTGGCCACCAGTTTGGCCGCCGGCCTGGCGGCCGCCCTGCTGGCCGCCGCGCCGGCCCGCGCCGACGCCCCCGCCGTGGTCGCGTCGGTCAAGCCGCTGCACTCCCTGGTGGCCGCGGTGATGAAGGGGGTGGGCACGCCGACCCTGATCGTGCGCGGCGGCGCCTCGCCCCACACCTACGCGCTGCGCCCCTCCGACGCCCGGGCGCTGGAGGGGGCCGGGGTGGTGTTCTGGGTCGGCGAGGCGCTCGAAGGGTTCCTGGAGAAGCCATTGGACAGCCTCGCCGGCAAGGCGCGGGTGGTCGAGGCGATGGACCTGCCGGGCGTCACCCTGCGCCACGCCGCCCACGATCATGGTGATCACGACCAGGGCGATCACGACCAGGGCGATCACGACGGCCATGAGGACCGCGATCATGACGACCATGACCATGGCGCGCATGACGGTCACGACGACCACGCTGACGCCGACGACCATGACCATGACGATGACCACCATCACCATGGCGACGTCGACGGGCATCTCTGGCTGAATCCGGCCAACGCGATCGCCATCACCGCCGCCGCCGCGGACGCCCTGGTCGAGGCCGACCCGGCCAACGCCGCGACCTACCGTGCCAACGCCGCCGCCGCCACCGCGGCCCTGGAGGCGCTGGACGCCGAGCTGCGGGCGACGCTGGCGCCGGTGGCGCAGCGTCCCTTCGTGGTTTTCCACGACGCCTACGGCTATCTGCAGGACCGTTACGGCCTGACCTCGCTGGGGGCCATCACGATCAACCCGGACCGCCAGCCCTCGGCCCGGCGCCTGTCGGAGATCCGCGCGGCGATCGCCGGCCGCGACGCCGTTTGCGTCTTCGCCGAGCCGCAGTTCGAGCCGAAGCTGGTCGCCACCATCGTCGAGGGCACCGGGGCCCGCACCGGGGTGCTCGACCCCGTCGGCGCCGACCTCGCCGACGGTCCGGACCTCTACCCCGCCCTCATGCGGGGCATGGCGGCGTCGCTGGTGGGCTGCCTCAACGGCTGACGGATCTCACGGCGGGATGCCGAAGATCCCGGCCACGCCGCGGAGATCGCGAAACTCGAACATCGGTTGGGGGGTGTGCGGCCGCAGCGTCTCTCCTGCCCGGTTGATCCAGGCGACCTTCATGCCCATGGGCATGGCGCCTTCCAGGTCGGCAAACTGGGACAGCGAGACGTGGAGGATGCTGTCTGCCGGCACCCCCAGCCGGGCGATGGCCTTGCCGAAGATGATCGACGACGGTTTGAAGGCGCCCGCCTCCTCCGCCGTCAGCGACAGGTCGAACGCGGCCTTGAATGGGTTCAAGGCGAAGAAGCGGGCGTCCATGTTGGTGATTGGCATCAGGGGATGGCGTGCCTTCAGCCCGGCGATGATGGCCGGCACCTCCGGATGGGGCTTCGCATCCGCCGTCATGGTGGTGATCAGGTCCTCCGCCAGCACCCGCCAGCCGTCCGCGTCGGCCTCGACGCCAAGGGGGCCGAGGGTTTCGGACAGGGCCAGCGCGCCCCATTCCAGGTAGGGGCGCCAACGGTCGGACCGGTAGCGACGGACGGTGGCGTCGTCCCATTTCAGATAGTGCTCGAGAGGGTCCAGCCCGGCCAGGCCGACCCGGTCGAGGACCCGCGCCATGCCGTCCCGCCCGCTGGCGTCGACGTCGACCAGCGTGCCCCAGAAATCGAAGGTGATCGCCTTAACCCAGTCCATCATTCCCGTCCCATGGCGTGGCTGTGCGGTGTGGTGTCTTCAGGTCGCGGCGATCACGATCTCGACGAGGTTGGCGGTGCCCGACGCGATGCCGGCCTCCACGGCGGGGGCGATGTCCGCCGCCCGTTCGACCCGGCGGGCCGGCAACCCCATGGCGGCGGCGAGCGCCAGGTAATCGACCGCCGGATCGACCACGTCCATGGCGATGAAGCGGCCGGCCCGGTTGGAGGCGTAGCCCGCCTGGCCCCTCATGAACTGTTTCAGCACGTTGTATTCGCGGTTGTTCATGACCACGAAGGTCACCGGCAGCCGCTCGTGAGCGGCCGTCCACATGGCCTGTGGCGAATAGAGCGCCGCCCCGTCGCCGACCAGGGCGACCACGGGCGCC
Source organism: Azospirillum sp. NS33 (assembly GCF_059703765.1). NCBI lineage: Bacteria > Pseudomonadati > Pseudomonadota > Alphaproteobacteria > Rhodospirillales > Azospirillaceae > Azospirillum > Azospirillum sp. NS33. The sequence continues at coordinate 311,023 of NZ_BAAKJB010000001.1, read as the reverse complement.
CGGCCCAGGCCCAACGAGCACCCCACGGCCGCCGGCATGCCCCAGCCCAGCGCCCCGCCGCGCAGGAAGGAGTATTGGGTGGCCAGGTCGCTGTTGAGGAACGCCCGCACGTGGCTTGAGGTGGCGATGGCCTCGTCGACGATCGGCATGTGGGAGGGGATCACCCGCATCACCTCGCGGGCGGCCACCAGGGGGGTGGTCACCGCCGCCCCCTCCTGCTGGCGGGCCGTCTCCGCCAGATCGGCGCGGGCGCGTTCCCGTGCCGCCCCGGCCTGGGCCACCAGCGCGTCGCGGGCCGCCCGCTGCGGCTCCGTCGCGCGGCGCAGCAGGGGAACCAGGGCCGCCAGCGACGCCTTGATCTCGCCGACCACCGACAGCTTCGACGGAAAGGTCCGCCCCAGGTCGCGGACGTCGGCGGACATCTGGTAGACGGAGCAGCCCGGCGGCACCGCCGGCCCTTCGGAGTAGAGGATGGTGATGAGCGACTTGCCGCCCAGGGCGAAGATCGCGTCGAAGGCGCCGAGGCGTTCGGCGATGTCGGTCGCCCGGGTCGGCAGGTTGCCGCGCCACAAGGGGTGCGAGGTGGGGAAGGGGATGCGCGAGGGCCAGGAGGATCCGTAGACGGGGGCACCCAGTGCCTCGGCGACGGCGGCCGTTCCGGCCCCGGCGTCGCTCCAGTGGATCTCATCGCCGGCGATGACGGCGATGCGCCCCGGCGCCACCGCCGCCAGCCGGGCGGCCAGCGGCTCCAGCGACCCCGCCACCACATGGCGGTCGATGGTCGAGCGTTCCGGAATGGCGACGTCGCTCATCTCCTCCATGACGTCCATGGGCAGGGACAGCAGCACCGGCCCGGCCGGTGCGGCGACGGCATCGTTGAAGGCGCGGCGGACGAGCACCGGCACCTGGTGGGCGTGCTGCACCTCCTGGGACCATTTCACCGCCGGGCGCGACAGGCTGACGAGGTCCCCCAGCAGCAGGGGATCGGAGATGGTGTGGCGGGAATCCTGCTGGCCGGCGGTCACCACCAGGGGGGTTTGCGACACGGCGGCGTTCAGGAGGTTGCCCATGCCGTGGCCGAGCCCGCCGGCGGTGTGGAGATTGAGGAAGGCGGGCCGCCGCGCCGCCTGGGCATAGCCGTCGGCCATGGCCACCACGCTCGCCTCCTGCAGGGCGAGGACGTAGCCGATCTCCGGCGCCTCCACCAACGCGTCGATCAGCGGCAGCTCGGTGGTGCCGGGGTTGCCGAAGATGTACTCGACCCCCTCCCCGCGCAGGGTTTCCAGCAGGATCGAGGCCCCCCGCCGGCAGGGCAGGGCGTCGATCGACGCCACGTTCCGGTTGATCGTCATGGGGATCCAGGACCTCCTTCGGCTCAGGGGTGGGATAAAGCAACGGGCGTGCCACGCCCGTGCAGCATGACCGCGACGGCCAGGGTGTGTCTTCCACCAGTCCTGTCAACCCGTTGACGGCCTTGGGGATAGAGGTGCGCGGGTGGGTCGCGCCGGCGGCGGCGCGGAGCCGTCGCCAGCACCGGCTGGACGTCTGAAATGGAGACGATCGTAAAAAATACTAACGTCTCTTATCTTTACGGTCGTCCTGGCTTCGGAACGATCCCGGGGAGAGAAGTACAGCCATTTCATATAGTTAAGATGCGTCCTATGTCTTGGCACGCTGGTTGCTGAACTCCCGCTGCATCCAAGGGAGTCGCCCATGCAACTGAGTGAAGGCCAAACGGCCAGCAAGGAGACGCTCGTCCGTCCGGACATGACGGCCAGCGCCGTCGCCGGACGCGAGGGGGAGCGGTACGCCGGCGTTCTCAGCACGCCCTCCATGATCACCGAGATGGAACGGGCCGCGGCGGCGCTGCTCCAGCCTCTTCTCGTGAACGGTCAGGTCTGCGTCGGCGCGGCGATCGACGTCCGTCACAAGGCGCCCACGCCGGTCGGCGCGACACTCCGTGTCCACGCCCGCTTCACCGGCCAGGACCGTCGGCTCTTCTGGTTCGATGTCTGGGCCGAAGACGCCGCCGGCGTCGTCGGGGAGGGGCGGCACGCCCGGGCCATCGTCGAGCTGTCGCTCATCGAGGAGCAGGCCCGCATCCGTGGCGGGAGCGCCTGATGCCCAGCCTCCTCCACCCCGAGTTCGAGACGCTGGCTCCGGAGGCGATCCGACGCCTTCAGGAGGACCTGTGGGCACGGCAATGGCGGCACGTCCGCGGGTCATCGACGTTCTACGCCGGCAAATGGGAGGTGCCGCCGCCCGAGTCCCTCGGCCTGGACGCGCTCGACAGCCTGCCCTTCACGGAGAAGGACGAACTGCGGCGCAGCCAGCAGCAGCACCATCCGTTCGGCGACTACGTGGCCTGCCCGGCCGACCGCGTCGTCCGCGTCCATCGCACCTCGGGGACCACCGGCAAGCCGCTCCAGCTCGCCAACAGCCGCCGCGACGTCGACCTGGTGGCCCGCGTCGGCGGACGGTCCCAGTTCTCCGCCGGGCTGCGGCCGGGCGACCGGGTGGTCCATTGCCTGAACTACTGCATCTGGACGGGCGGGGTCACCGACCACATGACCCTGGAGGAGGCGGGGGCCTGTGTCGTCCCCTTCGGCGTCGGTCATTCCAGACTGCTGCTGGAGACCATCGCCGACCTGGGTGTGACGGCCATCTCCTGCACGCCCTCCTATCCCGCGCTCCTGGAGAGGTTGCTGCACGCCGAGGGCCGGTCGCCCCGCGATCTGGGGCTGCGCCTTGGCCTGTTCGGCGGCGAGGCGGGGCTCGACAACGCCGAGTTCCGCGCCGCCATGGAGCGCACCTGGGGCTTCGCCGTGCGCAACGCGAATTACGGCATGTCGGAGATCCTCAGCAACTTCGCCAGCCAGTGCGAGCACACCAACGACCTGCATTTCCACGGCGCCGACGCCCTGTTCATCGAGATTCTCGACGCCGACGGGCGCTCCCAGCCCATCCGCGAGGGGACGACCGGCGAACTGGTGTGCACCCACCTCGCCAAGGAATGCCAACCGCTCGTGCGCTTCAAGACGCGGGACGTCATCACGGTGACCGGGACCGGCCCGTGCGCCTGCGGCCGGACGGCGTGGCGGTTCCGGGTGACCGGGCGCACCGACGACATGTTCAACGTCCGCGGCATCAACGTCTTCCCCAGCGCGGTGCAGCAGGGGGTGTTCAGCCGGCCCGACCTCGCCTCGGGCCAGTTCCGCATCCTTCTTGACGGCCCCGGCCCCTGGGACCGCGTGCGGGTGCGGGCGGAGGCGGCGCGCGGGCTGGCACCGGACGCTTTCGACACGGCCGCGCGGGCGCTGGAGGCGGCGATCAAGGCCCATGCCGGCGCCTCGGCGGAGGTGACCCTGGTGCCCGCCGACAGCCTGCCCCGGACCGACGGCAAGACCGCCCTCATCGAAAGGAGCTGACCCCATGGGCTTTGCCCTCTACGCGCGGCGTGGTGCCATCGGCTTCGTGACCCTGAACCGGCCGGACCGCCTGAACGCCATAAGCGGTGCGCTGCTCCACGATTTCGAATCGGCCCTGCGGTCGGCCATCGACGACGACGAGGTCGTGGTGCTCGTGCTGTCCGGCGCCGGGCGCGCGTTCTGTTCCGGCGACGACCTGAAGGAGTTCGACCTCCAGAGCGAATCGCCCGCGGCCATCGCCGCCCACATCGGCGCGATCCAGCGGATCACCCGGCTGCTGATGGGATGCGACAAGCCCGTGGTCGGCTCGGTGCACGGCTACGCCGTCGGCGGCGGCTTCGAATGGCTGTTGAACTGCGATCTCGTGGTGGCCGCCGACGACCTCGTCGCCTTTTTCCCGGAGATGGAGTGGGGCCAGTTCGTCACCGGCGGCGTCACCCACCTGCTGCCCCAGGCCGTCGGACACCAGCGCGCCATGGAGTTGCTGCTCCTGGGCGAACGCCAATCCGCAGAGCGGCTTGAGCGGCTCGGACTCGTCAACGCGGTGGTGCCCCGCCAGGACCTTGAGGCGCGGACCCTGGCGATTGCCGAGACAGTCGCCGGCAAGTCCCGCTTCTCCGTCGGCCGGCTCAAGTCCCTGCTCACCCGCGACCTCGGCACCGCCCTCTGGCGTGCCGTCGAGCTGGAGGAGGCGATCACCGTGGAGGCGTTCGCCCGTCCGGAGGTTCCCGCGCGGGTCGCCGCGTTCGCCCGGCGAAAATCCGCCGGCTGATCCCACCGCTCCCCCGTCTCCTCCCGACCGGCCGCGGCCGGTCGCCGGCGTGCCCGCACGGGCCCGCGCCCGCAGCCCTTTTCTCAACAAAGGACCGTCCCATGCGCCCTGCAACGCTTCTTCTTCTCGCCAGCGCCGCCGTTTCGGCGGGCACCGTGCCGGCCCGGGCCGACATCGTGCTCGGCGTCGTTGGGCCGGTGACCGGCCAGTACGCCTCGTTCTTCGACCAGATCACCCAGGGTGCCAAGGCGGCGGCGGCGGCGATCAACGCCGCCGGCGGCATCGCCGGTGAACCCGTGGCGCTGCAGGTGGAGGACGACGCCTGCGACCCGCGCCAGGCGGTGGCGGTCGCCAACAAGCTGGCGGGCCAGGAGGTGGCCGCGGTGATCGGCCATTTCTGCTCGTCCTCCTCCATCCCGGCGTCCGACGTCTACGCGGAATCCGGCGTGCCGATGATCAGCCCGGCCTCCACCAACCCGGTCCTCACCGACCGCGGCCTCGCCACCGTCTTCCGCACCTCCGGGCGCGATGACCAGCAGGCGGCCGTGGCCGCGGCGGAGATCGTCCAGCGCAAGCTGGGCGAGCGGATCGCCATCGTCCATGACAAGTCGACCTACGGCCAGGGCCTCGCCGAAGGAGTCCAGGCGGCGCTTGCGGCGGCCGGCGTGACTCCGGTCGTCACCGACACGCTGACCCAGGGCGAGAAGGATTTCTCCACCCTGATCTCCCGCCTCAAGGCGGAGACCGTCGACCTTGTCTTCTTCGGCGGCTATTTCGCCGAGGGCGGGCTGCTGGTCCGTCAGGCCCGCGAGCAGGGACTGCAGGCCACCTTCATGGGTGGCGACGGCATTGCCTCCAGCGAGTTCGCGTCGATCGCCGGTCCGGCGGCCGACGGCTACCTCATGACCTTCTACCCCGACCCCCGGGAAAACCCGGGCGCGGCCCAGGTCGTCAAGGCCTTCCGCGACGCCGGCTACGAACCCGAGGGCTACACCCTCTACACCTACGCCGCCCTGCAGGCCTACGCCCAGGCGGTGGCGGCGGCCGGGGGGACGGGGGGTGCGGCCGTCTCCCGCGCTCTTCATGCGGGGGCCTTCGACACCGTGTTGGGGTCCGTCACCTTCGACGCCAAGGGCGACCCCTCGACCGAGCCCTTCGTCCTCTACGCCTGGAAGGACGGCGCTTACGCACCGCTGAAGTGAACCCGACCGGGGCGGGGGCGGCGCCCTGCCGCGCCCACCCCCAACGAGACGCCGTGCCGCGCAGTCAAGGAGTTCCCGTGGCCTACTTCCTCCAGCAAACCATCAACGGCCTGGCGCTGGGTGCCATCTACGGCCTGATCGCGCTCGGCTACACCATGGTCTACGGCATCGTCGGGATGATCAACTTCGCCCATGGCGAGATCTACATGATCGGTGCCTTCGTGTCGTTGATCTCCTTCACCGCCCTCGGCCTGCTCGGGGTTTCCTGGGCGCCCTTGGCGATCATCCTGGTGCTGGCCGCTGCGGCCGTCTTCACCGCGGCCTATGGCTGGGCGGTCGAGCGCGTCGCCTACCGGCCGCTGCGGGGATCCTTCCGGCTGGCACCGCTGATTTCCGCCATCGGCATGTCGATCTTCCTGCAGAACTACGTCCAGCTCGTCCAGGGCGCGCGCATGCGCACTCTGCCGCCGGTGGTGACGGGCAAGCTGGTGCTGTTCTCCGAAAACGGTTTCGACGTCCAGGCCACCTACATCCAGGTCGCCATCGTCGTGCTGACCCTGGCGCTGATGGTGGGCCTTTTCCTACTGGTCGAGCGCACCCGCTTCGGGCGGTCGCAGCGGGCCTGCGAACAGGACATGGACATGGCCGCGATGGCCGGCATCGATGTCGACCGCACCATCTCCCTGACCTTCGTGCTGGGCGCGGCGCTGGCGGCGGCCGCCGGCCTGATGGTCACCCTCTACTACGGGTCCATCGACTTCTTCATCGGCTTCCTCGCCGGTGTGAAGGCGTTCACCGCCGCGGTGCTCGGCGGCATCGGTTCCATCCCCGGGGCCATGGTCGGCGGGCTGCTGATCGGCCTCGTGGAGGCCTATTGGGGGGGATACGTGTCGGGCGCCTACAAGGACGTCTCGGTCTTCGCCGTTCTGATCCTGGTTCTCACCGTCCTGCCCACCGGACTGCTCGGGCGCACCCATGTGGAGAAGGTCTGACCGGCATGACGCTCCTTCCCGAACCCGGCTCCGTGCGCCGTGCCGCCGTCGGCGCCCTGGTGACCCTGCTGCTCGCGCTGCCCTTGGCCGGCCTCCGGCTCACCGACGCCGCCGGCCGGATCTCCCTCGACCTGCGGCCGGCCTGGGTGCTCGTGCCCGTCGCGGCGGTGTTCCTCGGCCGCCTCGTCCTCGACCACGTCCGGCGGTGCGATCCGATCCAGCGGTTGCCGCGCGTGGCGATGCCTGTGGTGCCGGTGGCGTGGCGCCGGCCCTTGCTGCTGGCACTGGCGGTGGCGGCGTTTGCGTTTCCCCTGACGCCGCTCGCCAGCCGCTACGACCTCGATCTCGCGACGACCTTCCTCATCTACGTCATGCTCGGCTGGGGGCTGAACATCGTGGTCGGCATGGCGGGGCTCCTCGACCTCGGCTACGTCGCCTTCTACGCTGCCGGCGCCTACACCTTCGGGCTGCTGTCGGTGTGGTACGGCGTGGACTTCTGGCTGGCCCTGCCGCTCTGCGGCCTTGTTGCGGCAACCCTCGGCCTGGTGCTCGGCTTTCCCGTCCTGCGCCTGCGCGGCGACTACCTCGCCATCGTGACGCTGGGGTTGGGCGAGATCGTGCGCATCGTGCTCATCAACTGGGGCGATGTCACCGGCGGCCCCAACGGAATCTCCGGCATCCCCAAGCCGACACTCTTCGGCGTTCCGCTGGCGGCCGTGGCCCCGGCGGGGGGTCTGACGGTTGCCGACCTGGTCGGCATTCCCTACGCGCCGATCCAGCGGACCGCCTGGCTCTACTACATCATCCTGGCGCTGGCCTTGCTGACCCTCGCCTTCACCAGCCGCCTGCGGCGCCTGCCGGTCGGCCGCGCCTGGGAGGCGCTGCGGGAGGACGAGCTGGCCTGCCGCGCCGTCGGGCTGAATCCCACGCTGGTGAAGCTGTCGGCCTTCGCCCTGGGCGCCATGCTCGGCGGCGTCGCCGGCTGCTTCTTCGCCGCGCGCCAGGGCTTCATCAGCCCGGAGAGCTTCACCTTCACGGAGAGCGCCATCATTCTTGCCATCGTCGTGCTGGGGGGCATGGGCAGCCAGGCCGGGGTGGTGGTCGCGGCCGCCGTTCTCGTCGGCCTGCCGGAACTGGGGCGGGAGTTCGCCGAGTTCCGCATGCTGCTGTTCGGCCTCGCCATGGTCGCCATCATGGTGTGGCGCCCCCGCGGCTTGGTGTCGGGGCGTTCGCCCTCCGTCCGGGCGCCGCGCCCGGCCGGTCGCCAGCCGGCGTCCGGAGCGGCGCCATGACCGGCCCGCGCGCGACCCTGGCCGTCAGCGGCCTCACCATGCGCTTCGGCGGGATCGTCGCCGTCGACGGCCTCGACTTCACGGCGGACGCGGGGCGGGTGACCGCCATCATCGGTCCCAACGGGGCCGGCAAGACCACCGCCTTCAACTGCGTCACCGGCTTCTACAAGCCGACATCGGGTGACGTGACGGTGCACGGGGAGAATGGCCGGCGGCGTGTCGATACCCTGCCCGGGCACCGCATCGTCACCGAGGCGGGGATCGCCCGGACCTTCCAGAACATCCGCCTGTTCGCCGGCATGACGGTGCTTGAGAACCTGCTCGTTGCCCAGCACCACGCGCTCAGCCGGGGCGGACTGCTCCAGCTCGGTGGCCTGTTCGGCCTCGGCGCGTACCGCCGGGCGGAACGCGCCGCCGTCGACAAGGCGATGGCGTGGCTGGAGCGCATGGGGATCGCCGACCGCGCCGACGACGAGGCGGGCGCCCTGCCCTACGGCCTGCAACGCCGCCTGGAGATCGCCCGGGCGATGTGCCTCGAGCCGCGCTTCCTGTGCCTCGACGAGCCCGCCGCCGGCCTCAATCCCCGGGAGTCCGGCCGGCTGGCGGAGGACATCCAGCGGCTGAAGGGTGAGCACGGCCTCGGCATCCTGCTGATCGAGCACGACATGAGCGTCGTCATGACCGTGTCCGACCGCATCGTCGTCATGGAATACGGGCGCAAGATCGCGGAGGGCGCGCCCGACTTCATTCGCCGCCATCCCGCCGTCCTCGCCGCCTATCTTGGCAAGGAGGAGGACGAACCGCCCCGGCGTCCGCCGCCGCCGGCCCGGCCGCGCCCTCCGGCGGCAACGCCGGAACCGGCGGTCCTGGAGGTGCGCGGTGTGGTGTCCGGCTACGGCAAGGTGCAGGTCCTGCACGGCGTCGACCTGGAGGTGAGGGGCGGCGAGATCGTCACCTTGCTGGGCGCCAATGGTGCGGGAAAGTCGACGCTGCTGCGGACCATCTCCGGCAAGCCCCAGGCCACCGGGGGCGACATCCGCTTGCTGGGGCGTTCGCTGGCCGGCTGCGGCCCGCACGCCGTGGCCTCGCTTGGCATTGCCCATGCGCCGGAGGGGCGGCGCGTCATGCCCAAGATGACGGTGCTGGAGAACCTGCAGATCGGCGCCCACCTCGCCGACCCGCATCATTTCGCGGCTGACCTTGAACGGGTCTTCGACCTGTTTCCCCGATTGCGGGAGCGCCGCACCCAGCGGGCCGGCACCATGTCGGGCGGCGAGCAGCAAATGCTGGCGATCGGCCGCGCCCTGATGCAGCGCCCGCGCCTGCTGCTGCTGGACGAGCCGTCGCTCGGCCTGGCGCCCCTGGTCATCCGGCAGATCTTCGAGGCGATCCGCCGCATCAACGCGGAGGAGGACCTCGCCGTCCTGCTGGTCGAGCAGAACGCGGCGATGGCCCTGCAGCTTGCCCATCGCGGCTACGTTCTGCAGACCGGCCGGGTCGTCCATTCCGGGCCGGCGGCGCAACTGCTCTCGACTCCGGAGATCCGCAGTGCCTATCTGGAAGGCCTCGCGTGCTGACACGGGCAGGCCGTCCGTGACGGCGGCGCGCGGGGCGGCGGCGGCGAGGGTGCGGATGACGGCGGGTGGAAGCGGCGAGGACCCATTGCGCGCGCACCTCGCCGAACTGTGCGAGCTGTTCGGGTCCCTGATGCCGGGGGCCGAGCTGGGCATCGCCGTCTACACCGGCGGCGCGCTCGGCTGCCGGGTTGGCCTGGACGGGTTTCCCGCCCGCGTTCCCGCGGATGTCGGGGCGGTCATCGACGCCGCCGGCGCGCCCCCCGTCCATGTCAGCCTGGCGCTCGCCTTTGCCCGCCTGCCGCCGGGGCGTGGCGACGCCGACGTCACGCTGGCGGTCTGCTGCTCCGCCACCATGGCGGCCCACGCCCTGGCCAGCCTCGCCCGCATGGGGGCGAGCCTGCTGCGGCGCACCCTGGACCTGTTGCACCAGACCGTGCTGCTGGAACAGGCGCTCCGCGAGCAGCAGGCGATCATCGACAACATCTCCGACGGGCTCATCGTCATCGACCGCTCCGGTGTCCTGCGCTACCTCAACGCCCCCGGCGGCCGCATCCTCGGCATCACGCCCGAACGCAGCGTCGGCCGGCCGTTCCGCGAGGTGCTGGATTTCGAGCCCTACATCACCGCCGTCGTGGAGAGCGGGCAGGGCTATGTCGACCGGGAGTTGCAGCTGCGCTCCAGCAAGGTCAACGCCCACATCGTCGACACCGCCGTGCCGATCTTCGGCGACGACGGCAAGGTGGTGTCCGTCGTCAACACCTTCTACGAGATGTCCCGCGCCAAGAAGCTGTCGGACCGGCTTGCCGGTGACCGGGCCCGGTACCGCTTCGCCGACGTGGTGGGCGGCTCGCGGCGGATGCGCGAGGCCAAAGCGGTGGCGCAACGGGCCGCACGGTCCAGCGCCAGCGTCCTGCTCTATGGCGAGAGCGGCACTGGCAAGGAGGTGTTCGCCCAGGCCATCCACAACGACAGCCCGCGGGCGTCGGGGGCCTTCGTGGCGGTCAACTGCGCCGCCCTGCCGCGCGACCTGATCGAGAGCGAGATGTTCGGCTACAGCCCCGGCAGCTTCACCGGTGCCGACAAGGGCGGTCGGCTGGGGCGCTTCGAGCTGGCCTCGGGAGGGACCATCTTCCTCGACGAGATCTCGGAAATGCCGCTGGACGTGCAGGCCAAGCTGCTGCGCGTCCTGCAGGAGCGCCTGGTCACCCGCATCGGTGCGGCGTCGAGCGTGCCGGTCGACGTCCGCGTCATCGCCGCCGCCAACCGCGACCTGGGGGAACTGGTGGCCGCGAAGACCTTCCGCGCCGACCTCTACTACCGGCTGAACGTCATGCGCATCGACCTGCCGGCCCTGCGCGAGCGGCGCGAGGACATCGCGGAGCTGGCCGGCCTTTCGATCCAGCGCGCCTGCGCCCTCATGCACCGGCCGCTGCTTCGGCTGGGCGCCGGCGCTCTGCGCCAGCTGGAGCAGTACGACTGGCCGGGCAACGTGCGCCAGCTGCAGAACGTCATGGAGCGGCTGGTCAACCTCGTCGATGAGGACGTGGTGGAGGAGATCCCGGCGGAGTGGCTGGTGCGCGATGCCCGCCCCGTGGCGCCCGAACCGGAAGCGGGCCTGCCGGCCGATTCGGTGCTCACGCTGGAGGAGGCTGAACGGATCGCCATCGCGCGCGCGGTGGAGGCCTGCGCCTTCAACCTGACCCGGGCGGCGCAGCTGCTGGGGACGTCGCGGCCGGGCCTCTACGCCAAACTGCGTCGTCACGGGCTTCATCGGGAGTCGCGGCTGTCCCGCCGGGGCGGTGGGGACTAACCGCGGGCGAACCACACCACCAGCCGCAGCCCCAGGACAACGACTCCGCTGGCGACGATGGCCATCACCGCGTCCCCCCGTCCATCGCGGTCCCGGTCCACAGCATCCAGCACACGCCCCCCAGGCCGATCAACAGGCCGATCAACAAGCCGACGTAGGCCTGGGCGCTGCGGGCCCCAGATCTGGCTCAGCGTCAAGACATCTTCATGACGGCATCGGGTGGTTTGCCGACCGTCCGCGTCCGGGCCAACGGCGTGGGGAGCGGACGCGGCCACCTATGATTGGCGCGCGCGGTCGTACGTGGCCGACGCGGCCTCCAGTGTCCGCTCATGCGCCAACGCCCAGGCGCACAGAGCCTGGAACGGTTCACGAAGGGAGTGGCCCACCGACGTGATCGCGTATTCCACGCCAATCGGGCTCGTCGGGAGTACGGTCCGGGTGACGAGGCCGTTGCGCTCCAGCCGCTTCAACGCATCAGCCAAGGTCTTGTGGGTTATGCCATTGAGCCGACGCTTGATTTCGTTGAAGCGGGCGGGGTGAGGGCACAGCACCGTCAGGATCATGATCGTCCACTTGTCGGCGATCTGGTCGAGCACGGGCCGGATGCGTGGCACGTCCAGCATGGCCTGCCGCGAGAGCGCCTCAAGTTCGGTATCCTCGGCCATATCTACGCTGCTCCAGGTGCGTTCTTGATAGCAGATATCCATCGTATATTATGAGCGGCATCGCAAGGTCGAGGAGGCATGGATCGTGACGATCCGAAGCCGGTTCATTCCCGCCGATCGCGATCACCCAATCATCGCCACCCAAAGGCGAGACAACCTCCCAGTTCCATTCAAGGTACTTAGATGAAAAAGCGATTCGAAGATAAAGTCGTTGTAATCACCGGAGGCAGCGACGGCATCGGCCTGGCAACAGCCAAACTCTTCGCGGAGGAAGGCGGCCAAGTCTACGTCACCGGACGTCGGCAGGACATGCTCGATGAAGCGTCGACGCATATCGGCCACGGAGCAATCGGCGTACAAGGGGACGTAACCAACCCCGGCGACATGACCAGGCTCTACGAGCTTGTCGAGCGCAACCACGGCAAGGTCGACGTCGTGTTCGCCAACGCGGGCATTCATGAAGTTGTCCCACTCGAAGCGATCGACGAATCCCACTTCGACTCCCTGTTCGGCATAAACGTGAAAGGCATGATCTTCACCGTCCAGAAGGCGCTGCCGCTGATGAGCAGCGGAGGCGCGATCATCCTCAACGGATCGGTCGCCGGCTCCAAGGGCATCCCGGGTCAGTCGCTCTACAACGCGAGCAAGGCGGCGGTTCGCTCGTTCGCCCGAAGCTGGACGACGGACCTCAAGGAGCGGGGCATTCGCGTGAACGTCGTGTCGCCGGGTGGCACCGAGACACGCATGATCCGCAGCTATCTCGACACACGACCGGGAGCGGAAGACGTGTTGAATGCCGGGGTTCCGCTTGGACGACTGGGGCAACCGGATGAGGTGGCGCGCGCGGTGCTCTTCCTGGCATCCGGGGACAGCAGCTTCGTGGCTGGTCATGAACTCTTCGTGGACGGTGGCGTCGCCGCGGTCTGAGGACAAGGCAAACCAAGGTCGTGGCTGTTGATGGCCGCAACCGCCATCGAACCGGAACACGGATCCGGAGGGCCGCGACTCCGTCTGCGTCTTCGCCGAGCCGCCGTTCGAGCCGAAGCTGGTCGCCACCATCGCGGAGGGCACCGGGACCCGCACCGGGGTGCGCGACGGTCCCGACCTCTACCCCACCCGGATGCGGGGCATGGCGGCGTCGCTGGTGGGGTGCTTGGGCGCCGGAACGGGTGGTGTCGAGGGGCGCGGCCGGCTCAGCCGCGGGCGAACCACACCACCAGCCGCAACCCCAGGACGACGACTCCGCTGGCGACGATGGCCATCACCGCGTCGCCCCCGTCCATCGCGGTGCCGGTCCACAGCATCCAGCCCACGGCCCCCAGGCCGATCAGCAGGCCGATGAAGAACCAGCGCATCAGGCTGTTGACGATCAGCAGCTCCCACAACGCCTCGATCAGGTCGGTCATCGGGTCCTCACGGCATGGCCGCGGCCTCACTCGGCCGGCGGCGGTTCGACCAGCATGATGCGCAGATCGCCGTCCGGCCGGAAGGCGTCGCGTTCCCAGGTCCAGGTGGTCGGGCCGGTGCGCCGCAGCCCGTCGAGGCAGACCGACAGCACGCGGTCCGCCCGGCCCTGGTCGATGGTCAGGCGGAAGCGGCCGATCGGGCCGGCCCAGTTGGCGCCGGTGCCGAGCACGTAGTCGATCAGGGTGGCGCGGGCCGCGCCGTGCGGCTCCAGCAGGGGCGCCACGGCGCGCCGCCGCTCGGCATCCAGGCAGTGGGCCCGCCACGGCCCGCCCTCCACCAGATCCTCCGGCAGCACCCAGTCGCCGCCGACCACCGGGACGTAGCGGTGCTCCACCACCAGGGGACGGCGCGACGGGAACACCTGGGTCCAGACATAGGCGGTGCGCAGCGTCCATTGGGGGGCGTGGTCGCCCATCTCGCCCGGCCCCAGGGCTCCGGCCGCCGTCAGCGCCGCGCGCGCCGACTCCGGCAGCACCTCCACCACCTCGTCGATGGCGGGATGGCGGTGGAACTGCGACAGGGGAATCCGGTGGCGCCGCAGCAGCCCCGTCACCTCGCGGTCGCCGACGAAGGCCCGGGCGACCAGCTCCGCCGCGACCGGCGCGCCGTCCACCGTGACCGTGAAGCCGACGAAGTTGTCCGCCGGCAGCCCCTCGGCCGGGATCATCATGCGGTCGGACGCGTGGTCGACGTCGGGCAGCGGGAAGGCGACCAGCGACTCGACCGGCCGGTCGGTCCGGTTCTCGAAGACGTAGCGCACGCGGATCGCGTCGGACGCGATGGCCAGGTCTTCCGACAGGATGGCGACGTCGGCGGAGCTGCGGAACTCCAGCCCACCGGCCGCGCCGACCGCCATGGTGTCGTTGGCCGCCGCCGGGGCCGCCGCCGGGGCCGCCGCCAGCCATGCCGCGACAAGACCCAGCCCCGCACCGCGCATCGTGACCATCGCCGTTTCCACCCGTTGCCGTCGCGGCCATGGTGCCACGGCGGCGGGCGCGGCGACAGGCCCCGTCACCGCTCCCTCACCGTCCCCCTCACCGCCCTGGGGCCATGCGGCGGTAGCTCAGCGCCTCGGCGACGTGGAGGCGGCGCACGCCGTCGGCACCGTCGAGGTCGGCCAGGGTGCGGGCCACCCGCATCACCCGGTGGTAGCCGCGGGCCGACAGCTTCAGCCGCTCCGCCGCCTCCGCCAGCAGGGCGCGGCCGGGCGCGTCGGGGGCGGCCACCGCCTCCAGCACCTCGCCGTCGGCGTCGGCGTTGGTGCGCAGGGGCCGGGTGCCGGGCTGTGCGCCCAGCGCCGCGTAGCGCCCGGCCTGGACGGCGCGGGCGGCGGCGACCCGGGCCGCCACCGCGGCGCTGCCCTCGGCCGGCGGCGGCAGGGTGAGGTCGGCGGCCGACACCGCCGGCACGTCGATGTGCAGGTCGATGCGGTCGAACAGCGGGCCGGAGATCTTCGACTGGTACTCCGCGGCGCATTTGGGGGCCCGGGCGCAGGCCAGGCCGGGGTCGTCGAGGTGGCCGCAGCGGCACGGGTTCATCGCTGCGACGAGCTGCACCCGGGCGGGGTAGGTGACGTGGGCGTTGGCCCGGCTGACCGTGGAGTGGCCGGTCTCCAGCGGCTGGCGCAGCGCCTCCAGGGTCGGCCGCGGGAACTCCGGCAGCTCGTCGAGGAACAGCACGCCGGTGTGGGCCAGCGAGATCTCGCCGGGCCGGGCGCGCGCGCCGCCGCCCACCAGGGCCGGCAGCGAGGCGCTGTGGTGCGGGTCGCGGAACGGGCGCCGGGTCAGCAGCTTGCCGTCGGCGAGGCGGCCGGCGACGGAGTGGATCATCGACACCTCCAGCGCCTCCGCCGGGTCGAGCGGCGGCAGCAGGCCGGGCAGGCGGGCCGCCAGCATCGACTTGCCCGACCCCGGCGGGCCGATCATCAGCAGGTTGTGCGCGCCGGCCGCCGCCACCTCCAGGGCCCGCTTGGCGGTCTCCTGCCCCTTGATGTCGCGCAGGTCCGGGGCGGTGCGCGGGTCGACCTCCTGCAGGCGCGGCCGCGGCGCGCCGAGCACCTGGGTTCCCTTGAAATGGTTGACCAGGGCCAGCAGGCTCGGCGGCGCCAGCACCTCCAGATCCGCCCCGGCCCACGCCGCCTCGCCACCGCACGCCTCGGGGCAGATCAGCCCGCGCCCGCCGGCCAGGGCGTTGATCGCCGCCGGCAGCACCCCGGCCACCGCGGTCACCGCGCCGTCCAGCGCCAGTTCGCCCAGGGCGCTGAAGCGGCCGATCTCGTCGCCGGGCAGCACGCCCATGATGGTCAGCAGGCCCAGCGCGATCGGCAGGTCGAAATGGCTGCCCTCCTTCTGCACGTCGGCCGGCGCCAGGTTCACGGTGATGCGCTTGGCGGGAAGCGCCAGCCCCAGGGCGTGCAGCGCGGCGCGCACCCGCTCCCGGCTCTCGCCCACCGCCTTGTCCGGCAGCCCGACCACCGTGAAGGCGACGATGCCGCCGGACATCTGCACCTGGACGTCGATGTCCATGACCTCGATGCCCTGGAACGCCACCGTGTTCACCCGTGCAACCACGCCGCACCGTCCATCGCTCGCCTGCACGCGAGTGTATGGGCTCGGACCCGGCTTTGCCAGCGCGCACGCACCGTGCGCCCATCCGCCGGCCGCCCCCCGATCGCACAATCTTCGAAATAATCCCCAGAAATATTATTTCAATCGGCCGTAATAATCCTGCTGTGTACTTCATTAATACGCAGTTCATCTTCCTGTGAGACACACAGTACATGGACCCGGCAATCGGGCGTCTGGGCGAAATCGAACAAAGAGGGTGCCGACCGTGCGATCACCGTTCCACAGCATCAACAGCCACATCGCCGTTGTCCCGATCATCGCCCTGGTCGCGCTGGCCGTCATCGGCGCCCTGTCGATCCGCACCATCAGCACCGTCACCATCGACGAGCACCGGGCGCGCGCCCGCGTCGTCGTCGAGGCGGCGGCGAAGATCGTCGAAAGCCTGGAGGCCAAGGCCGCGGCCGGGGCCTTGGGCGACGAGGCGGCCCAGGAGGTCGCCAAGGAGGCGCTGCGGGCGATCCGCTTCGACGGCTCCGAGTACGTGATGGCCCGCACCGTCGACGGCGTCATCGTCGCCCACGGCGTCAACAAGGCGCGCGAGGGCCAGGGGTCGCTCGACGAGACGGACACCGCCGGCAACCACTTCAGCCGCGACATGATCACGGCGGCGCAGGCCGGCGGCGGCTTCACGGAGTATCTCTGGGCCAAGGCCAAGGGCGGCGACCCCGTGCGCAAATCCGCCTACGCCCTGAAGACGCCGCGCTGGAACTGGGTGATCGGCGCCGGCGTCTACCTCGACGACGTCGAGGCGGACGCCTGGGACAACACCGTCCTCACCGCCAGCATCCTGGTCGCGCTCGGGCTGGTCACCTTCGGCGCCGCCATGTGGCTCGGCCGGCGGATCACCCGGCCGATCCTGGACCTGACGTCGTGCACCAACCGGCTGGCCGACGGCGACCTGTCGGTCGCCATCCCCGGAGTCGGGCGCCGCGACGAGATCGGCACCATGGCCCAGGCCGTCGCCGTGCTGAAGGAGCGCTCGGCCGAGGCGGCGCGCCTGGCCGGCGAGCAGGAGCGTCTGAAGGCGGACGCGGCGCGCGAGCGCCAGCAGGCGATGCACCGCCTGGCCGACGGGTTCGAGACCACCGTCAAGGTCGTGGTGGAGACCATCGCCTCCTCGGCGGCCGCCATGGAGACCTCGGCCACCTCCCTGTCGGCCTCGGCCGGGCAGGCCAACGGCGAGACGATGGCGGCGGCCGACGCGGCCGAGCAGACCAGCGCCAACGTCAGCACCGTGGCCTCGGCCACCGAGGAGCTGTCGGCGTCGATCCAGGAGATCTCCCGCCAGGTCGTCCATTCCTCCCAGATCGCGTCCGAAGCGGTCTCGGGGGCCGAGCGTGCCAACGCCGCCATGGTCAAGCTGGCCGATTCGGCGCGGCGGGTCGGCGACATCGTGGCCCTGATCAGCGGCATCGCCGGCCAGACCAACCTGCTGGCGCTCAACGCCACCATCGAGGCGGCGCGCGCCGGCGAGGCCGGCAAGGGCTTCGCGGTGGTCGCCAGCGAGGTCAAGGCGCTGGCCACCCAGACCGCCCGCGCCACCGAGGAGATCCAGTCCACGGTGACGGAGATCCAGTCCATGACCGGCACCGCGGTCAGCGCCATCGAGGGCGTCGGCGGCACGGTGTCGCGGATGAACGAGATCACCGCGACCGTGGCGGCCGCGGTGGAGCAGCAGGGAGCCGCCACCCGGGAGATCTCCGGCAACGTCCAGCAGGCCTCCGACGGCACCCGCCGGGTGGCCGGCAGCGTCGACGCCGCCCACAAGGCGGTGGGGGAGACCTCGGGCATCGCCGCGGCGGTGCAGAGCGCCGCGGGAACCCTGTCGCAGGAGGCCGAGCGGCTGCGCACCGAGGTGGCCGGCTTCCTCAGCGGCGTGCGCGCCGCCTGAGCCGCCAGCGGCGTGCCCGCCGCCTGAGCCGCCAGCGGCGTGCCCGCCGCCTGAGCCGCCAGCGGCGGGCGGCTGCACCACCTTTCGGCCCCGCCACGGTGGCGGGGGCGGCGGGCACGCCCTATGTTCCCCGGGACGACACCGTTGATCGAGGGGATGGACCCGTGCTGTTGGCGCTGTGCACCTGGGCCGAGGTCGAGGCCTATCTGAAGACGTCCACGGGCATCATCCTGCCCATCGGCTCCATCGAGCAGCACGGCCCCAACGGCCTGATCGGCACCGACGCGATCTGCGCCGAGGCCATCGCCCACCGCGTCGGGGAGGCCGCCTCGGCGATGGTGGGGCCGACCATCCCGGTGGGCATGGCGGTCCACCACATGGACTTCCCCGGGTCCATGACCCTCAAGCCGTCCACCCTGATGGCCGTTCTGCGGGACTATGTCGGCGCGCTGGCCGAGCACGGCTTCGAGCGGTTCCTCTTCGTCAACGGCCATGGCGGCAACGTCGCCACGCTGCGCGCCGCCTTCTACGAGATCTACGCCGACCAGCGCGCCCGGCTCGGTGCCGCCGCCCCGGCGCTGCGCTGCCAGTTCGTCAACTGGTGGGACAACCCGGCGGTGGGCGCCCTGTCGAAGGACCTGTTCGGCAGCGCCGAAGGCTCCCACGCGACGCCGTCGGAGGTCTCGGTGACGCAGCACCTGCACCCCGAGGCGATCAAGGCGGTGGGCATGGAGCCTCACGTGGCGCCGTCCGGCGGCTTCTACGACGCCCGCGATTTCCGCCGCCGCTATCCCGACGGGCGCATCGGCTCCGCCCCGTCGCTGGCGCGCCCGGAGCACGGCGCCCGGCTGATCGACGCCGCCGTGCAGGCGATCGCCGCCCAGTACCGCACCTTCCTGGCGCAGGGCTGACGCGTTTCCGGCGCGCAGGGGCCGGCGCCGTCCCGGCGCGCAGGGGCCGGCGCCGTCCCGGCGCGCAGGGGCCGGCGCCGTCCCGGCGCGCAGGGGCCGGCGCCGTCCCGGCGCGCAGAGGCCGGTGCCGTCCCGGCACCCGCATGAATCTTTCGTGACGCACTCACCGGACGCGCCGTGTTGGTGTAGATCTACGGATCTCGATCCGACCTGCCACGACGATGCCCATGGGACCCGCGGCCTCACCGACCTTGCGCCAGCTTCTCGGCGCCGCCGCCGTGCTGGTGTTGGCGGCCGCGGCGCTCTGGCTGCTCGGCGATGCCGGCACGACTCCGGCGGTGGCCATCGCCGTGGCCGCGGCGGCGGTGGCGCTCGCCCTGGCGGTGCTTCGCCGGACCGCCCGCGACAGCGCCGCCGTGACGGCATGGCTGGACCGTCTGGCGGCGGGCGAGGACGCGCCGCCGCCGCCGGCCGGGGGCGGTGGCGGGGCGCGCGGCCTGGTCGGCCCGGTGACCCGGCTGCACCGCGCCATGGAGGCGCGATGCGAGCAGGCGCAGCTTCTGCTGGACGTCGACGAATCGATCCTCGACGCGCTGCACGACCCGTTGATCCTGGTGGACGGCACGCGGAAGGTGCAGCGCGCCAACGCGGCGGCGCGCGGCCTGTTCGGCGAGCGCATGGTGGAGCGTGACCTCGCCGCCTCGCTGCGCACCCCGTCGGTGCTGGAATCCGTCGACGCGGTGCTGGGCGGGGCGGCGTCGCGCACGGTGGAGTTCTCCCTGCCGGTGCCGGTGGAGCGGATGTTCGAGCTGCGGGTGAAGCCCTTCCAGAGGCGGACCGCCCCGGGCGCCGCCGAGGCGATGCGGCCGGGAGGCGGGCCGGCGGGTGGGCCGGGGCCGACCGGGCGCATGGTCATCCTGACGCTCCACGACATCACCGCGTTGCGGCGCTCCGAGCAGATGCGCGCCGACTTCATCGCCAACGCCAGCCACGAGCTGCGCACCCCGCTGTCCAGCCTGCTCGGCTTCATCGAAACCCTGCGCGGGCCGGCGCGCGACGATCCCGAAGCGCACGACCGCTTCCTCGGCATCATGCACGACCAGGCCAGCCGCATGGCCCGGCTGGTCCAGGACCTGCTGTCGCTGTCGCGGATCGAACTGGACGAGCACATGCCGCCGTCCGACCGCGTCGACGTGGTGGAGCGCGTGCAGGGGGTGCTCGACGCCTTCGAGCTGAAGGCCGCGGCGCGGCGCATCGCGCTGCGCCTCGAGGCGCCGGAGACGCTGCCCGAGGTGATCGGCGACGCCGACCAGCTGACCCAGGTGTTCCAGAACCTGGTGGGCAACGCCATCAAATACGCGCGGTCCGACACCGCCGTGACGGTGACCGCCGCGGTCACCGACGGCGCGATGGTCGGTGCGGCCGCCGGCGGGCCGCCCGGCCAGGTCCGGCGCGCCGTGCGCGGGCCGGCGCGCCTGGTGGCGGTGTCGGTCACCGATCGCGGCGAAGGGATCGCCCGCACCCACCTGCCGCGGTTGACGGAGCGGTTCTACCGCGTCGACGCGGCGCGCTCGCGGGCGATGGGCGGCACCGGCCTGGGACTGGCCATCGTCAAGCACATCCTGAACCGGCACCGGGCCCGCCTGACCATCGAAAGCGAGGTGGGGGTGGGCAGCACCTTCACCGTCTACCTGCCGGCCGCGGACGCCGCCCCGGCCACCCAGGCGTCCTCCCAGCCGGCCCCGGCCCCCTCGCCGGCCCCGCCGCCGCCCGGTCCGGCCCGGCGGGTCGGCAGCGACGCCGCCTGACGGCCCGGCCGACCCACCCGGGCATCACCCCCCCCCGCGCGCTGTCACGAAACCGTCATCAAAACGCAATAAGGTGGTCGCGAACGGCGTCTAACGTCCGCGCCAATCGTAGACGGGCCCATCCCGTCGCGACGTTGCGGGCTCTGAAGGGCCCCACCTCAAGGCAAACCGGTTTTCAGGAGGGATCATCGTGATCACCAAGAAGCTCGCCCTCACGGCCGTCGCGGTCGTGGCCGTCGCCGCCGCCGCGGGTGCCGCCAACGCGCAGTCGCGCGACCAGATCCGCGTCGTCGGCTCCTCGACGGTGTTCCCGTTCACCACCGCCGTCGCCGAGACCTTCGGCAAGACCGGCGGCTTCAAGACCCCGGTCGTCGAGTCCACCGGCTCGGGCGGCGGTCTGAAGCTGTTCTGCGCCGGCGTCGGCCCGTCCCACCCGGACATGACCAATTCCTCGCGCCGGATCAAGAAGTCCGAGGTCGAGCAGTGCGCCGCCAACGGCGTCACCGAGGTCACCGAGCTGAAGGTCGGCTTCGACGGCATCGTGCTGGCGTCGTCCAAGGACGCCAAGCACATGGACGTCACCCGCGAGCAGCTGTGGAAGGCGCTGGCCAAGCAGGTGCCGGTCGACGGCAAGATGGTCGAGAACCCCTACCAGAAGTGGTCGGACGTCGATCCCAGCCTGCCCAACAAGGAGATCGAGGTGCTCGGCCCGCCCCCGACCTCCGGCACCCGCGACGCCTTCACCGAGCTGGTGATGGAGCACGGCTGCGGCGAGGTCGAGGAGGTCGCCAAGCTCGTCACGGACAAGAAGGAGCTCAGCAAGGTCTGCGCCTCCATCCGTGAGGACGGCGCCTACGTCGAGGCCGGCGAGAACGACAACCTGATCGTCCAGAAGCTGGTCGCCAACTCCGACGCCTTCGGCATCTTCGGCTACAGCTTCCTCGACCAGAACAAGGACAAGCTGCAGGCCGCCAACGTCGAGAAGGTGACGCCGACCTACGAGAAGATCTCGTCGGGCGAGTACCCGGTGTCGCGTTCGCTCTACGTCTACATCAAGAACGCGCATGTCGGCGTGATCCCCGGCATCCGCGAGTTCATCGGCGAGTACACCTCCGAGCGCGCCATGGGTGAGGACGGCTACCTGGCCGACAAGGGCCTGATCGCCCTGCCGCAGGCGGCCCGCGACGAGGCCCGCTCCTCGGCGAACAACCTGACCCCGCTGAAGCTCTGATCGCGTCGCCGAAGCGGACGGCCCTGCCCAGGGCCGTCCGTTTCAGCTATATCGTTCGTTAGACCATTTTTGAAGCCGGCGACAGGCGGGTTTGCATGCAGATCACCGTTCTTCTCCTGGTGCTGGCCGGCCTGTCCGTGGCCGGCTATTACATGGGGCGCGCCTCGGCGGTGAGCTCCGTGGGCGGGCGGATCGCCGCCCTCCATTCCGTGCCCGCCTACTATGGGGCGTATCTTGCCCTCTGGGCCGGGCTGCCCGCCCTGCTGCTGTTCCTGGTGTGGAGCGCAGCGGAGAACTGGGTCGTCCTGCAGCTGGTGGTCGGCGCCCTGCCCACCGGGCTGACCGACGGCAGCGAGCAGGCCCTC
Source organism: Azospirillum sp. NS33 (assembly GCF_059703765.1). NCBI lineage: Bacteria > Pseudomonadati > Pseudomonadota > Alphaproteobacteria > Rhodospirillales > Azospirillaceae > Azospirillum > Azospirillum sp. NS33. The sequence continues at coordinate 288,985 of NZ_BAAKJB010000001.1, read as the reverse complement.
AACCTCGTCAAGGCGGACATCCTCAATCTGGCCGCCGGCATCACCACCGGGCGCGAGCCCGATCCGGCGGTGCTCGCCGCTGCGGAGCATTTCAATTTCCTGCATTCGCTGGCCGACTGGATGCTGCTCGCGATGGGGGCGGCCCTGGCCGTGGCCGGCCTGGCCTACGCCCGCCAGCACATCCGCCCCGACCTGCGCGCCCGCAACCATGTGGAGCGGGTGATCAACATCTTCCTGGTGGCTTGCTCGCTGGTCGCCATCCTGACGACGCTGGGCATCGTTCTCTCGCTGGTGTTCGAGGCGATGCGCTTCTTCGCCGCCTACCCCATCCTGGACTTCCTGTTCGGCCTGCAGTGGAGCCCGCAGACGGCCATCCGCGCCGACCAGGTCGGATCCTCCGGATCGTTCGGCGCCGTGCCTCTGTTCGCCGGCACCATGCTGATCACCGTGATCGCCATGGTGGTGGCGGTGCCCGTCGGCCTGCTGGCGGCGATCTACATGTCCGAATACGCCGCGCCGCAGGTGCGCGGGGTGCTGAAGCCGGTGCTCGAGGTGCTGGCCGGCATTCCCACCGTGGTCTACGGCTTCTTCGCGGCCTTGACCATGGCCCCGCTGGTGCGCGGCCTGGGCCAGTCGCTGGGCCTCGACACCTCGTCGGAATCGGCGCTGGCCGCCGGCTTCGTCATGGGCGTGATGATCATCCCCTTCGTCAGCTCGCTGTCGGACGACGTCATCAACTCGGTGCCGCAGTCGCTGCGCGACGGCTCCTACGGGCTGGGCGCCACCAAGTCCGAAACCATCCGCCAGGTGATCCTGCCGGCGGCCCTGCCCGGCATCGTCGCCGCGGTGATGCTGGCCGTCAGCCGCGCCATCGGCGAGACGATGATCGTGACCATGGCCGCCGGCCTGGGCGCGAACCTCACCGCCAACCCGCTGGAAGCGGTGACCACCGTGACCACCCAGATCGCCACGCTCCTGGTCGGCGATCAGGAGTTCGACAGCCCGAAGACGCTGTCGGCCTTCGGGCTCGGCCTGGTCCTGTTCATCGTCACCTTGTGCCTCAATATGATCGCCCTGCGGGTGGTCCAGAAATACCGGGAGAAGTATGACTGACATGGTGGAGCAGGGCACCGGGCCGATGAGCGTCACCCGGAGCACGTCGTACTACCAGAGCGATGCGTTCGCCGCTCGGTTGCGCGCCCGTTACGCTGCGGAGCAGCGGTTCAAGGTTTACGGCGTGGCGGCGGTCGCCATGGCGGCGATCATGCTGGTGGTGCTGCTCGGCTCCATCGTCTCCAAGGGGTACAGCGCCTTCTGGCAGACCCAGGTCCGTCTGGAGATCAGCTTCGACCCGGCGGAGATCGACCCCGAGGGCACCCGCGACCCCGCCGTGATCGGCCGCGCGAACACCATGAAGCTGGTCCGCGACGCCCTGTCGGCCCAGTTCCCGGAGATCACCGGCCGCTCGGAGCGTCGCGCCCTGTCCGACGTGATGTCGTCGGGCGCCCCGTACACGCTGACCAACATGCTGCTGGAGAACCCCGACCTGATCGGGACGACGCAGACGGTGTGGCTGAACGCGTCGGACGACGTGGACCAGTTCGTCAAGGGCTTCATCCCCCGCGACGTGCCGGAGTCCCAGCGGCGCGTCAGCGACCTGCAGATCACCGCCCTCGACCGCCTGGCGGCGCAGGGCGCGGTGGAGCGCAACTTCAACACCACGCTGTTCACCGCCGGCGACTCCCGCGAGCCGGAACAGGCGGGCATCTGGGGCGCCATGGTCGGCTCGCTGCTGACGCTGGCGGTCACGCTCGGCCTGTCGGTGCCGATCGGCGTCGCCGCGGCGATCTACCTGGAGGAGTTCGCGCCGAAGAACCGGTGGACCGACATCATCGAGGTCAACATCAACAACCTCGCCGCGGTGCCGTCCATCGTCTTCGGTCTGTTGGGCCTGGCGGTGTTCCTCAACTTCTTCGGCATGCCGCGCTCGGCCCCGGTGGTCGGCGGCGTGGTGCTGGCGCTGATGACCCTGCCGACCATCATCATCGCCGGGCGCGCCGCGCTGAAGGCGGTGCCGCCGTCGATCCGCGAGGCCGCCCTCGGCGTCGGCGCGTCGCGCCTGCAGACGGTGCTGCACCATGTGCTGCCGCTGGCGATGCCGGGGGTGCTGACCGGCACCATCATCGGCATGGCCCAGGCGCTCGGTGAGACCGCGCCGCTGCTGATGATCGGCATGGTCGCCTTCATCGTCGACATCCCCGGCGGCTTCACCGACAGCGCGACGGTCCTGCCCGTCCAGATCTTCATGTGGGCCGACAGCCCGGAACGGGCCTTCGTCGAACGCACGTCGGCGGCGATCATGGTCCTTCTCGGCTTCCTCATCGCCATGAACGCCGTGGCGATCGTCCTGCGCAAACGCTTCGAGAGGCGGTGGTAATCATGAACATCCAGACGAACGTCCAGGCGAGCCCGGCCAAGATGGCGGCGAACGCCGCTCCGGCGGGCACCAAGATGGTGGCCCGCGACGTCAAGGTCTATTACGGGGCGAAGCAGGCGCTCAAAGGGATCAACATCGAGATCCTGGAACACCGGGTGCTGGCGCTGATCGGTCCGTCGGGCTGCGGCAAATCCACCTTCCTGCGCTGCCTCAACCGGATGAACGACACCATCGACAACTGCCGGGTCGAAGGGCTGATCGCGATCGACGGGGAGGACGTCTACGGCAAGAAGGTCGACGCGGTGCAGCTGCGCGCCCGGGTCGGCATGGTGTTCCAGAAGCCGAATCCGTTCCCCAAGTCGATCTACGACAACATCTCCTACGGCCCGAAGATCCACGGCCTGGCCACCCACCGCGACGAGATGGACGAGGTGGTGCAGACGTCGCTGCAGCGCGCCGGCCTGTGGAACGAGGTGAAGGACCGCCTGAAGGAGCCGGGCACCGGCCTGTCCGGCGGCCAGCAGCAGCGCCTGTGCATCGCCCGCGCGATCGCCGTCAGCCCCGAGGTGATCCTGATGGACGAGCCCTGCTCGGCCCTCGACCCGATCGCCACGGCGCACATCGAGGAGCTGATCGACGAGCTCCGCGAGAACTACACGATCGTCATCGTCACCCACAACATGCAGCAGGCGGCGCGCGTCTCGCAGAAGACGGCGTTCTTCCACCTGGGCGACATGGTGGAGTGCGACGACACCGAGGAGATCTTCACCAACCCGCGCGACGAGCGCACCCAGGGCTACATCACCGGCCGCTACGGCTGAGCGCGGCCGGCGGGCCGCCGGGACGGGGGCGGAAGACACGGCCGCCGGCAGACAAGGCGGCGGGCACGGCCGCCGCCCGGCGGCCGTTGGGGGGAAATGCCATGACCAACGAGCACATCGTCCGCTCCTTCGCCCAGGAGCTGCAACGCCTGTCAAATCTGGTGACCCAGATGGGCGGGGTTGCCGAGGCGCAGGTCGGCGCCGCGGTGAAGGCCGTGTCCCGGCGCGACGTCGGGCTGGCGGCCCAGGTGATGCAGACGGACCTGCGCCTCGACGAGTACGAGCGCGACATCGACGGCGAGGCGATCCGCCTGCTGGCGTTGCGCCAGCCGATGGCGCAGGACCTGCGGGAGATCGTCTCGGCGCTGAAGATCGCCGCGGATCTGGAGCGCATCGGCGACTACGCGGCCAACATCGCCAAGCGCTCCCTGGCGCTGGCCCAGGTTCCGGTGGTGCGCCCGGCGGCGGCCATCCCGCGCATGGGGCGGTTGGTCGAGGAGATCATGAAGGACGTGCTCGACGCCTACATCGAGCGCGACGTGGAGAAGGCGATCGCCGCCTGGCAGCGCGACGAGGAGCTGGACGACCTCTACACCAGCCTGTTCCGTGAGGTTCTCACCTACATGATGGAGGATCCGCGCAACATCACGCCGTGCGCGCATCTGCTGTTCATGGCGAAGAACCTGGAGCGGATCGGCGACCACGCCACCAACGTGGCGGAAACCATCCACTTCCTGGTGGTGGGGGAGGCCCTGATGATGGAACGGCCCAAGAACGACGCGAGCAGTTTCGCGGTCGTGACGCCGGAAGAGGCGGACGATGCTTGAGCAGACGCGGGCGCTGGACGGGCGCCGACACAGTGGGGGAGTCATGAACTCGGCGTTGAAGCCGCTGGTCCTCGTCGTCGAGGACGAAGCCGACATCGTCACTCTGCTGAAGTACAACCTGGAAAAGGAAGGCTTTCGCGCGATCTCCGCCGCCGATGGGGAAGAAGCCCTGCTGCTGGCCAACGAACAGACGCCGCACATCGTGCTGCTGGACTGGATGCTGCCGCTGATGTCGGGGCTCGAAGTGTGCCGGCAGATGCGCCGCAACCCCAAGACCCGGGACATCCCGATCATCATGCTGACGGCGCGCGGCGAGGAGGCGGATCGGGTGCGCGGCCTCAACTCAGGTGCCGACGACTACATCGCCAAGCCGTTCTCCCCGACCGAACTGGTGGCCCGCATGCGCGCCGTGCTGCGCCGCGCCGCGCCGGGTCTGGCCGAGGAGACCTTGCGCTTCGGCGACGTCATGATGGATCTGGCGGCCCACCGGGTGCGCCGCAACAACCGCGACGTCCACCTCGGCCCGACCGAGTTCCGGCTGCTGCGCCACTTCATGCAGCACCCCGGCCGCGTCTTCTCGCGTGAGCAGCTTCTCGACGTGGTGTGGGGCCACGACGTCTACGTCGAGCCGCGCACCGTCGACGTCCACATCCGCCGCCTGCGCAAGGCCCTGAACGAAGAGACCGAAGCGGACCTCATCCGCACCGTCCGCTCCGCCGGCTACGCCCTCGACATGAAGTCGACCTGAGCGCCGCTCGGCGCGCCGGTGCCGCCGGGGACACCGCCTCCGTCTTCGGACCGCCCGTTTGCCGCTGGACCCTGCCGGGTTTGCCGCTGGACCCTGCCGGGGCGTCACGCCAGCCGTGACACCGCGTCGCGCAGCACGGCGATCTTCGTCGCGAAGCGGGCGGCGTCGTCCTCGGCGATCCAGCCGATCATGATGGTGAGGGCGTGCGCCACGGCGCCGGCGAACGCCGGCCCCCGGGCGCGGGTCTCGGCGACCAGCCGGGCGAGGCCGGGCTGGTCGGCGGGGTGATCCATGGCGGCCGCGGCCACCGCCTCGAACCGGTTGGCGGCGTGGAGCACGGCGACGTCGGCGGCATCCGGCATGGTCGGCCTCCCTCAGACGAACAGGGTGGCGCCGCCGGGGGTGACCTCGTTCAGGAAGGTCACCACCCCGCCGCGCTGGACCGGGACGTCCTCGCGCAGGCGGGCGCGGTCGGCCGGCAGGCCCAGCGCCTTGAGCCCCATTTCGCAGGCCATCACCGACACCCCCAGCGCGACGCAGGCGTCCAGCAACTCCTCGAAGGTGGCGAGCCCCTGCTTGGCGAAGTAGCGGTCGCGCTCCAGCGGGCGGCTGCCGTCGTCGGCGGCGTCGAGATCGTGCCAGCCGAGAACGCCGGGCTCGTGCTCGTGCACAAGGGCCCGGAGGGCCCGCCCGGTGAAGAACAGGGTCACCCGGCGGTTGGTGGCGGCGGCGGCGCTGGCCATCACCAGCGCGTAGTGCACCCGGTCGAAACCGCCGGAAAACACCACGATCGACAGGCTGTCGGGTCCTTGCATCCCAGGCCTCCGCGGGGCGGCGTCAGTGGATGGACAGGTCGGTGATGGTGGGGTGCCGGCCGCACAGCGGGCACTCCGGATCGGGTTTCACGGCGATGCGGTGATAGCCGGCGTTGAGGGCGTCCACCATCAGGAGGCTGCCCGACAGGCTCTCGCCGATGCCCAGCAGCTCCTTCAGCACCTCGGTCGCCTGCAGGCTGCCCACCAGCCCGGCCAGAGCCCCCAGCACGCCGCCTTCCGAACAGGACGGCACCATGCCCGGCGGCGGCGGCTCGCGGAACACGCAGCGGTAGCAGGGGTGCGCACCGCCGAGATGCGCCTTGAACGTCGAGACCTGGCCGTCGAACCGCAGCATGGCCGCCGACACCAGCGGCCGCCCGGCGAAATAGCAGGCGTCGTTGAGCAGGAAGCGGGTCGCGAAGTTGTCCGACCCGTCGGCCACCAGGTCGTAGCGCCCGATCAGATCCAGCGCGTTGTCGCGCGTCAGCCGCGCCTGGTGGGCCTCCACCCGCACGTCGGGGGTGAGGGCGGCGATGCGCGCGGCGGCGCTCTCCACCTTGGGCCGGCCCAGCGATGCGGCGTCGTGGATGACCTGGCGCTGCAGGTTCGACAGGTCGACGACATCGTCGTCGATCACGCCGATGGTGCCGACGCCGGCGGCGGCGAGGTACAGCAGCAGCGGCGAGCCCAGCCCGCCCGCGCCCACCACCAGGACTCGCGACCGCAGCAGCGTCGCCTGCCCGGTGCCGCCGACCTCGGGCAGGATGATGTGGCGCGCGTACCGGTGGAGTTGGGTGTCCGTGAAATCCATGGCGCGGAGCATAGCGCAGGTCGCTGGGCGTGCCTACGGTTTCGCGGCCCACCCACTGGGGGCGGGCCCGACCCTCACGCCAGCGCGAACGTCATCTTGTAGGGCTGGCCGCTGCCGGTGGTGCCGTTGGCCTCCTCGGCGGCCCACTGCTGCAGGCGCGCCTCGCGCTCGCGCAGGATGCGGTCCATGGGCCGCTCCTCGGCCGCCGGCGTCTCCACGTCCGCCGATTTCGGCACGAAGGTCATGCGGAAGGGGATCTCCTGTCCGCCGGTGTCCTTCGGCGGGACCAGGATCACCTCGTACTGGCCGGGCTCCAGCTTGTGCGTCGTCTTCTTCAGGAAGTCGTTGTCTTCGCCGGGCTTCATGGTGTCGCCCGCCGCGACCACCTTGCCGTCCTTGCCCATGATGGCCCAGCGGCTGTAGGGCAGGGTGAAGTCGATGTTGAAGTCGCCGCCCTGGACGACGTTCAGACTGTGCTTCTGCACCCCGGGGTCGCTGCCGACGACGTCGCGCGCCGTCCCCGTCAGGGTCGCCCCCGACGCCAGCACCATCGCCGTGGACCGCTGCGACACCTCCAGCTCGTATTTGCGCCCGTTCACGCCGCGCATCTGCTGCTGGACGACCGCGGTGTAGGTGCCGGCCTCCAGCTTGGCGCTGGCGGTCGCGATGTCCTCGGCGGACTTCGCGTCGACGATCACCTCGTTGCGGCTGTTGACGATCTGGACGCTGGTGTAGGAGTTGTTGAGCTTGAAGTTGAACTCGCCGGGCTTCGACACGGAGAACTGGCGGTAGTCGGTCGACAGCCCGCCGCGCCCCAGCTCGCTGGTGGCGCCGGAGAGCCGGAAGAACTTCCAATCCGACGCGTTGGGGATGGATACGCCCATGGCCGCCCACTCCTTAGCCGAGTTGCCCGGATCGTCACCCGGCCGCAATCGTCCCGCGAGTTTGCTAAAAATTGATCCAAATGTCAACGAACAGGCGATCCGCCGCAGCATCGCCCAGTCGCGCACAGCCTCACCACCATAGCGCAGCTCCGGCGCCACGGCAACGCGCAGCCATGATGCGGCCGCGGCCGCTGCAAGGGGACGCGGCCAATGGGCGGGGCCGGTCAGTCGTCGTCGCCCGCCTGTGCCAGCAGGGCTTCCAGGTTGGGCAGCCGCTCCAGAATGGCAGGCGCGACGCTGAGGGGCAGCGTGCCGGACAGCGGAAGGGTGTCCGGGGTCACGCCCCACCCGGACCGGCCGACCAGTTCCACCGGCGACACGCCCGCGCTCACCGGCGGCAGGTCCTGGGTCCGTTCGACGCTGACCGCCGGCTGGGCAAGCACCACCAGGGACCCGGGCACGTAGACGAAGGCGTAGTTGAGCGCCTCCCCGCCGCCGGGGGTGAGCGCATAGGTGCCCGGCGCGAACGGCCCGCCCACGGCCACCGAGACCATGGGAACGATGGTCAGATTGCCGATGCCCTCACCGTCGACCCAGCCGGAATAGCTCAGTGTGCCGGTGGGCAACGGGGCGCCGGCCAGGATCGTGGCGTCGTTCGCGGTGACCGTCAAAGGCGCCCTGCTGACGTCTCCGGTGACGAGTCCGGCCGCGCCCGGCAGACGGTAGTTGCCCGCCCCGGCGCCCGACAGGGCCAGTCCGGAGAGATCGACAGCCTTGCCCTGGCCGGCGTTGGCATCGGCGTAGCGCCCCACAGCCGTGACGTCGTCGCCGGCGACGACGTTGCCCAGCCCGGCGAGGGGCGCCACGGTCGTGCCGTCGTAGGCCCGCGACGCGACCGAGACGCGGGAGAGGTCGAGGGTGCGGCGATCGATGGTGCCGGTCACGCTGCCGGCGGCGGCCGGCACGCTGTAGTTGCCGGCGTGGGCGCCGGTCAGGGTGATCCCGGAGAGGTCGACGGGTTTGTCGACACCCGCGTCGGCGTCGGTGAAGCGGCCGAGGGCGGCGACGTCGTCGCTGCCGACGATGTTGCCGAACCCGGTGACCGTCGCATCGGTGGTGCCGTCGTAGATCCTGGTGGCGACCACGGCGCTGCTGAGATCGAGCGGCCGCGGCACGATCGTTCCGGTGGCGACGCCCGGCGTGGCGGGAAGCCGGTAATTCGCCGCCTGGGCGCCCGACAGGGTGAGGCCGGCAAGGTCGACCGGCTTGTCCGTCCCGGCGTTGGCGTCGCCGAAGCGGCCGAGGGCGGCAACCTCGTCCGCCCCGACGAGGTTGCCGAGTCCGGTGATGGTCGCGTCGGCGGTGCCGTCGTAGGTCCTTGTGACGACGGTGATGCCGCCGAGGTCGACCGCGCGTTGCTCGATGGTGCCGGTGAGGTCCCCCGGTGATGCGGGAAGCTGGTAATTGGACGCGGTGGCGCCCGTCAGCACGAGGCTGGCCGGGTCGACCGTCTTGCCCGTGCCGGCGTCGGCATCGGCGTAGCGTCCCTGAAGCAGGACGTCGTCGGCGCCGACGATGTTGGCGATCCCGGTGATGGCGGTGCCGGTGGTCCCGTCATAGGTCCGGGTGGACGCCACGGCACCGGACAGGTCGAGGGTGCGCGGCGTTATGGTGGCGGTGGAGCTTCCGGCGGTCGCCGGCAGGACGTAGTTGCCGGCCTTGGTGCCGGACAGGGACAGCCCGGACAGGTCCACCACCTTGCCGACGCCGACGTTGCCATCGGCGAACCGTCCCACCACGACCGCGTCGTCGCCGGGGAGGATGCCGGCGATCCCGGTCACCGCCGCCACAACCGTCCCGTCATAGACCTTGTCCACGGCGGTCACGGCGCCGCCAACGGTCAAGGTGAGCGGGTCGATGGTGCCGGTCGCGGTGCCGGCGCTGGCGGGCAGGGTGTAGTTGCCGGCCTGGGTGCCGGACAGCACGAGGCTGGCGAGGTCCACCGTCTTGCCCACGCCGGCGTCGGCATCGGCGTAGCGGCCCCGGGCCGTGACATCGTCCACGCCGACGACGTTGCCGAGCCCGGTGATCGCCGCGTCCGTGGTGCCGTCATAGGTCCTGGTGGTGACGGCGACGCCGGCCAAGTCCAGGGGGCGCCGGCCGACGGTGCCGGTGATGACGGCCGGCGCGCCGGGCAGCGCGTAGTTGCCGGCCTGCGCCCCCGACAGGGCGAGGCTGGCCAGGTCGAGCTCCTTGCCCGTGCCGGCGTCGGCGTCGACGTAGTGCCCCTGCACCACGACGTCATCGGCGCCGACGACATTGGCAAGACCGGCCAGGGTGGCGTCGGTCGTCCCGTCATAGACCCTCGTCACGGCGCTGGCACCGCCCAGGTCGAGGGGGCGCGGGTCGATGGTGCCGGCCACGGACCCCGCTGCGGCCGGGAGCTGGTAGTTCCCGGACTGGTCGCCGGACAGAACGAGTCCCGCGAGATCGACCGACTTGCCCGTGCCTGCATTGGCGTCGGCGAAGCTGCCGCGGGCGGTGACGTCGTCGCCGCCGACGACGTTGCCGAGGCCGGTGATGGCGGCGTCGGCCGTTCCGTCGTAGGTCCGGGTGGCGACGCCGGCACCGGCGAGGTCGAGGGTGCGCGGCGTGATGCTGGCGGTGGTGCTGCCGGGGGTGGCGGGCAGGGCGTAGTTGCCGGCCCTGGTGCCGGACAGGGACAGGGTGGAAAGGTCGATGGTCTTGTCCGCACCCACGCCGGCGTCGGCGAACCGGCCCTCCACCAGCGCGTCGTCGCCGGGCAGGATGCCGTCCAGGCCGGACACCGTCGTGGCGGTGGTGCCGTCGTAGACCTTGTCGGCGGCGGCCAGGGCGCCGCCGATGGACAGGGGGCGCGGGGTGATGGTCCCGGTGACGGTGCCGGGGGTGGCGGGCAGGGTGTAGTTGCCGGCCTGGGCCCCGGAGAGCACGAGCCCGGCGAGGTCCACCGTCTTGCCCACGCCGGCGTCGGCGTCGGCGTACTGGCCTCGGGCGGTGACGTCGTCGGCGCCGATGAGGTTGCCGAGGCCGGTGACATCGGCCCCGGTCGTGCCGTCGTAGGTCCGGGTGGTGACGGCAACCCCGCCGAGGTCGAGCGGGCGCCGGTCGATGGTGCCTGTGATGGCGGCCGGCGCGGCGGGCAGGTCGTAGTTCCCGGCCTGGGCGCCCGACAGCGCGAGGCTGGTCAGGTCGAGGTCCTTGCCTGCTCCGGCACTGGCGTCGAGAAAATCGCCTTGCACCGCGACCTCGTCGCCGTCGACCAGGTTGGCCACGCCGGTGAGGGCGACGCCGGTCGTGCCGTCGTAGGTCTTGGTGGCGGTGCCGGCGGCGCTGAGGTCAACGGTCAGCGGTGAGACGCTGGCCGTGGTGGTGCCCGCGGTCGCCGGCAGGGTGTAGTTGCCCGCCTTGGTGCCGGCCAGCACCAGGCTGGACAGGTCGACGGTCTTGGCCACGCCGACGTTGGCATCCTCGAAGGCGCCCTGCACCCGGACGTCGTCGCCGGTCACCAGGTTGCCGAGCCCGGACACCGTCGCCGCGGTGGTGCCGTCGTAGACGCGGTCCGCCACGGTCAGCGGGCCGTCGACCGTCAACGCCCGCCTGTCGACGACCAGGGTGCAGTCCTTGCACGCGAAGACGTAGTCCTGCCCGGCGGCGCTGGTGATGGCGGTGCCGCTGGCGACGTACTCGAAAGCACCGGCGTCCGGCGTTCCCGGGTCGTTCATCACGATGTCGCTGTCGCGCAGGGCGTCGCTCGCCCACACGCCCCCGGCGATTTCCGGCACGCAGACGGGCACGGCGTCGCCATAGGTCATGGTGAGGCCGCCCGGCGGGATGGTGACCGTCACCACGAAGGGCGAGGCGTAGAGAATCGGGTAGAGGCCGGCCTGCTGGTACCAGCCGGCGTCGAAGTCGAAGAGGGGGAAGCCGGCCTCGTGGACGTTGTCGCCTTGCGCCATGGCAACGGCCGTGGTGAGACCCGTGGCCCCGCCGCCGCACTGGGCGTCGCCGCCACAACCCGCGGCCTGGCCGGTGGACTCCGTGTCCCAATAGGCGTTGCCCAGCGCGCCCTGGTGGTCGCCGGCCAGCCCGCCGGTGGTGGCGCCATCGCCGCCGGTGACGTGGCCGGTGGCGTAGGCGGAGGTGACCGTGGACCCGGCGCCGCTGCGGCCGACCAGACCGCCCACGGCGCCGGTGCCCGACACCGCGCCGCGGGCGTAGACGTCGGTCAGGCTGCCGCCGGTGCCGGTGCCGACGAGGCCGCCCACCGCCTCGCCGCCGGAGACCGCGCCGGTGGCGTAGCTCCTGGTGACGCCGCCGTCGTTGACGCCGACCAGCCCGCCCAGGGAATCGCCGCCCGACACCGTCGCGGTGGCGAAGCTGGTGTCCACCTGGCCGCCGGCGGTGTTGGTGCCGACCAGCCCGCCGCCCGCGGTCGTGGCGCTCACGGAGCCGGTGGCGAAGACGTTCACGATCCGGCCGGCGTTCCGCCCCGCCAGCGCGCCGGCGTCGGTGCGGCCGTGCACGCTGGCCTCGGCAAGCCCGAGGTCGCGGACCACGCCGGTGGCGCCGATCTGTGTGAACAGCCCCTGGGCGTCGGCGCCGGCGTCGGTGATGGTGAGGCCGGTGATGGTGTGGCCCCGCCCGTCGAACGTGGCGGTCAGCGTGCCGAGGGGGGCGAAGCCGGTGTCGGCGTTCCACATCCCCGAGGCCGTCAGGGCCGGCATCGTGACGTTGGCGCCGAGCCGGTGGTCCACCGAGGTGTCCATGCCGGCAAGCTGGAGCTGGTAGGGGTTGGTGATGATGGTGGAGTACGCGCCGCGCAGGAACGGCCGCGTCTTGCCGTCCACCATGTACCAGGTCGTGGCGAAGCGGTCGAAATCACCGTAGCTGTCCGGGTCCATGGCCTCCGCCGTGGACAGGCCGTTCGCCGCGAAATGGCCGTCGTCCTGCCCGGCGCCGCTGTCCTGGCCGGTCGAGGCGGTGTCCCAGTAGCTCTTCTCCACCGTGCCGGCGGCGCCGTTGGTGCCCACCAGGCCGCCCACCGTCGCCCCGGAGGCACCGCCGTTGACGGCGCCGGTGGCGTAGCTGTTGGTCACCGTCCCCTCGTTGGCGCCCACCAACCCGCCCGCCGCGGCGGCGCCCGACACCGCGCCGGTGGCGAAGACGGTCGCCACCGTGCCCGCGTTCACGCCGGCCAGCATGCCGACGCCGGTGGCACCCGTCGCTCCGCCGCCGATCAGGCCGAGGTTGCGCACCACGCCGCCGGCCCCGATGGCGCTGAACAGCCCGACGCCGTCGGTGCCCACGGCCCTGACCACCAGGCCGTCGATGATGTGGCCCTTGCCGTCGAAGGTGCCGGAGAAGCTGCCCAGCGGGACGAAGCCGGTGTCGGCGTTCCACATGCCGGCGCCGCCGGCGTCGGGCACGATGATGTCCACGCCCAGGGTGTAACGCGCCGTCGGGTCCAGGCTGACGAGCTGGAGCTGGTTGGCGGTGACGATGGTGGTCGACCGCTCCGCCCGCAGGAAGGGCCGGGTGGCGCCGTCGACCATGTACCAGTCCGCGCCGAAATCGAGGTCCCCGTAGCTGGCCTGGGCGTAGACGGCCGAGCCGCCCACCCCGGTCGCCCCGCAGGTGCCCGCCGTGCCGCAGGCCTGGGCCTGGCCGGTGGTCGCCGTGTCCCAATAGGACTGGTCGACCGTTCCGCCCTCCAGGTTGCCCACCAGCCCGGCGACGTTGGTGGGGCCGGTCACGGCACCCGTGGCGTAGCTGTCGCGGACGGTGCCGTTGTCGTTGTGGCCGACCAGGCCGCCGGTGTTGCCGGATGTGCCGGTGACGGTGCCGGTCGCGTAGCTGCTCGTCACCGTGCCGAAGAGGTTCCAGCCGACGAGGCCGCCGCTGCTGCTGGAACCGGACACGGTGCCGGAGGCCCGGCTGGTCGTGATCGTGGACGAGTTCAAGCCGCTGAGGCCGCCGGTGTGGGTCCGGCCCGTCACCGCACCGGTGGCGCTGCTGGCGATGATCGTCCCCGTGTTCTCACCGGCCACGCCGCCGGTGGCGTAGGCGGTGCCGATGCCGGTCACCGTTGCCGACGCCGTGCTGGCCGAGATCGTGCCGCGATTCTCGCCGGCCAGCCCTCCGGTGTAGAATTCGCCGCGCACCTCGCCGTCGGCGCGGCTGTCCTGGATGGTGCCGAAGAAGTTGTCGCCGGCCAGCCCGCCGACATAGGTGTTGCCGACCGTCAGGCCGTGGGAGACGCTGCGCAGGATGGTGCCGCTGTTGGTGCCGGCCAGGCCGCCGACCATGGAGCCGTCGCCCCGGGTGGTCACGTCGGTCCAACTGTCGGCGATCGTGCCGGCGTTCCCGCCGACCAGCCCGCCGACGCTCGAGGAGTCGCCGGTTCCCGTGACGGCACCCTGGGCCGAGCTGTTGATGATCGTCCCGCTGTTGTACCCGGCCAGCGAGCCGGCGCCGACGCTCCCCGTCACGTTCACGTTCCGCAAGTTCAGGTTGCGCACCGTACCGGATCCGCCGATCTCTTCGAACAGGCCCTGATAGAAGCCGGCCGGCGCGCTGATGGTCAGGTTGGACATGTCGTGGCCCAGCCCCTCCAGGGTGCCGGTCAGCGTGCCCATCGGCGTGCGGGTGCCGCTCAGCGTGATGTCGGTGACCAGCGCGTAGCGGCCGGACAGGCTGGAGATGTCGGCGAGGTCGTCGATCAGTGTGAAGGCCTGGGCGTTGATGCTGAGCGCGGCGGTGGTCGGCAGGGACACCGCCGCGTTGGCGTAGAAAGTCCCACCGGCCCCGAAGGTCAGGGCCAGGCCGGCGCCGGACCCCGTCGCGGTGATGGGGGCGTCGACGACGATCGAACGGTGGGCGTCCAGCGTCAGGGTGCTGTCCGCTCCCCAGGCGATCGGCGCGGTGATGAAGATGTCGCCATTGCCGGCCGGATCCGGCGTTCCCGGGCCGCCGGTTCCGGCGGCGGTGGCCTGCAGGGTGACGCCCGTGCCGCCATCCAGCGTCGCGGCGATGGCCGTGGCGGCGGCGTCGTCGACCGTCAGGTCGTAGGGGTCGAGCACCCAGTCCCCGCCGCGGCCCGCGGGTGCGGCGGCGCTCACCCTGGCCCCGGCGACGTCGAGGCTGTGGCCGGACGTTTCGACGAAGCCGCCATCCCCTCCCGACGCACCACCCTGTGCCGCGATCGTGCCGCGGGCCACCGTCGTCCTGGCCACCAGGGTGGCGCGCCCGCCCTTGCCGGCATGGGTGGCGGAGGCATCCATGACGGCCCCGTCCGCCAGCGTCGCCGTGGCGCTGTCCCAGCCGCCGGCGGCGATGCGCCCGCCACCCTGTCCCCCGGTGGCCAGCAGCTTCGCGCCGTCCAGGATGGCGATGTCGTCTCCCAGCACGGTGATGGCTCCCCCCGATTCGGCGGCGCCGGTGCCGGAGGCGTCGAGGGTTCCGGCGACGGCGACGGCCCCCGTGGCTCCGCCGTCCAGCACGATCTCGCCGTCGACCGCCGCCACCGTGCGGGCCTGGACCACACCGTCCATGTTGATGACGTTGCGCACGATGTCGCGGGCGGCGCTGGCCGTCAGGAGCACACGCCCGCCATCCGCCTCGATCCGCCCGTGGTTGGCGGTCAACGCCTCCAGCGGCCTGCCGTCGGCGGCCGTGACCCGTCGGGCGACCGCGTCGCCGACGGCGAGGCGGATCAGCTTGTCGCCGTGGAGGTCGACGGTGAACCGGTTGCCCGCCGCAAGCTGGACGGTGCCGAGGCGGGCCTGGATGATGCCGGAGTTCTCCACGCCCGGGGCGACCAGCCCGACCAGCCCGGCTTCGGCGGCCGTGATGGTGCCGCGGTTGACGACCGATGCCGTCGCGCTGTCGCTGGGGCTGTCGAAGGTCAGGTCGCCGGCCAGGAACGCGGTGTCGGCGATGCCGCTGGTGGTGGCGATCAGCGCGCCGACGTTCACCTCGGCGCCGGCGCCGAACAGGATGCCGTTGGGGTTGGTGATGATGATTGTGCCGGCCGCGGAGACCCGCCCGAGGATCGTGCTCGCCTCAGTGCCCAGAACACGGTTCAGCACCTGCATGATCTGGTCGGCCTGGACGAAGACCACCTGTTCGCCGGCGGCGATGTTGAAGCTTTGCCAGTCGATGACCAGCCGGTCGGAATTCTGCACGACCGTGATGCGGTCGGGGCTGTCGGTGATGATCGCACCGTCCCCGGCCGTGATCCGGCCTCCCTGGGGAAGGGCCAGGGCGTGCGGCGCCGGCAGGACCATGACCAGGCTGAGGGCCGTGCACGCCAGGAGCGCCGAGCGCAGCGGGGTGTGGGGTGTCATGCCGTCTCCGTCCCTGTCTCAGTACCGGGCCACCAGGCCGAAATAGACGCGCGGGTCGCGGCCTCCGTCGCTGGCCGACGCCCCTTGCGCGTCGCTCACCGGCACGGCGGCCTCCAGGTTCAGGGCCCAGCGATCCGTCAGGTCGACGCGCAGGCCGGCACCGGCCGACATCAGGCTGCGCGCCTGCGTGCCGTCGCCCCGGTCGGCGACCAGCCAGGTGCGGCCGCCGTCCCAGAACACGTAGGCCTGCCACCCCGCGAGCCCGGGCATCTCCGGCCCGGCGTAGCGCAGCTCCAGCTTGGCGGCGAGGCCGCGGTCGCCGGTGATCTCGGCGGGGTCGTAGGCCCGGCCGTACTGGCCGCCGCCCAGGGCGAACTGCTCGGCCGACAGGAGCGTGTCCCGGGTCCACTGGCCGGCCAGGCCGGCCATGAGGCTGAACCGCCCGCCCAGCGCCTGGGTGCGGGTCGCCTCGAAGCCGAGGCTGACGTAGTCGGAGCGCCCATCGCTGACGGACAGCCGGTCGGAGCCGCTGCGCCGGGCTCCCAGCACGTCCAGGCCCTTGTTCAGGTCGAGGTTGACCAGGGTGACCGCGGGTGCTCCCCCCCAGCCGTCCACCCAGTCGTAGCGGGTTCCCAGGCGAAGGGAGCGCAGGCCGTCTTGCGAAACGATCTGGTCGCCGTGCTCCCCGGTCCGGCTGTCGCGCGCCTCCAGGCGGCCCCACAGCACCAGATTCTCGCGCCGGCTGCGGATGACGGGATGGCTGGCCCCCACCGCCACCACCTGGGCCCGGCTGCGCACCCCGAGCTCGCTCAACCAGGACCCCGGACGGGATGTGAGCCAGCCCGCCTCGGCGGACAGCGTGGTTCCCTGCGTGCCGACCGGCTGGGTGTAGGTGACCCGCCCGTATTTCAGCTCTCTCGGCTCGAACGGGGTGGTGACCGCCTGGAGGTCGATCCGCTCGCCGAGACCGAGCGTCGAGTTCAGGCTGAGCGCCCCGACCGCCTGCCATGCGCCGACGTAGCGGCTGCCCCGGTTGTCGATGCTGACCGCGGCGTCGATGGGGTCGAGCGACACGTCGATCACCAGGTCGGCGGCGCCCGGTGCGGTGTCCGACGGCACCAGAGTGCCGCTGGCGGTGGTTCCGGCGAGGTCGCCGGCCAGCAGCAGGGAGCGTTCCAGGGTGGCGAGGCGCAGGGGGCGCTCGGCGCGGATGACGTCGCCGTAGGCCGTGACGAAGCGTTCGCCCCCCTGGAGATCGCCGTTCACGATCACCCGGTCGACGAAGCCTTCGATCACCCGCAGCCGGACGGTGCCGTCCCGGCCGATCCGCTGGGGCGGGACGATGGCCTGGCTCAGCAGGTAGCCGGACCGGACGTAGAGGTCGGTGACCGCCTCGGCCACCCGGTACAGGGCTTCCACAGAGACCGTGGTGCCAAGAAGCGCCGCGTACAGCGGGCGCAACGCCTCGGGCGTGAACACGGTGGTGCCGTCAATGACGACGCCTTGCAGGCGGAAGGTGGCCGCTCCGGCTCCGTCCGGCACCGCCAGGGCCGGGCCGCGGGGCGGGGCGGGGGCCGTTCCGTCGGATCGCGGGGCGGGTGGCGGCGAGAAGCGCCGTTCAAGCTGGCCGGGATCGACGCTGCCGGGAAGGGAGGTTTGTGCCGCCACGTCACTGGTATGGAATGCCGACAGGATCGCGGCCAGCGGCGCCAGCCGTGCCCATCGCACCGCCGCGCTCCGTCCCCTTCCCCGCCGGTCGCGCATGGCCACCCACACCCCCACGCCTACGGCGCTTTCCCCACCGCATGCCCGGAAGCCCGTCGGGGAGGTCGTCACCAATCGTTCGTGGGATAGCTGTACTGGAAGGCGCCGGAGGGGTCACATCCACTAAACAGTAGGGGATAGACCTGAACCCATTGATTATCTCGCGTTTTTTAGCCAGATGCTCATCAGGCCGGCGCGGCTGTGCACACCGAATTTCCGGAAGATGCTCACCACGTGCTGGTGCGTCGTCGAGGGCGCGAGGGCGATCCGATGGGCGATCTGCTTCTCGGGCGCGTCGGTCAGCAGCAACCGCAGGATGGCGTGCTCCGTCGGGGTGAGCGGTGCCGTCGCGACGAGCAGGCTGTGGCTCAGCATCAGATGGTTGTGGAACCACTTGATGCCCCGCAGCGCATAGGCCAGGGCCTCGACGTGCGCATCGGTGAAGGGCTGGCCCGAATAGAATCCGAAATGGGATTCACAGTCCTCGTTCAGCGGGAAGCCGACGAAGACGGCGTCGTGGATGCCGGCCGAACCGTAATAGGCGTTGTGGAACGGGCTTCCGAACCATTCCGGCGGCAGTTCCCGCCGGAAGGAGTAGGTGCGGAAGCTTCCGACGCCGCGCATCGGCAGGAGGAAGGAGGGGTCGATCTCCCGCCGGTCCCAGTGGCGCAGGATGTTCTTGAAGAAGCTTTCGTCCGGATAGGGCTCGACCGGCTTCAGCGACCGCATGCCGACCGTCCGCCATCCCATCAGCGGATCGTCGTCGGCCGCCTTGTCGACGCGGATGGCGCCGCCCCAGGTCGCATTTCCGGCGCCGCATACGGCGCAGAGCGACGACATCAGGTGGGTGACGGCTTTGTCCAGGTCGCTGGTGCCAAAATCCGTCAAGGCATCCCAGAGGCGGTGAATCCCCTCTCGCGTCTCATCGTTCATCGCGCGCCGGAGTCCGTCACCATTCCTCTCTCGTGCGCAGGCAGCCGGGACACGGCATCCTTTCGCGCACACCGGAACGCATGGCGCGAAGGGGCACCGGCCCGAGCGGAGCCTTGCGGCATCGGCAGTATTGATACCAATCGAACGTAAGCTGGGCAATACGACTTGGCCGCACCCCGGACGGGATCTTCAACGGGATGGGCTGCCGAAGCGGCCGCCCGCCGGTCTAGCCCTCGCGGGCCAGCAGCTCGTCCAGCTCCGCCACCTTGCGACGGGCCTCGGCGATGCTCTGCAGGGTCATGTCGATGGACTGGCCAGACGCGTCGCGGGTGGCGACCTGCATGCGGCCCGACTCCAGCCACTCCAGCCTGGCCTGCTGCTGCATGCGCTCGTGCCGGCACCAATCGGCCAGCGTGTCGTGGGGTGCCATCGCGTCCCTCCTCGGTTCCGGTCGTGTCCTCCACCAGAAGGGTAGGAAGCCGGACGCCGCGATGACACCCCCCAATCCGCCGGGAGCCCGGCCGTTTTCCCGCCCAGCGGAATAGCGGCCGTCCGCCCGTCAGGCGGCCAGCCCCTTGGCGACCAGCGACGACAGGCGGCGGGCGAAGGCCACCGGGTCGGGCACCGGGTCGCCCTCGACGATGCGGGCCTGGTCGAGCAGCAGCCACGCCACCTCGCCCAGGTCCGGGTTGGCGCCGTCCGCCTTGGCGCGGTCGGCCAGCCGTGCCACCAGCGGATGGCCCGGGTTCAGCTCGAGGATGCGGGTCGCCTCCGCGGCACCCAGCTGCTTGTGCTGCTTGAGCAGGCGCTCCAGGTGCATGTCCATGTCGTTCTCGTCGGCGACCAGGCAGACCGCGCTGTCGGTCAGCCGTTCGGAGCGCCGGACGTCCTTCACGGCGTCGCCCAGGGTCAGCTTGAACAGGGCGATCAGGCTGTCGAGGTCGCCGGCCTCGGCCTCCTCGGCGGGCGTGGCGTCGTCGGCGTCGTCGGCCGTCTTGATGCGGCCGAGATCGGCCCCGCCCTTGGTGACCGACTTGAAGCGCTTGCCCTCGTGCTCGCCGACCGCCGGCACCCAGAACTCGTCGACCGGGTCGGTCAG
Source organism: Azospirillum sp. NS33 (assembly GCF_059703765.1). NCBI lineage: Bacteria > Pseudomonadati > Pseudomonadota > Alphaproteobacteria > Rhodospirillales > Azospirillaceae > Azospirillum > Azospirillum sp. NS33. The sequence continues at coordinate 269,459 of NZ_BAAKJB010000001.1, read as the reverse complement.
CAGCAGCACCTCCACGCCCTTGGCCTTGAAGCCCTCGATCTGCGGGCTGCGGCGCAGCGCCTCCTCGTCGTCGCCGGCGATGGTGAAGATGGCCTCCTGGCCCTCCTTCATGCGGCCGATGTAGTCGTCGAGCGACACCAGCCCGTCGCCGTGGGTCGAGCGGAAGCGCAGCAGCTTCATCAGCTCCTTGCGGTGCTCGAAGTCCTCGTAGAGCCCCTCCTTCAGCACCGCGCCGAAGTTCTCCCAGAAGGCGGCGTATTCCGCCGCCGCCTCGGGATCGCCCGCCTTTTTGGTGAGCTCGCCGAGCACCCGGCGCGTCAGGCCGGAGCGGATCTTGGCCAGCATCGGGTTGTGCTGGAGCATCTCGCGGCTGATGTTGAGCGGCAGGTCCTCGGTGTCGACCACACCCTTGAGGAAGCGCAGGTAGGGCGGCACCAGCCCGTCCGCGCCGTCGGTGATGAAGACCCGCTTGACGTAGAGCTTCACCCGGTGCGCCCGCTTCGGGTCGAACAGGTCGAAGGGCTTCATGGAGGGCACGAACAGCAGGTTCGTGTACTCGATGGCGCCTTCCGCCCGCCAGTGGATGGTCAGCCAGGGATCGTCGAAGGCGTGGCCGACGTGGTGGTAGAACTCCTTGTACTGCTCCTCCGTCACCTCGCTCTTGGAGCGCATCCACAGCGCCGAGGCGCTGTTCAGAGTCCGTGTCTCCTCACCGGCGGCGAAGCGGATGGGGATGGCGATGTGGTCGGAGTATTTGCGCACGATGGTGGAGAGGCGCATCTCCTCCAGGTACTCGTCGTCGCCCTCGCGCAGGTGCAGGACGATGCGGGTGCCGCGCGGCGCGTCGGCGGCCGCCGCCACCGTGAACTCGCCCTTGCCGTCGGAGGTCCACAGCCAGCCCTGGTCCTCGCCGGCCTTGCGGGTGGTGACCTCGACCCGGTCGGCGACCATGAAGGCGGAGTAGAAGCCGACGCCGAACTGGCCGATCAGGCTGACGTCCTTCTTGCTGTCGCCGGAGAGCTGGCGCATGAACGCGGCGGTGCCGGAGCGGGCGATGGTGCCCAGGTTCTCCACCAGGTCCTCGCGGTTCATGCCGATGCCGTTGTCGGCGACGGTCAGGGTGCGCGCCTCCGTATCGGGGGTCAGCACGATCTGGAAGTCGGCGTCGCCGGCGGTCAGCTCGGGCTGGGTCAGGGCGGCGTAGCGCAGACGGTCGCAGGCGTCGGAGGCGTTGGACACGAGTTCGCGCAGGAACACGTCCTTCTCGCTGTAGAGCGAGTGCGCGACGATGTCGAGCAGGCGGCTGACCTCGGCCTGGAAGCTGAGCCGTTCCTCGGTCATCGGAATCACCATTCCACGGGTTGTTGTCGGGTGCGGGTGTGCGGTGGCGCGGCCGCCGGGGACGAGCCCGTCGGCCGCTGCCGGCGGATATGTGTGGGAGTGCCGGCGCCCGCGCAAGTGGCAGGCGGCGGCCGTCAGGGCGTGGACTTCCGCCGGACCGGCGGCGCCCCCCCGAACAGGGCGGACATGTCGGCGCCGTTGAGGCGCAGCCCGCCGTCCTCCGTCACCTCGATCCGGTAGACCCGGAGGTCGCCGCTCCCGTCGGCGTCCGGCTGCCCCATGGCCTGGAGCAGGGCGATGATGCCCAGCGTCTCCTGGGCCTCCTCGTCGGGCTGGCGGCCCGGCTGCGGGCGCAGGGCGTCCGCCGCGGCGTCGAGCCCGCGCAACCGCACCGTGAGGTCGGCCACCGCGCCCAGGGCGGAGGCGGGGGCGATGCGGGCCACGCCCTCGGTGCTCGCCCCCAGCGCCGGCGATTGCAGCTGCATCCGCTCGATCCGCAGCGCCGTTCCGGCGTCCCTCAGCAGCGCCAGCACCCGGGCCCGGGCGTCGGCGCGGGCGCGCTTGTTCCCGGTCCCGGCGACCACGTCGGCCAGCGCCGTCCACAAGGTGCGGCCCGGCAGGTCGGTGAGGGCCAGCGTGATCTCCACCTGGTCGGGGGTGAACTCCCGCGGCGCCAGGGACGGGGTGATGGCGAGCCCGCGCGCCTCGAGTCCGAACGAGGCCGACCCCCGTGCCGCGCCGACCCCCTGCATCCCGCCCTGCAGGGCGATGCGGTCCAGGCGCAGCGTCCGCGCGCCGGGGTCGCGGACCGACAGTCCGGTGACGGTCGTGCGGAGCGTCACGTTGGCGGCCAGATCGGACATGCGTTCGAGCACCATGACGATCGCCTGCAGCGGGTCCGCCATCCCCCGGAGCTGGCGGTTGAGCCGGGTGGCCTCGGCCGGATTCATGCCGTCGGCCTCCACCTCCACGGTCCAGCCGTCGACGTGGAGCGTCGACGATCCATCCCCGTCGTCGGTCATCGACAGGTTGCTGATCGCCAGCGCCGCCGGTCCGCCCCAGGTGGCCGGTCCGTCGGGCTGGAAGTCCTGCAGGTAGGTGATCGCGCCGATGGTCGCGCGCCCGTCGGTCTCGGGCGAGTCGACCACCACGTCGTTGACGACCATATCGGCCGTGAGGAAGGTGTCGAACGGGGCGATCCACTCGCCCTCGATCCGGTGCTCCCCGATGGTCAGGCTGCCGACCGGCTCGTCCTCCTCCCCGGCCACCACGGGCATGGTCGTGGGCAGCGTCGCCGCGACCGCGTAGCGCCCCGCGCCCAGCGGGCGCACGCGCAGCCGGATCACCCCGATGTCGATGCGGTTGCCGTCGGTGCCGGTGGCGCTCAGCGCCGGCAACGCCACGTCGTAGTGGTCGCCGGCCGGCGTGACCTCGGGATCGTCCTCCCAGTCGAAGGCGGTGGTGGCGTCGTCGTCGTCGCCCAACAGGCGCGCCATGCCGTCCGCCAGGGAGTCGGCCAGGGCCGCGGCCCCCGCCGCGTCGATGGCCGGCGCCACCGCCGCCGGCGCCGCCATCGCCGCCGCCGCCGCGGCGTCCGCAGCGTCGGCCGTTGCCGGCGATGGCGGCACGGCCTGGGCCAGCGCCGCGCCGGGGGTGCCGGCGGCGAGCGCCAGGGCGAGGGCGCCGGCAAGGGCGGGGAACGGGCGGCGCGTCGGCGGTCGCATGGGGCCTCTCGGGCGATCGGGATCGGGAGGGTCCAGTTAACAGCGTTCGCCGCCCGCGGTCCATGCCATCGCACGGGGGACCGGGCAAGGGGGTGCACCGCCGCCCGTCCGCCCCCCCGTCCGCCGCCCCATCTGGTTGCGCTTGTGCTTGCATCCCGCGGCGCAGCGACCAATGCTTAGGGCCATGGCTGCAGCCTTCTACGATCCGTCCGGCCCGGCGGCGCGGGTGACCGCGGTGTTGGGCCCGACCAACACCGGCAAGACCTATCTCGCCATCGAGCGGATGCTGGGCTACCGGACGGGCATGATCGGTTTTCCGCTGCGCCTGCTGGCGCGCGAGAACTACGACCGGATCGTCGCCGCGAAGGGCCGCAACGCCGTCGCCCTGGTGACCGGCGAGGAGAAGATCCTGCCGCCCAACCCCGCCTATTGGGTGTGCACGGTGGAATCGATGCCGCTGGACCGCGTCGTCGATTTCCTGGCGGTGGACGAGATCCAGCTCTGCGCCGACCCCGAGCGCGGCCACATCTTCACCGACCGCCTGCTGCACGCCCGCGGCGAGGTCGAGACCATGTTCCTCGGCTCCGACATCGTCCAGCCGCTGATCCGCCGACTCGTGCCGCGGGTCGAATTCATCGGCCGGCCCCGGTTCTCCCAGCTCACCTACGCCGGCCACCGCAAGCTGACCCGGCTGCCGCCGCGCTCCGCGGTGGTCGCCTTCTCCGCCACCGACGTCTACGCCATGGCCGAGCTGCTGCGGCGCCAGCGCGGCGGCACCGCGGTGGTGCTGGGGGCGCTCAGCCCGCGCACCCGCAACGCCCAGATCGGCCTCTACCAGGCCGGCGAGGTCGACTACCTCGTCGCCACCGACGCCATCGGCATGGGCCTCAATATGGACGTCGACCACGTCGCCTTCGCCCGCATGGTCAAGTTCGACGGGTTCCAGCCGCGCCGCCTGCGCCCCACCGAGGTGGCGCAGATCGCCGGGCGCGCCGGGCGCCACATGCGCGACGGCACCTTCGGCACCACCGACGAGGTCGGCGAGCTGGAGCCGGAGCTGGTGGACCGGGTCGAGAACCACAGCTTCGAGACCCTGAAATCGCTGATGTGGCGCAACGCCGCGCTGCGCTTCGACACGCCGGGCTATCTGCTGAAATCGCTCGAGGAGCGGCCCGGCCTTCCCGAGCTGATCCGCGCCCGCGACGCCGACGACCACCTGTCCCTGCAGGCGCTGGTCCGCGACCCCGACGTGCTGGCCCTGGCCAAGGGCAGGCCGGCGGTGCAGCTGCTGTGGGAGGTCTGCCAGGTTCCCGACTTCCGCAAGGTGCTGTCGGACGCCCACACCCGCCTGCTCGGCCAGATCTACCGCTTCCTGCGGGCCCCGGCCGGCCGCCTCGACGAGGATTGGGTGGCCCGCCAGGTGGCGCGCCTGGAGCGCACCGAGGGCGACATCGACGCCCTGGTGGCGCGCATCGCCCACATCCGCACCTGGACCTACATCTCCAACCGGCCGGCGTGGCTGAGGGACCCCCTGCACTGGCAGGAGCGCACCCGGGCCATCGAGGACACCCTGTCCGACGCCCTGCACGAGCGCCTGACCCAGCGCTTCATCGACCGCCGCTCGGCCACCCTGGTGCGCACCCTGAAGGACGGACGGGCGCTGGTCGGCGGGGTGCGCGCCGACGGCGAGGTGGTGGTGGAGGGCCATCCCGTGGGGCAGCTCGACGGCTTCCGCTTCGTGCCCGACGCCCCGGACCGCTCCGACGAGGCGCGGGCCCTGCTCACGGCGGCGCGGCGCGCCCTGGTGGACGAGCTGGCCCGCCGCGTCCGGGCCTTCGAACAGGAGCCGGACGCGGCGTTCGGGATGGCCGCCGACGGGACGCTGCGCTGCCACGGGCGGGCGGTGGCGCGGCTTGCCGCCGGGCCTTCGGTGCTGGCGCCGATGGTGGTTCCCCTTGGCGACACCCTGCTCGACCAGGCCCAGCGCGACCGCCTGCGCCTGCGCCTGGAGGCGTGGCTGAAGGGGCATGTCGGGCACCGCCTGAAGCCGCTTCTGGCGCTCGGCAAGGCCGAGGACCTCACGGGCACCGCCCGTGGCCTCGCCTTCCAGCTCGAGGAGGGGCTGGGGGTGCTGCCGCGCCCGGCGGTGGCCGGGCTGATCGACGGCCTCGACCGGGACGATCGCCGGGCCCTGGCCCGGCACGGCGTCCGCCTCGGCGTGACCCACCTCTTCGTGCCGGCGCTGATGAAGCCGGCGGCGGTGGAGCTGCGGGCGCTGCTGTGGGCGGTCCATGCGGGGCTGCCGCTGCCGGCCCCGGCGCCGCCGTCGGGCCGCGTGTCGGTGACCATCGACGAGACCGGCCCCGGCGCCGGCGCCTGCCCCGCCGCGTTCTGGGACGCCATCGGCTATCCGCTGGTGGGGCGGCGCGCGGTGCGCGTCGACATGCTGGACCGCCTCGAGGTGGAGCTGCTCAAGGGGCGCGACGGCACGCCGCCGGCCGAGGCGGCGCTGGCCCAGATCATCGCCACCGGGGCGGAGGAGCTGGCGGCGGTGCTGGGCGCCCTGGGCTACACCCGCATCGCCGCCGCGGACGGCACCGCGGCGTGGCGCCGCCGCCGGCCGGTGCGCGCCCGGCCGCCCCGCGACAAGCCGCCGCCCGCCGACCATCCCTTCGCCAAGCTGCGCCACTTCCAGGGCGCCGGGTGACGGCGCCGCATGCCAGACCCGATCCCCCAGACCCGCCCCCCAGACCCGACCGGCCACGCTGGACCGCCCATGACCGACACCACCCCCTCCCCAACCTCCGACCCGATTTCCGACCCGGCCCCCGACCCCGCCCGCGGTCGCGCCGACGACCTGGACGACGACCGCGCCGATGACGGCACCGGTGATGACGGCGCCGATGATGACGGAGCCGATGATGACGGCCCCGATGACGGCCCGCCCCCGGCGGAGACCGCCGGCGCCGGCCGCCTGCGCATCGACAAGTGGCTGTGGTTCGCGCGCTTCTACAAGACGCGCAGCCTGGCGGCCAGGACGGTGGCCGGCGGCGGCTTCCGGTGCTCGGGCGCGCTGGTGGCCAAGGCGCACCACGCGGTGAAGCCCGGCGACGTGCTGACCTTTCCCCAGGGGCGCCACATCCGCGTGGTCAGGGTGCGGGCGCTGGGCGCCCGGCGCGGCCCCGCCGACGAGGCGCGCACCCTCTACGAGGACCTCGCCCCGCCGGCCCGGGAGACCGCGATGGAAAACGCCGCACCGGCGGCGCGGCCGCCCGGCAGCGGCCGCCCCACCAAGCGCGAGCGCCGGGCGGTGGAGCGGCTGCGCGACGGCGAGGGGTGATTTCGTCGGTCATGGACTGCTAGAACGGGGCTGCCAGAACTGAGCTGCCAGAACAGGGCGGCCAGAACAGGGCGGCCAGAACACCCGGCCGGGTGGCCGGCCGCCCGCGCCGCAACGGCCCTTTCCCTGCCAGGAGCCGGTCCCCGTGAGCCAGACCATCGCCACCCTCGCCGACCTCCTCGATCCGGTCACGCCGGAGGCGTTTTTCGCCGAGCACCATCTCAAGCGGCCGCTCCACATTCCCGGGCGGCCGGAGAAGTTCGCCTCGGTCATGGGGTGGGAGACGCTGTCCGACCTGCTGTCGCGCAACGCCCTGTGGTCGGACGCGTCGCTGCAGCTCGTCCTGGACCGCCGCACCGTGCCGCCGCCGGACTATTGCCGGCCGAGCCGCGGCATCGGCGGCGCCCCGGCGATGATGGCCGATCTCGACCGGGTGGGCGAGTGGCTGCGGCGCGGGGCGTCGCTGGTGTGCAACGACATCGACACCCTGACCCCCCAGCTCAAGGCGGTGGCCGGCGCGCTGGAGGAGGGTGTGGGCGGCAAGGTGCAGGCGAACCTCTACTGCTCCTGGAAGGCGCATCCGGCCTTTCCCAGCCACTACGACACCCACGACGTCTTCGCCGTGCACGTGGCCGGCGAGAAGCTCTGGCGCGTCTACCAGCGGCCGGTCGAGGACCCGGTGTCCCACCCCGCCTACAGCCACGGCCCGCACTGCCCGCACGACAGCCGGATGGGGGCGGTGAGCCAGGAGGTGCTGCTGAAGCCCGGCGATCTTCTGTACCTGCCGCGCGGCTGGTACCACGACGCCCTCGCCAGCTCCGCCGGCACCATGCACGTCGCCTTTGGCCTGACCTCGGTGGTCGGGCTGGACCTGGTGTCGCTGCTGTTCGAGCGCGCCGTCCACGATCCCCTGTTCCGCCGCACGGTGCCCCACCCCGCGCGCGACGGCGACGGCGCGGTGGCCGACCACCTCGCACGGCTGGGGGCGCGGCTGGCCGAGTACACGCGGGAGGCGGCGACCCTGGAGCAGTGGCATCGCCAGGTGTCCGCGTTCAGCGTCCCCCGGCCCTCGCTCTCCCTTCCGGCCCTGGTGCCGGACGTCGCCCCCGCGCCCGCGGCCGCGGCGCCGGCGCGGCGCTGGCGCCGCAACCGCAGCACCTTGAAGGTGCTGGAGCGTCCCCAGGGCTGGCTGCTCAGCGACGGTGCCAAGGCGGTGCCGATCCCGCCCGGCATGGGCCCGGTCGTGGCCTGGGTGGTCGGGCGTGAGTCGTTCGTCGAACCCGACCTTCTGGCCGCCTTCCCGGACCGGGGCGGCGCTGCGCTGCGCCGGTTGCTGGCCGACTTGGAGGCGATGACCGTGGTCGCCCCGGACTGACCGGCGCACCGGCGGCGCGGGCGCGGGTGCTCCACGTGGCGCCGGCCACACGGCGCGCGGAAATCCGCCGGGATCGGCCGATCGGACGGTTGCGCCGGCCCGGGTGCCGCCGCATCCTGGCGCGCCTTTCGCCGTCCGGAGCACTGAGCGACCATGGAGTCCATCACCGTCCTCCTCGCCGACCCCTCGGCCTGGGCCGCGCTCGCCACCCTGATCGTGATGGAGGTGGTCCTCGGCATCGACAACCTGATCTTCATCTCGATCCTCACCAACAAGCTGCCGGAGGACATTCGGCCGAAGGCGCGGCGGGTCGGGATCGGCCTGGCCCTGATCCTGCGCCTCGCCCTGCTGGGCACGGTGGCGATCATCGTCCAGCTGACGGAGCCGCTGTTCACCGCCTTCGGCCACGGCTTCTCGTGGCGCGACCTCATCCTGATCGCCGGCGGCCTGTTCCTGGTGTGGAAGGCGACCAAGGAGATCCACCACAACGTCGATCCCGACCCCGGCCCCGACATGTTCGAGGCGGACAAGGCGGGCACGACCTTCGCCGCGGCCATCGGCCAGGTCCTGGTGCTCGACCTGGTCTTCTCCATCGACAGCATCATCACCGCGGTGGGCATGACCGATCACATCCCGATCATGGTGGTGGCGGTGATCGTCGCCGTGACGGTGATGATGCTGGCCGCGACGCCCCTGGCCAACTTCATCCAGGCCAACCCCAGCGTGGTGATGCTGGCGCTGGGCTTCCTCTTGATGATCGGCATGACCCTGATCGCCGACGGCTTCGGCGTCCACGTGCCCAAGGGCTACATCTACGCGGCGATGGCGTTCTCCGCCGGGGTCGAGGCGCTCAACCTGATCGCCCGCCGGACCCGCCTGCGCAAGAAGGCGGCCGGGGCCGACTGATCGGCCGGCGGGGGCGAGCGGCGCCGGGCGTCCGGCCCCGCTCACCCGCGGCGGAGCACCACGGTCAGGTTGTTGGCCGGCATCGCGGCCACCTCCTCCAGGCGGAAGCCGTCGGCGGCCGCGGCCACCGCCTCCAGGTCGCGCACCCCCCAGGACGGGTCGCGCTGCCGCAGGCTGGCGTCGAAGGCGGCGTTGCTGGGGGCGGTGTGGCGGCCGTCACGGCGGAACGGACCGTACAGCACCAAGGGCGCGCCGGGGCCGAGCAGGCGGGCGGCGCCGCGCAGCAGGCCCAGGCCCGCCGCCCAGGGGGCGATGTGGATCATGTTGATGCACACCACCGCGTCGGCGTGCGCCAGCGGCCAGTCCGCCGCCGCCGCGTCGAGGGCCAGCGGGGCCAGCAGGTTGGCCAGGCCAGCGCCGTCGCGCCAGGCGGCGACGCTGGCCCGGGCCTCGGCGCCGGGGTCGCTCGGCTGCCACGTCAGCCCGGGCAGGGCGGCCGCGAAATGGACGGCGTGCTGGCCGGTGCCGCTGGCCACCTCCAGCACCAGCCCGCGCGGCGGCAGGGCGCGCCGCAGCACCGCCAGGATGGGGTCGCGGTTTCGCTCGGCCGCGGGGGCGTGCTGGCGGGCGTCGGTCATGGCGGGGACCTTCAGCGCACGGCGACCGCCTCGATCTCCACCCGGGCGCCCAGCGCCAGCCCGGCGGCGGCGAAGGCGGATCGGGCGGGATAGGGCGGTTCCAGACAGGATTGGTAGACGGCGTTGAAGGCCGGCCAGTCCGCCATGTCGCGCAGCATGACGGTGACCTTCACCAGATGGCGGGTGGTCATGCCGTTGGCCCTGAGCACGGCGGCGAGGTTGTCCAGGGCCTGGCGGAACTCCTCCTCGGCCGACCCGTCGACCAGGTCGAGGGTGCCCGGCCGGACGCCGATCTGGCCCGACAGCCACACCGTGTCGCCCACCGCGACGCCGTCGGGGAAGGGCAGGCCGGGCGCCAGCACGCCGCTGGGCGGGAGCGGGACGGGCCGGGCCGGCGACCGGGCCGCGCCGCGCCGGGCGCCGCGGGCGGTCAGGGCGCTGACGCCCAGGGCGGCGGCCAGCGCCAAGGCGGGCAGCAGCACGGTCCAGAGGGCGGGGCCGTCCATGTCCTCTCCTCTCCCCTTTGCGGTGGCGGGGCCAAGGCTATCCCGGGTTGGGGCGCGCCCGCAACAGGGTGACGGTCTCGCCGCCGATCCCCCAGTTGTCGGTGTCGACCTCGTCGATCACCACCACGGTGGTCGCCGGATTCTTGCCGAGAACCTCCACCAGGAGCTGGGTGGCGCCGGCGATCAGGCGGGCCTTCTGCTCCGGCGTGGCGCCCTCGCGGGTGATCTTGATGTTCACGTACGGCATGGAACGCTCCCCGTGCTGGCCCCGGCGCGGCGCGCCAGCACCATGCCGGCGGCCAGGCACAGGGCCGCCAGCGCCACCGCGGCGGCGGCCCCCGCCAGGGCGGTGTCGAAGCTGCCGGTGCGCTCGACGACGATCCCCGCCGGCAGCGGACCGAGGATCTGCCCCAGCCCGTAGGCCGCGGTGAGCGCGCCGATCACCCGCGCCGACGCCCCGCCCGACAGCCGCCGGCCGAGGGTGAAGGCGAGCGTGACGATGCCGATGAAGGTAAGGCCGAACAGCGCCGCGGACACCACCCCGGCCACCGGGCCGCCCAGCAGCGGCAGGGCGATGCCCACCGCCTGGAGGAGATGGGCGGCGATCAGGCCCTGCCACAGGCCGAACCGGCGGCCGACGGCGGTCCACAGCGGTCCCGAGGGCACGGCGGCCAGGCCGGCCACCATCCACGCCGTCTCGCCCACCGCCGCGGTGTCGGGGGACGCCTTCAGCAGCGCCACCAGGAAGGTGCCGGTGATGATGTAGCCACCGCCCTCCAGGAAGTAGGCCGCGGTCAGCCACAGCAGCGGCGGCGGCAGCCGCGCCCCTCCGTCCCGCGCGGGGCCCGCCGCCGCGGCCGGGGCGGGGCGGTCGTGCACCCACAGCCACACCGGCAGCGCCAGCGCGGTGCACAGGGCGCCGAGCACCAGCCAGTCGCCGGCCCAGCCGAGCCGGCCGCCGGCCAGGGCGACGAACAGGCCGGAGCCGGCGATGCCCAGCCCGACGCCCATGTAGATCCAGCCGCCCAGCGCCTCCCGCCCCGCCCGTGCGAGGGCGTCCAGGGTCATGGCGATGCCCAGGATGAAGACGCCGGCGCTCGCCAGGCCGGACACGAAGCGCAGCACCGCCCACGCGGCGAGGCCGTCGGTCAGCCCCATGCCGGCGGTCGTCGCCAGGCTGGCCACCAGGGCGGCGCGGAAGACGGTGGTGCGGACCGCGCCCCGGGGCACCAGCCCGGCCGCGACGGCGCCGAGGAAATAGCCGAGATAGTTCAGCGAGGCGAGCAGCCCCGCCCCGTCGCCGCCCAGCCCCGTCGCGTCCTGCATGGCCGGCAGGATGGGGGTGAAGGCGAACCGCCCGATGCCCATGGCGACCGCCAGCAACAGCACACCCCCGGCCAGTTCCCGCACCATCGTCCCTCTCCCCGTCGTCGGCGAGGCACCATCGCACCGCGTGCATGCTCATTTCCAACGAATTGTCGGAATGATATCCTTCACCAAATGTGATGGAGGACGGCCCATGGACGTTGCGGCTCTCAAGGTGGTGCGGGCGGTCGCGGACGAGGGCAGCGTCAGCGCCGCCGCGCGCACCCTGAACTGCGTCCAGTCCAACGTGACGGCCCGCCTGAAGCGGCTGGAGGAGGAGCTGGGCACCCCGCTGTTCCATCGGGCCAGCCGCGGCATGGTGCCGACCGAGGCGGGGCGGGTGCTCGCCGGCTACGCCGGCCGCGTGCTCCACCTCATCGACCACGCCCGCAGCGCGGTGGCCGACGCCGCCGGGCAGGGCGTGGCGCTGCGCATCGGCTCCATGGAGACCACCGCGGCGGTGCGGCTGCCGGCCGTGCTGGCGCGCTTCCACCGCACCCATCCCGGCGTGGACCTGACGATCCGGCCCGGCCCCAGCGCCCACCTGCTGGGCGAGGTTCTGGGCTACCGCCTGGAGGGCGCCTTCGTCGTCGGCGGGGTGGATCATGGCGAGCTCATCGCCGAGGCCGCCTTCGAGGAGGAGCTGGTGATGGTGGAGCCGCCCGAACCCGGCCCCGCGGCGCGGCGCACCCTGCTGGCGTTCCGCCGCGGCTGCTCCTACCGCGCCCATGCCGAGGCCGTGCTGCGCGATGCCGGGATGGTGCCCTACCGCGTCATGGAGTTCGGCGCGCTCGACGCCATCCTGGGGTGCGTGGCCGCCGGCATGGGGGTGACGGTGATGCCCCGCGCCGTGGTGGAGCGTGCGCCCTGGCAGGGCGTCCTGCTGGCCCGTCCCCTGCCCAACGGGACGGGGCGCCTGCCGACCCTGTTCGTGCGGCGCGCCGACGTGGCGCCGACGCGGGCCCTGACCGGCTTCCTGGCGGTGGTGCGGGAGGACGGCCGCGCTGCGTCGGAAACGCCCACACACGCCACGGGGTTGCAGCGGCCCGACAGCCCATGCTAGGGAGGCCTGCCGCTGGCGAGAGAGGCTTGCGCGCCGCCGAGTCGTTCCCGATTTGATTGCGGTTCGGTCGCACAACGATCGCCCGTCGCCCGTCGCCCATCGCCCGTCGCCCGGGGGGGGCGCCGGCCGCGGGTCCGGACGGCGCCCATCGCCGCATGCGGCATGAACACGGAGAGCGAAGCATGCCTTACGTCGTCACCGACGGCTGCATCAAGTGCAAGTACACCGATTGCGTCGAAGTCTGCCCCGTCGACTGCTTCTACGAAGGCGACAACATGCTCGTCATCCATCCGGACGAGTGCATCGATTGCGGCGTGTGCGAGCCGGAGTGCCCGGCCGAGGCGATCCTGCCCGACACCGACGGCGCCGCGGAGAAGTGGCTGGAGCTGAACCGCGACTATTCCGGGCAGTGGCCCAACATCGCCCGCAAGAAGGACCCGCCCGGCGACGCCGACGCGTTCAAGGGCATGGACGGCAAGTTCGAGAAGTTCTTCAGTCCCAAGCCGGGCGGCGGGTCCTGACCCCGCCGGCGGCCGCGCCGCGGAGCGGCCGCTCATGTTGCTATGCAAAATGATCGGGTCGGCCATTCCGCCGGTTTCGCGGCGATTCTGCCGGCCGGTCGGCCTGTAACCTTTGTAACTCGGGCGTAACATCGCTATACTCTCGCGCTGGGACCGGCCACAGCGCCATTGCCGGATTATCCTATCGACTAAGGACTCGAGACCCCTATGACCGTCGTGGCGGATCGCTCCCCACCGGCGGCACGGGCGTCACAGGGTCCTTTTTCGCTCCGTTTTTTTCGGGCCCTTGTCCCGCTCCGTCCGGACGGAGCGGGACAAGGGCCTGGAGCGGCAAAATGGCGTGGTTGCGAGAAGAGAGCCAACCAAGATGTCGAACAAGCTTGAGTTCGAAGCCGGGGATTTCGTCGTCTATCCGGCCCACGGCGTCGGTCGAGTCGAGGGGATCGAAACCCACCACATCGCGGGCCAGGAAATTCAGCTTTACGCCATCACCTTCGAGAAGGAGCGGATGACGCTCAAGGTGCCGGTGACCAAGGCCAAGAACTCGGGTTTGCGTCGGCTCAGCACCAAGGACCGCATCAAGGTGGCGCTCGAGACCCTGCAGGGGCGCTCGCGCATCCGCCGCACCATGTGGAGCCGGCGTGCCCAGGAGTACGAGGCCAAGATCAATTCCGGCGACCCGGTGTCGATCGCCGAGGTGGTGCGCGACCTCTACCGCGGCACCGACCAGTCCGACCAGTCCTACAGCGAGCGCCAGATCTACCAGGCGGCGCTGGAGCGGTTGGCCCGCGAGCTGGCCGCGGTGGAGAAGATCGACGAGCTGAAGGCGACCGAGCGGCTGGAGCAGGTCCTCAAGAAGGCGGCCTGATCCGGCGCCACGCCGGCGGCGGGACGACACCCGAGGAAAGGGCGGCGCCGTGGCGCCGCCCTTTTCGATTCGCGGACGCGTGGCCGCGGGCTTCGAGTCGCGGGCGGGGCCGGGGGCCGCCGGTCGTTCCCGCCCGGCCGGCGGGGCGGCGGCGCGTTTTGCCTTTCTTCGCCGTGGCGTGGCGCATACACTTGCCGCGGCCGCCCTTCCCGCAACCGTCGAGTCGAACCCATCCCTTGACCCCCGGTCCCCCGCCGACGCCGGACACCCAGAAATTCGCCGACCTCGGCCGCCCGCGCCGCGTCTGGGCGGTGGCGGCGGTCCACGCCCAGACGGACCGCCTGGCGGCGCTGCACGCGGCGATCGCGGCGGAGTTCCGGCCGGGCGACCGGCTGGTCTACCTCGGCAACGTGATCGGCTGGGGCGAGGGGGCGCTGGGCGTCCTGGACGAGCTGCTGGCCTTCCGCCGCACCCTGCTGGCGCGGCCCGCCATGGCGGTCGGCGACATCGTCTATCTCCGCGGCAGCCAGGAGGAGATGTGGCAGAAGCTGCTGCAGCTCCACTTCGCGCCGAACCCGCGGGAGGTGCTGGACTGGATGATGCGCCAGGGGCTGGCGCCGACGCTGGCCGCCTATGGCGGCAGCGCCGAGCAGGGGATGGCCGCGGCGCGCGGCGGCAACGTCGCGCTCGGCCGCTGGACCGCGGCCCTGCGCAGCGCCATGCAGGAGCGGCCGGGCCACGCCGCCCTGTTCAGCGCCCTGCGCCGCGCCGCCTACACCGGCAGCCCGGAGGCGGTCGAGCCCGGCGGGGTGCTGCTGGTGAACGCGGGCATCGACCCGAGCCGGCCGTTCGGCCATCAGAGCGACAGCTTCTGGTGGGGCGGCGGCGGCTTCGCCCGCATCGACGCCCCCTACGGCGGGTTCGCCCGCGTCGTGCGCGGCTACGACCCGGCCCGCCAGGGCGTCCAGGTCGGCGACTTCACGGCCACCCTGGACGGCGGCTGCGGCTTCGGCGGCCCGCTGGTGTGCGGCGTCGTCTCCCCCACCGGCGAGATCCTGGAGCTGTTCCAGGCGTGACCCGCGGGACACGGCGTCCCGCCCCTGTCTGACCCCTCCCCCTCGTCCTGCCCCCCATCCTGCCCCGTCCGCTTCGCCGCCGACCGCCGCCGGTCCGGCGCCTCGTCCCGCCGCCGGTCCGGCGCCTCGTCCCGCCGCCCGTTGCTCCGTGCCGTGCCCGCATTTCGCACCGCGCCGGTGATCCGCGGTGGCGCGGCGTGCGTAGAACCATGCAACGGGGTGGATCTATGGCTGTTGTTCGAGACGTCTGGCGCACACGGGGGGCACGAAGGGCCGACGCCGCGGGAAGCCGAGGAGACGGGAAGGAAGGGACAAGCCGATGGCCTATATCGACGATCCGGAGACCCAGCGCGCCAATCTGAGCTTCATCAAGGCCTCCATGCGCGAACCGCTGCTGTCGCGCGACCATGAGTTCGACCTGGCGCGGCGCTGGCGTGACGGCGGCGACGAGCGCTCGCTCCACACCCTGGTGCGCGCCTACACGCGCCTCGTGGTGGCGACGGCGGCCCGCTTCCGAAACTACGGTCTCCCCATGGGCGATCTGGTGCAGGAGGGCAACGTCGGCCTGATGCAGGCCGCCAGCCGCTTCGAGCCCGACCGCGACGTGCGGTTCTCGACCTACGCGGCGTGGTGGATCCGCTCGGCCATGCAGGATTACATCCTGCGCAACTGGTCCATCGTCCGCACCGGCACCACGGCCGCCCAGAAATCCCTGTTCTTCAACCTGCGCCGCCTGCGCGCCCGCATCGAGAGCGCGGGGAACGGAACCGGCATGACCCGGGAAGGCCGCGAGTGGATCGCCGGCGAACTCAAGGTGGACGTCTCCGAGGTCGAATCGATGGAGATGCGCCTGTCCGGTGCCGACCAGTCGCTCAACGCGCCGGTGGCCGACGGCTCCGACGACGACTGGCAGGATTTCCTCGCCGACCAACGGCCGAGCCCGGAGGACGTGGTCATCGGCATGCGCGACGCCGGCACCCGATCCCAGTGGCTGGCCGAGGCGCTGGGCGAGTTGAGCCCGCGCGAGCGCACCATCATCGAGGAGCGCCGGCTGCGCGAGGAAGGCGCCACCCTGGAGGAGCTGGGCCGTGAGCTCGGCGTCAGCAAGGAGCGGGTGCGCCAGCTCGAACACCGCGCCCTGATGAAGCTGCGGCAATCCATGCTGAAGCGGGTCGAGGGCTACGCCGACCTGCTGGCCGACGCCTGAGGGCCTTCCCCCCGCCGGTCGGGACGGGCGGCCCTGTCCTCACCGTCGCCGCCCCTCGATCAGCCGCGCCAGGTCCTCGTGGCCCGCCATGCGGGCCATGGTGGCGGCGGTCCCGCCGTCGGCGGCCACCGCGGCGGGGTCGGCGCCGGCCGTGAGCAGCCCGTCGACGGCGCGGCGGAGGCCGCGGTTCGCGGCCCACATCAGCGCGGTCGTGCCGTCCCGGGTGCCGCGGGCGCCGGCGTCCGCGCCGGCCCGCAGCAGCAGCCGGATCCCCTCCTCGTTCCCCACATAGGCCGCCAGCACCAGCGGCGGCCAGCCGTCCTTCCCCGGCGTGTCGAGCGGCGCCCCGGCCGCGATCAGCCCGGTCACCGCCGCCATCGCGCCGCTGCCCACCGCCGCCCCCAGCACCGTGCGGCCATCGTCGGTGCGGGCGGCGGGGTCGGCCCCGGCCGCCAGCAGCCGCTCCACCGCGTCCGGCGCCGCGGCCTCGGCCGCCACCATCAGGGCGGTGCGGCCATCGGCGGTGCGGGCGTCGACGGTGGCCCCGGCGGCCAGCAGGGCGTCCGCCACCGCGACGCCGTCGCGCGCGGCGGCGGCCATCAAGGCGGTCCATCCGTCGGCCGCGGCGCGGTTCGGATCGGCGCCGCGCTCCAGCAGCAGAAGGGCCGCGTCGGCGCAGCCCGGCGCCCGGCCGCCCGCCGCCAGGACCAGGGCGGTGTTTCCGGTCTCCGCCTCGCGGTCGTCGACCGGCGCGCCGGCGTCGAGCACGCCGGTCAGGATGGCCACCCAGCCCCGGCGGGCCGCCAGATGGGCCGCCGTCTGGCCGTAGCGGGCGTTGCGCCGCAGCGGGTCGGCGCCGGCCTCGAGCAGCGCCGCCGCGACGTCGGCGTGGCCGCGGTAGGCCGCCTGCATCAACGCCGTCCAGCCGTCGCCGCTCTGGGCGTCGGCGTCGGCGCCGCGCGCCAGCAGCGCGGCCACCAGCCCGGCGTGGCCGGAGTCGGCCGCGGCGATCAGCGCGGTGCGGCCGCCCGCGACGTCCCGTGCGTCGACCGGCACGCCGGCGTCGAGGGCGGCCAGGACGGCGTCGTGGTCGCCCACCGTCGCCGCCCGGATCAGCGGCGGGGAGAGCGGCGGGGCGGCGGGCGGCGGCTCGGCGGCGGACGCGGGCATGGCGGCCATCCAGAGAAGGATCAACGGAACAAGGCAACGCATGGTCGGGTCTCCGGTGCCCCCCTTGGCGCGGCAGGGGCGAAGCGGGTCAGGCGCCGGGGGCGCCGAGCAGCGGCACGCTGACGTGGACGCGCCGGCCGCCGGCGGCATCCCACACCGAATCGACCACCGTGTCGACACCGTAGAGGGCGCGCAGGGCCGG
Organism: Azospirillum sp. NS33; assembly: GCF_059703765.1. Lineage (NCBI taxonomy): Bacteria > Pseudomonadati > Pseudomonadota > Alphaproteobacteria > Rhodospirillales > Azospirillaceae > Azospirillum > Azospirillum sp. NS33. The sequence goes on along the minus strand of NZ_BAAKJB010000001.1, from coordinate 252,157 downwards.
TGCGGTGACGGTGGTTTCCGGCGGCCCCTGGGCGGTCAGCCGCCCCGCCCGCAGCAGGGCCACGCGGTGGCCGACCTGGAAGGCGTGGCCGGGGTCGTGGGTCGACAGCACGACCCCGATGCCGGCGGCGGCCAGGGCGCGGACGTGGCGCAGCACCCGCACCTGGTTGCCGAAATCGAGGCTGGCGGTCGGCTCGTCCAGCACCAGGTAGCGGGCCTCCTGGGCCAGCGCCCGGGCGAACAGGGCCAGTTGGCGCTGGCCGCCGCTGATCCGGGTGTAGGGCTCGTCGGCCAGCCCGGCGATGCCGAGGCGCTCCAGCGCGTCCATGGCGGCGGCGCGGTCGCCGCGCCCCGGTGCGGCGAACAGGCCGAGGCGGGCGGCCCGGCCCATCAGCACGGTGTCGAGCACGGTGAAGGGGAAGTAGCCGGCCGAGGCCTGGGGCACATAGCCAAGGGCGCGCGCCCGCGCCGCCCGGTCGAGGGCGGCGAGGGGCCGCCCCTCAACCAGCACCCGGCCGTCGCGGGCCGGCAGCAGCCCCAGGAGCGTCTTGAACAGGGTGGTCTTGCCGCTGCCGTTGGGGCCCAGCAGGACCAGCACCTCGGCCGGGGCGACGGCCAGGCTCACGTCGGCGCCGACCGGCTTGCCCGGATAGCCGAAGGCCAGTCCCTGCGCCTCCAGGGTCATCGCCAGACCCTCCGGCTGCGGGCCAGCAGCCACAGGAAGACCGGGGCGCCGACGAAGGCGTTGAGCACGCCCAGCGGCAGCTCGATGGACGCCGCCGTGCGCGCCAGGGTGTCGACGCCCAGCATGTAGGCGGCGCCGATCAGCACCGCCGCCGGCAGCAGGCGCGAGAACTCCGGCCCCACCAGCAGGCGGGCGAAGTGGGGGACGATCAGGCCGATCCAGCCGACGATGCCGGTGATCGACACGGCGGCCGCCGTCATCAGCGTCGCCGCGACGATCAGCACCAGGCGCAGCCGGGCGGTGTCGACGCCCAGCGCCTGGGCCTCCTCCTCGTCCAGCGCCAGCAGGTTGACCCGCCAGCGCAGCAGCACCAGCGGCAGCAGCCCCAGCAGGATGGCCGGCAGCGAGGACGGCAGGTCGGCGAGCTTGATCGAGGCGAGGCTGCCCAGCATCCAGAAGGCGATGGCCGGCAACTGGTCGTAGGGATCGGCGAGATAGGTCAGCAGGGCGATGCCGGCGCCCAGCAGCGCGCCGACCACCACCCCGGCCAGCACCAGCACCAGGGTCTCGTCGTGGCTGCCGCGCACCAGCCGCGCCACCAGGGTCACCACCAGCACCGCGGCCAGGCCGAAGGCGAAGGCCATGGCCTGGATCGCCGCCACCGGCAGCGCCAGCACGATGCCCAGCACCGCCCCCAGCCCGGCGCCCGACGAGACGCCGAGGATGTCGGGCGAGACCAGCGGGTTGCGGAACATGGTCTGGTAGGCGGCCCCGGCCGCGGCCAGCGCCGCCCCCACCAGCATGGCGGCGAGGACGCGCGGCAGCCGGACCTGCACCACCACGGTGTCGACCACCGGCGGCACCGCGGGCGCCGCCCCGGTGAGGCGCGCCCCCAGAACCGCCAGCGCGTCCCCCGCGGCCACCGGGAACTGGCCGACGGTGACCGCGGCCAGCGCCAGCACGGCCAGCGCCGCCGTGGCCAGGCCGAGGCCGGCCGCGGTGCGCCCGCCGGTCACGGCCGCGCCGCCCCCAGCAGGCTGTCGAGCGCGGCGTCGTCCAGGTCGTGCCCGTAGAACAGGGCGTAGAACGCCGTGGTCTGCCGGCGCAGGTCGCCGGCCGCGTGCCCGGGGTAGAGGACGTGGCTGAGCCAGCGCACCCCCATCAGCCGGTTCACCGAGGGCGGAAAGTCGATCCAGCTGAAGGGCAGCGCGGGGGCGAGGTGGACACGGCCGTCGCGCACGGCGCGGATGCCCCGCCAGCGCGGGTCGTCGCGCACGGCGCGGTGGAAGGTCGGGTCGATGGTGACGATGACGTCGGGGTCCCAGGCCAGAACCTGCTCCATCGACACGTCGGCGAGCGAGCCGCCGCCGGCCGACGCGGCGACGTTGACGGCGCCGGCGCGCTCGATCAGCTCGACGTTGATCGACCCCCGCAGGCCGGTCTGCAGGCCATCGGGTCCGCGGCCGTAGTAGACGCGCGGGCGCCGGTCCTCGGGCACGGCGGCCAGCAGGGCGTCGCGCTCGGCCAGGATGGCCTCGGCGGCCGCGGCCAGGCGCCCGGCGCGCTCCTCGCGGCCGAGCAGGGGGCCCAGCGTGCGGTAGGCCCCGGGGATCGCCTCGAAGCGCCCGTCCACCAGGACGAAGGGGATGCCCAGCTGGGCCTGCACCCGCTCGCCCAGCGACACGAAGGTCGGGGCCAGCGATCCGTAGTCGAGGATCAGGTCTGGGCGGTGGCGCAGCACCACCTCCAGGTTGGCGCTGTCGCCGCGCCCGGCGAGCCGCCCGACCTCGGGCAGCCCGCGGTAGGGGGCCGGCACGTAGGGCGCGGCGGCGTCGGGCAGCGCCCGCGGCCAGCCCACCAGCAGGTCGGGGGCGAGGGTGTAGAGGATGACCGCGGCGGGCGGCCCGGCGGCGAACACGCGGGTGACGGCCTCGGGGACCGCGACCGTGCGCCCGGCCGAGTCGGTGACGGCGCGCGCGGCGGCCGGCGCCGCCGGCCACAGCAGGGCCAAGCCGAGGGCCGCCGCGACGCTGCGCCGACCGAGGGGGAGGTGGACGGCTGGATGACTTCCACTCATGGGCGGCACTCTACACCAGGGCGCGCCGCCCTTCACCTTCCGCCCGCAACAGGGTCAGCGCCAGTCCCGGGTGGCGCGCCGGTCGACGGCGAGCGGCACCACGCCGCGCGCCGCATCGGACACCACGTCCATCACGTTGCAGGCGGCGATGTCGAGGCGGCGCTCCTCCATGCGCGCCAGGCGCTCGGCCTGGAGGGCGCGGCGCCCGGGATCGGCCGTGGGGTCGACCGCGACCTCCCGGCCGTCCAGGAAGGCGGCGCGGTCGAGCAGGTCGACGCGGCGCCCGCCCAGGCGCAGGCGCAGCAGGTCGCCGTCGCGCAGGCAGCCGATGCCACCGCCGGCGAAGGCCTCGGGCGTGACGTGGCCGATGCACGCCCCCTTGGTCACGCCGGAGTAGCGGCCGTCGGTCATCAGGATCGACGACGCCTCCAGCAGGCGGTGGTGACGCAGGTTCTGGCTGGGCGAGAACATCTCCGGCATGCCGTAGGCCATCGGCCCCTGTCCGGCGATCAGGAAGGCGAAGGACAGGGCGCCCTCGGCCAGCATGGTGCGGACGTCGGCGAAGGCGCCGCCGTTGCGCGCCACCACCGCCCGCAGCAGGGCGTCGTCCATGCCGCCGGTGGCGGCCAGCCGCTCCACCAGGTCGCGGGCGGCGAAGTCGGCGTTGCAGAGGTGCTCGTTCTCGTAGAGGCGGACCACGAACACCCGGTCGTCGAAATGGGCGATCTGGGCCTCGGACATGCCGGACACCTTGACCACGCAGCTCTCGAAGAAGCTGCCGGTCAGCACCTCGACGCCGGAGCGCCGGCGCACCGGGGTCGTGCGGATCACCGCGGCCTCGCCCAGCGCCGGGTCGACCGGGGTGGCGAGGTCGGCGGTGCGCTGGCGCCAGGTGGTGCCGGTGACGGTCGGGGCGTCCAGGTCCATCGCCACGCCGAGGTCGGCCAGCACGCGGTAGAGGCTCTCCATGCCGCGGTGCTGGCCGGCGGCGAACTGGCGGGCCAGGGCGAAGGTGTCGCGCCCCGTGGTCAGGCTGTGGGCGAAGATCTCGGGCACCGGGGTGGCGTCGCGGATGGCGGCGTAGTCGGCGATGGTCACGTCGTAGCCGGCGTGGCGCATGATGCAGGGCAGGTGCAGCAGCATGTTGCTGGACGAGCCGGTGGCGTTGTGGATGCGCACGGCGTTGGCGAAGTTGGCCTTCAGCAGCGCGCAGACGCTGAATTCCGGCCGGTTGAACAGGGCGAACAGCCGGTCGACCCCCAGCGCCACCGCCTCGCGGCCGGGCAGGCCGGTCAGCAGCTCCAGCTCCGGCGGGGTGAGGCCGAAGGCGGCCAGCATGGTGCGCGACGAGTTGCCGGTGCCGTTGAAGGCGCACACCCCGCCGGCCTTGTCGCAGGTGTGCTCGGCCAGGGAATCGAGCAGCCGGCGCTCCTCGGCCGCGTCGATCAGGTCGAGGTTGCGGGCGCGCCGCAGCTGCCCGGCGAACGCCTCGTCGGAGGAGCACTGCAGGATGTAGGTCAGGTTCTCGGCGATGTCGCCGGCCAGGTCGGGGTGGCCGGCGGCGCGGGCGCGCTCGGCCAGGGCCTCCAGGCGGCCGCGCACGGCGCCGGGGACGGTGCCGCCCTTCAGCACGTGGGAGGGGGCGAAGACCGCCCACACCGGCGCCTGGTCGCCGCGGTGGCGGCGCGCCACCTCGGCTGCGGCGAGGCCGGACAGCACGGCGCTGGGGCTCTTGTCGCAGCCGGCCAGCACATAGGCGGCGTGGTAGCTGTGCCCCTCGAAGTTGATGTTGACGGTGCGCGCCGTGTCGTTGCGCGAGCCCAGGCTGTAGCTCTGGCCGATGTTGTTCTGGGCGGTGCCGTCGCAGATCACCGGCACCGAGAAGGCGAAGGGCACGCCGCCGCGGCGCCACACGCAGGCCGCGGCCATCAGGGTGTGGGCGCGGTCCAGCAGGTGGGCGGGGTGGTCGGGCGAGCCGCCGATGATGGCGACCCGCGGCCGGTTCGCCACCAGGCGCGCCACCACCTCCGCCAGGGTGGCGTCGCCGAGGCCGTTCTCCCCCGCTTCGCCGGCCCCCAGCTCCCGCGCCGCATCGGCCAGCAGGCGGACGACGGTGATCGGCTCGTTGGCCAGCCCCTGGATGCAGTCGCGGTAGGGGTTGGCGGCCTCGTCGATGGTGACGGAGGGCGGGCGGCCTACCATTCGGCGACACTCCCGTCCTCGTGGCGCCACAGCGGGTTGCGCCAGCGGTGCCCCTCGCGGGCGCGCTCGATCACGAAGGCCTCGTTGATCTCCACGCCCAGGCCCGGTCCCTCGGGAATCGTGGTGAAGCCGTCGACGATGGCCAGCGGCGCCGGATCGACCAGGTAGTCGAGCACGTCGTTGCCCTGGTTGTAGTGGATGCCCATGCTCTGCTCCTGGATGAACGCGTTGTGGGACACGGCGTCCAGGTGCAGGGAGGCGGCCAGGGTCAGCGGCCCCAGCGGGCAGTGCGGGGCGATGGCGACGTCGAAGGTCTCGGCCAGGGTGGCGATCTTGCGGCCCTCGGTCAGGCCGCCGCAATGGGACAGGTCGGGCTGCAGGATGTCGACGCAGCGCGCCTCCAGCACCGGGCGCACCTCGAAGCGGCTGAACAGCCGCTCGCCCGTGGCGATGGGATAGCCCAGGCCGGCGGTGAGCTGCGGCAGGCAGTGCAGGTGCTCGGGCAGCACCGGCTCCTCGACGAACAGGGGGTGGAAGGCCTCCAGCTCGCGCAGCAGCACCTTGGCCATGGGCCGGTGGACGCGGCCGTGGAAGTCGATGGCGATGCCGATGTCGGCGCCGACCGCCGCCCGCGCCTCGGCGACCCGGGCGACCGCCGCGTCCACCTTGGCGTGGCTGTCGACGATCTGCATCTCCGGCGTGCCGTTCATCTTGAAGGCGGTGAAGCCCTTGGCCACGACCTCGCGGGCCTGGCGCCCGACGTCGGCGGGGCGGTCGCCGCCGATCCAGCAGTACATGCGCATGCGGTCGCGCACCCGGCCGCCCAGCAGCTCGTGGACGGGAACGCCGAGCGCCTTGCCCTTGAGGTCCCACAACGCCTGGTCGATGCCGGCGATGGCGCTCATCAGGATCGGCCCGCCGCGGTAGAAGCCGCCGCGGTAGAGGGTCTGCCAGATGTCCTCGATGCGCCGCGGGTCGCGGCCGACCAGCAGGTCGGACAGCTCGTGGACCGCGGCCTCGACCGTGGCGGCGCGGCCCTCGATGACCGGCTCGCCCCAGCCGGCGACGCCGGCGTCGGTCTCGATCTTCAGGAACAGCCAGCGCGGCGGCACCTGCCAGGTGGTCAGCTTGGTGATTTTCATAGCGGTCGGTCCTTAGTCGAGCACCCACATGGCGACCGGCGGGTAGAACAGGATCAGCGCCAGCACGAGAAGCTGGATGACGATGAACGGCGCCACCGCCCCGTAGATGTGCTTCAGGGTGATCGACGGCGGCGCCACGCCCTTGAGGTAGAAGGCGGCCGGGCCGAATGGCGGGCTGAGGAAGCTGACCTGCATGTTGACGGCGAACAGGATGCCGAACCAGATCGGGTCGTAGCCCAGCTTGACGACGATCGGCACGAAGATGGGCAGGGCCAGCATGGCGATGCCGATCCAGTCCAGGAACAGGCCGAGCACCAGCAGGATCGCCATCATCACCATGATGATCACCACCGGTGCGGCGTCGATGCCGAGGATGGCGTTGGAGACGAAGGTGTTGCCGCCCATCAGGTTGTAGACGCCGACCAGGGCCGCCGCGCCGATGCCGATCCAGATGATCATGCCGCAGGTCTGGATGGTCTGGACCACCGCCTCGTGCACCAGCCGGATGGTCAGCTCGCGGCGCACCACGGTGGCCATGAAGACGCCCAGCACGCCCATCGCCGCCGCCTCGGTCACCGAGGCGATGCCGCCGTAGATGGTGCCCAGCACCAGGAAGGCGATCATCGCCGGCAGGATGATGGCGCGCAGCGCCTTCAGCTTCTCGGCCAACGGCATGTTGGCCTCCTCGGGCGGCAGGGGCGGCCCGAGCGCGGGGTTGCGCAGCGTGCGGAACAGCACGTAGCCCATGTAGGAGAACATGAGCAGGGCCGCCGGCGTGATCGCCGCGGTGAACAGGTCGGCGATGGAGACGCTGGCCATCAGGCCGTAGATGATCAGCACGATGGAGGGCGGCATCATGGTGCCCAGCGCCCCGCCGGCGCACACCACGCCGATGGAGATGTCGCGGTCGTAGCCCAGGCGCAGCATCTGCGGCAGCGCCAGCAGGCCCAGCAGCACGATCTCGCCGCCGATGATGCCGGACATGGCGGCCAGGAAGAAGGCCACCACCAGGGTCTGCACCGCCACCCCGCCGGGCAGGCGGCCGGCGAGGATCCTCATGCCGTTGAAGAGGTCCCGGGCAAGGCCCGAGCGGTCGAGCAGCGACGCCATGAAGACGAACATGGGCACCGCGACCAGCGAGTATTCCGTGATGAAGCCGTAGACGCGGCTGGTCACCAGCGGCAGGGCCATCGGGCCGAACCAGCCGAAGGTGAAGACCAGCGCCACCAGGCCGGTGACGAAGGCGAGCGGCAGGCCGGTCAGCAGCAGGGCGAAGATGGAGCCGACGAGGACGTAGGTCCCCCATTCGATCCCCATGGCGGAGAAGCCGAGGTTCATCATGGGGTCAGCCCTCCGGCCGGGCGGCGTCGGTGCCGCGCAGGGCGCGCACCAGGTGGACCAGGGTCTGCACCAGCATCAGGCCGACCGAGAACAGGATCGCGGCCTTGGTCCAGGCCGGGAACGGCGGATTCCAGGACGTCCCGGAGCGTTCGAACTGGAACACCCCCGTCGGATCGTGGGTCGCCTTCCACACCATCACCCACGCCGCATAGGTCATGCCCGACAGGAAGACGAAGGTGATGACGGCGTTCAGCGCGTCGAGCCAGCGCCGCGCCCGCGGCGGCACCGCGTCGTAGATCAGGCGCACCCGGATGTGCTTGTCGCGGGCCATGGCGATGGGGCCGCCGAGCGCGAAGATGATGGAGATCAGGAACACCGTCGTCTCGTGCACCCACGAGGTCGGGCTGTCGAGGAGGTAGCGCATGCCGACCTCGTAGACGCTGATGACGGCGCCCACCAGGACCAGCCAGGCGACGGCGCGTCCGGCCTCGGTGACGAGGCCGTCCAGCGCGCCGCGGATGTGGCCGTCGTCGGCCGCCCGGTCGGGGTCGCCCTCGACGTGGGCCGGTTCGAAGGGGGGCGGCACCGGGGCGGGGCGGCCGGAAGGGGTGGTGTCGGGTCGGTCTGTCATGGCGTTGGGTACCCCCCGCCGGGTGCCGCGCGGCGGCACCCCGGACACTGCCGGGCGATGGATGGGAGTGGGATGGGTGTGGAACGGACCCCGGGGCGGCCCATGTGGTCGCCCCGGGTGCCGGCTACATCAGGTTGCGGTCGGTCAGGAAGGCCGTGACCGAGTCGTAGATCTTCTGGGTCATCGCGTTCTTCTTCGCCCAGTTCTTCCACTCTTCCTTGGCGATGTTGCGGAACTTCTTCCGCTCCTCGGCGGGAAGGTCGATGATCTCGATGTTGGGGTCCTTGCGCGCCTCGTTGACCGACTTGATGTCGTTCTTCTTCAGCTCGAACACCATGTTGTAGGCCATGGCGTCGACCGAGGTGGCGAGGATCGCCTTGAGGTCGTCCGACAGCCCGTCCCAGATCTGCTTGTTCACCGACACCGCGACCATCGGCAGGGAATGGAAGCCGGGGTAGTTGGGGTAGCGGGCGAACTGGTGCAGACCCTGGGCCTGGTTGGTGGCGAACACGGTGTAGTCCGCGGCGTCGATCACGCCCTTCTCCAGCCCGGTGTAGACCTCCGAGCCCGGCAGGTTCACCGGCGCGGCGCCGGCCTTGGAGAAGATGTCGTAGACCATGCCTTCCGGTGCGCGCAGCTTCAGACCCTTGAGGTCGGCGACGGAGCGGATCGGCTTCTTCGACGGGAAGGATTCCAGGCCCGTCGCGGCGGCGCCGACGAGGTGGACGCCGTAGGGCTCGACCAGCTCGTTGTAGAGGGCCTCGCCGCCGCCGTTGTTCATGTACTCCAGGAACTCAAGCGGGTCGCCCCAGGCGCCGACCAGATTGCCGAGCATCGAGAAGGCCGGGTTGAGGCCGGAGAAGTAGCTGGGGTCGGTCATGTGCCCCTGGAGGATGCCGGCGCCGACCGCCTCCAGCGTCTGGTTGTGGGGGACCACGGCGCCGGTCGGCAGGATGTCGATGTGGATGCGGCCGCCGGACATGGTGGCGACGGTCTCCGCCCACTGCTGCTTCAGCTTGAACTGAGGCTCGCCGGCGGTCTCCGAGGTCTGGAACTTCCACTCGTACTCGGCGGCCTGGGCCGTCGCCGACAGGCCGATGGCGGCGGCCAGCGCGAGGCCGGCGGCACGGGTCATGGAACTGGACGGCATGAGCTATTCCTCCTGGTTCTTTTCTCTGGTGCTTGCGAGGGCGGCGGCGGACACCCGTCCGCTCGCCGGGGTGAGACCCGGACCCAGCACGGCCCGCTTCCAGCGGACCAGCGAGGCGTCGTCGGCGGCGCCGACGTCTTCCAGGCCGAGGTCGAAGGCGGTGCGGTCCATCACCCTGCGGGCGGCGTCGAAGGCCTCGTCGGGCCGGCGCAGGCGGATGCACTCCATCAGGTGGCGGTGGCGCTCCAGGCTGTCGCGCAGCTCCTCCGCCGTTTCGTTGGAGGTGCGGACCACCAGCGTGATGGCGGGGCGCAGCATGTGGGCGAGCTGGGCCCACACGAGATTGTGGGTGGCGCGGTAGATGGCGGCGTGGAACGCCACGTCGTGGTCGGTGAAGGTCAGGCCCAGCGCGTCGACCACCGTGGTGCGGTCGGTGCGGATGGTGCGCTCCATGCCGTGGAACGCCTCCTCCATGGCCACCAGGTCGCGGGCGGTCGCCTTGCGCGCCGCCACCGCCGAGATGTAGGGCTCGGTGGCGTGGCGGAACTCGAAGATGCCGGCGACGAACTGCGGGTTGGGGGCGGCGTGCTCGGCCATCCAGCCGGTCACCAGGGGGTCCAGGATGTTCCATTCCCGGAACTCCTCGACCACCGTGCCGTGGCCGGAGATGCGGCGGATGATGCCGAGCGAGGCGAGGATCTGCAGGCCCGAGCGCACGGACGGGCGGCTCATGGCGAACAGCGCGCACAGCTCCGTTTCCTTGGGCAGCAGGTCGCCGGGCTGGTAGCGGCCGGAGAACAGGTCCGACGCAAGCCGTTCGGCGACCCGGGTGCCGAGGTCGCGGGCTGCCGCGGATGCCTGTCGCGGTGCCGGCATGGCCCCCTCCGTTCATCACTGGTGGGATATTTATAGGCTATGTCTGACATAAGCAACAAGCAAATCTTACATTGCACCGCACAAGTCATGTTTGCGCTGCAGCAAAAGCAGACCGGGCGCCGCGCAAGTGCCGGCGCCACGGCGGGGCCATGGTGTCACGTGAAATCGCGGGCGCGATGGCGAGGGGTCCCGCGCGCCGGCCCGGCGCCGCGATGGCGGGGGGCCGAGCCCCGGGGGGGCCGGGACGTGGGGTCAGGACGGGGTGGCGTCGGCGATCCCGGCGGCCAGCGCCTCGCTGCCGTTGGGCATCATGCGCCAGATCTCGGCGCTGCCGCCGCGCCCGCGCAGGCGCTGGCGTCCGATGCAGGCCATCGGCGCGGCCCCGTCGCCGCGGGCCGCCGTGGCGGCGCTGGCCAGGACGATGGTCTCGGCGTCGCCTTGCAGATGGGCGGCCAGCTCCTCGACCCGGGCGGCGACGTTCACCGTGTCGCCGACGATGGTGTAGTTGATGCGGCTGGCCGAGCCGATGTTGCCGACCACCACCGGGCCGGAGTGGAGACCGATCCGCACCCGCACCGCCGCCCTCCCGGCGGCCGCGCGCCGGCGGTTGTCGGCGTGCAGCGCGTCGGCGATGGCGTGGGCGGCGCGCAACGCCCGGGCGGCGTGGTCCGCCTGCTCTTCCGGCGCGCCCCAGAAGGCCATGATGGAATCGCCGATGAACTTGTCGACGGTGCCGCCCTCGGCCTCGATGCAGTCGGCCAGCTGCGTGAAGTGCTCGTTGAGAAGGGCCGCCGTGTCGGCGGCGCCGAGATCCTCGGCCAGCGCCGAGAAGCCGCGGATGTCGGTGAACATCACCGTCACCTCGCGCTCCTCCGAGCGCAGGCCGGCGGCACCGCCGCGGCGGTGCATGAGGCGCAGCACCAGCGCCTTGGGCACATAGGTCTCGAACCACTGCAGGCCGGAGACCATGGCGTTGAAGGCGGTGGCGGCGCGGCTCAACTCCCGCAGGCGCGAGTCGGGCAGCTCGGCTACGGCGCGGAAATCGAGCGCGCGCACGTGATCGGCGGCCTCGGCCAGCCGGCCGATCTGGCGGCTGATGCGCCGTCCCACCAGCAGCGCCACCGCCACCGAGACCAGCAGGATGGCCAGGCCGGCCAGCCCGGTGGTGTAGAGCCGGCGCACCTCGGCCTCGGCCTCCTCGGCGCGCATGGCGATGCCGACGGTCCATTCCTGCTTGCCGTAGCCCGCCATCTTGCGCATCAGGACCATCATGTCGATGCCGCCCAACGGCACGATGCGCATTTCCGTCCGCTTCTTCAGGCTCTCGACCGGCCGCCCGACGCTCCAGAGCGAGGCCAGGGTCGGGTCGTCGACCTCGCCGATGAGCGGCAGCGGTGGCCCCTCCTTGGACCCGAAGTCGAACTTGAGCGCGGCCAGGGAGGCATGGGCCAGCACGTGGTCGCGGTCGTAGAGGATGAAGGCGTTGAGACCCTGCTCCACGAACAGATCCGACAGGAAGCGCGAGAGGTCGCCCAGCGACACCGCGACCACGACCTGCCCGAGGAATGCGCCGGCCCGCCGCACCGGGTGGAACAGGGCGATGTAGGTGGTTGCGCCCTCGGTGCTCCAGGCCGGCTCGGCCCAGGCGGGGCCGGCGCGCTCGGCGCCATCGAGAAGCTGCGGCGGCACGCTGGCGTCGCGGCTGAGGTCGAAGGCCTGGGTCTGGAGCGTGCCGTCGGTGCGGGCCACCCGCAGTCCGGTGCGGTCGGGCGTGATGAAGCCGACGCCGGTGACATGGGGCACCGCCGCCAGGGCGCCGCGCAGGGTGTCGGCCAGGGCGCGCGGGTCGGTCTCGTCCAGCACGCCGGATTCCATCAGCCCGGCCAGGTACTTGGCCAGGTTGGCGGCGGGGTCGAGCTGGTGGCGCACCCGCACCTCGACCCCGGACAGCGCCAGGTCGGCCTTGTCGTTGAGCAGGTTGAAGGTGTTCCGTCCGGCGCTGACCAGCCCCAGCACCAGCACGCTGGCGACCGCCAGAAGCATCAGAGAGCCGAAGCCGGCGACCAGCACCGCCGCGATCGGCAGGTGCAGCCGGCGCCGTTTGCCGGCCGCGGCGCTGGGAACGGGAAGGGGCAAGGTCATGGCCGCAGCCTAGCCATGCGCCCGCGGCAGGGCAACGGCGCCGCCGCCGCGGCACGGGAATGTCATAGCCGCGGGGTCCCGGTGGCGCGCGGAATCCGCTTGTGCCGGGGTCGGTCTCCGCGTGAAGTGGTGGGAGCGCAGCCCGCTCCGGTCCGCCATGCCGCACCCGACGACCCCGGCCCTCCTGTCCACCCTGCTGCTGGCCGCCCTGCTGCTGGCCGCCGCGACGCCGCTCCCGGCGCGCGGCGCCGGCGCGGAAGAGGTCACGGTGTCGGTGGTCGCCGCCGTCGACGGTGACACCCTGGTGCTGGCCGACGGCCGCACCCTCCGGCTCGCCGGCATCGCCGCGCCGCGGCCACCGCGCGGTGGGGAGGGTGGGAGGCCGTGGCCGCTGGCGCGGGCGGCGACCGACACCCTCGCGGCCCTGGCCGTGGGCCGCACCCTGCGCCTGCCCGGCGATGCGCCGGAGGACCGGCACGGCCGGCTGCTGGCCCACGCCGTGCGCGACGACGGGCTGTGGCTCCAGGGCGAGATGCTGCGCCAGGGGCTGGCGCGGGTGATGACCCGGCCCGACGCCCGCGCGCGGGCCTCGGCCATGCTGGCCATCGAGGCCTCGGCGCGCGACGCCGGCCGCGGCCTGTGGGGCACGGCGGCCTTCGCCGTGCGCCGCGCCGAGCCGGAGGCGCTGCGGGGCGACCGCCACACCGTCCAGGTGGTGGAGGGGCGGGTGGTCGAGGCGGCCGCGGCGGGCGGGCGGGTCTACCTGAACTTCGGCACGGACTGGCGCAGCGACGTCACCGCCCGGATCGGCCGGGACGCGCTCAAGCGCTTCGAGGCGGCCGGCCTCGATCCTCTCGCCCTGGGCTCCGCGGTGGTGCGGGTGCGGGGCTGGATCGGCGACTACAACGGCCCGCTGATCGAGGTCACCCATCCCGAGCAGATCGAAGAGGTGGCCGGGGCCGCCGCCCCACCCCCGGCGGGGCGCGACGGCGCCGCCCCGGGTGGGGCGGCGGATGCCGAACTTTGGGAAGGGGACGACGAATGATCCGTGCCGTTGCGGCCGCGTTGATGGCGGCGCTTGCCTGGCCGGTGGCATGGGCCGGGGCCGCCGAGCCGGTGTTGGCGGTGGCGATCGGCGGCCACCAGGATACCCACAGCCGCGGCGCGCTGCTGGCCCGCGGCGACGCCACCAGCATCACCGTGGACGACCTCGCCTATGGCCGGGCGATGACCTACCGCGCCGTGCCTCTGGCCAACCTGCTCCCCCGCGACCGTCTGGCGCCCGGGCGCCTGATCGAGGCGGTGGCCAGCGACGGGTTCGCGGCGCTTCTCCCCGTCGACCTGGTGTTCGGCGGGGACCCGGCGCGCGCCGTCCCCTATCTGGCGGTCGAGCCGGCCGACGCCCCGTGGCCGCCGCTGCCGGGCAAGGACGCCTCGGCCGGCCCGTTCTACGTGGTCTGGCTGCGCCCGGCGGCGTCGGGGGTGCGCAGCGAGCAGTGGCCCTACCAGGTGGCCCGCCTCACCGACGTGGAGTCGCCGGCCATGCGCTGGCCGGAACTGGCGGTCGCCGGCAGCCTTCCCGCGGACGACCCCGTGCGTGCGGGCCAGGCCCTGTTCGTCACCCAGTGCATGAGTTGCCACACCCTGAACGGGGCCGGGTCGGCGGCCATGGGCCCCGACCTCAACCAGCCCATGAGCCCCGTCGAGTACCTGCGGCCGGGCATGGTGAAGCGCCTGATCCGGGCCGGGTCGTCGATCCGCGACTGGCCGGGCCGGCAGATGCCGGACTTCACGCCGGACATGATGAGCGACCGCGAGATCGACCTGGTGGTCGCCTACCTCACCCACATGGCCGGGCGCAAGGCGGCGCGTTAGGCGCCGCCGCTCCCCTTGTCCCGGCCCGGTCCGGCGCCCCGCCCGGCGCCCCGCTGCTCCGGCTCGACGTTCTCGGCGCCGGCGCGGGTGCCACCGAAGCGGTCGGCGCCGTGCGCCGCCGGCGAATCCGGCTTCTTGTGGTTGCCGGTGTTCTGCTGCCCCTCGTCGTGGGTCACGTCCTGCTCGGTGTGCGGCTGCTTCATGGCGATGGCGTCCTCGGCGGTTGCGGGTCCAGCCCCTTCCAACCGCCGCGGTGCCCCGGCGTTGCGATCAGGCCCGCCGCCGCTCGATGGCGTCCCACAGCAGGGCCTCGATGCGCACGCCGTCGAGTCGGTTGATTTCCTGGATGCCGGTGGGGGAGGTGACGTTGATCTCGGTGAGGAAGTCGCCGATCACGTCGATGCCGACGAACACCAGCCCCTGCTCGCGCAGGGTCGGACCGATGGCGGCGCAGATCGCGCGCTCGCGGCTGGTCAGGTCCGTCTTCCGGGCCGATCCGCCGGCGTGGAAGTTGGCCCGCGCCTCACCCTCCCGGGGCATCCGGCTGACGGCGCCGACCGGCTCGCCGTCGACCAGGATGATGCGCTTGTCACCCTGGCGGATCTCCGGCAGGTACTTCTGGACGATCACCGGCTCGCGGTAGAGCTGGGTGAACATTTCCAGCAGCGAGCCCAGGTTCTCGTCGTCGGGCTTGAGGTGGAACACCCCGGCGCCGCCGTTGCCGAACAGCGGCTTGACGATGATGTCCTTGTGCTCGGCGCGGAAGTCGAGGACCGCCTGCTGGTCGCTGGTGATCAGCGTCGGCGGCATCAGGTCGGGAAAATGGGTGACGAACAGCTTCTCCGGCGCGTTGCGCACCGCCTTGGGGTCGTTCAGCACCAGCACGCCGGGCTGCAGGTGCTCCAGCATGTGGGTGGCCGTGATGTAGGCCATGTCGAAGGGCGGGTCCTGGCGCATCAGCACCACGTCCATCTCCGCCAGGTCCGCCAGCCGCGGTTCGCCCAGGGTGTGATGGGCGCCGCGGGTGCGCTCCACCGTCATGGTCCGCACCCGCGCACGCAGGCGGTTGCCGGTCAGCGCCAGGTCGCGCGGGTGGTAGTGGAACAGGCGGTGTCCGCGCGTCTGCGCCTCCAGCGCCATCATGAAGCTGGAATCGGTGTCGATGTTGATGGACTCGATCGGGTCCATCTGGAAGGCGACGGCGAGGCTCTTGGGGGCGGGACTCATGGCGGGGTGTCTCCGGTGGGACCTGGTCGGTTCAGTCCAGGCGGGTCTTGAGCTGCTGGATCAGCATCGCCGCCTGGTGGAGCTGGCGGTCGTTGTCGGCCAGGCGCAGGAACGTCTCCAGCGCTCCGATGGCCGCCTCGACGTTGCCCTGGTGGGCCTCCAGCAGGCCGGTCTCGCGCCACAGCGCCGGCTCGTCCGGGGCGAACAGGCGCATGCCGGCCAGCACGGCGATGGCCTCGGGCACGGCGTTCGCGGAGAGGTGGCGAAGCTTCAGGTTGTTCTGGAGGCGCAGCAGGATGTCGCGGTTGCCGACGGCGGCGTAGTGCGCCGGCTCCAGCTCCGCGGCGTTGCCGGCGCTGGCCTTGAGCAGGTCGCGCAGGTCCACCACGGTGCGCGTGCGGCCGTCGTTGAAGGGGTCGAGGATGGCCCGCTCCCCCTCGCAGTCCAGGCGCACGAGGAAATGGCCGGGGAAGTTGAGGCCGACGATCGCCCACCCCATGGAGCGCGCGGCGTGCAGCCAGAGGATGCCAAGCGCCACCGGCAGGCCGCGCCGGCGGTCGATGACGCGCAGCAGGTTGGCGTTCTGGAGATCGTCGTAGCTCTCGGTGTCGCCGACATAGCCGTGGCGCTCCACCAGCACCGCGTGCAGCGCGGCGACCCGGCGGTCCAGGCCGTCGGCGGCGGGGTCGTGGCGGTCGGCCATGTCCCGGGCCAGGGCCGCGAGGTGCCGACGGTAGCGGTCCAGCGGCACCTGGGGGCGCTCCAGCGCGCCCAGCGCCAGCGCCGCCTCGGCCAGATCGATGGCGTCGTCGGGCTGGGCACCGATGCGGCGCAGGGTCTCGCGGGCGTCGGCGAGGCTCGTCAACGGTGTGTCCTTTTCCAGCGGCTCCCGCCGTCGGGATGCCGCCTCATGCAAAGCCAAGGGCCGCCGTCCCGGCGCCCGTCAGGTGATCCTCCAGGCGTCGCGCAGGTGGCGCGGCCAGGCCCAAGGGGTAACCAGCATCACGTCGAAGCGCAAGGTCAAGCCGGCGTATTGCGGGTTGGCCGCGAGGTAGGCGTGGGCCGCCCGCGCCAGCCGGCCGCGCTGGCGGGCGCTGACCGCCTCGCTGGCGGTCGCCCAGTCGGCGCGCGCCTTGACCTCGACCACCGCCAGGGTGGCGCCGCGCCTTGCGACGATGTCGATCTCGCCCAGCGGCGTGCGCAGGCGCTCCGCCAGAATGCGGTACCCCCGCACCCGCAGGGACAGCCGGCACAGGGATTCCGCGAAGCGTCCGTACGCTTCGGTGCGGCGCCGCACCTCCGCGTCGGGCGGGGTCACCGGCGGTCTCCGCGCGCCAGTTCCAGGG
Source organism: Azospirillum sp. NS33 (assembly GCF_059703765.1). Taxonomy (NCBI): domain Bacteria; kingdom Pseudomonadati; phylum Pseudomonadota; class Alphaproteobacteria; order Rhodospirillales; family Azospirillaceae; genus Azospirillum; species Azospirillum sp. NS33. The sequence goes on along the minus strand of NZ_BAAKJB010000001.1, from coordinate 235,464 downwards.
CGCGGGCGTAGACGGCGCGCCGCGGCCGCCCGGTGCGCACCGCCACCTCCGCCGCGGCGTCGCGCACCGACAGCCGGCCCAGCGCCTCGGCCAGGGCGGCGTCGACGTCGGCCTCGTCCGGCGCCTGCTCGTCGCCGGGCGGCGCCACCACCACCACCACCTCGCCGCGCGGCGGGCCGGCCGCGGCGTAATGGGCGGCCAGCTCGGGCAGCGGGCCGCGCCGCACCTCCTCGTAGAGCTTGGTCAGCTCGCGCGCGACGGCGGCCTCGCGCGGGCCCAGCAGATCCGCCATGTCGGCCAGCGACGCCTCCAGGCGGTTGGCGGATTCGAAGAACAGCAGGGTCGCCGGCACGCCGCGCAGCTCGCCCAGCGTGGCCCGCCGCGCCGCCTCTTTGTTGGGCAGGAATCCGGCGAACAGGAACCGGTCGCTGGGCAGCCCGGACAGCACCAGCGCGGTCAGCGGCGCCGAGGGGCCGGGCAGGGCGGTCACCGGCACGCCGGCCTCGACGCAGGCGCGCACCAGCTTGTAGCCGGGGTCGGACACCAGGGGCGTGCCGGCGTCGGACACCAGCGCCACCGCCTCGCCGGCGGCCATGCGGGCGATCAGCGCCGGGCGCATCCGCGCGGCGTTGTGCTCGTGGTAGGAAACCAGCGGCGTGGTGACCGCGTGGATGGTCATCAGCTTGCCCGTGACCCGCGTGTCCTCGCAGGCCACGGCGTCGGCGCGGCGCAGGGTGTCGAGCGCGCGCAGGGTGATGTCGGCGGCGTTCCCGATGGGGGTGGCGACAAGATAGAGGCCGGGCGCGAGTTTACTTGTTGGCCCGGCGTCGCTACCTTCAGCCGGACCTTGAGCGGCGCGGGGCGCCCGACCTGGAGTGGAGACTTTCGGTGGCACGATCGGCGACACCTCTCTCTCGTTCGCGCGGCTTGGCGAGCGTCCGCGTCCTGTGGGTGGCGGCGGCGCTCGCGCTCGCCGCATGCGCCCCGACTGTAACGGGCCAGCCGCCGGCGGCACAAGGGCCGCAACCCCAACCTGCACAGGCGGTTCCGCCCGCGGCGCAGCGGGTGAAGGTGGCGCTGCTGCTGCCCCTGTCCGGCCCCAGCGCGGCGATCGGCCAGCCGATGCTGGAGGCGGCCCAGCTCGCCCTGTTCGAGGGCGCCGGCGACCGCTTCGAGCTGCTGCCGCGCGACACCAAGGGGACGCCCCAGGGCGCCGCCGAGGCCGCCCGGGTCGCCGTGGCCGAGGGGGCGCGGCTGATCCTCGGGCCGCTGTTCGCCCAGGGCGTGGCCGCGGTCCGCCCCATCGCGGCGTCGGCCGGCGTGGACGTCGTCGCCTTCACGACGGACTGGACCCAGTCGGGGCCGGGCACCTTCGTCATGGGCCTCGTCCCGGCCGACCAGGTGACCCGCGTGATCGGCTTCGCCCGCTCGCGGGGGATGACCCGGTTCGGCGTGCTCGCCCCCACCGACGCCTATGGCGACGCCGTGGCCAACGCGGTGCAGGCGGCCGCCGGGCGGTTCGGCGGCCAGATCGTGCAGATCGAGCGCTACGCTCCGGGCCTCAACGATTTCGCCACGCTCGCCCGCCAGGTGGCGCAGTCGCCGGCGCAGCCCCAGGCGGTGCTGATCGCCGAGGGCGGCCCGCGGGTCAAGGCCCTGGCGGCCGCCCTGCGCGGCGCCGGGGTGGCCGCCCAGCCCCTGCAGTTCCTCGGCACCGGCCTGTGGGACGAGCCCGGCACGGGCGACGAGCCGGCCCTGGTCGGCGCCTGGTACGCGGCGCCGGAGCCGGAGCAGCGCCGTGCCTTCGAGGCACGGTTCCGCCAGGCCTACGGCAGGGAGCCGCCGCGCCTCGCCACCCTGTCCTACGACGCCACCGCGCTGGCGGCGGCGCTGACCCGGATGGGCACCCTCCAGCCCTTCTCCCGGTCCACCCTGACCGATTCCGCCGGCTTCGGCGGGGTCGACGGGCTGTTCCGCCTGAACCCCACCGGCCTGGTCGAGCGCGGCCTGGCGGTGCTGGAGATCACCCCGGCCGGCCCCCGCGTGCTCGACCCGGCGCCGCGCAGCTTCGAGACGCTGGGCCAGTGACGCCGCCGCCGCGGGCCCGGCCGCCCGTGCGGCGGCCGGGCCGGCGTGCCGCCCTTACCCCAGCAGGGCGCCGAGAACGGCGTTGAGGCGCTGGCGGCCGGCGGCGGTGGCGCGCAGGCTGGCCCCGTCCCGTTCCAGGAACCCGCCGTCGATCAGCCGGCGGAGCGCGGCCGTGTCGACCAGCGCGTCGATGTCGCGGCCGGTTTCCTGGATCAGCCGGTCAAGCGCGACGCCCTCGGCGAGGCGCAGCCCCATCATGAGGAGTTCCGTGCCGCGCTCGGCCGGCGCGACCGGCAGCGGCGCGTGGGCGCCGTGGCCGTGGCGGGCCACGCGCTCCAGCCACACCTCGGGGGCCCGGTGGGCGCGGGTGGCGCGCTTCTCCCCGCCGAGGGTGAGGCGCCCGTGGGCGCCCGGCCCGACCCCGACATAGTCGCCGTAGCGCCAGTAGGTCAGGTTGTGGCGGGATTCCTCGCCGGGACGGGCGTGGTTGGAGATCTCGTAGGCCGGCAGTCCGGCGGCGTCGAGGAGGGCCTGGGTCGTCTCGTAGAGGGCGCCGGCCGCGTCGTCGTCGGGCAGCACCAGCTCGCCCCGCGCGTGCAGCGGATGGAAGGCCGTGCCCTCCTCGATGGTGAGTTGGTAGAGCGAGAGGTGGCCCACCGCATGGCCGAGCGCACGGCCGAGCTCGGCCTCCCACGCGGCCAGGCTCTGGCCGGGGCGGGCATAGATCAGATCGAAAGAAAAACGATCGAACGTTCCGGCTGCCAGCGCGATCGCCCGTTCGGCCTCGGCGGCGCTGTGGCGGCGGCCGAGGGCCTGCAGCGCCGAGTCCTCGAGGGACTGGATGCCCAACGACACACGGTTGACCCCGGCGCTGCGGAAGGCGCGGAAACGCTCGGCCTCGACCGAGGTGGGGTTGGCCTCCAGCGACACTTCGATCCCCTCGGCCACCGGCCAGCGCGCGGCGATGCGGTCGAGGACGGCGGCCGTGGTCGCCGGCTCCATCAGCGACGGCGTGCCTCCGCCGAAGAACACCGAGGTGACCCGCCGATCACTTGTTACGCTAGCGTAATGATCAAGTTCGCGGAGCAGCGCGTCGCGCCACCGCGGGTGATCGACCTGCGCCCGCACGTGGCTGTTGAAGTCGCAGTAAGGGCACTTCGCCAGGCAGAACGGCCAGTGGACATAGATCCCGAAGCCGGGATCGGCGGTCATCGGAAGCATCGCTCCACCAACTGGCGGAAGGCGTCGGCGCGGTGGCTGATCCGATGCTTGTCCGCCGGGTCCATCTCGCCGAAGGTGATGGTGTGGCCATCCGGAACGAACATCGGATCGTAACCGAAACCATGCTCGCCCCGCGGCGGCCAGACCAGGGTTCCGTCGACGCGGCCCTCGACCGTCTCGACGTGCCCGTCGGGCCAGGCGAGGGCCAGCGCGCAAACGAAATGGGCGGAGCGGTCGGCGGCGCCGGCCAGCCCGGATTCCACCCGCTCCATGGCGGTGCGGAAGTCCTTGGCCGGCCCGGCCCACCGGGCCGAGTAGATGCCGGGCGCCCCGCCCAGCGCCGACACCGCCAGCCCGCTGTCATCGGCGAGCGCGATGTGCCCGGCCGCCGCGGCGGCGCGGGCCTTCAGTTCCGCATTCGCAACGAAACTGTCCCCGGTTTCCTCCGGCTCGGGCAGGCCGACCTCGACGCAGGACGGGAAGTGCCTCACGTAGGGGCCGAGCAGGGCGGCGATCTCGCGCACCTTGCCCGGGTTGTGGCTGGCGATGACCAGGGTGTCGCCGCTGAAGCGGCGCGGCGCGGCGGTGTCGGTCAAGCGGCGTCCCTCCTCGTCGGTTGGGTGGCGCGCGGCGGGGCGCCACGGTGTGGTCGGCGGTCGGGATGCGGCCATCAGCCGCCGAGCGCCGCCGTCTGCAGCGCCGTCAGCTCGGCCACGCCCCGGCGGGCGAGCGCCATCAACGCCTGGAACTCGGCCTCGGAAAACGGCTTCTCCTCCGCCGTGCCCTGGATTTCGACGATGCCGCCGCGGCCGGTGAGAACGAAGTTGGCGTCGGCCTGGGCGTTGGAATCCTCGGCGTAGTCGAGATCGAGCACCGCGGTCTGCTTGAACAGGCCGCACGACACCGCCGCCACGCTGTCGGTCAGCGGCATGCGCTTGACCGCGCCGATCTGCATCAGGTGCTGGAAGGCGAGGTGCAGCGCCACGTAGCTGCCGGTGATGGCGGCGGTGCGGGTGCCGCCGTCGGCCTGCAGCACGTCGCAGTCCACCTTGATCTGCACCTCGCCCATGGCGGCGCGGTCGGTGACGGCGCGCAGGGCGCGGCCGATCAGCCGCTGGATCTCCTGTGTGCGTCCGGTCTGGCGGCCCCGCGCCGCCTCGCGGTCGGTGCGCGAATGGGTGGAGCGCGGCAGCATGCCGTACTCCGCGGTCACCCAGCCCAGGCCGGTGTTCTTGAGGAAGCGCGGCACCCCGTCGTCGACGCTGGCGGTGCACAGCACGTGGGTGTCGCCGAAGCGGACGAGGCAGGAGCCTTCGGCGTACTTGGAGAAGCCGGGCTCCAGGGAGACGGGGCGGAGCTGGTCGGTGGCACGGCCGGAGGGGCGCATGGCGGGGGGTCCAGGCGGGTTGTTGACGGGCCGGCAAGCTATCCCCTCGGCGGGGCCGGCGTCCAGCGGCGCGGCGCGTCCTGCCGGATGCCACCGCGCCCGGTGGCCCGCCCGCATTGATTCGTTTACCGCTTCTGCCTAAATTCGGAAGCCGCGCGACGGACCGCCCGCCCGGGCGGTGCGTGGCGCGCCCGGGGATGCGGCAGGCACCATGATCAGCGAGTTGAACCAGCGATCGCGCGAGATCTTCCGGCTCATCGTCGACGCCTATGTGGAGTCGGGCGAGCCCGTGGGCTCGCGCACGATTTCGCGCCGGCTCGGCGTGAGCCTGTCGCCGGCCACCATCCGCAACGTCATGGCGGATCTGGAGGAGCAGGGGCTGCTCTACGCCCCCCATGCCTCGGCCGGGCGCATCCCCACCGACGCCGGCTTGCGCCTGTTCGTCGACGGTCTGCTGGAGATCGGCTCCCTGGCCGAGGACGAGCGCGAGGCCATCGAGGCCAAGTGCCACGCCGCCGGGCGCTCCCTGCCCGACGCCCTGGCGGAGGCCTCGTCCATGCTGTCGGGCCTGTCGCACTGCGCCGGCCTGGTGCTGGCGCCCAAGACCGACCGGCCGCTCAAGCACATCGAGTTCGTCTCCCTGGGTCCCGGCCGCGCCCTGGTGGTGCTGGTCAACGAAGACGGCCTGGTGGAGAACCGGGTGGTCGAGGTGCCCATGGGGCTGCCCGGCTCGACCCTGCGCATGGCCTCCAACTACCTCACCGCCAAGCTGGTCGGGCGCACCCTGGACGAGGCCCGCCAGGAGGTCCGAACCGAGATCGAGAGCCAGCGCACCGAGCTGGACGAACTGTCGCGCCGCGTCGTCGAGGCCGGCCTGGCGACCTGGGCCGGCAGCCGCGGCGACGGCCAGCTGATCGTCCGCGGCCAGTCGCGGCTGCTGCAGGACGTGACCGCGCTCTCCGACCTGGAGCGGGTGCGCACCCTGTTCGAGGCGCTGGAGACCAAGGAGGCGATGCTGCGGCTGATCGACGCCACCGGCAAGGGCGACGGGGTGCAGATCTTCATCGGGGCGGAGAACGTGCTGTTCGGCCACACCGGCTGCTCGCTGATCATCTCCCCGTTCCAGAACAGCCGCGACCACGTGATCGGCGCCATCGGCGTGATCGGCCCGACCCGCATCAACTACGCCCGCATCATTCCGCTGGTGGACTACACGGCCAAGGTGATCGGCCGCCTCGTCGGCTAGGGCACCGCCGCCCACCCCCTTTCCTTCGACCGCACACGCGCAACACCTGACCTGAGAGACATCATGAGCGACCCCGACAAGAAGCCCACCGACGCCGACATCGGAAGCAACGGCCCGTCCGCCGACACCGCCGGCACGGACTCGCCGGCGCCGTCCGCCGACACCGGTGCGGCGCCCGCCGCGGGGCCGGCGGAGCGCATCGCCGGCCTCGAGGCCGAGGTGGCCGGTCTCAAGGACCAGGTGCTGCGCGCCATGGCCGAAGCCGAGAACACCCGCCGCCGGGCCCAGCGCGAGCGCGAAGACGCGACGAAGTTCGCGGTGTCGAGCTTTGCCAAGGAGCTGGTGAGCGTGGCCGACAACCTGCGCCGGGCGCTGGACGCGGTGCCGCCCGAGGGGCGCGAGCACGACGAGATGCTCAAAGGGCTGGCGGTCGGCGTCGAAGCCACGGAGCGCCAGCTGCTGGCCGCCTTCGAACGCGCCGGCATCCGCAAGCTGGAGCCCCAGGGCGAGGTGTTCGACCCGAACTTCCACCAGGTGATGTTCGAGATCGAGAACACCGGCCATCCCGCCGGCACCATCGTCCAGGTCCTCCAGTCGGGCTACACCATCCATGGCCGGCTGCTGCGCGAGGCGATGGTCGGCGTCGCCAAGGGCGGCGCCGAGGAGAGCGGCGGGCAGCGCGTCGACACCCGCGCCTGACCGCCGGCCTCACCGCGGCGGCGGGGTGAAGAGGAACGCCCCGGCCGGGTCGTGCGCCTTGAACCGCGCCGCCGCGCGCGCCCGGTCGGCCACCGCGTAGCAGTAGACGCACCCGTGCGGACAGGTGTCGTAGGCGCCGATGTCCCGGCTTTCCGCGCACAGGCATCCCGGACGGTTGCCGCGGGTGCGCGCGGCGAGCGGGCGACCGGCCACGTCGGCGAGCCGCGCGGCGTCGACGCAGCGCGCCGGCGCCGCGCCGCTGCCGTCCAGCAGGTCGGGCTGGGTGCACACGGTCAAGGTCATGCCGTGCCCGGCCGCCAGGCCGGCGAGGTCGGCCAGCAGCGCCCGCTTCTCCGCGGCGCCGGGATCGCGCCAGGCGAAGCCGTGGGCCGCCGCCGCGGCGTCGAGGTTGCGGGCGGTCTTGCGGTAGGGCTGCAGGAAGGAGACGACCACCTCGTCGCAGGCACCGTCCAGGGCGGCGGCGAGGCGGGCGAACGTGGCGCGGTGCCAGTCCGGCGGTGTCACGCTGGTGACGGCGACCGGGTCGTAGCGCCACACCGCGGCGCGCGGTCCCCGGCGCCGGCGCAACGCCCGGATCTGCTCCACCGCCAGCTCCGGGGCGATCACCGACCGTTCCAGGGGGCGGGGCAGGGCGGTGACGCTGTACTGGACCACGTAGGGCAGGCCCAGCCCCTCCACGGCGTCGAGACCGGCGGCGAAGGGGCCGAGGTTGCGGGTCCAGAAGACGAAGCCGTCCACGGCGGACGGGGTGAGGTCGACCCGCACCGGCCGGCCGCCGTAGGGATTGGCGACGCAGGCGAACCCCGCCTCCAGGCGCCGGAGGAACCAGGCGCCGTAGAAGGCGGGAATGTCGGTGCGGTAGCTGGCGGAAACGATCATCGGCCGGGGCGCACGGGGATACGGAGAGGGAACCCAGGATATGGGCGGACGGACGGGGTGGCGCAGCGTGGAATGGGACGGCCGGGTGCGGTTCGCCATCCCGCCGCAGTGGACCGCGGGTGCAGAGACGGTGGAAGGCCAGGCGGTCGCCGTGTTCCGCCCCCCCGCCGGCGGCGCCGGCACGCTGCGGGTGCTGGCCGACGAGCGCACGCCGCGCGGGGGCGAAACGGCCGCGGCGCTCCTCCACGAGCTGGCGATGCGGTTCGTGCGGCCGGACGACCCCCGGGTCGCCGACCGCGCGGTGGAGCGGCGGGCCGATGGCGCGACCCTGGCCCTGGCCGTCCTGGTGGGCGAGGAGGACGGCGTGGCCGAAAGCCACTACCTGTGGTTCCTGGGCGCCGAGCGCGGCGACCGGGCGTCGGTCGCCATGTTCAGCTTCGCCCTGGCCGCGTCCTGCGACGGGCGCGAGCCCTATGTGGCGACGGTGGCGGCGCTCGACGCGGCGATCCGCGGCGCGGTGCTGCTCTGACCCGGGCGTCGCGCCACGCGGTCGTCGGGCCCGCGGGCGCCGCCGCCGGTGGTCAGCAGTGGCCGACGTCGCCGGCGAAATAACGGTCGAACGGGGTCGCTTTGGGCTCTCCCAGGGCCGCTTCCTCGGCCGCCAGGGCGGCCAGCCCGATGAAGCGGGCAAGGTCGTCCAGCTCGCTCTTCGCGGCGTCGGTCTTCAGGCTGTCCAGGCAGGACTTGATGGCAAGAGCCACCCCGCGCCGATCTTCCTTCATCGTCGTCACCCCATGAAGCCGTTGCTTTTCAGACCGGCGCCTGTCGGCTCGGTCACGTCCCCGGGACATGCCTGCGATCGAGCCGCACCGTTGCGTATACCATGAATCGCTGACCGGTTCACCACGGGATTCATGAATCCGCCAGTAAAGAGCGCGGCACGGAAGTCCTTGTGACCTCGAAGCATCCACCGAACATTGTTAATGAAAGGTTAAGCGCGGTAACCGGCCACCGATTCTCGCTCCCTCTACTGTCGCGAGGTGACCCTCCATCATACCCGCGTGTGAATATCGGGATATATACCACGCATCTCTTCGGATGGTTGGGGTTCGCCTGGGAGGCGAGCGGTCTCGCGGCGCCGATGCCGGTGGCTGCTCCGGCGCCCGGCAACGCACGCCGGCGCCGCGCGCGCGGAACGGCCCGCGGAACGGACGGGGCGTTGCACGCGCTACCCGACCTGCCTATATCTCCCGCGAACCGTCGCAATTCACCCATCGTTCCTTCGACCCCCTTTCCACCGAACACGAACGGGGACCCGGGCGGTGCCGGTTCGAAGGGCCGCCCCGGATCTGCCGGAACACAGAGGTAGACATGAGCAAAGTCATTGGAATCGACCTCGGCACCACGAACTCCTGCGTCGCCGTCATGGACGGCAGCGCCGCCAAGGTGATCGAGAACGCCGAGGGAGCGCGCACCACGCCGTCGATGGTCGCCTTCGCCCAGAACGGCGAGCGGCTGGTCGGCCAGCCGGCCAAGCGCCAGGCGGTCACCAACCCGGAGAACACGTTCTTCGCGATCAAGCGCCTGATTGGCCGCCGCTACAACGATCCGTTGACCGAGAAGGACAAGGGCCTGGTGCCCTACAAGATCATCGGCGGCGACAACGGCGACGCCTGGGTCGAGTCGTTCGACAAGAAGTACAGCCCGAGCCAGATCAGCGCCTTCATCCTCGGCAAGATGAAGGAAACCGCGGAGAACTTCCTGGGCGAGAAGGTCACCCAGGCGGTCATCACCGTGCCGGCGTACTTCAACGACGCCCAGCGCCAGGCCACCAAGGACGCCGGCAAGATCGCCGGGCTCGAGGTGCTGCGCATCATCAACGAGCCGACGGCCGCCGCCCTGGCCTACGGGCTGGAGAAGAAGGGCAGCGGCACCATCGCCGTGTACGACCTGGGCGGCGGCACCTTCGACGTCTCCGTCCTGGAGATCGGCGACGGCGTGTTCGAGGTGAAGTCGACCAACGGCGACACCTTCCTCGGCGGCGAGGACTTCGACGCCCGGGTCATCGAGTACCTGGCCGACGAGTTCAAGAAGGAGCAGGGCATCGACCTGCGCAAGGACCGTCTCGCCCTGCAGCGCCTCAAGGAGGCTGCCGAGAAGGCGAAGATCGAGCTCAGCGCGGCGATGCAGACCGAGGTCAATCTGCCCTTCATCACCGCCGACCAGTCCGGACCGAAGCACCTCAACATCAAGCTGACCCGCGCCAAGCTCGAGGCCCTGGTCGACGACCTGATCCAGCGCACCATGGGCCCCTGCCAGGCCGCCCTGAAGGACGCCGGGCTCAAGGCGAGCGAGATCGACGAGGTCATCCTGGTCGGCGGCATGACCCGCATGCCCAAGGTCTTCGACGCGGTGAAGCAGTTCTTCGGGCGTGAGCCGCACCGCGGCGTCAACCCGGACGAGGTGGTCGCCATCGGCGCCGCCATCCAGGGCGGCGTGCTCAAGGGCGAGGTCAAGGACGTCCTGCTCCTCGACGTCACCCCGCTCAGCCTGGGCATCGAGACCCTGGGCGGCGTGTTCACCCGCCTGATCGACCGCAACACGACGATCCCGACGAAGAAGAGCCAGGTGTTCTCGACCGCCGAGGACAACCAGACCGCGGTGACCATCCGCGTCTTCCAGGGCGAGCGCGAGATGGCCGCCGACAACAAGATGCTGGGCCAGTTCGACCTGGTCGGCATCCCGTCGGCGCCGCGCGGCGTGCCGCAGGTCGAGGTCACGTTCGACATCGACGCCAACGGCATCGTCAACGTCGGCGCCAAGGACAAGGCCACGGGCAAGGAGCAGCAGATCCGCATCCAGGCCTCCGGCGGCCTGTCCGACACCGACATCCAGAAGATGGTGAAGGACGCCGAGGCGCACGCCGAGGAGGACAAGAAGCGGCGTGAAATGGTCGACGCCCGCAACCACGCCGACGCCCTGATCCACACCACCGAGCGGACCATCAAGGAGGGCGGCGACAAGATCCCGGCCGCCGACAAGGAGGCCGCGGAGAAGGCCGTGGCCGAGCTGAAGGCCGCCATGGAGGGTGACGAGCCGGCCGCGGTGAAGGCCAAGACCGACGCCCTGGCCCAGGCCTCCATGCGTCTCGGCGAGGCCATGTACAAGGCCGGCGAGGGCGAGGCGGCCAGCGGCGGCGAAGGCCCCGGCGCCGGTGCCGCCGGCCAGGGCGAGCCGGGCGTGGTCGACGCCGACTTCGAGGAAGTCGACGACGACAAGAAGAAGTCGGCCTGAGCCGGCGGCGGCCCCCCCGGGGCCGCGCGACACCCCGCGTTCCGCCCGCACCCCCCCCGGCCGACCCGGGGGGTGCGGGCGGGGCAGGGCGGCCGGCGGGGCCGCCCGGACCGGCTGTTCCTAGAGGCGAGGCGCTCGAAGGCCCATGGCGAAACAGGACTATTACGAATTGCTCGGCGTCGCCAAGACCGCCAGCCCCGACGAGCTGAAGAAGGCGTATCGCAAGCTGGCGATGCAGCACCACCCCGACCGCAATCCCGGGGACGCCGAGGCCGAGCAGAAGTTCAAGGAGATCAACGAGGCCTACGACGTCCTCAAGGACGACCAGAAGCGCTCGGCCTACGACCGCTTCGGCCACGCCGCCTTCGAGGGCGGCCGGCCCGGCGCCGGCGGTGCCGCCGGCGGCTTCGGCGGCTTCGACTTCGGCGGCGGGTTCGCCGACATCTTCGACGAGATGTTCGGCGAGTTCATGGGCGGCCGGCGCGGCGCGGGCGGCGCCTCGGGCCGCGGCCAGGATCTCCGCTTCAACCTCGAGATCACGCTGGAGGAGGCCTTCAAGGGCTCCCAGTCGTCCGTCCGGGTGCCGACCTCGGTGCTGTGCGAGGGCTGCAACGGCTCCGGTGCGGCGGCCGGCACCCAGCCGATCACCTGCCCGACCTGCGCGGGCCATGGCAAGGTGCGGGCGCAGCAGGGATTCTTCACCATCGAGCGGACCTGCCCGGCGTGCCACGGCCAGGGCCGGATCATCAAGGACGCCTGCAAGGCCTGCGGCGGCGCCGGCCGCCAGCGCAAGGAGAAGACGCTGCAGGTCAACATCCCCGCGGGCGTCGAGGACGGGACGCGCATCCGCCTCGCCGGCGAGGGCGAGGCCGGGCTGCGGGGGGCGCCGCCGGGCGACCTCTACATCTTCCTGGCGGTGGCGCCGCACCCGCTGTTCCAGCGCGACGGCGCCAACGTCCACTGCCGGGTGCCCATCCCGATGGTGACGGCGATCCTGGGCGGCAACGTCGAGGTGCCGACCATCGACGGGTCGCGCGCCAAGATCGCCGTGCCCTCGGGCACCCAGACCGGCCACCAGTTCCGCCTGAAGGGCAAGGGCATGTCGGTGCTGCGCAGCCCGCACCGGGGCGACATGTACATCCAGGCGGTGGTGGAAACCCCGGTCAACCTGACGAAGCGCCAGACCGAGTTGCTGAGGGAGTTCGAGAAGGCGGGCAAGGAGGGCAGCCACCCCCAGTCCGAGGGCTTCTTCGCCAAGGTCAAGGAGCTGTGGGAGGACTTGAAGGAGTAGGCGCACCGCGCCGCCGCGCCCCCATCGGAAAAGCCCCTCGCGCCGGCCGGCGGAGGGGCTTTTCCGTGTCGCCGGACCGCTGCGCCCGCCCCCGGTGGGGCGGGCGGCCCGGTCACTCCAGCCCTTCGAACAGGGCGGTGGACAGGTAGCGCTCGGCAAAGGACGGCAGGATGGCGACGATCAGCTTGCCGGCGTTCTCCGGTCGGCCGCCGACCTCGAGCGCCGCCGCCAGGGCGGCACCGGAGGAGATGCCCACCGGCAGGCCTTCCAGCCTTGCCACCTTGCGGGCGGTCTCGAAGGCGCGCTGGTTGGAGATGCGCACCACCTCGTCGATCAAGCCGGTTTCCAGGATGTCGGGCACGAAACCGGCGCCGATGCCCTGGATCTTGTGGGGGCCGGGCATGCCGCCCGACAGCACCGGGCTGTCCTCGGGCTCGACCGCGATCGCCTGGAAGCCGGGCTTGCGCGCCTTCAGCGCGCTGGCCACGCCGGTCAGCGTCCCGCCGGTGCCGACGCCGGAAATCAGGATGTCGGCCGTGCCGTCGGTGTCGTTCCAGATCTCCTGCGCGGTGGTGGTGCGGTGGATCTCGGGGTTGGCGGCGTTCTTGAACTGCTGCGGCATGAAGGCGTCGGGCAGCGTGGCCAGCAGCTCCTCCGCCTTGCGGATGGCCCCTTTCATGCCCTCCGCCGCCGGCGTCAGCTCGAGCTCGGCGCCCAGCAGCTTGAGCATCTTGCGCCGCTCGATCGACATGCTCTCCGGCATGGTCAGGATCAGCCGGTAGCCCTTGGCGGCGGCGACGAAGGCCAGCGCGATGCCGGTGTTGCCCGAGGTCGGCTCCACCAGCGTCGTCCGGCCGGGCGTGATGCGCCCGTCGCGCTCCGCCGCCTCGATCATGGCGCTGCCGATGCGGTCCTTGACGCTGGCCAGCGGGTTGAAGAACTCGCACTTGCCCGCGATGTCGGCCTGCACGCCGGCGTCCTCGGCGAGGCGGCGGACGCGGACCAGCGGCGTCGCCCCGATGGTCTCGAGGATGCTGTCGTACACCCGGCCGCGGAACTCCGGGCCACGGCGCTCTGGATCGGCCATAATTCTCCCCCTAACATTCGTGAAATACCGGGTTTTCACAGCCTTCGCATGAAGATACTCCGCGCCGGCGGGGATTCAAATGCTAAAGTCGATGCGGTCCTCGGTCTCGCTCTCGACCCCGGCGCTGCGCGCCCGCATGCACAGGTCCTCGATGGTGACGGCGTCGAGGCGGCGCATGCAGTCGTCCTGCAACTCCGCCCACAGCGGCCGCACCACCTGGTGGCCGAGGACCGACCCGGCCGGCTCCTCGATGGGGTCGCCGGCGGTTTCCATGGCCCGCACGATGCGCACGATCTCGCCGACCGTGATGCGCCGCCGCTCGCGCGCCAGCCGGTAGCCGCCGCGCGGTCCGCGCACGCCGTCCAGCACACCGTCGCGCACGAGCTGCTGGAGCACCTGCTCCAGATACCGCTTGGGGATGCCCTGGCGCCGCGTGATCTCGCCGGACTGCACCGGCTCGGTGCCGGCGTTGTAGGCGATGTCCAGCACCGCCTCGATGGCGAACATCAGCTTCTTCGAGATGCGCAACATCACGTCGTTTCCTGGCTGAACTGGCCGGTCGAGCCGAATCCCCCGGCGCCGCGCGCGGTGTCGGGCAGGGCCGCGGCGTCCGACCAGGCGACCCGTTCGCACCGGGCGACCACGAGCTGGGCGATGCGCTGCCCGCGCTCGACCGTGAAGGGCCGGTCGCCGTGGTTGACGAGGATCACGCCGACCTCGCCCCGGTAATCGGCGTCGACGGTGCCGGGGCTGTTGAGCACGGTGACCCCGTGCTTGAGGGCGAGGCCGGAGCGCGGGCGGACCTGGGCCTCGTACCCGTCGGGCAGGGCGATCGCCAGGCCGGTCGGCACCAGGGCGCGGCCGCCCGGCGCCAGCACCAGCGGGGCCGCCACCGCGGCCAGCAGGTCGAGCCCGGCGGCGTGGGGCGTGGCGTAGGCGGGCAGGGCCAGGCCATCGCCGTGCGGCAGGCGCACGACGGGCACGGATACGCAGGCGGCGGTCACGGAACCTCTCTCTCCAGATGCGCGGCGATGGTGTCGGCGAGGCGTGCGGCGACGGCGTCCTTGCCCATGGTGGGCCAGGACTCCACCGCGTCCCCGCGGATCAGGTGCACGGTGTTCTCCGCCCCGCCGAAGGTGCCGGTGGCCGGCGAGACGTCGTTGGCGACGATCCAGTCGCAGCCCTTGCGCGCCCGCTTGGCCAGGGCGTGCGCGATCACGCGCTCGGTCTCCGCGGCGAAGCCGACCACCAGGCGGGGGCGCGCCGCCGGCGGGCGGCCGGCGAGGGCGGCGAGGATGTCGGGATTCACCGTCAGCGCCAGCACCGGGGGCCCGCCGCCGTCCTTCTTCAGCTTCTCGGGCGCGGCGTCGGCCACCCGCCAGTCGGCGACCGCGGCGGCGCACACCGCCACGTCGGCGGGCAGGGCGGCCAGGCAGGCGTCGAGCATCTGGCGGGCCGTCTCGACCGCCACCACCGTGCAGCCCGGGGGATCGGGTTCGCGGGTCGGCCCCGACACCAGGGTCACCCGGGCGCCGCGCTGCGCCAGCGCCGCGGCGATGGCGTGCCCCTGCTTGCCCGAGGAGCGGTTGGCGATGTAGCGCACGGGGTCTATGGGCTCGTGGGTCGGGCCGGAGGTCACCAGGGCGTGGCGCCCGGACAGCGGCAGCCGACCGGGCACCGCTCCACCGGCGGCGGCCGGAGGCGCCGCGAAATGGGCGGCGATCGCCGCCAGGATCTCCATCGGCTCGGCCATGCGGCCGGGGCCGTGCTCGTTGCAGGCCATCGCGCCCTCGTTGGGGCCGACACGCCGCACGCCGCGGCGCTCCAGCAGCGCCATGTTGGCCTGGGTCGCCGGGTGCAGCCACATCCGGACGTTCATGGCAGGCGCCACCAGAACCGGCTTGTCGGTGGCCAGCAGCGCCGTGGCCGCGAGGTCGTCGGCCATCCCCGCGGCCATGCGGGCCAGCAGGTTGGCGGTGGCCGGTGCCACCACCACGAGGTCCGCCTCACGCGACAGCCGGATGTGGCCCATCGCCGATTCGTCGGTCAGCGACCACAGGTCCTGGTAGACGGTGTCCTCGGTCAGCGCCTGGAGGGACAGCGGCGTGACGAACTGGGCCCCCGCCCGCGTCAGGATGACACGCACCGCCGCGCCGCGCTCGCGCAGGCGGCGGATCAGGTCCAGGCACTTGTAGGCGGCGATGCCCCCGGCGATCACCAGGAGGATGCGCCGTCCCCGCAGCGGTTCCGGCGCCATCGCGCCGGCCATCATCGCGCCGGGCACGTCCCCACGATCGCTCACGCCACACCTCGGCACAGGATTTACGAACGGGCTTGTGGAATTCAGATATTCCATCACGGCGGAATGGACAAGCGCCGATCGCATCCCGCCGCACTGGCAGGCCGGGCCGGGCGGGCTATGATCCGTGGCGGGTTCGCGCTTTGATCGGCAAATCAAACAGTTCGTAGTCGAAGGTTAGGGAATCCTTCACGACTGTGGTACACTAGTGCGTGAATGCTGGCATTTGCCGCGTGTCCCGTCGATCGACCTTTCTCCCATCCCGGACCCCATGGACGCCACTGCCGCAACCGTTCTGCTCGTCGAGGACACGCCGTCTCTGGCACGGGTCTATGCCGAGTACCTGAAGAAGGACGGCTACCCCGTGGTCGCCGTCGACACCGGCGCCGCGGCGCTGGGCGTGCTGGGCGACGGGGTGCCGCGGATCGTCCTGCTCGACCTCCAGCTTCCCGACATGCACGGGATGGACGTGCTCAAGCATGTCGAATCCCAGGGGCTTCCCTGCGCCGTGGTGATCATCACCGCCCACGGCTCGGTCAATGTGGCGGTCGAGGCGATGCGCCACGGCGCCTATGATTTCCTGGTCAAGCCGTTCTCCGCCGACCGCCTGACGATCACCGTGCGCAACGCCATGGAGCGGTTGCGGCTGTCCCAGATCGTCGACACCTGGCAGGGCGACCTCGCGCGCGCCCGGTTCCACGGCTTCATCGGCACGTCGCTGACCATGCAGGCGGTCTACCGCATCATCGACAGCGCCGCGTCCTCCAAGGCGACGGTGTTCATCACCGGGGAATCGGGCACCGGCAAGGAGGTCTGCGCCGAGGCCATCCACCGCCAGAGCCCGCGGCGCGACCGCCCCTTCGTCGCCATCAACTGCGGGGCCATCCCCAAGGACCTGATGGAGAGCGAGATCTTCGGTCACGTGAAGGGCTCCTTCACCGGTGCGGTGTCCGATCGCGAGGGGGCGGCGGGGCGGGCCGACGGTGGCACGCTCTTCCTGGACGAGATCTGCGAGCTCGAGGCGAACCTGCAGACCAAGCTGCTGCGCTTCATCCAGACCGGCACCTACATGCCCGTCGGCGGCACCCGGCTGGAGAAGGTCGACTTGCGCATCGTCTGCGCCACCAACCGCGACCCGCTGGTCGAGGTCGAGGAGGGGCGCTTCCGCGAGGATCTCTACTACCGCCTGCACGTCATCCCGATCCACCTGCCACCCCTGCGCGAGCGCGAGGACGACATGGTGGACATCGCCCGCCACCTGCTCCTCGACTACGCCAAGGAGGAGGGGAAGGGATTCCTCCAGTTCGCCCCGGAGGTCGAATCGACCCTGCGGACCTATCATTGGCCGGGCAACGTGCGCCAGGTGCAGAACGTCATCCGCAACATCGTCGTCCTCCACGAAGGCGACACCGTCACCCCGGCGATGCTCCCCCCGCCGATCGCGCCCGGCGCCACGGCGGCGGTTCCGCCCGCCCCGGCCCCGGCCGCCGCGGCGGCCGTGCCACCGCCGTCCGGCCCGCGCGCCATCAAGCCGCTGTGGGAGGTGGAGAAGGAGACCATCGAGAACGCCATCGCGGTCTGCGACGGCAACATTCCGCGCGCCGCCGCCCTTCTCGGCATCAGCGCCTCGACCATCTACCGCAAGCGCTTGGCCTGGCAAGCCGAAGGGAAGATGTGAACGGCAAGGCGCCGACCGTTTCGCTCCCGCATCGTCGTGACCGCCGGCAGGTGGCGGCCCGCCCCTGACCTTGCCGCGCTTCGGCGTATTTCTTTCCGTCGTGCAATCGGTCCTTCGGCATAGTCCGGCAATCCCTATTGCCGGGCGGTCACGCCCGCGTTTAGCCTCGGTCGGTCGCCGTCCTTGGGGCTCCGTGGCCACAACCCGTGGCCACCGCCTGGTCCCGATGATCGCGCCTCGGGCCGTTCCGCCGGTGTTGCGGCCGCGTTCCCGGCGAACGCCTCGCGTCGGCAGTGCCCGCCCACCGACCACGGAGCAGGGAGAACGCTCAATGGCCACCGGCACCGTCAAGTGGTTCAACACGACCAAGGGATACGGCTTCATCGAGCCCGAGGGCGGCGTCAAGGACGTCTTCGTCCACGTCACCGCGGTGCAGCGGTCGGGGCTGCGCGGCCTGCTGCAGGGCCAGCGCGTGCAGTTCGAGGTGGCGCGCGGCAACAACGGCAAGGACGCCGCCGTCAACATCCTTGTCGTCGATTAGGATCCAGCCGGCCGCTCAGGAGGCACCCGGGGCGCCCGGGCGGCTTCGCGCGCCGCCGCCGCCATGCGCGCCGCCATCGGCGATTCCATCATCCCCGTCGAGCATGCCCCGCGCCCGATAGGCCGCCTCGGCGGCGGCGGCCAGCGCCGACACCTCCGTCTGCAACGCGGCGACGGACTCCCGATCGTCGCTGCGGCACGCCAGTTCCAGGTCGCGCGCACGCTGCGCCAGGCGCCGTGCGCCGAAGGTCCCGGCCGTGCTTTTCAATGTGTGCGCCTCCCGCTGCAAGGCGTCGGTGTCGGCGCTCGGCGCGGCGATGCGCGCCGCGCGCGCCCGCGTCTCCGCCACGAACTGGCGCACCAGGTCGGCCACCAGATCGGCCTCGAGGTCGGCGGTGAGCTGCGCCAGGACACCGTCGTCCAGGACCGGCTCCTCGGTGTCCGCCTCCGCCGCGCGGGCGGCCGCCGCCCCGGGGGTGTCCGAACCGGGGATGGCCGCACCGGGGATGGCTGGCGGGGGGGTGGCCGCCAGCGGGGTGGCGGGGGCCCGCATCCAGCGGGCGACCGTCTGCAGCAGGCGCACCCGGTCGACCGGCTTGGGCAGGTGGTCGTCCATCCCCGCGGCCAGGCAGCGTTCGCGATCCCCGGCCATGGCGTCGGCGGTCATGGCGATGATGGGAAGGGCGCCGGCGGGCGGCGGCAGGGCGCGCAGCGCCCGGGTGGCGTCGAGCCCGTCCATCTCGGGCATCGCGATGTCCATCAGGACGAGGTCGTAGGGCAGGGTCCGCGCCGCCTCGACGGCTTCCACGCCGTTGGCGGCGACGTCCACCTGGTACCCCGCCCCCTTGAGGAAGGCCACGGCCACCATCTGGTTGGTGGGACTGTCCTCGGCCAGGAGGATGCGGCGCCCGTTGGTCCCCACCGCGAGCGGCTCCGCCGGGGGCGGGGGCGCCGGCGCGACGGCGCCCACCCCCATGGCGGCGAGCAGCCGCGTCTGGCGGATCGGCTTGACCACCACCGCGGCGAGGTCGAAGCCGTGCGCGTCCACCGCGTGCCCGACCAGCGCCATCAGGACCAGCCGGGACACGCCGCCGCTGCGCAGCGCCTGCGCCAGCGTGGTCAGGTCGGCGCTGCCGGACGGCAGTGCGTTGGCGTCGATCAGCGCCGTGTCGTGGGCGTCGGCCGCGCCCGCGGCGCTGGCGGCGGACTCGCATTCGGTGACGGCGGCCCCCCACGAGCGAAGCTGGGCCGCCAGGGTGGTGCGGCTGACCCGTTGGGAATCGGCCAGCAGGATGCGCCGGCCGGCGAGCGGCGGCGGCTCGGCCGCGCCGGGCACGCGCTCGAACGGAACCACGAACCAGAAGCGGCTGCCCCGCCCCGGGCCGCTGTCGAAGCCGATGCTGCCGCCCATGGCCTCGACCAGGCGCTTGGAGATCGCCAGCCCGAGCCCGGTGCCGCCGTAGCGGCGCGACAGCATGGGGTCGACCTGGGTGAACTCGGTGAACAGGGCGGGTTGAGCCTCCACGGGGATGCCGATGCCGGTGTCCACCACGTCGAACCGCAGGGCCACCGTGTCACCGTCGCGCAGCGCGCGCCCGTCGAACACGTCGCCGTCGCCGGCCGCGGCGACGGTGACGGCGACGCCGCCGGTTTCGGTGAACTTGACCGCGTTGCCGACGAGGTTCAGGAGCACCTGGCGCAGCCGCCCGGCGTCGCCGCGCACCGCCACCGGCAGATCGCCGGGCACGCAGGCGGCCAGCGCGATGCCCTTGGCGTTGGCCCGCGCCGCCAGCAGACCCACCGCGCTCTCGACCACGTCGACCGGCGAGAAACGGTTGGATTCCAGCGACAGCTTGCCGGCCTCCATCTTCGACAGGTCGAGAATGTCGTTGAGGATGGTCAGCAGCACCTCGCCCGATTCCCGCGCGGTCTGGGCGAACAGCCGCTGCTCCTCGCCCAGCGGTCCGTCCAGCAGCAGGCCGATGGTTCCGAGCACGCCGTTCAGGGGCGTCCGCAGCTCGTGGCTGATCATGCGCAGGAAGTCGGACTTGGCCTGGCTGGCCTGTTCGGCCTGTTCCTTGGCCAACCGCAGTTGCGCTTCGGCGTTGCGGTGGATGGTGATGTCGTGGGCCGAGACGATGGTCACGGGACGGCCGTGATCGGTGGTCTGGCGGGTCTCCCCCTCGACGATCCGGCGTTCACCGTCGGGACGCCGGCAGGCGAGCTCGAACGCGGAGTCCTGGCGCTCGTCCAGACGCTGGCGGACCACGTCGTGATCCTCCGGCGCCACGATCGCCAGCAGGGGCAGGCCGATCAGCTGGTCCAGCGGGCGCCCGGTGAGGGCCACGGCGGCCCGGTTGGCGTCGACGAGGATGCCGTTCTCGTGGACCAGGATGGCGTCGGTGGCGGCGTCGGACAGCTTGCGGAACCGCTCCTCGCTTTCCAGAAGCTCCGCCTCGCGGCGCTTCAGCTCGGTGATGTCGGAGTGGATGCCGACGAACCCGCCATCGGCGGTGCGCCGCTCGTTCACCTTCAGCCAGCGCCCGTTGCCGAGGCGCTGCTCGAGGGCTCGTGTCGGGATGCGGTGATGGCGCATGCGCTCGGCCAGCCAGGCCTCGGCGTCGGCGGCACCGCAGTCGGCGTACTGGCCGCGCTCGGTGCCCGCCCGCAGCAGGTCGCGGAAGCTCATTCCCGGCGTGATCGGGCCGCTCATGGCGTAGAAGGCGCGAAAGGGCTCGTTGCAGGTGACCAGCCGGTCGTCCGCGTCGAACAGGGCGAAGCCCTCGTTGATCGTCCCGATCGCCTCGCTCAGCCGATTCGCCGCCAGGTCGGCGTTCGCCTGGGCCGCGCTGCGGGCCGCGGCCTCCGCGTGGAGCAGCATCATCAGAAGAAGCAAGGCCGTCAGCGAGCCCGTCACCGCCCACACGGCCTCCCAGCCGGAGCCGTCGAGGGTGTCGAAGACGGCGTGCCCGAGGCTCGCGACGACCAGGGCGCCGGCGAGCAGCTTCACTTCACGGTGCCATCTGCTCGCGAACAGAAACGTCATCGCGCATCCTTTGCTCGCCCCCGGGGACCGGCCGATCCTAATCCGAACGCCGTGGCGGCAGGGCAAGAAAGTTCGCGCCAGAAGGATGCGGAGGCGGCGGTCGCGGCGGTCGCGGCCGCCGCCTCCGGTGGTATGATCGGGCGGTCCGAGGGCATCGCAGGGAGGCGCGACCATGATCGTGCTGTTCACCGATTTCGGGGTCGCCGGCCCCTACACCGGACAGCTCAAGGCCCGCTTGGCGGTCGAGGCTCCCGGCGTTCCCGTGGTCGACCTGCTCGCCGACGCCCCGGCGTTCGATCCGCGGGCCTCGGCCTACCTGCTGGCCACCTACGCGCCGGAGATTCCCGAGGGCGCGGTGTTCGTCTGCGTGGTCGACCCCGGCGTCGGGGGCGACCGCCGCGCGCTGGTGGTCGACGCCGACGGGCGGCGCTTCGTCGGCCCCGACAACGGCCTGTTCGAGCTGGTGCGGCGCCGCGCCGCGGTGGTGCGGGTGCGGCGGATCGATTGGCGGCCGCCCCGCCTGTCCGCCAGCTTCCACGGGCGCGACCTGTTCGCACCGGTGGCGGCCCGGCTGGCCATGGGCGGCGACGTCCCCGCCACCGTGCTCGACCCCCGCGCGACGGCCCGGCCGGACTGGCCGGACGATCTCCCGGCCATCGTCTACGTCGACGTCTACGGCAACGCCATGACCGGGCTGAGGGCGTCCGCCGTGCCGCCGGGTGCCGTGCTGCACGCCGCCGGACGGGCGATCCCGCGGGCGCGCACCTTCGGCGACGCCCCGGTGGGCGAGGCGCTGTGGTACGAGAACTCCAGCGGGCTGGTGGAGATCGCGGTCAACCGCGGGCACGCCGGCCGCGACCTCGGCCTGCGGGTGGGGACGGCGGTGGCGGTGACCGGCTAGCGGGGGCCGGCCAGCGGGGGCCGACCGCGTCGCGCCGCTACACCAGCTCGGCCAGGCAGCGGTCCAGGGCCGCGGCGGCGACGGGGCGCACCAGCACCGGGACGGCGTCGCCCTGGAGGCCGTCGGCCGGGCCCGCCGTGAGGATGATCCGCGTCGCCGGGTGCAGCATGCCGGCCAGCGCCGCCACCCGATCGCCATCGCAGCCCGCCAGGGTGCGTTCCAGCACCGCCACGACGGGCTCCCGCTCGCCGATCAGCGCCATCGCCTGGAACCCGTCCGCCGCCTCGGCCACCTGGTAGCCGCGGTCCCTGAGCTGGCGGGCCAGGATGGCGCGGTGGTCCGGATCGCCGTCGCCGACCACCGCCCATCGAACGTCCCCGTCCGGCTGCCCGTCCGGCAGGTCGATGCTGAACACCGCGGCGTCCCCCGCCCGTTTGGCTTCGGCGCTGCTTAGCACGGGCGGACGACGGGAGACCATGCGACAAAGCCGCCCGCGGCGCCCCGCTCAGCGGATGCGCACCACCATCGGGCGGTCGAGAAGGGCCAGCATCGGGCGGTCGCTGGGGTGGTTGCCATAGCCCCAGGTCTCCGCGAACGGTCCGTGGGCGGCGAGCCAGGCGCGCACCCGCGTGGCCTTGTCGGCGCGCACGCAGTTGCCGGTGCTCAAGAGCCCGGTGAGGCGGCCGTCCGCCACCTCCATGCCGGTGGCCAGCAGGTCGGTGATGCCGATCCCGCGCAGCAGCGCCGGCATGTAGACGTCGAGCGCCCCGGTGGCGACGACGACGCGCCTGCCGGCCCGGCGATGGGCCTCCAGCGCGTCGAGGGTCGGCTGGTACCAGCGCAGCCGGCGGGCGAGCCGGTCGGCGGCGGCGGCGGCGGCGTCCAGCGGCAGGCCCCGCAGTGTCCGCTTCAGGAAGATCGCCTTGACCGAGCCGGGGAAATCGCATCCCGGGCCGCGCCCGCGCACATGGCGGTGGCAGGCCGAGCGGATGGCGTCGGCCAGGGCGAGGTGGGCGCGACGCCGGCCGATCACCTCGGCCACGAACATCACCAGGCTGTCGCCGTGGATCAGCGTCCCGTCGAAGTCGAAAAAGGCCACGCCACCACCCGGCGCGGCATGCGCGTCGGCAGGCGCCGGGGTGATGACCGCGCCGTCCGGCGCCGGATTTATGGCCGCGCCGTCCGGCGCCGGGTCGTATGGGGCAAGGGTCGCCATGGCGGTTGTGTATCAGAATCGGGTCGGCACGGCAGGCAAAAACGCGCCGGTGCCCTCAGTGCCGGAAGCCCAGCGGCCGGGTGGCCGGGCGGTCCCCCTCGGCCGGCGGATCGTCCTGCTCCAGGAGGTCGCCGAGCGCCTCCTCCAGCCCCTCGCGCAGGGCCGTGATCTGGTTGAAGACGGCGGCCGTGTGCTGCTCCAGCCGCCGCACCCGCTCTTCCAGCCCGTCGAGCCGGCGGGCGAGGTCGTCTTGGTCCATCGTGTCCATGTGCTTCGGGTTCCCGTCGCGATCGATTCCGTCGCCGCTGCACATGGCCGCCGCGGCCCCGGCCGGCCAGGGACGCAGCCGGCGCACCCCGCCCGCGCCACCGGGATCCGCCGCGAGCTACCCCGCCGGGGCGGCCGGCCGGTGCGGTGACGGGACGCGGCGCCCGGTCAATTGGGGCCGTTGTCCTGGCCGCTGCGTCCCAGCGGCACGGCGTACAGCTCGAGCCGGTGGCCGACCAGGCGGTAGCCCAGCTCGCGCGCGATGTTTTCCTTCAGCCGCTCGAGCTCGTCGTTGGTGAACTCCACCACCTCACCGGATTCGAGGTTGATGAGGTGGTCGTGGTGCTCGTCCTTCTTCTCCTCGTAGCGGGCGCGGCCGTCACCGAAGTCGAGGCGTTCGATGACCTGCGCGTCCTCGAACAGGCGCATGGTGCGGTACACCGTGGCGATCGAGATCCGCGGATCGATCGCGATGGCGCGGCGGTGCACCTCCTCGACGTCCGGGTGATCGGTGGACTCCGACAGCACGCGCGAGATCACGCGCCGCTGGTCGGTCATCTTGAGTCCCTTCTGGGCGCAGATATCTTCGATGCGCGAGGACATAGCTGTGTATTCCCAACCCTTCCTGACCCTATTCTTATGCCGCCCGCGGGCGGGAGGGGCAAGGCCGAGTCCCCCGCTAAAGATAGAGCGAACGGAACCATTCTCAAACACCCGCGTTGGGTGGCCGCCGTCCAATGGGCCGGCCCCCGCACCCGCTTCCAAGGGACCTTCGACGATGACCGTCCTGTCCGTGCGTCACACCACCGTCTACCGCTACAGCGAGCCGGTCAGCCTGGGCGAGCACCGGCTGATGTTCCGCCCGCGCGACAGCCATGATCTGCGCCTGGTGGAAACTCTCCTGGTGATGAGCCCGCCGGCGGAGGTGCGATGGATGCACGACGTCTTCGGCAATTCCATCGCCATCGCGCGTTTCGCCGAGGACGCGTCGGAGCTCAGGGTCGAGAGCCACATCCGGCTGGAGCCGTTCTCCCCGGAATCGCCGGCCTTCCCGGTGGAGGAATACGCCAGCACCTTCCCCTTCAGCTACTCGGCGGAGGAGGTGCCCGATCTCGGGCGGACGATGGAACGCCACTACCCCGACCCCGAGCACCTGGTGGACGCCTGGGCCAAGGAGTTCGTCCAGGGCGACGACGGCGCCGTCGGGACGCTGGACCTGCTCACCCGGATGACCCGCACGATCAAGGACTCCTTCACCTACGCGGCGCGCGACGAGGAGGGGACGCAGGACCCGGTGTCGACCCTCACCAGCCGCCGCGGAAGCTGCCGAGACTTCGCCCTGCTGATGATGGAGGCGGTGCGCAGCCTCGGGTTCGCGGCCCGCTTCGTGTCCGGCTATCTCTACGACCCCGCCCGCGACGGCGGGCGCTGGGTTGGCGGCGGCGCCACCCATGCCTGGATGCAGGTCTATCTGCCGGGGGCGGGCTGGGTGGAGTTCGACCCGACCAACGGGATCGTCGGCGGGCAGAACCTCATCCGGGTGGCGGTGACCCGCGATCCCGCCCAGGCGATCCCCCTGTCGGGCACGTGGTTCGGCGCGCCCAACAGCTTCCTCGGCATGACCATCGACGTGCAGGTCACCGCCGACGAGTGATTCCGCCGCTCCACCCGCGAATTCGTCACAAAGGGGTGGTAGGGTGCCGCGATGATCGACCGGGAAGGATCTTCCGGTGAGAGGCGGAACTCTGCGGTGGACGTCCTCGATGCCCCAGGCGCCGGCAGCACCGGTGCGGTGAGCGAGATCCCGGTGGCCTTCGACGAGGACGCCGCGTTCACGGCTGCGCGCCTGATCCGGCCGGAGCCGCCGGTGCCTCCCGACAGCCTCGGCCAGGCGGTGTTCGACCGCTTCGTCACGGCTCCCTCCCTCCATGCCCTGGCGGTGGTCGAGGGGGACCGGGTGATCGGCATGGTCGATCGGGCGGAGCTGCTGACCACCTTCGCCAAGCCGTTGATGCGCGATCTCTACGCCCGGCGGCCGGTGCGCCTGCTGATGAATCCGTCGCCGCTGGTGGTCGAGGCGTCGCTGACCCTGGGCGAGGTGAGCCAGCGCATCGCCGAGAAGCCGGAGGCCCTGGCCGGCGGCTTCGCCATCACCGACGGCGGGCGCTACCGCGGCGTCGCCTCGGCGATGGACCTCATGGCGTCCTCGGTGGAGCAGGCCGACCTCCGGTCACGCCAGGTGGAGGTGGCCCGCGCCGCGGCGGAGGCGGCCAACCGGGCGAAGACGGCGTTCCTGGCCAACATGAGCCACGAGATCCGCACCCCCCTCAACGCCATCATGGGCTTCGCCGAGATCCTGCAGCAGGAGATGGTCGGGCCGCTGGGCAGCGACCTCTACCGTGAATACGCGGGCGACATCGTCGACAGCGGGCGGCACCTGATGGAGCTGATCAACGACCTCCTCGACCTCTCGAAGGCCGAGGCCGACAAGCTCGACCTGCAGGAAGGGGCGGTGGACGCGGTGCGGGTCGGCCACGGCTGCGTCCGCCTGCTGACCGAACGGGCGGCGCGGTCGCGGGTGCAGCTCGCCAACGCCCTGCCGAGGGACCTGCCGCCGCTCTACGCCGACGAGCGCAAGCTGAGGCAGATGCTGCTCAACCTGCTGTCCAACGCGGTGAAGTTCACGCCGGCCGGCGGAACGGTGACGCTGGGCGGGGCCTGCTCCGACGACGGCGGCGTCCGCCTGTCGGTGGCCGACACCGGGGTGGGGATGACGGCGGAGGAGCTGGCCCAGGCCATGGAGCCGTGGGGGCAGGTGAACAGCGCCCTCAACCGCAAGCACGTGGGCACCGGGCTCGGCCTGCCGCTCACCCGGCGGCTGGTCGACCTGCACGGCGGCCGGCTGGACACAGACAGCGTGGCCGGCCGGGGCACCATCATGACGCTGGTGTTCCCGCCCTGGCGCACGGGCGGCCGGGCGCCGGACGGCGCCTCCTGATGCGGGCGCCGGACGGCGCCTCCTGATGCGGGCGCCGTGCGGCGCCTCCTGATGCGGGCGCCGTGCGGCGCCTCCTGATCCGGGCGCCGTGCGGCGCCGGCGTCCCCATCCGTCAGGCGATCATCTCCTCCAGCGCGCTGCGCAGCGCGTTGGGCAGGACGGGCTTGTGCAGCAGCCGGCACCCGGCGGCGTCGGCTTCGTTCTGGCGTTCCGGCGTGGTGTCGCCGGTCAGCACGATGGCGGGAATCCGGGCGGCGCAATGATCGCGCACCAGGGCCACCGCCTCGGCCCCGGTGCGGCCCTCGGGCAGGAAATGGTCGGCCAGCACCAGCGCCGGCACCGCCGGGAGGTCGGCAAGGCGGCCCTTGAGATCGCCCACGGAGTGCGCGGTGACCACGTCGTAGCCCCAGGTGTCCAGAATCATGGCGAGGCCCTCGACGATGGACGGGTCGTCGTCCACCACCACGATCAGGCGTCCGCTGTCCGGATTGCCCATGCTGTCTCCCAATTCCACGAGGCGGGCGCGGCGTTTGGTCCGCCACCCCGACCCGCTTTAGCGGAACGCCGGCCGCCTGCTCAATCCGTCCTTATGGCATATGAACGGATGGGCGGGGGCCGCCGCCCGGAACGGATGGACGGCGGCCGACGCCGCCCGGAACCGCCGGCGCTCAGCCGCGCAGGGTGCCCCCGGTGGCCTTGGCGACGGCGGCGACGATCCGCTGGCCGACCTCCTCGATGTCCTTGTCGGTCAGGGTGCGGTCGACGGGCTGCAGAGACACGGCGATGGCAACGGACTTGCGCCCGTCCTCCACGCCCGGCCCCTGGTAGACGTCGAAGACGCCGACCTCGCGGACGAGCGCCTTGTCGGCCCCCTTGGCGGCACGGACGATGCGGTCCGCGTCGACCGCGGCGTCCACCAGGAAGGCGAAATCGCGCACCAGCGGCTGGAAGGCCGAGAGCTGGAGCAGCGGCTTGGCGGTGCCCCCCTTGCGCTTGGGCATGGGAACGGCGTCGAGCACCACCTCGAAGCCGACCACCGGGCCCTTCACGCCGAGGGCGTCCAGCACCGCCGGGTGCAGTTCGCCGAAGCGGCCCAGCACGGTCGGTCCGAGGCGGAACGTCCCGGACCGGCCGGGGTGATACCAGCCGGGGGCGTCGGTGGTGACCTGGAGGCTGGCGGCGGGGGCGCCGGCCGCCTCCAGCACCGCCAGGGCATCCGCCTTGGCGTCGTAGACGTCGACGCCGCGGGCCGGGCCGCTCCAGTGGCGCGGTGCGGCGTTGCCGGTGCGAACGCCGGCCGCCACCAGGTCCTGGCCGGTCGGGGAGGCATCGCGGTAGGCCGGCCCGACCTCGAACAGGGCGGCGTCGGCGAAGCCGCGGTCGGCGTTGCGCCCCGCCGCCTGGATCAGGTTCGGCAGGACGGAGGGGCGCATGACGTCCAGGTCGGCGCTGATCGGGTTGACGAGGCGCAGCCCGGGGTCCGTCGCGCCGAAGCGTGCCGCCACCGCGCCGGACAGGAAGGACCAGGTGACCGCCTCGCACATGCCGCGGGCCGCCAGCGTCCGCTTGGCCAGGCCGACGCGGCGCTGGGCGGGCGTCAGCGCCGGCTTCGGGACGACTCCGGTGCGCTCCATGGCGGTTGCGGGGATGGCGTCGAAGCCGTGCACCCGCAGCACCTCCTCCACCAGGTCGGCCTCGCCGTGGATGTCCTGGCGCCACGACGGAACCGTCACCGACAGCGTGCCGTCCTCGGATTCGCGAAGGCCGCATCCCAGCGCCGCCAGGATCCGCGTCTGGGCGTCGCGCGGCAGGTCGACGCCGCCCAGCGCCTTCACCCGCGCCGGCCGGAACGCGATCCGGCGCTGCCAGTCCGGCTCGGCGCCGGCGATGACCAGCTCCGAGGGCTCGCCGCCGCACAGGGACAGGATCAGACGGGTGGCACGCTCCATCCCGTCGACCACCGCGGCGGGGTCCACGCCGCGCTCGAAGCGGTAGCGGGCGTCGGAGTCGACCCCCAGGCGCCGCCCGGTGGTGGCGACCCGCACGGGGTCGAACAGCGCCGCCTCGACGAAGACGTCGGTGGTGGCCTCGGTGCAGCCGGTCGACTCGCCGCCGACGATTCCGGCCAGGCCCAGCGGCCCGCCCTGGTCGGCGATCACCACCATGTCGGCGTCGAGATCGTAGTCGCGGTCGTTCAGCGCCCGGAAGGACTCGCCGGGGCGCCCCATGCGAACCAGGATGCCGCCGTCCAGCTTGGCGGCATCGAACACGTGCAGGGGGCGCGCGGCGTCGAAGGTGAGGTAGTTGGTGATGTCGACCAGGGTCGAGATCGGGCGCAGGCCAATGGCCGTCAGCTTGTCCTGCAGCCATTTGGGCGAGGGGCCGTTGCGCACGCCGCGGATCAGCCGGCCGACGAACAGCGGGCAGGCGTCGGGCACCGCGATGGCGACGCCGACCGGGCTGGCGAAGCCGCCGGCAACCGGCGTGGCGTCGAGCGGTCCGGCGTCGAGCGGCTTGAGCCGGCCGAGCCCGGCGGCGGCGAGGTCGCGGGCGATGCCGCGCACCCCGGCGCAATCGGCGCGGTCGGGGGTCAGGGCCACGTCGATGACGGGATCGCCCAACCCGGCGTACGCGGCGAAGGGCGTGCCGACGGGGGCGTCGTCCGGGAGATCAACGATGCCCTCGTGGTCGTCGGAGAGCTGCAACTCGCGCTCCGAGCACATCATGCCGTTGGACTCGACGCCGCGGATGACCCCCTTCTTCAGGGTCAGGTCGGCGCCCGGCACGTAGGTGCCGACGGGCGCGAAGACGCCCTTCATGCCGGCCCGCGCGTTGGGGGCGCCGCACACCACCTGGACCGTGGAGGTCCCGGTGTCGACGCTCAGCACGCGCAGCTTGTCGGCGTCGGGGTGTTTGTCGGCGCTGACCACCCGGGCGACGACGAAGGGGGCCAGCGCCTTCGCACGGTCCTCCACCCCCTCGACCTCCAGGCCGAGCGCGGTCAGCCGCTCGACGATGGTGTCGAGCGCGGCGTCGGTCTCCAGGTGGTCCTTCAGCCAGGACAGCGTGAACTTCATGGAACCGGCTCCTTCAGCGGGTCAGGCCGTGCGCGGGCGAGGGGATGTCGAGGGGCACGAAGCCGTAGTGCTTCAGCCACCGCAGATCCGCTTCGAAGAAGGTGCGCAGGTCGGGGATGCCGTATTTCAGCATGGCGATGCGCTCGATCCCCATGCCGAAGGCGAAGCCCTGGTAGCGGGTGCTGTCGATGCCGCAGGCCTCGAGCACGTTGGGGTGGACCATGCCGCAGCCCAGGATCTCCAGCCAGTCCCCGTAATTGCCCAGCTTCAGCTCGCCGCCCTTGCGCGAGCAGCCGATGTCGACCTCGGCCGACGGCTCGGTGAAGGGGAAGAAGCTGGGGCGAAAGCGCAGCGGCAGGTCGTCGACGTCGAAGAAGGCGCGGCAGAAGTCGATCAGGCAGCCCTTGAGGTGGCCCATGTGCGTGGCTTCGTCGATGACCAGCCCCTCCACCTGGTGGAACATCGGGGTGTGGGTCATGTCGTAGTCGGAGCGGTAGGTGCGCCCCGGCGCGATGATGCGGATCGGCGGCTTGGCGTTGAGCATGGTGCGCACCTGCACCGGGCTGGTGTGGGTGCGCAGCAGCATGCGGGCACCGTCGGCGCGGTCCGGCAGGTAGAAGGTGTCGTGCATGTCCCGCGCGGGGTGGCCGGGCGGGAAGTTCAGGGCGGTGAAGTTGTGGAAATCGTCCTCGATGTCCGGCCCTTCCGCCACGGAGAAGCCCATTTCGGCGAAGATCGCCACCAGCTCGTCGACGGTCTGGCTGATCGGGTGGATGCGGCCGGCCGTTTCGGGGCGCACCGGCAGGGTCACGTCGACGCGCTCGGCCTCCAGACGGGCGGCGAGGTGGGCCGCCTGAAGGTCGGCCTTGCGGGCGTCGATGGCCTGGCCGATCTCGTCCTTGAGCGCGTTGAGGGCGGCACCGCGCTCGCGCCGCTCGTCGGGGGAGAGGCCGCCCAGCGCCTTCATCAGGCCGGTGATGCGGCCCTTCTTGCCGAGGGCGGCGACCCGGACCTCTTCCAGCGCCGCGAGGTCGGGCGCCTGGGTCACGAGGGTCAGCAGGTCGTTCTTCAGGGCTTCCGGCATGGTCTTCGTCGCTCCGCTGGCGGGGGTGCCCCCCGGCTGGCGATGGGGTGGGGCCAACGCGAAAAAAAGGGAGCCGATCCCCGAGGACCGGCTCCCTTGGACTGTCAGGCGTGCGGACCCGGCCTCGAGGCGAGGCGTCGGGTCAGGCGGCCTTCGCGCTGAGAGCGGCCTGGGCCTGGTCGACCAGGACCTTGAAGGCGTCCGGCTCGCGCGCGGCGATGTCGGCCAGCACCTTGCGGTCCATCTCGATGCCGGCCAGCTTGATGCCGTTGATGAAGCGCGAGTAGGTCAGGCCGTGCTGGCGCACGCCGGCGTTGATGCGCTGGATCCACAGGCCGCGGAAATCGCGCTTCTTGTTGCGGCGGTCGCGGTAGGCGTAGCGAAGCGCCTTCTCGACCTTCTCGACGGCGATCCGGAAACAGGTGGAGTTGCGGCCGCGGTAGCCCTTGGCCAGCTTCAGGATCTTACGGTGACGGGCGTGCGTCGTGACGCCCCGCTTGACACGTGCCATGGTTCAGATCTCCTCGGGGATCAGGCGTTGCGCAGCCAGTTCTTCAGCACGATGCGACCATCCGGCTCGGCCAGGGTCATCATGCCGCGCGCTTGCCGCTTCATCTTGGAGGATTTCTGCTGCAGGCAGTGACGTTTGAAGGCGGCCGCGGCCCGGACCTTGCCGGTTCCCGTCACCTTGAAGCGCTTCTTGGCGCCGCTCTTGGTCTTCAGCTTGGGCATTTTCGTCCTCAAGTCAGGGGTCTGTACGGGGCGGGTGGGCATGCCCCGGGCGCTTCGGCCCGGCCTCGCCGCCCGTTGAAGCGTGGGGTTATACGCGGACCACAAGGGATAGGCAAGCGGCCCGTTGGGCGAACCGGCGTGCCCCGCGGATGGTCGGCATGCGCCGCGCCCGCCCGCCCCTACCGCAGGTCCTTGAAGCGTTCGGTGGCCTGGACCAGCGCGGTGCGGATGCCGGGCTCCATGGCCGAATGGCCGGCGTCCGGGACGATGCGGTAGTCGGCCTCCGGCCAGGCCCGGCGCAGCGCGTCCGCGGAGACGATCGGGCAGACGACGTCGTAGCGGCCCTGGACGATGACCCCCGGCAGGTGGCGGATGCGCGGGACCTCGCGCAGCAAGCGGTCCTCCGGCGCGAAGCGGTTGGCGCGGAAATAATGCGCCTCGATGCGGGCCAGCCCGAGGGCGTGGTTGTCCTCGCCCGACGCCGCGATCAGGTCGGGCGACGGCAGCAGCGAGGAGCAGGCGCCCTCGTACATGCTCCACGACCGGGCCGCCGCCATGCGCACGGCGCGGTCGGGGCTGTCCAGCCGGCGCCAATAGGCCTCCAGAAGGTCGGCACGCTCGGCCTCGGGAATGAACGTGGAGAAGGACGACCACGCCTCCGGGAAGATCACGCGCATGTGATAGAGGAACCAGTCGATCTCGGTCCGCCGCATCAGGAAGATGCCGCGCAGGACCAGGCCGATGCAGCGGTCGGGGTGGGCCTCGGCATAGGCCAGCGCCAGGGTCGAGCCCCAGGAGCCGCCGAACAGCAGCCAGCGCTGGACGCCGAGGTGGCGGCGCAGGGTCTCGATGTCCTCGATCAACAGGTCGGTGGTGTTGCGCCGCACCTCGCCCAGCGGCGTCGACCGGCCGGCGCCGCGCTGGTCGAACACGACGATGCGGTAATGGGCCGGGTCGAAAAAGCGGCGGTGGGTGGGGGAGGAGCCGGCGCCGGGGCCGCCGTGGAGGAACACCACCGGCACGCCGCTCCGGTTGCCGCACTGTTCCCAATGGATCGTGTGCAGGTCGTCGACCGCAAGCCGGCCGGTCTCGAACGGCTCGATGGGTGGGAACAGCTCGGTGCGCGGCATGCGGAGGGTCCTGGGTGGTGGGGGGCGAAGTGTAAGGGGGCGACACCCCTCGCGCCAAGCCTCGGCCGCCTCCCGTCCTCACCGCGACATCATCGAGATGTGAAGGGTGGGTGATCGGAAACGAGATTACCCTTCCCGTGTTGCAACCCGTCTTGGGAGAAGGCCTCATGTCGCACATCGAAAAGCCGGCGTCCGTGTCGTCCGGCCTGGTCATCGCCGCCGCCGCGGCCGCCCTGTTCTCCGCCGGCGCCCTGGCGACCATGGCCGGCACCGCCGGCAGCGCCGCAGCGGCCGACGGCGTCAAATGCGTGGGCGCGAACGCGTGCAAGGGTCATGGCGAGTGCAAGACCGCCATGAACGAGTGCAAGGGCCTGAACGCCTGCAAGGGCCATGGCTGGGTCACCACCAGCACCGCCGCCGACTGCACCAAGGCCGGCGGCACCGTGCAGGGGAGCTGAGGCGGTGGCGCGGGCGTGCGACGACGGGGCGGTGCGGGGGTTCGGCCTCGGCCTGCGGCCGGCCCACTACGCCGCCATCGCCGAGGCGCGCCCGCGCGTCGACTGGTTCGAGGCGCTGACCGAGAACTATCTCGGCCCCGGCGGGCAGCCCCTGCGCTGGCTGGAGCGGGTGCGGGCGGACTGGCCCGTGGTGTTCCACGGCGTCGCCCTCAACATCGGCGGCACCGACCCGCTCGACCACGGCTATCTGCGCGCGGTGCGTGCCCTCGCCGACCGCATCGCGCCGGCCTGGCTGTCCGACCATCTCTGCTGGACAGCGGCGGCCGGGACGACCCTGCACGATCTCTATCCGCTGCCCCACACCGAGGAGGCGGTGGTCCACGTCGCCGACCGCGTGGCCCGGGTGCAGGATGCGCTGGGCCGGCAGATCCTGTTGGAGAACGTCTCCAGCTATCTCGACTGGCAGGCCTCGGCGATGCCGGAATGGGCGTTCCTCGCCGCGGTGGTGGACCGCGCCGACGCGCTGATCCTGCTCGATGTGAACAACGTCTTCGTCAGCGCCTGGAACCACGGATTCGACCCGCTCGCCTACCTCGACGGCATCCCCGCGGGGCGGGTGCGGCAGATCCACCTCGCCGGCCACAGCGTGGACGGGCCGCTGCGCATCGACACCCACGACGCCGCCGTCATCGACCCGGTCTGGGACCTCTACGCCGCGGCGCTGCGGCGGTTCGGTCCGGTGCCGAGCATGATCGAGCGCGACGACGCCATCCCGCCCCTGGAGGAGCTGGTGGCCGAGCTGGACCAGGCCAGGGCGGTCGCCACGGCCACCCTGGGAGTCGCGGCCTGGGGCGAGGCGGCGCCGGAGGCGGCCCGGGGCGAGGCGGCGGCCGAGGCGGTGGCGTGACCGGTCTGGCCGACGCCCAGGCGCGGCTGGGCGCGTGGCTGCGCGGGCGGCCGGACGGCCCCGACGGGCCGGTCGCGCTGGTTGCGGCCGGCGGGAGGGCCGACGCGGCGGCACGCCTGGCCGTCTACCGCGGCGCCTACGGGGCGCGCCTGCTGGGCGCCCTGCGGGAGAACCACGGGGCCCTGCACGCGGCCCTGGGGGACGCGGGGTTCGAGGCGCTGGGCCGTGCCTACGCCGCGGCCTGTCCGTCCAGCACCCCGTCCATCCGGTGGTTCGGCGACCGCCTCGCCGCCTTCCTGGCGGGCAACGCTCCCTGGTCCGCCGACCCCTGGCTGGCCGAGCTTGCCGCCTTCGAGTGGGCGGTCGGCACGGCGTTCGACGGCCCGGACGCGGCGCCCGCAGACCTCGCCGCGGTGGCCGCGGTGCCGCCGGAGCGCTGGGGCGCGATGGCGCTGACCCTGGTGCCGACGGCCCGCCTCCTCGACCTCCAATGGAGCGTCGTGGACAGCTGGCGCGGCCTGCTGGCCGGCGACGCCGCGCCGCCACCGCCGCGCCGCCTCGACGCGCCGCTGCGCTGGGTGGTGTGGCGGCCGTCGGACCGGACCCTCTACCGCTCCCTGGATGCCGACGAAGGCGAGGTCCTGGCCGCCGCCGGGGCGGGAGCGTCGTTCGCCGCCCTGTGCGAGCGTCTCGCCGGCCGCCATGGCGCCGACGCGGCGGCGGTCCGCGCCGCCGCCCTGCTGCGGGGCTGGATCGAGGAGGGGCTGGTCGCCGCCGTGGCCGACACCGCCGCACCGCCCGCCGCACCGACCGCCGCGGCGGCGGCCGGCCGGCGCGTCACCACAGGACCGGGCGCTGGACCATCAGATAGAACACCGCCACCAGGGCGGTGAACGCCGGCCAGCCCAGGGTGAACCACCACCCCGCCAGGCGATGGTAGGCCGCTGGCAGGGGGGTGCCGCGCGCGGCGGCGGCGGCGGCGAGGTCGCGCATGCGGATCTGCATCCACACCACCGGCAGCCAGCAGGCGCCGGCGACGAGGTAGAGCAGCACCGAGGCCAGCAACCAGGACTCCGTGGCGCCGTAGCCGGCCGCCAGCGCCAGCAGCACGCCGCTGACCGGCTGGACCACCACCGCCGGGGTGGTGAACAGCCAGTCCGCCCACACCACGTTGCGGGCGACCACGGCGATGGCGCGGACATCGCCGCCGCGGTGGGCCGCCAGCATCTGGAACGCGGTGCCCAGCCCGGTTCCGAACAGGACGGTGGAGCTGACGATGTGGACCAGCTTGATCCACAGGTAATGGTCGGCCATGGCGCTCACCTCCGGTGCAGGGCCGCCAGCAGCGCGGTGGCGGCGAGGATGGGAAAATTCTTGAGCAGCGGCCCGAACGGATGGGCCCAGGCGTCCGGCACCAGCAGGCTGGCCAGCGCGGTGTAGACCAGCACCGTGGCGATCTGCAGGGCGGCGACGACCGGAACCCGGCGGTTCGCCAGCAAGCCGAGCCCCAAGGCCAGGTCCCACAGCGCGCCGGCCACCAGCAGGACGGTGGCGGGCGGCCCGGTGACGCCGCCCGCCGCCAGCAGCGCCATGCCCAGCCGGTAGGACGCCAAGGACGCCGCCGCGGTGCCGATCCACAGCGCGACGAGGGCCAGCCGCAGGAGCGGCAGCAGCCAGGCGGCGTAGGCCACCAGACGCGCGCCCGGGGTGGCGGCGGCGGCCATGCCGGCGGCCATTCCCGTGGCCATCCCGGCGGGGCGGACGCCGGTGGCGGCGGCCAGCGCCGCGGGGTCGCCGTCGGCGCCCCGGCGCAGCATGGCCAGGGTGTCCGGGCCGACCAGCGGCACGCCGAGGAGGGCGCCGAGGCGCGCCGCGGCGGCCACCAGGCCCCGCGGCGGCCGGATCACCGGACGCCAGCCGACCCCGATCCGGCGACCGAGGGCGTCGACATAGCCGGCGGTGTCCACCGCCTCCGGTCCCACGGCGTCGATGACCGGCGGAACCGGGTGCCGGGACTCCAAAATGGCAACCACCGCCGCGGCGAGGTCGGCGACGGCGATCGGCCGGACGACCCCGCCGCCCGGATCGACGCGCACGGGCAGCGTCGCGAGGGCCGCGAAAAGGGCGGCGCTGGCGCCGCCGGGGCCGTACACCAGGGAGGGGCGCAGCACCGTCCAGCCCGGCCGGCGGTCGGCCAGCCACGCCGCCTCGCCCGCCGCCTTGGTGCGCAGGAAGGCGGTGGGGGCCTGCGCCGAGGCGCCGACGGCGGAGAGGTAGACCGCGCGCTGGGCGCCGGCCGCCCGGGCGGCGGCGGCGCAGGCGGCGGGCAGCCGGGCATGCACGTCCTCCACCGCCGGGCCGGCCAGGGCGCCGGCCGCCCACACCACGGCGTCGACGCCGTCCAGGACGCCGGCCCATCCGGCGGCGTCCGGCGGCATCGCCCGATGGTCGTGCCCGGGAAAGCGCCCGGCCAGGGCGGCGGGAGAACGACCGACCAGGCGCAGCCCATGGCCGCGTGCGGCGAGGAGCGCGGCGACATGACCGCCGATGAAGCCGCTGGCGCCGACGATCGCGATGCGCATCGTGATTTCCAATCAGAAATTTCTGAAATTACAGAAATACCGGCGCGTGCCATCCTCCGGTGACGCTGGTCTACCGCAGGACCTGCACGACCTTCGTCCCGAAGCGGACGATGCGTTCCAGGGTGCCACGCGGCAGGCGCTTCATCTCGTCGTACCAGGTGGTCATGTCCTCCAGGAACCCCAGCATCTCCGACAGCCGCGCCTTGACCACCGGGTCGGTCGCGTCGTCATCCGCCGAGTCCACCACACAGGCCCGCAGCATGGTCAGCGCCGGATCGATCTCCCGCTTCTTCCGCTCCTCGGCGATGCGCAGCAGGATGGTCCAGGGGTCGGACTCGGCGCGGAAATGGTCGCGCCGGTCCCCCAGCACATGGGCCAGGCTGATCAGCCCGTAGCTCTGCAACTCCCGCACCGAGGTGGAGACGTTGGAGCGGGCGATACCCAGGGTTTCGGCGATCGCGTCGGCCGGCAGCGGGTCGGGCGACAGGTAGAGCAGCGCGTGGATCTGGGCCACCGATCGGTTGACGCCCCAGCGTGTGCCCATCTCGCCCCAATGCAGGACGAACCGCTCCATGGTCGGGGTGAGGTGCATCGCGATATTCCGTAATTTCTGTCCATACAGAAATTAGCATCGGTCATCCGCCCTGTCCACCCGATTCGGCCGGGACGGGTGAGGGACCGCATACGCCGGTGGTGCCCCCTACGGCGTCCCTCCTACGGAGAAAATCCGGTGATCCGAGGGGCGCGCCGGCCTCTAAAACCGAGCGACGCCTGAACGCGACTCGAAACCGCCGAGCGTTCACCCACCACTTCATCGGAGCTCCGTCATGGGTCTGGGACGTTTCCGCATCGCGACCAAGATCATGTTCGTGATCGCCCTGCTGGCCGTCGTCTGCGCCGTCATCACCGGGACCTCGGTGATCGGCCTGCGCCAGCTCGACGCCGCCACCGACCGCATCGACATGGTCACCCAGGAGGTCCGCCTCAGCGCGCGGGTCAACCGGCTGGTCACCGAACTCAACCGAGACGAGTACGCCATCGCCGCCGATCCCGCCCACCTCGACGAGGCCGCGGCCGCCATCGCCGATCGCCGCCAGCGCATCGCCGCCACGCTCGAGGCGCTGCGGCGCACCGCCGGTGCGCAGCAGGGCCGGCTTCTCGACGCCGTCGACCGCGATCTCGCCGACTACACCGCACGCCTGGAGGCGACGGTGGCGACCGCCCGCCGCCTGCGCGACGGCGTCCAGCTGAGCGCCGCCCAGCAGGCGATCATGGCGGCGGTGGAGGCCAGCCGCGGCGAGGCGCGGGGGCTGCGCGAGAGCGTCACCGCCTTCGTCGACTACACGGACACCAAGGGTGGCGAGATCACCCAGGCTGCCGGGCGGCTGGTCGAGACCAAGACGGCGCTGCTGGTCACCGTCGCCACCGTCGGCATCGCCTTCGGCCTGCTGCTCGGCTGGATCGTGGCCCACCGCGGTGTGGTGCGCCCGCTGCACGCCGTGGTCGCGGGCCTGCGCCGGCTGGCCGCCGGCGACCTCGCCGCCGAGGTGAGGGGCGCCGACCGGCGCGACGAGGTCGGGTCGATCGCCGAGGCCGCCCGCGTGTTCAAGGCGAACCTGGTCCGCAACCGGGAGATGGAGGAGGCGGCCAAGGCGGCGGAGGAGCGCACCCGGGTCGAGCGCCGGCGCGCCGCCCTCGACCTGGCCGACCAGTTCGAGGCGAGCGTCAAGGGCGTCGTGGAGACGGTGTCGACCGCCGCCACGCAGTTGCAGGCCAACGCCCAGAGCATGGCGGTGGTCGCCGAGCAGACGACCCGGCAATCCGCGGCCGTCGCCGCCGCCACCGGCGAGGCGTCGGCCAACGTCCAGACGGTGGCCGCCGCGTCCGAGGAGTTGGGTGGCTCGATCATCGAGATCAGCCGTCAGGTGAGCGACTCCGCCC
This sequence comes from Azospirillum sp. NS33, assembly GCF_059703765.1. NCBI lineage: Bacteria > Pseudomonadati > Pseudomonadota > Alphaproteobacteria > Rhodospirillales > Azospirillaceae > Azospirillum > Azospirillum sp. NS33. The sequence continues at coordinate 197,395 of NZ_BAAKJB010000001.1, read as the reverse complement.
GCATCTCCCGCGAGGCCATGGCGGCCGCCGAGCGGACCAACGCGACGGTTGAGGGGCTGGCCGCGGCGGCCCAGAAGATCGGCGACGTGGTCAACCTGATCCAGAGCATCGCCAGCCAGACCAACCTGCTGGCCCTCAACGCCACCATCGAGGCGGCGCGCGCCGGCGAGGCCGGCAGGGGCTTCGCCGTGGTGGCCAGCGAGGTCAAGACGCTGGCCGGCCAAACCGCCCGCGCCACCGAGGACATCGCCGCCCAGATCGCCGAGATCCAGGGCCGGACCGGTGGCGCGGTCGAGGAGATCCGCGCCATCGCCCGGACCATCACCAGCGTGAACGAGATCGCCAGCGCCATTGCCGCCGCCGTCGAGGAGCAGAGCGCGGCGACCCGCGAGATCGGCCGCAACACCCAGCAGGCGGCCCAGGGCACCGAGGAGGTGGCGTCCAACATCGCCGGCGTCAGCGCCGCGGCGCGCGACGCCGGTGCCGCCGCCACGCAGGTCCTCGCCGCGGCCGGCCAGCTCTCGGCCGAGAGCGCCGTGCTGCGGCATGAGGTCGCCGGCTTCATCGCCCGGGTGCGCGCGGCGTGACGCCGGCGGCGGGGGCGCCGGGCCGGGCCGGCCCTCAGGGGGAGGCCGGAGGCTCCGGCGCCGCCTCGCCGCGGGCCAGCGCCAGGGCGCGGTCCAGCACCGCCACCGCGGCGCCGCGATCGGGGCGGAGCGCCAGCACGGTGCGCAGCCCCGACAGGGCGGCGACGAAGCTGGGCCGCAGGTCGAGGGTGCGGCGGAAGGCCTGCTCGGCCTGGTCAGGGCTGCTGGCGGCCAGCTCGAAGCCTTCGCAGGTGAACTCCATCTCGCTGGCGGCGATGCGGATGCGGTCGCCGAACGCCAGCGCCTGCTCCTCCACCGCCGCCCCGTTCACCAGCGTCCCGTTGCGGCTCTCGCGGTCGACGATGCGGAAGGCGCGGCCGTCGAAGAAGACGGCCGCGTGTTCGCGCGACGCCCCGGCGTCGGGCAGGACCACGCCGGCGTCCTCGGCGCGGCCCAGGGTGGTCTCGGTGAAATCGAGAAACAGCCGCCGCCCGAGCAGCGGCCCGCCGACCATCTTGAGGAAGGGCCGGCCGTCGAACGGCCAGCCGGCCGTGCCGGCGGCGCGCGGCCGCACCCCCGGCGCCGTCAGCGTGGCGTCGGCGTCGCGGTACGGCTCGTCCTGCTTACCATGGGTCATGGGCGGCCTCCCTCAGGGCGTCGGCGATGCCGAGTCTAGCCGCTCCGTGGCCGGGGCTCCATCGCCGTTTTTGCAGGCCACCCGTCGTTCGGCGTGTTGCCCGCCGCGCCCGCGGCTTGGCACAATGGGCGCCCCGGCTCGAGGACACCGCCCATGGCACGCCGCCCCCTTTCCCCCCTTGCCTGCCGCCTGCTGCTGTCGGCGCTGGTCGCGGGCGCCGCCGTCATCGGCGCCGGTCCCGGTCCCGGTCCCGCTGTGGCGCAAAGCCCGGTCGCCATCGGCGCGCCGCTGGAGGGGGAGGTGGTGCTGAACCGCGACGTCGAGGTGCGCATCGCCCCGGACCAGAACGCCCGCATCGTGCAGACCCTGAAGAAGGGCAAGGCGCTGAACGCACTCGGAACGCCGCGCGGGACGACCTGGACCCAGGTCGCCATCGGCGGCCGGCCGATCGGCTATGTGCCCATGGACGCCCTGGACCCGGTCTACGTGCCACGCCCCTACAGCGGCGGTGGCGGCGCCACGGAAGGCGGCGCGGCGTCCGGCCCGCCCGCCGTCGCCGCCGTGGTGCCGCACGCCGCCTGGACCGGCGGCGCCGCGCTCCCCGCGGGCGGCGCGGCGCCACCGCTGCGCGGCCACGTGGTGGCGACCGCCAACGTCGGCGCCACCGAATTGCTGGAGGGCAAGAAGCGGCGCCACGTCACCCTTCGCAGGGGACAGGTGGCCGGGGTGGTGGACGTCGCCAACGGGCGCCTCACCCTGTTCGTGCCGGGGCGGGGCACCGTGGTGGCGGGGACCGCGGGCTTCCTCGGCGTCGCCGCCGCCTATCCCATGCCCGGCGTGCCGCCCCTGGGCACCGGCCCGGTGTACGTCGCCAAGCTCGGCGAGTACGTCAGCCACGACGAGGCGGTCCGTGCCTGGGACGCCTTCACCGCCGGTCCCGGGATGCAGTGGGGCGGGCGCCCGCCGATGGTCTGGCCGGTGTTCCGCGCGGGCGGCGCGGTCTACGAGATGGGCGTCGGGCCGTTCGACCAGGCCCAGATCGACGGAGCGTGCAGCGCGCTGGCGCAGCGCGGCCGCGATTGCGTCCTGGCGCCGCTGGCGGTGTACTGAGAGCGTGGCGGTCCCGCACGCGGAGGGACGGCGCAACTTTCTGCGCACCGCCCCCTCGCCGTCGTGTTAGGCTGGCCGCTTGCGAAGATCGCTGCCCGACAGAGTCTTTTCCCATGAGCGATGCGGACGACGACCTGCTGTTCCTCGACGAGCACGACGGCCACGGCGACCATGCCCCGACCTCCGTGTCGCCCCGCTGGAAGATGCTGATCGTCGACGACGAGCCGGAGGTCCACTCGATCACCAAGCTCGTGCTGGCGGATTTCTCCTACAAGGGGCGGCCAGCGCAGTTCCTGTCGGCCTATTCCGCCGCCGAGGCGCGGGCGCTGCTGGCGCGCGAGGAGGACATCGCCATCATCCTGCTGGATGTGGTGATGGAGACCGATGACGCCGGCCTCAAGCTGGTGCATCACATCCGCGAGGTGCTGAAGAACCGCCACGTGCGGATCATCCTGCGCACCGGCCAGCCCGGCCAGGCCCCGGAGCGGGCGGTGATCCTCGACTACGACATCAACGACTACAAGGCGAAGACCCAGCTGACCGCCCAGCAGCTCTTCACCACCACGGTGGCGGCGCTGCGCTCCTACGAAGACATCATGGCGATCGAGACCAACCGCCGCGGGCTGGAGAAGATCATCGAGGCGTCGTCGTCGCTGTTCAAGTCGCGCTCGATGAAGCTGTTCGCCGCCGGCGTGCTGACCCAGCTCTCGGCCATCCTCGGCGTCGGGCCGGACGCCATCCTGTGCGTGCAGCGCGGGCCGGTGCTCGGCGGCACCCGGGACGGGCTCTACGTCCTGGCCGGTTCGGGCCGCTTCGAGCCGCTGATCAACGAGCCGGCCGGAGACCACATCGAGGCGGCGGTGCTCGGCGACATCCTGCGCTGCCTGGAGGCGCGCCGGCATTTCTACGAACTGGATCACTGCACGCTCTACATCCGCTCCCCCAACGACCGGGAGAACGTCGTCTATCTGCGGTCCGACCGGCCGCTGTCGGAGCTCGACCGCAGCCTGATCGAGCTGTTCTGCGCCAAGATCTCGGTGGGGTTCGACAACCTCCACCTCCACGACCAGCTGCGCCGGGCCCAGGAGGGGGCGATGGTGCTGCTCGCCGACCTCGCCGAGGGGCGCGCCGCCGGCGACGCACCGATCGCCCCGACCCTGCGCATCGCCGCCGTGGCCGAACGCATCGCCGACCGGCTGGCGGCCGGCGGTGGCGACGCGGCGGACGAGTCGCTGCTGGAGAACATCGGCCTGGCGTGCCTGCTGCACGACGTCGGCAACGCCACCGTCGATCCGGCGATCCTCGGCAAGCCGGGCACGCTGGACGAGGCCGAGCGCGCGGCGATGCGCGGCCACGCGGTGGCGGGGGCGCGCATGCTGGCGCGCGCCGCCGGTGCCGGGGAAGGGCGCACGCCGCTGCGCCTGGGCGCGGAGGTGGCGCGCCACCACCACGAGAACTGGGACGGCAGCGGCTACCCCGACCGGCTCCAGGGCACCGCCATCCCGCTCGCCGCCCGGGTCGCCGCCGTGGCCGACGCCTACGACGCGATGACCGCGCCGCGTCCCCACCGGCCGGCGCACAGCCATGCCGCGGCGGTCGCCGCGATCCGTGCGGCGGCGGGGCTGCGCTACGACCCCCGGGTGGTCGAGGCGTTCCTGGCGGTGGCCGACGATCTGACGGCCCTGTGACCCCCTTCGCTGGCCGCCGCCGCTGGTGGGCGGCCCCGCCCCAGGGCGAGGGCGCGGTCGCGCGGGCGTTTCAGGGCGCGGTCGCGCGGGCGTTTCAGGGCGCGGTCGCGCCGGCGCCGTGACCGGGAACGGCATCCCCGGCCGGGTCCGGCGGCGCGGCGTGAAGGGGGATCGGGGCGCCGCCGGACCCGGGCGGCGGCGCGGGCTCCGCCGGCGGCTCGGCGTGGATGGAGTAGTCGGGGACGACGCGCGCCTGGCTGCCGGTGATGACCAGCACCTTCTGGCCGATCGGGATCGGCGCATCCTCCTTCTGGGTCACCGACAGCAGGCCGCCGTCGGGGGTGCGCAGGATGTACTCCCAGCCCGTGGTGTCGCCGGTGACGTGCTCGATGGAGGAGCCCAGCAGGGTGCCGATGACGGTGCCGCCCACCACCCCGAGGGCGCGGTCCAGGTTGACGGCGTCGGACTGTGTGCCGAGGATGCCGCCGACGGCGCCGCCGGTGACCGCGCCGACCGTCCCGTTGATGCTGATCGTCACCTCGCGGAAGCCGGCGACCACCGCGCGTTCGACCTTGTTGGCCTGCTGGACCGCGCCGGCCGCGTAGGTCCCCGGCGAATAGCTGGGAGCGCAGCCCGCCGGGCCGGCGGTGGCGAGGCCGGTGGCGATCAGCAGCAGGGCGGCGGAGCGGACCGGGCGTGGCACCACGGGACACCGGCAATGGGAGGGGTCACGCGTCGCCCATCTTGAGGGCGGCGATGAAGGCGCTCTGCGGGATCTCCACCTGGCCGAACTGGCGCATCCGCTTCTTGCCCTCCTTCTGCTTGTCCAGAAGCTTGCGCTTGCGGCTGATGTCGCCGCCGTAGCACTTGGCGGTGACGTCCTTGCGCAGCGCGCCGATGGTCTCGCGGGCGATCACCCGGCCGCCGATGGCGGCCTGGATGGCGATCTTGAAGAGCTGGCGCGGGATCAGGTCCTTCAGCCGTTCGCAAAGCTGGCGCCCGCGCCGCTCCGACTGGCTGCGGTGGACGATCATGGCGAGCGCGTCGACCGGCTCGGCGTTCACCATGATGTTCATCTTGACGAGGTCGCCCTCCTCGTACCCGTCCATCTGGTAGTCGAAGCTGGCGTAGCCGCGGCTGATCGACTTCAGCCGGTCGTAGAAGTCGAACACGACCTCGTTGAGCGGCAGCCGGTAGACCAGCATGGCCCGGCTGCCGGCGTAGGTCAGGTCGATCTGCGCGCCGCGCCGCTCGGTGCAGAGCTGGAGGATGGCGCCGAGATACTCGTCGGGCACCATGATCGTGGCCTTGATCCACGGCTCGTCGATGCGGTCGATCTTGACCACGTCGGGCATGTCGGCCGGGTTGTGCAGGTCGTGCACGGCGCCGTCGGTCATGTGCAGCTTGTAGACCACCGAGGGGGCGGTGGTGATAAGGTCGAGATCGAACTCGCGCTCCAGCCGTTCCTGGATGATCTCCAGGTGCAGCAGCCCGAGGAAGCCGCAGCGGAAGCCGAAGCCCAGGGCTGCCGAGGTCTCCGCCTCGTAGTGGAAGCTGGCGTCGTTCAGCTTCAGCTTGCCCAGGCTGTCGCGCAGGCGCTCGAAGTCGTTGGAGTCGACCGGGAACAGGCCGCACCACACCACCGGAATGGAGGGCTTGAACCCGGCCAGGGCCGCCGACGCCGGCTTCTTGTCGTCGGTGATGGTGTCGCCGACCTTGGTCAGCGTGATGTCCTTGATGGCCGCCGTGATGAAGCCCATCTCGCCGGGCCCCAGCTCGCCCGTCAGAAGCGCCTTGGGCGTGAACTGGCCGACCCGGTCGACGTCGTGGCTGCTGCCCGCCGCCATGAAGCGCACGCGCTGGCCCACCTTCAAGGTGCCGTCGACCACCCGGACGAGAATGACCACGCCCAGGTAGGGGTCGTACCAGGAATCGACCAGCAGTGCCTTCAGCGGCGAGTCCTTGACCCCCTGGGGCGGCGGCAGCCGGGTGACCACCGCCTCCAGCACCGCCTCGACGTTGAGGCCGGTCTTGGCGGAGATCTCGACCGCGTCGGAGGCGTCGAGGCCGATGACGTCCTCGATCTGCTGCTTGACGCGCTCGGGCTCGGCGGCGGGCAGGTCGATCTTGTTGAGGACGGGCACGATCTCATGGTTGGCGTCGATGGCCTGGTAGACGTTGGCCAGCGTCTGCGCCTCGACGCCCTGGCTGGCATCCACCACCAGGATCGACCCCTCGCAGGCGGCCAGCGATCGCGAGACCTCGTAGGCGAAGTCGACGTGGCCCGGCGTGTCCATCAGGTTCAGCGTGTACTGCCGGCCGTCCGCGGCCTTGTAGAGCAGGCGGACGGTCTGCGCCTTGATGGTGATGCCGCGCTCGCGTTCGATGTCCATGCTGTCGAGCACCTGCTCGCGCATCTCGCGTTTGTCGAGCCCGCCGCAGAGCTGGATCAACCGGTCGGCGAGCGTCGACTTGCCGTGGTCGATGTGGGCGATGATGGAGAAATTGCGGATGTGCGAAAGGTCGGTCATCGGAGCCCGGTGTCCTGATTTGCCCGGAACATAGGGCCGGCCGCACGGCGGCGCAACGTCCGTGTGCGCCGGGTCCCGGGCGCCCCCGTGCGCGCGCCGGCGCGGTCAGGCCGCGGCGCCGTCGTCGCCCACCGCCCGGTTGCGCCCGGCCTTCTTGGCCAGGTAGAGGCTCCGGTCGGCCCGCGTCAGCAGGTGGCGCGGCGGGTCGTCGTCGCGCGGCACCAGCGTGGCGTGGCCCAGGCTGACGGTGACCCAGGGCCCGGTGGACGAGTGGGGGTGCGGCATCGCCTGGGCCTCGACGGCGGCGCGCAGCGTTTCCGCGACCCACGCCGCACCCTGGTGGTCGGTGTCCGGCAGCAGGCAGACGAACTCCTCCCCGCCGTAGCGGGCGACCAGGTCGCCGGCGCGCCGGGTCTGGTCGGCCAGGACGCGGGCGATGGCGCGCAGGCAGGTGTCGCCGGCGTGGTGGCCGCACTGGTCGTTGTAGGGTTTGAAATGGTCGACGTCGATCATGATCGCCGACAGCGGCGTCTGGGCGCGCCCGCAGCGCCGCCATTCCTGCTCCAGCGCCTCGTCGAAACGGCGTCGGTTGGCGATCCCGGTCAGGCCGTCGAGGAACGAGAACTGGCGCAGGGTGTCGGCCTGGCGCTTCAGCAGGATGTGGTTGCGCACCCGTGCCTTGACGATGGGCGGGCTGATCGGCTTGGTGATGAAATCGATGGCCCCGACCTCCAGGCCGCGCGTCTCGTCCTCCACCTCGCCGCGGGCGGAGACGAAGATCACCGGGATGTCCGCGGTCGCCGGGTTGGCCTTGATGCGGGCGCAGACCTCGTAGCCGTCCATGCCCGGCATCATGATGTCGAGCAGCACCAGGTCGGGACGCTGCGTCTGCACCACGTCCAGCGCCTTGGCGCCGTCGGTCGCGAAGTAGATCTCGTGGTCCTCGCGCAGGACGCGGCTCAGCACCTGGACGTTGCTTGGGACATCGTCGACGACCAGGATCTTGGGACGCGGTGGCGACATGGTCATCCCTCCGGGGGCAGGCGAAGGGCGAGGTCGCCGGCGACCCGCTGCAGGACGCCGCCGGCGCGCGCGAAGTCCAGCGCCTCCATGGCGTGGCCGAGGCTGGCGATCAGGTCCGGGTCCGCCAGCCCGCTCAGCTCGTCGCGCAGCGTCACCCACTCGTCGGCGGCGGCGAAGTTGTTCTCGCCGAGCAGGAGCGACAGCCGCCCGGCAGCGCCCTCGAGGGCGGCCCGGCGGGCCGCCGTCAACGCCGTCCCGGCGGGACGCGGCGGCAGCCCCGGTTCGCTCCGCGCCAGGCGGCGAGCCGCCTCCAGCACGTCGGCGAGATGGGTGCGCAGGGCCGGGGCATGGGCGGTGGCGGTGGCCCGGTCGCGGCGCGCGGCGGCGATCTGGACGCCGTCGGCGACGGCGCTGAGATGGCGGGCGCCGAGGTTCCCGGCGACGCCCTTGAGGTCATGGGCCAGGGCCTTCGCCCGCGCCAGGTCGTCCTCGGCCAGGGCGTCGGCGATGGCGTCCCCCACCCCGGCGTAGTCACGGGCGAAGGCGGCGACGAGCGTGCGGTAGAGGGCCTCGTCCCCTTCGACGCGGCGCATCGCGTCGGCGACGTCGATCCCCGGCAGGGTGGCGGGAAGCCCCGCCGCGGCCGACGGGTCGGTGTCCCCGTGATCGCCGGCCCCCGGGCCACCCCCGGCGGCGGGTCCGGCCGGCGCCGCCATGCCGATGTGGCGCACCAGGGTGGCGATCAGCGTGTCGGGATCGAGCGGTTTGGCCACGTGGTCGTCCATGCCGGCCTCGCGGCAGTGGGCGACGTCGGACGCCAGGGCGCTGGCGGTGATGGCGATGATGGGAACCGCGGCGTAGGCGGGCAGGCGCCGCAGCTCCCGCGTCGCCTCGAGCCCGTCCATGCCGGGCATCTGGACGTCCATCAGCACCGCGTCGAACGGCACGGTGCCGCGCTGGGCCTGGGCGACGGCCTCTTCGCCGGTGCCAGCCACCGTCACCTCGGCGCCGCTGCGCCGCAGGATTTCGCGGGCCACCAGCTGGCCGATGGCGTTGTCCTCGGCGACCAGGAGGCGCCGTCCGGCCAGCGCGCCGGAGCCGTCCGCCGCCGCATCGTCGCGTGGCGGGCCGGCGTCGCCCGCCTGCAGCGGGGCGCCGGCGGCGCGGGCCAGCGCGGTGGTCACGCTGTCCAGCAGGGTCGACGCGGTCACCGGCTTGACGATGCAGCCGTCCAGCGTCCGGTCCAGCGATCCGTCCCGGGGTCCGTCGGCCGCTCCGTCCGCCCTCTCGGCCGCCCTCTCGGCCGCCCTCTCGGCTGCTGCCTCGGCCGCCAGCCGGTCGCGGTCGAAGGCGGTGACCATGACGACCACCGGGGCCGACAGCGCGTCGTCGTCACGGATGCGGCGGCTGGCCTCCAGCCCGTCCATGCCGGGCATCTTCCAGTCCATCAGCACCACGTCGTAGGGGGTGCCGGCGGTGGCGGCGCGGCGCAATTCGGTGAGCGCGTCCGCCCCGTCGCCGCATGCCCGGGCGGTCCATCCGAAGCCGCAGACCAGCGACGACAGCGCATCGCGCGCCGTCGGGTTGTCGTCGACGACCAGAACGCGCAGCGCCCCCGGCCGTGGCCGTTCGGCCCGGCCGGCGGCATCCGGAACGCGGCCGAAGCGCGCGGTGAAGCTGAACTCGCTGCCGTCTCCGGGGGCGCTCGTCACGTCCATGGTGCCGCCCATCAGCGCCACCAGCCGCGTGCAGATGGCCAGGCCCAGGCCGGTGCCGCCGTAGCGCCGGGTGGTCGAGCTGTCGGCCTGGGAGAACGCCTGGAACAGATGCTTCTGCTGCTCCGCCGCGATGCCGATGCCGGTGTCCCGGACGGCGACGCGCAGGACGGCGTGATCGGGGCCGACCTCGACCGCGCCGACGGTCACCACCACCTCGCCGCGGTGGGTGAACTTGACGGCGTTGCCGGCGAGGTTGATGAGCACCTGCTGCAGGCGCAGCGGGTCCCCCACCAGCGTTTGGGGCACTTCGGGGGCGACCGAGAACAGCACCTCGATGTCCTTGTCGCGGGCCGACGCGGAGAGAATGGTGGCGAGGTTGCCCAGCAGCTCGTCGAGCCGGAACGCCACCCGCTCCAGCTCGAGCTTGCCGGCCTCCACCTTCGAGAAGTCGAGGATGTCGTTGAGGATGCCCAGCAGGGACTGGGCGGACATGCGGACCTTGGCCGCGTAGTCGCGCTGGATCGCCGACAGCGGCGTCTGCTGCAGCAGGTGGATCAGCCCGAAGATGGCGTTCATCGGGGTGCGGATCTCATGGCTCATGTTCGCCAGGAACTCGCTCTTGGCCCGGTTTGCCACCTCGGCCGCCCGCTTGGCGTCGACCAGCGCTTGCTCGTCGCGCAGGCGGCGCGTGACGTCGGCGAGGTAGACGACGATTCCTTCGGGCGAGGGGAAGCAGGTGGCCTCGTACCACGCGTCGTTGGGTGCATGGTGGGCGGTGGCCGAGGCCGCCTCGGCGCGGTCCATGGCGGTGCGGTAGGCCGCCGCGAAGAGCGCGCCGGCGCCGTCGGACACCGCGTCCCACAGCCGCTCCCCGGTGAGGTCGCGGCCGCCGGCCAGCATGTCGCGGGCGCACTGGTTCATGTAGATGACGCACCAGTTCCGGTCGAGGGCGAAGATGCCGTCGGAGGTGCTCTCGAGCACCTCCGACAGGCGGGTCGAGGCGTGCCGGGCCGCGGCCTCCGCCGCCTCCGCGGCACGGCGGGCCTCCTCCACCTCGCGTTCGCGGGCGGTCAGGCGGCGGGCCATGCGGTTGAACGCGGCCCCCACCGCGGCGATTTCCGGCGGGGCGCCGTCGGTGTCGACCGCCGCCTCGGCGCGGCCGTCCGCGCCGGCGCCGATGCGCTCGGCAGCGGCCGCCAACGCCTGGGTCCAGCTCAGCACCGACGCCCGCGTGAAAGCCCAGATGCCGGCGAAGCCCAGCGCCGCCGTCGCGGCGATCAGGCCGAGTCCCAGCGCGAACTCGCGGCGCGTCTCGGCGACCAGCGGGGTGATCGGCAGGCCGACGGCGAAGGTGGTGTCGGTGCCGGCCAGGCGCCGGAAACTCCAGATCCGCTTGACCCCGTCGGCGCTGTTGGACTCGAGAACGCCGTGCGATTCGGCCAGCATGCGCTGCACGTGCGGGTAGCCGCCCAGGCTGCGGCCGACCCAGCCCTCGACGTCGGGATGCCGGGCCAGGATCACGCCGTTGGAGTCGAGCACCGACAGGCGGACGCCGTCGGCCCGCGCCGTGCCGATCAGGTCGCCGTACCAGGTCAGGTCGATCCCCACCCCGAGCACCCGGTCCACCCGGCCGTCCTCGGCGATCGGATAGGTGGCGACGACCAGGCGGTTGCCCGTCCAGCGGCTGACGATGTAGTCGCTGAGGACGAAGCGCCCGGTGTCGCGAGCCTCCTTGAAATACGCCCGGTCGGCGATGGAGACGCCGTGGGCCCGGTCCGATGTGGTGCAGATGATCGTGCCGCCGGCGTCGGCCAGCCACAGCCCGGTGGCCCACCGCTGCTGCTCCGGCAGGCGGGAGAGCAGGGTGGCGCAGCCGTTGGTGTCGCCCGGCCGGGCGTTGCGCACCTCGGGCACCAACGACAGCACGGCCAGCATGTTGCGCGCCGTGGCGATCAGCTCCTCCTGGCGGCGCACCCCCTGCTCCGTCAGTTCCGAGGCGTAGGCCTTGGCTTCTTCCAGCCGGCGCGTCGATTCCTGTTGGAGATAGACGACGGCCCCGGCCGCCGGCAGCAGCAGCATGCCCGACACGATGGCCAGGAGGCGCAGGCGCAGGCTCATGGGCTGGATGCGGCGCATGGCACTCGGCGGCGTGGCGTGGCGGCATCGTCCGGCACGGAAGGGCCCGGCGCGCGCCGTCTTCTGCCGGGCGTGATACCCGTCAACGCCGGCGCAAGGCAAACGCTTTGTGTGTGATCACGGCCGGGGGCGGCCGCGGCCCGTCCGGGCGGGTCGCGGCCGTCACGCCGCCGCGCGCCGGCCCTCCGGGGCCACCGTGCGGTACAGGTCGAGATACTCCCCGGCCGGGCCGTCCCAGCCGAAGTCGCGGGTCATCGCCCGTGCCTGCAGGGTCCGCCACCGCTCCGGCCGGCGGAACAGGGCGACCGCCCGGCGCAGGGTGAACAGCAGTTCCTGCGCGTCGGCGTGGACGAAGTGGAAGCCGGTGGCGACCCCGTCGGCGGCCGCCGCCGGGGTGGCATCGATCACCGTGTCGGCCAGCCCGCCGGTGCGCCGCACCAGAGGCAGCGTGCCGTACTTCATGGCGTAGAGCTGGGTCAGGCCGCACGGCTCCGAGCGCGACGGCACGAGGAGCAGATCGGCGCCGGCCTGGACGCGGTGCGACAGCGCCTCGTCATAGCCGATCCGGACGCCGATCCGCCCGGGGAACCAGTCCGCCAGATAGCGGTAGCCGCGCTCGAACCAGGCGTCGCCGCTGCCCAGCACCGCCAGTTGGCCGCCCATCGCCACCCACCGGCCGGCGGTTTCCAGGACGAGGTCCAGACCCTTGTGGTGGTTGAGGCGGCTGACCACGGCGGCGAGCGGCGCGTCGGGGCGCGGCTCCAGCCCGAAGGCGGCCTGCAGAGCGGCCTTGCAGCTGGCCTTGCCGGTGCCGCCGGCGGCCATGTCCACGGCGTCGTAGCGGGCGGCGATGTGAGGGTCGGTGGCCGGGTCCCAGACGCCGTAGTCGACGCCGTTGAGGATGCCGGAGAGATCCTCGGCCCGGTGCGCCAGCAGCCCCTCCAGCCCCATGCCCTGCTCGGCGGTCTGGATCTCGTGGGCGTAGGTCGGGCTGACCGTGGTCAGGCGATCGGCGTAGAAGCAGCCCGCCTTGAGGAAGCCGACGCCGCCGTAGTACTCGACGCCGTCGAGCGCGTAGGCGGCCGTCGGCAGGCCGAGCGCCCCCAGCATCCACGGCGCGAACTGCCCCTGGTAGGCGATGTTGTGGATGGTCGTGACCGTGCCCGGCCGGACCGCCCCGGCGAAGCGGTCGGGGCGCGTCGTCAGGTAGGCCGGCACCAGGCCGGCCTGCCAGTCGTGGCCGTGCAGCACGTCGGGGCGCCACCACGGATCGTGGGGCTCGGCGGCGGCGAAGCCGGCCGCGGCCCAGGCCAGCGCGGCGAAGCGCAGGGCGTTGTCGGGCCAGTCCGTCCCGTCGGGGCCGAGGTAGGGGTTGCCCGGGCGGTCGAACAGCGCCGGCGCGTCGAGGGCGTAGGCCAGGGTGCCGTCGGGCAGGGCGCCGATCACCAGCCGCCCGCGCTCGCCGCCGGGGAGGTCGGTGATCGCCCCGCCCACCTCCGCCCGGTCGGCGAGGCCGTCCAGAACCGCGGGGTAGCCCGGCAGCAGCAGGCGCACGTCGACGCCGCAGCGGGCCAACGCCGCCGGCAGGGCCGCGCTGACGTCGGCCAGCCCGCCCGTCTTGACCAGGGGATAGACCTCGGAGGTGACGAAGAGGACGCGCATCAGGTGGCCAGCCGATCGATCATGTCGCGGGTGATGAGGCACACACCGTTCTCGGTGCGCAGAAAGCGGGCGGCGTCGCGCTCGGGGTCCTCGCCCACCACCAGCCCCTCGGGAATGGCCACGCCGTGGTCGATCACCACCTTGGTCAGGCGGCAGTGCCGGCCGATGTCGCACTCCGGAAGAACGACGCATTCCGTCAACTCGGTGTACGAGTTAACGCGAACCGAGGAGAACAGCAAGGACCGGCGCACCACCGAACCGGAGATGACGCACCCCCCGGACACCAGGCTGTCCACCGCCATGCCGCGGCGGTCGGTGTCGTCGAACACGAACTTGGCCGGCGGCAGCTGCTCCTGGTAGGTGAAGATCGGCCAATCCCGGTCGTACATGTTCAAGGACGGGGTGACGCGGGTGAGGTCGATGTTGGCTTCCCAATAGGCGTCGAGGGTGCCGACGTCGCGCCAGTAGGCCTCGCCGCCCGGGGCGTCGCGGACGCAGCTCAGGGCGAAGTCGTGGGCCATGACCCGGGCGCGCGGCACCAGCCAGGGGATGATGTCGCGGCCGAAGTCGCGCGAGGAGCCGGGATCGGCGGCGTCCCGCTCGAGCTGCTCGAAGAGGAAGGCCGCGTTGAACACGTAGATGCCCATGCTGGCCAGGGCCCGGTCCGGCTTGCCGGGGATGGCCGGCGGGTCGGACGGCTTCTCCACGAAACCGACGACCCGGTGGTCGGCGTCCACGTGCATCACCCCGAAGCCGGTCGCCTGCTCGCGCGGGACCTCGACGCAGGGGACGGTGACGTCGGCGTTGCGGTCGATGTGGTCCAGCAGCAGCGCGCCGTAGTCCATCTTGTAGATGTGGTCGCCGGCCAGGATCAGCACGTGGTCCGCGGCATGGGCGCGCAGGATGTCGAGGTTCTGGTACACGGCGTCGGCGGTGCCCTGGTACCATTCCGTCTCGTTGACCCGCTGCTGCGCGGGCAGCAACTCGACGAACTCGTTCATCTCGCCGCGCAGGTAGCCCCAGCCGCGCTGGAGATGGCGCAGCAGGCTGTGCGACTTGTACTGGGTGAGCACGCCGATGCGGCGGAAGCCCGAGTTGATGCAGTTGGACAGCGCGAAGTCGATGATGCGGAACTTGCCGCCGAAATAGACCGCGGGCTTGGCCCGCCGGTCGGTGAGTTGCTTGAGCCGGCTGCCACGTCCCCCGGCCAGCACCAGCGCGATGGCGCGCCGCGGTGCCAGGCGCAGGTCGCGCGTGTCCAGGCTCCGTGCGCCCGGGCTCTGTTCCCGCTCCCGCATCGTGTGTCCGTTCCTTTTCGTTGAGGCCGCCCCGTGTCGGGCGGGCGTTTCCACTGGCCGCTCTTGGCGCGCCGCCTCCGCAGGGCGGCGGCGGTCAAAGCGCAGGCGTGACGTTGCCATATTTCGCGCCACCCAACCAGCGCGGGCGCAGGCGGGCGGGGCCGGCTGCGGCGGCCGGCCGCGTGGCCGCCGGGCCCCGATGGCCGCCCCGGCGGTGCCCGCTCGGCGCGCCTTTGCACAAAAATACGCCATTATCCGTCGAATCGGCGGCTCCGGCCGGCGCCGGAACAGGCGAATTTTTCGATAAATTACTGAACCACCTCGATAACCGCCGCCCGCCGCGGCGTCGGAACTGCCCATCGTTTGGGCATCCAGCCGGCGGGACTCGGCGCACGCGCGGCCCCATCGCGCACCGCACGTTCTGGGTGCCGTCGGAATTCTGCCCCTTTTGAACTGGCACGGAACTTGTAAGTCGTAGGGCGAAACGGCCCCGCCCACCATTCGGCTTCGGCACTCAGGGGGGGATCTGACCGGGCCGGAGCGACTTTGGATATAAAGAGGAGCCTCGATGAGCCGTCTGTCCCTTTTCGCTGCACCGATCGCGGCGATCCTTCTCGGCTTGGTCGTGCCCGGCCATGCCTTCGCCCAGGACGCGGAGCCGACGTTGAGCCCGGGCGACACCGCCTGGATGCTGACGGCCACGGCGCTGGTCCTGTTCATGACCATTCCCGGCCTGGCTCTGTTCTACGGCGGCATGGTCCGCAAGATGAACGTGCTGGCCACGGTGATGCAGAGCTTCGCCATCTGCTGCCTGATGTCGATCCTCTGGGTTGTCGCCGGCTACAGCATCGCGTTCAGCGAGGGCACCCCGTATTTCGGCGGGCTGGAGAAGATGTTCCTCGCCGGCGTCGGCAAGGACAGCCTGTCCGGCGTCATCCCCGAGACGGTGTTCATCACCTTCCAGATGACCTTCGCCATCATCACCCCGGCGCTGATCGCCGGCGCCTTCGCCGACCGCATGAAGTTCTCGGCCATGCTGGTCTTCATGGCGATCTGGTCGCTGGTGGTCTACGCGCCGATCACCCACTGGGTGTGGGCCGGTGACGGCTTCCTGTTCAACGACGGCATCCTCGACTACGCCGGCGGCACCGTGGTGCACATCAACGCCGGTGTGGCCGGGCTGGTTGCCGCCATCATGATCGGCAAGCGCAAGGGCTACCCCACCGAGAACTTCGCCCCGCACAACCTGGTGCTGAGCCTGGTCGGCGCGTCCATGCTGTGGGTCGGTTGGTTCGGCTTCAACGCCGGTTCGGCGCTGGCCGCCGACGGCCGTGCGGGCATGGCCATGCTGGTCACGCAGATCGCCGCCGCCTCCGCCGGCTTCGTGTGGATGCTCGCCGAGTGGGCCGTGAAGGGCAAGCCCTCGGTGCTCGGCATCATCTCCGGTGCCGTCGCCGGCCTGGTCGCCATCACCCCGGCCTCCGGCTTCGTCGGCCCGATCGGTGCCCTGGTCATCGGCGCGGTCGCCGGCGTGGTCTGCTACTGGGGCGCCACCGGCCTGAAGCGTGCGCTCGGCTATGACGACAGCCTGGACGCCTTCGGCGTGCATGGCATCGGCGGCATCGTCGGCGCGGTCCTGACCGGCGTCTTCGCCCAGGAGGCCATCGGCGGCACCGCCGGCCTGCTGGAAGGCAACGCCGGCCAGGTCGTCACCCAGCTCTACGGCATCGCCGCCACCATCCTGTGGACCGCCATCGCCTCGGCGGTGATCCTGAAGATCATCGATGTGGTCATCGGCCTGCGCGTCGAAGAGGACGTCGAGCGCGACGGCCTCGACCTCGCCCTGCACGGCGAAACCGTCCACTGACCATCCGCGTCTGTTTCCGTCGACCCTCCCACCTTGCGCCGCCGGGGCATTCCCCCGGCGGCGTTTTCTTGTGTGCGGGTGGGGGCCGCCCCGCCCGGGGGGGGCCGGTCCGAGGGCTTGGCTCAGCGCCGCAGGTACATCTTGCCGATGCCGTTCAGCGCCGCGAAGAGCTGGTCGAACTGCGCCTTGAAGGCATCCCAGCCGACCGCCGTGGTGGCCGCGGACACCGCGGCGTGCAGGTCGCCCAGGGGGGTGCGGCCGTCGATGCGCGCCAGCATCGGCCCGGCCAGCCGGGGCAGGGCCAGCGACAGCCCGCCGCCGGGCAGGTCCGCTTTCAGGCTCGCCCCCGGCCGCAGGCCGCGCGCCAGCGCCGGTCCGTCGAGGTCGCGCAGCACCGGCACGGCGTCGGGGCCATCGGCGACGGCCACCGCCGTTCCCGCGCGGGCGCGGGGCACCAGATAGGCGACGTGCTTGGTCATGCTGCCGCAGACCTGTTCGGTCCAGGCCGCCCGCTCCACCCAGTCCAGACCGTCCAGCCGCTTCAGCAGGCGCGGATCCTTCACCCAGTGGGCCGGCTCGTAGCGGGCGGGGTCGACCAGGGCGCTGAGCGCCAGCCCGGCGGCGGCGGCCAGCCCGGCCAGCTCGGGCACCGTGTAGGGGCGGTCGCGGGAGTGCAGCAGCAGATCGTAGAGGTTGGCGTCGGCGCCCTGGTGATCGGTGATGAAGGGGTTGTGGGTCAGCCAGTTGGTGGCCGGCAGGTGGCCAAGCAGGCGGCGCGCAACGGCGACCTGCTCGGCCGGCGCCAGCCCCGCGGTCATGGTCCGCAGCGCCGCCTGGAGCGGGTAGACGCCGGTGCGCCCGAGCGGCGCGTAGACCATGAGTCCCATGCCGCCGCCCGGGTCGAGCGCGCCGGCCAGCGCGCGCAGCCCGGCCGCCGGGTCGTCCAGATGGTGCAGCACGCCGCAGCAGTCGATGTAGTCGAACGGCCCGAGCCCGGCCGCGTCGAGCAGCGAGCCCCGCCGGAAGGTGAGGTTGACCAGGCCGCGCACCTCGGCGCGGGCCCGCGCCACCGCCATCGACGCCTCCGACAGGTCGAGATAGGTGACATGGCCGGCCTGGCCGGCGTCGGCCATCTGCTGGGCGATCATGATGGTGCCGTCGCCGGTGCCGCCGCCGGCCACCAGGACACGCAGGGGCCGCTCGCGCGGCCAGCGGCCGGCGAAGACGCAATGCACCACCTCGTCGAGGTGGCTGGGCGAGCCGGTGATGAGGCGCTTGCGCTCGTCGGCGGGGTCGCGGGCCGGGTAGGGGAAGGCCTCGTACTGGTCGCGCAGGGCGTCGATGCTCATGGAGGGCCGGGCGTCGGTTGCGGGAAAGGTCGCGACGATAGCACCGCCGGGCGGCCGGCTTCCAACGCCGATGCCGAAGCGGCGGCCCCTCAGGCGCGCTGCACCGGCGTCAGGCGCCATTCCGCCCAGCGCACCAGGCGGGCGATGGCGAAGTTGAGGACGAGGTAGATGGCGCCGGCCAGGAGGAAGATCTCGAACACGGCGAAGGTCTGCGAGATCAGGCGCCGCGCCAGGCCGGTCACCTCCAGCAGGGTGATGGTGGAGGCGAGCGAGCTGGCCTTGACCATCAGGATCACCTCGTTGCCGTAGGCGGGCAGGGCCTGGCGCACGGCGATCGGGGCGATGATGCGGCGGAACATCAGGACGGGCGACATGCCGCAGGCCCGGGCCGCCTCGACCTGGCCGTGCGGCACGGCGAGGATGGCGCCGCGCAGGATTTCGCTGCCATAGGCCCCGGTGTTGAGCATGAGGGCCAGCACCGCGCACCAGTAGGGTTCCCGCAGCACCACCCAGGCGGCGCTGTGGCGGATCGCCTCGAACTGGCCCAGACCGTAGTAGATCAGGAAGATCTGCACCAAGAGCGGGGTGCCGCGGAACACGAACACGTAGGCCCGCGCCAGCCCGTCGGCGACCCGGTTGCCCGACAGCCGCATCAGCGCCGTGCCGGTGGCCACCGCGATCCCCAGGATCTCGGCGATGGCGACCAGCTGCACCGTCAGCGGCACGCCCGACAGGAGCGTGGGCAGGCTGTCCCACATCAATTGCCAGTTCATCGCCTCACGCCCTCCGCACGCCGCGCATCGCCTGGCGTTCGGCGCGCTCGAACAGGGCGGTGGAGACGGTGCTCAGCAACAGGTACAGGACCGCCGCGGTGGCGTAGAACAGGAACGGCTCGCGGGTCGAGCCGGCGGCCACATGGGCCATGCGCATGATCTCCGCCAGGGCCGTCACCGAGATCAGCGACGTGTCCTTCAAGGTGAGCTGCCAGACGTTGCCGAGCCCCGGCAGCGCGTAGCGCAGGGTCTGCGGCACCAGCACCCGGCGCAGGATCAGCCAGCGGCTCATGCCGCAGGCCTGGGCCGCCTCGATCTGGCCGTGGGGGACCGCCAGCACGGCGCCGCGGATCACCTCGGTCGAATAGGCGCCGGAGATCAGGCCGACCGCCAGGACGCCGACGGAGAAGGCGTTGACCTCAATGTAGCCGTCGTAGCCGAAGACCCGGCCGACCGCCATCACCATGCCGCTGCCGCCGAAGAACAGCAGGTAGATCACCAGCAGCTCCGGCACGCCGCGGACCACGGTGGTGTAGAGCTCCGCCAGGCCGGCCACCGCCAGGTTGCCGGCGAGCTTCGCCGCCGCGCCCAGCGCGCCGAACAGCACGCCCAGCAGGAAGGCCGAGACCGACACGGCGATCGTCATGGCGGCGCCCATCAGCAACTGGTCGCCCCAGCCGCGATCGCCGAAGGAGAGGAGTTCGAGCATCTGTCAGGCCCGCCGTGACCGCCCCGGCCCCGTCGTGGCGGGGCCGGGGCGGCGGATCGTCACTTCACGGAAATGTCGAAGCCGAACCACTGCTCCGACAGCTTGGTGATGGTGCCGTCGGCGTTGGCCTCCTGGATCGCCGTCTCGAACTTGGCCTTGAGATCCTGGTCGGCCTTGCGCAGCCCGACGCCGACGCCCTCGCCCAGCACGCCGCGGGCGAAGGACGGGCCGAACGCGACCAGGCCGGCTTCCTTCTTCAAGATCTCGCCCAGCGCCGATTCGTCGCCGAGCACCGCGTCGAGACGCCCGTTGGCGAGGTCGATGCCGGCCTCGTCCAGCGTCCCGTAGGTGCGCAGCTCCACGTCGGGCAGGTGCTTCTCCATCAGGTTGGCGTGGATGGTGGCCGTCTGCACGCCGACCGTCTTGTCCTTCAGCGCCTCGGCCAGCTTGGCGATGGCCGCCTCCTCGGCGGCATCCACCGCCTGCAGGTCGATGGCCTTGACATCGACCGCCATGCCGGTGAGCGCGTTGTCCTTGGTGGTGGCGAGGATCGCCGGCTCGGTCCCGTAGGGACCCGCGAAGTCGATCACCTGCTTGCGCTCGTCGGTGATCGACATGCCCGCCATGATGGCGTCGTACTTGCCCTGCTGCAGGGCGGGAATGATGCCGTCCCAATCCTGGGCGACGATCTCGCACTCGGCGTTCATCTTCTTGCAGAGGTCGCGGGCGAGGTCCATCTCGAAGCCGATCAACTCGCCCGACGGCGATGTGGCGTTCCAGGGGGCGTAGGCGCCCTCGGTGGCGATGCGGATCTTGGTCCAGTCCTTGGCCTCGGCGGTCCCGGCGGCGGCGGCCGTCAGGAGGGCGCCGAACGCCAGCGTCGCGATGGTCTTGTTCACGGTCCTCTGCCTCCTTCGTGTTCACGGCCCCGCCTTCGGAAGGGCCGGTGGGAATGCGTCCATGGTGTCCGGGGGGTCAGCCCGCCAGGTGGCGGGCCAGGAACTGCCGGACCCGGTCGGACTCCGGGTCGACCAGCACCTTGCCCGGCGGCCCCTGCTCCTCGATTCGGCCCTGGTGGAGGAACACCACCTCGGAGGCCACCTCGCGGGCGAACCCCATCTCGTGGGTGACCACGATCATCGTCGTCCCCTCCTCGGCGAGCTGCCGGATCACCAGCAGCACCTCGCCCACCAGTTCGGGATCGAGGGCCGAGGTCGGCTCGTCGAACAGCATGACCTTGGGCTGCATGGCCAGCGCCCGGGCGATGGCGGCGCGCTGCTGCTGGCCGCCGGAGAGCTGGACCGGGTAGGAATCGGCCTTGGCCAGGATGCCCACCTTGTCGAGCAGGGCCCGCGCCCGCTCCACCGCCTGCGCCCTGGGCACGCCCTGGACGTGGACCGGCGCCTCGATGACGTTCTCCAGGATCGTCATGTGGGTCCACAGGTTGAATCCCTGGAACACCATGCCGAGCCGGGTGCGCACCCGTTCCACCTGGCGCGGGTCGGCGGGGACGGTGCGCCCGGCGCGCGTCCTCTTCAGGCCGATGGTCTCGCCGCTGACGGTCACCCGCCCCTCGTCGGGGACCTCCAGCATGTTGATGCAGCGCAACAGCGTGCTCTTGCCCGAGCCGGAGGAGCCGATCAGGGCGATCGCCGCCCCCTCCCGCGCCGTCAGCGACACACCCTTCAGCACCTCGAGGGCGCCGAACCGCTTGTGCAGGTCTTCCACGGTGACGGCGACCGGGGCATCGGTCGCAGGCGGGGGGTGGTGATGCATACCGGACATGCGCCAAGTTGGTCAGACCTCAGGCTAGACCGGTAAGCCCTCGCGCGCAAAGCGGATTTTCGCGGTGCACCCGGTCACCACAGCAACAGGACGAGCACCTGCGGCGCGAGGATCCTCAGGCACATGACGAGCGGGTATACGGTGGCGTACGCCAGTGCCGGCGCCTCCGACGGGCTGAGCGCGTTGGCGAAGGCGAGCGCCGGCGGATCCGTCATCGAGCCCGAGAGCATGCCGCACACCGTCAGGTGGTTCATCTTGAAGGCGGCGCGGGCGACGAACCCGACGATCAGCAGCGGCACGAGGGTGATCACCGCCCCGTAGAGCACCCACGACGCGCCGTCGCCATGCACCAGGGTGTCCACGAACCGGCCGCCCGAGGTCAGCCCGACCACCGCCAGGAACAGGACGATGCCGATCTCGCGCAGCGCCAGGTTGGCGGCGGGGGGCATGAACCAGACCAGCGGGCCGATGTGGCCGATCCGCGACAGCACCAGGGCGGCGAGCAGCGGCCCGCCGGCCAGCCCCAGCTTCATCGGCGCCGGCATGCCCGGGACGTAGAGGGGGATCGACCCGAGGACCAGGCCGACGGCGATGCCGATGAACACCGGGATGAACTCCACCTGCTGGAGGCGGCGCTGGGAATTGCCCATGAGCTGGGCCACCCGGCCGAGGTCGGCGGGCTTGCCGATCGCGGTGAGGATGTCGCCGAACTGCAGCTTCAGGGACGCCGAGGGGACCAGCTCGACGCCGGCGCGGGTGACGCGGCTGATCACCACGCCGTAGCTGTCGGCGACGTCGAGCTGGGCGATCGACTTGCCCAGCGCGCGGTCGGCGGTGACCACCAGGCGCTCCCAGCGCATGTCCGTCCCCTTGGTGGTGAGCGTCACCTCCGACTCCGTGCCGAGCCGGCCCTTGAGCTCCTGAAGCCGGGGGCGTGGTCCCACCAGGTGGAGGATGTCGCCCAGCGCCAGCACCGTGCCCGGCTGCGGCACCTGGAGCGTTCCCGCCCGCATCATGCGCGACGCCACCACCCCCTGCTCGCCGCGTCCCAGAAGGTCCTGCACCGTCCGCCCGGCGGCGTCGCGGTTGCGCACGGCCACGTCGAGCGTCTCCAGGCTCGCCACCTCGGCGCGCCGCTGCGCGTCGTAGGCGGCGGCCTCCCGTGCGGTGTCGATGCGGAAGACGGCGCGCAGCACCGCCATGGTCAGCAGGATGCCGGCGATGCCGAAGGGGTAGGCGACGGCGTAGCCCAGGCCGGGCAGCAGCAGGTCGCCGGGCGGCGCGCCGACGGTCTGCAGGATCTCCTGCCCGGCCGCCAGCGACGGCGTGTTGGTCACGGCGCCGGAGAACACGCCGAGCACCGCCGCCAGCGGCGTGCCGGTGACGAGATGGACGGCGGCCGCGGTCAGCGCGCCCATCACCACGATGGCCGCCGCCAGCGCGTTCAGCCCGAGGCCGGCGCGCTTGAGGGCGGAGAAGAAGCCGGGGCCGACCTGGATGCCGATGGTGTAGACGAACAGGATCAGGCCGAATTCGCGGATGAAGTGCAGGACGTGGTGGTCGAAGGCGATGCCGCCGGCGGCCGTGACGTGGCCGACGGCGATGCCGGCGAACAGCACGCCGCCGATGCCCAGGCCGACGCCGCGGATCCTGACCTGGCCGAGCGCCAGGCCCGCGATGGCGACGAGGCTGAGAACCAGCATGACGCGGGCAACGTCGGAGAGGCCGGCGAAGAGGTCGAGGAGCGTGGTCATGGCGCGCGGGTCCGGGTCGTTCCGACGGTCGGTCGACCATCAATGACGGGACACCGGGTCGAGGACAACCGGCGCGTGGCCGCCGGCGCGGGCGTCACCAAAATTTCGCCACGATCTGCCCCTATTCCCTGGGTCCGAGGGACGGCGCCAAGCGGTTCCCTTGCAACCGATGGACTTCGATCACATCGGAGTTCACCCCGGCCAGACCCCGGCCGGGGCACAACGGCCACCGCGCGAGCCCCCGTTGCGGTGGCCGTCCCTTTTCCGGGACGCGCCGGTGCGGCGCGCCGGCACGCCCGGCGACGGGTCAGTCCGGGTCGGCGTCGTCCGCCATCTCGTCCGCCAGCTCGCCGGCGAGGTCGGCGAACAGCCCGGCGTCCACCGACAGACCGTTGGCTTCGCTGATCCGCACGAAGATTCGGTAGGCGTGGAGGATGGCGACGTCGAGCACCGCTTCGTCGCCCTCCTCCTCGAACTTGTCCTTGATGCCACGCTCGGCCAGCGTGCTGGCGATGTCCTGTTCGGCCGCCTGCAGCACGGCCTCCATGGCACGCTTGTGTAGGGTCGACATGGCTCGATGCTCCTTCGCTGATCCGGCCCCGGGGACCGGTCCTTCACTGTAGTGGCGATTCGTGGCGTGGAAAGGGCCGGCCGGAGTCCGCTGGGCGGGCGGCCGACCCGGGGGCGGCGGAGGTCTAACGCTCCTGCGGGGCGGCGTCCAGCATCACCCGCGCGCGCCCGAACCGCATCGTCACGGTGGTGCCGCGCCCCTCGGTGCTGGCGATCGACAGGGAGCCGCCGTGCAGCTCCATCAGGTTGCGGCTGATGGCCAGGCCGAGCCCGGTGCCGCCGAAGCGGCGCCCGATGGAGGCGTCGGCCTGCTGGAACGGCTCGGTCACCCGGAGCAGGGCGTCCGTCTCGATGCCGATGCCGGTGTCGCGCACGGTGACGGTCAGCCCGCCGTCGCGGTCCACCGCCGCGGCCACGGTGACGCTGCCGCCGGCCGGCGTGAACTTCACCGCGTTCGACAGCAGGTTCAGCAGCACTTGGCGCACCGCGCGTTCGTCGCCGAACAGGTGGGGCAGGGCCGGCGGCACGTCCAGGCACAGCGCCACCTCGCCCTGGGACGCCGCAGCCGCCGTGACCGAGAGGCTGGATTCCAGCACGGCGGCGAGATCGAGCGGCCGCTCCTCCAGGGTGTAGCGGCCGGCCTCCAGCTTGGACATGTCAAGGACGTCGTTGATCAGATCCAGCAGATGGGTGCCGCTGACGCGGATGTGGCCGGCGTACTCCGCGTAGCGCGGGTTGCCGATGGGGCCGAACACCTCGTGCATCATGATGTCGGAGAAGCCGATGATGGCGTTCAGCGGGGTCCGCAACTCGTGGCTCATGGTGGCGAGAAAGGCGCCCTTGGTGCGGCTGGCGTCTTCCGCCTCCTCCTTGGCCTGGGCCAGGCGCTGCGCCGCCAGCACCCGGTCGGTGACGTCGCGGGCCAGGAACAGGACCGCCGGGCGGGGCGCCACGTCGACCGGCAGGGCCGCCGTCCGCCCCTCGAACCAGCGGCCGCCGGACGCCGTTCCGATGCGGTACTCGACGCCCTGGGCGAGGCCGGTCGCCAGGGTGCGGCCGATCGCGGCGTGGAGGCGGGCCGCCACATCGGCGGGCAGCATCTCGTCCAGGCGGCGGCCGATCAGATGGTCCGCCGGGGCCACCAGCGTCCGGCCGTCACCCGACGCCAGCACCTCGCGGTAGCGGCCGTCCGCGTCGATGATGAAGGCGATGTCGGGCAGCGCGCCGATCAGGGCGCTCAGCCGGGCTTCGCTGGCGCGCAGCGCCTCCTCCGCCTCGTGGCGCGCGGTGATGTCGCGGATCACCCCGAGGACGCCGTCGTCCTCCAGGCGCACCGCGCTCATCTCGCACAGCATCGCCGAGCCGCCGGCGTGGCGCAGCACCACCTCCCGCCGCAGCAGGCCCTCCCGGGCCAGCGCCGCGAAGGTCGCGCGGGCGGCGTCGCGCTGGTGGCGGTCGGCGGGCAGGATGTCGTCGAGCGTGAAGCGGCCGAGGCTGCCGCGGTCGAGGCCGAGCATGTGGCACGCCGCCGGGTTGGCCTCGGCGAAGCGGCCGCCGCCGTCGAGCACGAAGATGCCCTCCATCGCCGCGTCGAGGTAGGAGCGCAGGCGCGCCTCGCTGTGGCGCAGGCTGTCCTCCATCGCCTTGCGCTCGGTGATGTCGCGGGCCTCCGGGATCAACAGCACCACCGCGCCGGTGTCGTCGCGGATCGGCTTGACCGAGAAGTCCAGGATGTGCACGCCGTCGGCCATCAGGGGGCGGGCCTCGAAGCGCACGAAGGCACCCGCCGCCGCCTCGGACACCGCCTGGCGCAGCCGCTCCGCCCCGTCCGGGCTGCGCGCCCAATGGGGCAGGTCCCAGACGAACCGGCCGATGATCTCCTCGGGCTTCAGGCTGGTGAAGGCGCTGATCGCCGCGTTGACCGCCAGCAGCCGGCCGTCGGGCGCCAGCAGGCCGATGAACTGCGACGCGCTGTCGAAGATGGCGCGGGCGCGCCGCTCGCTGGCGGCGAGGGCGGCGGCGGTGGCCTGGAGCCGGGCGAGGTAGCGCAGCAGCAGCGCGGTGAGGGCGATCAGCAGGGCGAGGCCGCAGATCAGGGCGAACACGCGTTGCGCGGTGCCGGTCCTCCAGTTCGCGAGGTAGTCGTCCTCGGCCAGCCGCACCGCCACCATCAAGGGGTAGCCCGCGACCGACCGGATGGTGGCCACCCGGGCGCGCCCGTCGACCGGCGAGTCGCCGGTCCGCGTCACCTGGACGGTGCCGTCCAGCGCCTTGGATATCCGTTCGGCGAAGCGCTGCGGCGTGGCCGTCGCCGCCTCGTCGTGCGGGTGGCGGGCCAGCGCCACCCCATCCCTGTTCCACAGGCTGATGGCGCCCTGCGGACCGACGTCGAGGGTGCCGTAGTACTGTTCGAAATAGGCGAGGTCGATGGCGACCCAGACCACGCCGGCGAAGGCGCCGCCGTCGCCCTCCAGGCGGTGGCTGACGGCGACGAACCAACCGCGCCCGACCCGGCTGGCCAGGGGCGGGGAGATCCGGGCACCGGCCCGGGGGTCGTCGCGATGGACGCGGAAATAGGGGCGGTCGGCGACGTCGAGGCCGAGGCTCGAGCGATCCCGGATGGCGTCGAACCGCACCCGCCCCTCCGCGTCCACGACGATGACCGTGCGGAACGCCGAGGTGTGGCGCAAGACCGCCTCCGCCTCGGCGCGGATGGCGTCGTCGGGAATGACGGTGCCGCGAAGCCGGGGACGCAGCGCCTCCGCCAGGGTGGCGACGCTCAGTTCGGCCGTGGCGAAGGCGCCGCGGGCGTGGGCCTCCAGCGCGCTGGCGAGGTTCTGCGTCTGGCGCACGGCGTCCGCCTCGGCGCGGGCGCGGCTGCGCACCACGTCGAGCGTGGCCAGCCCGGTGAGGCCCGCCACCACGAGGGCGGCCAGGGCCAGCAGCACGGCGCGGATGCGACGGAAATCGGAGGCGTTGGAGCCGGACGCGGCGGCCAGGCGCAGGACCGGGATCGGCGGGTCGGGGAGGGCGGTCACGGGCATGGTGGGGGACGAGCGGGCATCGGCCCCACTCTATCCCGTCGCGACCGCCGATGCACGGTCCGCACCGTGGAAAAGCGCCGGCGCGGCGGGCCGGGTCGGCGCGTTTGGGGCTCGACAAGACGGGCGCTTGCGGGCATCAAGGCCACCACGCAACCGGGGACCGCGCTGATGGAGTTCCTGCAGGATCCGCTGTTCATGACGCTGCTGTTCGGGCCGCTGGTGCTGTGGCCGACGGCGCGCATCCTGCGCCGCGCCGGCTTCGCGCCGGGGTGGGCGGCCCTGGTGCTGGTGCCGGTGGTCGGCGTCCTGGCGGTCTATGCCGTGCTGGGCCATCGCCGGTGGCCCAACCTGCCGGCCCGCCGGCCGCGGCCGGCGCCCAAGCCGCGGCGCACGCTGTGAGCGGGGGCGCGCGATGAGCGACTGGTTGGCCGCCGCCGTGCCGGCGCTGGAGCCGTGGCAGAGCGGACTGATCTTCGCCCTCTACCTCACCTACAAGGTGGTGCTGGGGGGCTGGATCGTCGCCAAGGCCGGGCGCAGCCCGATGTGGGTGCTGGTGGTGCTGATCCCGTGGGCCGAGGTGGTGGGCATCTGGGCCTTCGCCTACGCCCGCTGGCCCTTCCTCGACGCCGTGGCGGAGCGCGACGGCGAGGCGTGACGGGTGCCGCCGCGCCGCCCTTGAAGCCCGCGCCGACACGCCGTACTGTCGCCGCTCCCGACCTTCCTTCGGCGTGAGCGAGTCCCATGAGCGGTGCGACCGGCAAAGAGATCAAGAAAGTTGTGCTCGCCTATTCCGGCGGCCTCGACACCTCGGTCATCCTGAAGTGGCTGCAGGAGACCTACCGCTGCGAGGTGGTGACCTTCACCGCCGACCTCGGCCAGGGCGAGGAGCTGGAGCCGGCGCGCAAGAAGGCCGAGATGCTGGGCATCAAGCCCGAGAACATCTTCATCGACGACCTGCGCGAGGAGTTCGTGCGCGACTTCGTCTTCCCGATGTTCCGCGCCAACACCGTGTACGAGGGGGTCTACCTGCTGGGCACCTCAATCGCCCGGCCGCTGATCGCCAAGCGCCAGATCGAGATCGCCAACCAGGTCGGCGCCGACGCCGTGGCCCACGGCGCCACCGGCAAGGGCAACGACCAGGTCCGCTTCGAGCTGGGTTACTACGCGCTGCGCCCCGACATCAAGATCATCGCGCCCTGGCGCGAGTGGGACCTCACCAGCCGCACCAAGCTGATCGACTACGCCGAGAAGAACCAGATCCCGATCGCCAAGGACAAGCGCGGCGAGGCGCCCTATTCCACCGACGCCAACCTCCTGCACATCTCCTACGAGGGCAAGGCGCTGGAGGACCCGTGGGTCGAGCCCGACGAGGACATGTACACCCGCTCGGTCGCCCCCGAGGCGGCGCCGGACACCGCGACCTATGTGGAGGTCGAGTTCCGCCGCGGCGACGCGGTGGCGGTGAACGGCACGCCCATGACGCCGATGCAGGTGCTGACCGAACTCAACCGCCTGGGCGGCGAGAACGGCATCGGCCGGCTGGACCTGGTGGAGAACCGCTACGTCGGCATGAAGTCGCGCGGCGTCTACGAGACGCCGGGCGGCACGGTCCTGCTGGCGGCCCACCGCGCGATGGAGAGCATCACCCTGGACCGCGGCTCGGCCCACCTCAAGGACGAGCTGATGCCGCGCTACGCCGAGCTGATCTACTGCGGCTACTGGTGGAGCCCGGAGCGGCTGGCGCTGCAGGCCCTGATCGACCAGACCCAGGAGGTGGTGAACGGCACGGTGCGCCTGAAGCTCTTCAAGGGCAACATCATGGTGGCCGGGCGCAAGTCGCCCAACTCGCTCTACCGCATGGACTACGTGACCTTCGAAGAGGACAGCGTCTACGACCAGAAGGACGCCCAGGGCTTCATCAAGCTGAACGCCCTGCGCCTGCGCCTCGGCGCCATGGCCCGCCAGGGCCTGAAGTAGGCCGCAGCGGGGCGGTGCCGGGCCGGTTGCCCGGTGCCATCCCGGCCCGCCGGCCGACGCGCTTTCGGCCATCCCGCGGCTGACCGACGAAGACCTGCGCCGGCTGTCCATGCCGGTCCTCGCGGTCGTCGGCGGCCGCGACGCGCTGCTCGATTCGCGCGACACCCGGGCGCGCCTGGAGCGTCTGGTGCCGCAGGCGGAGATCACCTTCATGGAGGATGGCTACCACGTCCTGCCCGGCCAGGGGCCGCGCGTGCTCCGGTTCCTGGAGCGGGGGGCGCCGTCACCCCCCGGCTGACGGCGCCCCCGGCGTCACCGCCCCCGGCGGAACAGCCAGGGGTGGGACGCCATGGCGCGGGACCGCGCCAACGCGAACAGCCACGCCCTGAGACGGCGGACCAGTGGAACCGCCCGCATGGACACCTCCCCCGTGGACCGCGGGGGCGTCGCAAGCGCGATGCCACGGCGCGGCCGCGGCGGCCGGTGCGGGAGCGAGCGTTCGCCTGCCCAAGCACGCTGCAGATGGCGTAAAGCGCCGCAACACGCCCAAGAATTGCGCAGACGGTGCGCCCGCCGACCGGGATTCCGCGGTGGTGCGGGACTGGCACGCCCCTTGCGAAGTGGACGGGGCATCTAGGGTTCCGACACGCCCCAAGGGCGGGTGCCTGGTCCGAGAGATGCGATCCGGCGGTGGCCTCCGCCGGACACACGGCGGGACAAAAGCCCGGGAGGTTCGCGTACCGATGTGGGGGTCCCCCTTGGGGGCCGTCCGCGCGGTCGGGCCGTCCGGCGCGCCGCGCTTCCCCTCATCGGTGCCCCCAACGCAAACCGAGGAGGGATCCGATGCTGACACTGCCGACATCGTTGAAGGGTCTGGCCGCCGGCGCCGCGGCGCTGGTGCTGACCGCCGCCGGCGCGGCACAGGCCGCGCCCAAGACGGAGTTCGCCCTGGCGTGGTCGATCTACGTGGGCTGGATGCCCTGGTCCTACGCCGACCAGAGCGGCATCCTGAAGAAGTGGGCCGATAAGTACGGCATCACCATCGAGCTCACCCAAATCAACGACTACATCGAGTCGATCAACCAGTACACCGCCGGCAAGTTCGACGCCGTCGTCGCCACCAACATGGACATCCTGACCATCCCCGCGGCGGGCGGGGTGGACACCACGGCGCTGATCCTCGGCGACTACTCCAACGGCAACGACGGTGTGGTGCTGAAGACGGGCGCGGCGCTGACGGACATCGCCGGCCGCAAGGTCAACCTGGTGGAGCTGTCGGTCTCCCATTACCTGCTGGCCCGCGCCCTGGACAGTGTCGGCTTGGCGGAGAAAGACGTGACCGTCGTCAACACCTCCGACGCCGACATCGTCGCCGCCTACGCCTCGTCGGACGTCGAGGCGGTGGTCACCTGGAACCCGCAGCTCGCCGAGATCCGCCGGGCCCCGGACGCCACGGTGGTGTTCGACAGCGCCCGCATTCCCGGGGAGGTCATCGACATGACCGTGGTCAACAGCGCGGTGCTGACGGACAACCCGGCCTTCGCCAAGGCGCTGGTGGGCGCCTGGTTCGAGGTGATGGCGGTGATGGCCAAGGACGACACCGCCGGCCTCAACGCCCGCTCCGCCATGGCCGCGGCCTCGGGCACCGACCTCGCCGGCTACGACGCCCAGCTGAAGACCACGCGGATGCACTACACCCCGGCCGAGGCGGCGGCGTTCGCCGCCAGCCCCGACCTGGTGCGCACCATGGACCGGGTGCGCACCTTCTCCTTCGACCACGGCCTGCTGGGCGAGGGGGCGCCGTCGGCCGACGCGGTCGGCATGGCGTTCCCCGGCGGCAAGACGCTGGGCGACCCGGCCAACGTCAAGCTGCGCTTCGACTCCTCCTACGTCACCCTGGCCGCCGACGGCGCGCTGTAGGCCGGCGGCACGCATGCGCCGGATCATCAACCGGCGGCCGGACCGGCTGGGCGTCCTGCTTCTCGGCGCCCTGCCGTTCCTGATCGTGGCGGCCCTCTACGTGACGGGTTCCGCGGTCCGGCTCGCCGACAACCCCGACGACAAGCTGCTGCCGTCGCTGGCCAGCCTGGGCGACGCCGTGGCCCGCTACGCCGCCGAGCCGGACCGCCGGTCGGGCGACCTGCTGCTGTGGGCCGACACCGCGGCCAGCCTGGTGCGCCTTGCCCTCGGCCTTGGCCTGGCGACCGCCGCGGGCCTGGTGGTGGGGGTGCTCAACGGCCTGATCCCCTACGCCCGGGCCGGGCTGGCCCCGTTCGTGGCGGCCCTGTCGATGGTGCCGCCGCTGGCGGTGCTGCCCATCCTGTTCATCGTCTTCGGGCTGGAGGAGCTGTCCAAGGTGATGCTGATCGCCATCGGCGTCTCCCCCTATCTGATGCGCGACCTGGCGCTGCGGGTGGCGGAGCTGCCGGCGGAGCAGCTGGTCAAGGCGCAGACCCTGGGCGCCTCCACCTGGCAGGTGGTGGTGCGGGTCGTCCTCCCGCAGGTGCTGCCGCGCCTCATCGACGGGGTGCGGCTGTCGCTGGGGCCGGCGTGGCTGTTCCTCATCGCCGCGGAGGCCATCGCCGCGTCGGAAGGCCTGGGCTACCGCATCTTCCTGGTGCGGCGCTATCTGGCGATGGACGTCATCCTGCCCTACGTGGCCTGGATCACGCTGCTGGCCGCGGCGTCGGACCTGGCGCTGCGGGCACTGGCGCGCCGCGCCTTCCCGTGGACCGGGGTGGGGAGGGAGGCGTGACGGCCGCGCTCACCGTCACCGGGCTGTGGAAGGAGTACGCCGGGCAGCCGGTTCTGGAGCGGGTGTCCCTGGAGGTCCAGCCCGGGGAGTTCTGCACCATCGTCGGCGCGTCGGG
The DNA here is from genome assembly GCF_059703765.1 of Azospirillum sp. NS33. Classification (NCBI taxonomy): domain Bacteria; kingdom Pseudomonadati; phylum Pseudomonadota; class Alphaproteobacteria; order Rhodospirillales; family Azospirillaceae; genus Azospirillum; species Azospirillum sp. NS33. The sequence continues at coordinate 166,307 of NZ_BAAKJB010000001.1, read as the reverse complement.
CTGCGGCAAGAGCACCTTCCTGCGCCTGCTGCTCAGCCAGGAGCGCCCCAGCCGCGGCACCATCCGGCTGGACGGCGCCCCGCTGCCGGAGGACCCCGGGCCGGACCGCGGCGTGGTGTTCCAGCGCTACTCCGTGTTCCCGCACCTGACGGCCCGGGAGAACGTGGCGCTCGGCCTGGAGCTGCGCGGCGCGCCGCTGCTGGGCCGCCTGTTCGGGGCGAAGCGCCGGCGGGCGATGGCGGAGGCGGACCGGGCGCTGGCCTCGGTCGGCCTGGAGGCCGCCGCCGACAAGTACCCGGCCGCGCTGTCGGGGGGCATGCAGCAGCGCCTGGCGTTGGCCCAGGCGTTGGCGCTGCGGCCCAAGGTGCTGCTGCTGGACGAGCCGTTCGGCGCGCTCGACCCCGCCACCCGCACCCAGATGCACGCGCTGGTCTCCCGTCTCTGGGACGAGACGCGGATGACCGTGTTCATGGTCACCCACGACATGAAGGAGGCGTTCGCCCTGGGCACCCGCCTCCTCGTCTTCGACAAGGTCCGCCACGACCCCCAGGCCCCCGCGGCCTACGGGGCGACCATCACCTACGACCTGCCGCTCAACGACCGCAGCCGCATTCCCGTCCAATTCCTTCCCACCGAGAAGGCCCCCCGATGCTTGACCGCATGACCCGCACGCTCACCCCGCAGCCCCGGCGCGCCCGCGCCGGCCGCGACGAGCGCCGCTTCCACCACCCCGATCCCCGCATCATGCAGGCCCGCGGCTGGAAATCCGCCCTGGCCGAAGCCGGCATCCCCACCACGCGGTGGGAGGCGGAGCTGAAGCGCAACCTGGAGAACGGGCTGTCCGGCGCCGACAGCATCGAGGACCGCACGATCCCCACCTTCGCCCGCGGCGAGCTGCCGCACTTCGCCGGCATCAACACCTTCCTCAAGGCGCCCTACGTGGAGGACGTGCGCGAGGTGGCGAAGTACGACGCCGCCATCATCGGCGTCCCCTTCGACGGCGGCACCACCTACCGCCCGGGCACCCGATTCGGACCCCAGGGGATGCGCCGCATCTCCGCCCTCTACACCCCCTACAACTACGAGATGGGCGTCGACCTGCGCGAGCAGATGACGCTGTGCGACGCCGGCGACGTCTTCACCATCCCCGCCAACATCGAGAAGACCTTCGACCAGATCACCCGGGCGGTGTCCCACGTGGTGTCCAGCGGGGCCATGCCGATCATCCTGGGCGGCGACCACTCCATCGGCTTCCCCACCGTGCGCGGCGTCGCCCAGTGCACCTCCAAGCGCATCGGCATCATCCATTTCGACCGCCACGCCGACATCCAGGAGAAGGACCTGGACGAACGCATGCACACAACGCCCTGGTTCCACGCCACCAACATGCCCAATGTGCCGGCCACCAACCTGGTGCAGATCGGCATCGGCGGCTGGCAGGTGCCGCGCGAGGCGGTGAAGAACATCCGCGACCGCACCACCAACATCCTCACCATGCGCGACTTCGAGGAGCTGGGCGTCGACAAGACCGCGGAGATCGCCCTGGACCTGGCGTGGAAGGATGCCGACGCCGTCTACATGAGCTTCGACATCGATTGCGTGGACTGCGGCTTCGTCCCCGGCACGGGCTGGCCCGAGCCCGGTGGTTTCCTGCCGCGCGAGGTGCTGGGGCTGGTCGGCCGGATCGCCGCGGAGGGGCTGTGCGGGCTGGAGGTGGTGGAGGTCTCGCCGCCCTACGACACCTCCGACATCACGGCCCTGCTGGGCGTGCGCGTCGTCGTCGACGTGCTGGGGACCCTGGTGGCCCACGGCAAGATGGGCGCCCACAAGGCGGTCTTCGACAGGCCGGTGGCGTTCCGATGACGCCGCACGACGCGCCCCGGGAGGACGAGGAGGAGCGCCTGCTGGAGGAGGCCTTCGCCGAGGGCTTCCGCCGCGCCACGGACAAGCTGGCGTTCCTGCGCCTGGCCCGGGTGCCGACGGAGCTGGAGCGCGAGGACGGCCCCGGCCTCAAGCTGGTCGAGGTGCGGTTCGAGGAGAGCCACGCGGTCGGCGCGGCGTCCCCCGGCTTCGGATCGCGGGAGCTGGTCTACCACCCGCTGCCCGGCCGGCTGATGACGGCGTGCACCCGCCTCGTCTTCCGCTATGTTTCGGCCGTGGGGGTGACCGACCTGCCGCTGGCGGCGGTTCTGCGGCGCGCCGCCCCGGTGACGCCGGCCGCCGGGAGCCACCACCACGACCACCATCACGACCATGACCATGACCATGACCACCATGACCACGGCCACCACGGCCACCACGGCCACCACGGCCACCACCACCACGGCCATTGAGCGGAGAGCCCCGAGCATGACCATGACCAAGACCCTCGCCGGCGCGGCCGGCCTCGCCGCCGCTCTGATCGCCGCCCCGGCGCTGGCCCACACCGGCCATCCCGAGGGCGCGGACCTCGCCCACGGTTTCCTGCACCCGCTGGGCGGGATCGACCATCTCCTGGCGATGGTCGCCGTCGGCCTGTGGGCGGCCCGCCAGGGCGGCCGGGCGGTGGCGCTGCTGCCCGCCGCCTTCGTCGTCATGCTGGTCGTGGGCGCCGGGCTCGGCATGGCGGGCGTTGCCCTGCCCGCGGTCGAGGCCGCCATCGCCGCCTCGGTGGCGGTGCTCGGCCTGCTGGCCATCCTGAACCGGCGGGTCCCGGTGGCCGCGGCGATGGCGCTGGTGGGCGGGTTCGCCGTCTTCCATGGCCACGCCCACGGTGCCGAGATGCCGGCCGGTGCCGACGCGCTGGGCTACGGTCTCGGCTTCGTGGTGGCCACGGTGCTGCTCCATGGCGCCGGGATCGGCGCCGTCCTGGCCGGGCGGGCGCTGTCCGGCCGGTTGGCGCGGGCATGAACGCCGGCCCTCCTCCGGCGCGGCCGGGGGAGGGCCGTCAGGCCCCCCTTGACGGGCGGCGTCAGTCCCCCTTGGACTCGGGCATCGCCACCGGCAGCCCGGCCTCCTTCCAGGCCTTGAACCCGCCCTCCAGATGGCACACCGGCGCCAGTCCCATGGACTGGACGGCGTCGGTGGCCAGGGCCGAGCGCCAGGCGCTGGCGCAGTAGAAGACGAACCGCTTGCCCGACGCGAACACCGGCTTGTGGTAGGGGCTGTCGGGATCCACCCAAAACTCGAGCATGCCGCGCGGCGCGTGCACCGCTCCGGGAATCATGCCGTCGCGCTGCAGTTCGCGCACGTCCCGGATGTCGACGAACACGACATCGGGGTCGCCGTGCAGCGTGAGCGCCTCGTTCACGCCGAGCGTGGCAATGCGGGCGTTCGCTTCGGTCAACAGCGTCCGGTAGCCCCTGGTGATCGGCATGGCGCGTCCTTCCCGGTGTGGTTCCACGCCGCCATGGTAGGCGGACGCGGCGGGGGCGTCCAGCGGGGCGGGCCAGCGGGGCGGGCCAGCGGGGCGGGCCAGCGGAGGCGTCCGGTCAGCCCTCGGCGCTGTCGGCCGGCCGGACGACGGGACGGCTCAACTCGGCGAGGATCTGCTCCATCTCGCGCACCAGGGCGGCGATGTCCTCGGCCACGATGCCCAGTTCGGCGACGCATGTCACCGGCGCCCGGTCGGCGACCGCCAGCAGATGGGCGCGGTCGTCCCAGCCGACGGTCACGTCGTCCGGCAGCGCGTTGTCGTTGGCGAACTCAACGAAGTCGAGAGAATCGGCAAACACCCTGGTACCCCCTGCGTTTCGAATTCCGCCGCACACACAGCAACGGCCGTGCCAGTGCGGCGTGGTCCCGGATTTCCGCGGTCCGAACCGGATTCCCGTGGCGTGGCGGGCGTTCGCGTGCCGGTGCGCGCCGCGCCGCGATCCGATCCGCGATGCGTTTTGCAAATGATGCCGCCGGTGGTTGCAGTTTGCGGGACGCGCCGACATATCAGTGGGCGAGCGAGCCTGGAGAGACCCTGATGTCCGATGCGTCCGAGTCCGGTGCGCCGGAGTCCCCGCGCGCCCTTGCCGAGAACGAGCGGATCGTCCGTCGCCGTTTCTGGGACAAACTGCGCGCCAACCTGCACCGCGTTCCGTTCCTCGACCACCTGGTGGCGGCCTATTTCTGTGCCGTCGATCCGGCGACACCGGTCCGCGCCAAGGCGATCCTGCTGGGCGCGCTGGCCTACTTCATCCTTCCCATGGACGCGGTGCCGGACGTCCTGCTCGCCGCCGGCTTCACCGACGACGCGGCCGTCCTCATGGCGGCGATCCACACCGTGCGCAGCCACCTCCGCCCCGACCACTACGACCGTGCCCGCGCCGTGCTGGAGCGGGAGGGCACGGCGGCCGCCCAGGCGGCGTAGACCAAGGCCGCCCAGGCGGCGTAGATCGGGGCCGCCCAGGCGGCGTGAGTTTGAGGCCGAGTCGGCCGGACCGGGCACGGCCGGGTCACGGCTTGGCCGGCGACTCCGCCGCCGCCGCCCCGGCGGTTCGGGCGGCGCGGGCCACCACCGCCTCGCGGTGGGCGATGTAGAGGGTGGAGGCGACGATCACCGCCGCCCCGGCCCAGGCCCAGCGGTCCATCACCTCGCCGAACGCGAGGTAGGCGATCAGCGCCGACACCGGCAGCTTGACGTAGTCGTAGGGCATCAGCGCCGAGGCCTCGGCCAGCGCGAAGGCCCGGGTCATGGCGAGATGGCCGAGGGTCAGGATGCCGCCCAGCAGGGCCAGCCAGGCCAGGGCCGGCCCGTCCGGCCAGCTCCACACGAACAGCGCCGGAACCAGCGACATGGGGGTCAGGAACAGCACCATGTAGGTGACCATGGCCGCCGCCGTCTCGGAGCGGGCCAGGGAGCGCACCTGCAAGGCGCTGGCGGCGGCGAACATGCAGCTCGCCAGCACCACCAGGGCCGCCGCCGACAGGCTCTCGGCGGACGGGCGCACGATGACCAGCACCCCCGCGAAGCCGACCGCCACGGCCGCCCAGCGGCGGGTCCGCACCACCTCCCCCAGCACCAGCGCGGCGCCGACGGTGGCGAACAGCGGCGTGGTGAAGCTGAGCGCCGTGGCGTCCCCCAGCGGCATCGCCGACAGGCCGTAGAACCAGCACAGCATGGCCGCCAGGCTGGTCGCCGCCCGCGACGCGTAGAGACCGAGGCGGGCCGTGCGCATCACCCGGACGCCCCGCATCACCACCCAGGGCAGCATGAACAGCAGGCTGAACAGGTTTCGGAAGAAGGCCACCTCGAAGGGGTGGACGGTCTCGGTGATGTGGCGCACCAGGGCGTTGCCGGCGGCGAACACCGCCGAGGCGAGAAGCATCCACAGCGCCGCCTCGGCGGGCGCGGACAGGCGGAGCGGGTCGGCTGCGGAGCGCACGGGAGCGGTTCGGGGTGGGGGCGGGGCGTGGGTGCGGCTGATGTGGGGCGGTGGGGCGGTGGCGACCAGGGGTCTCCTTTGGGGCGTTTGCGCCGCGCGCGCAGGACTGCCATGTTTGCCGGGAGGGAGGGCGCCATCACCATGACCAGACCCATCGCCGCGGCCGCGCTGGCCGCCATGCTGGTGGCGCCGGCCGCGGCGCCGGCCGAAACGCTCGAGGCGTGGTCGGCCGAGGTGCCCAGCGGGCGCGTGGAGGCGGCCGTCGAGCGCCGCAGCGGGCGCGACGCCCTGGTGGTCACCGTCCGTCCCCGCGGCGGCGTGCGAATCCAGCCGGCGGTGCTGCGCATCGATGCGCCGGCGCTGATGCGCGGGCGCCTGGACGGCCGCTTTCCCACCACCGTGCGCGACACCGCCGCGGGCGGGGCGTTGCGCGCGGCGCTGCCGGTCACGCGGCAGGGCGCCGTCGTCTTCGGCACCGCCGACCGCAACGACGGCGCGCTGCGGGTCGAGTACCGCTACTGCCCCGAGGAGCGCCAGACCTGCTCGGTGGAGCGCGTCGACATCGCCTTGCGCATGGGCGGCTGACACCGGGTCGTGGCGTCCGGTGCGACGGATCGGCGCAGCCCGGCGGCGCGGCACTTTGGCGGAGCCGGCCGGGCATGCTATAGCTCGCCCGCCCGCCCGCCGCCGGAATCCCCGCCCGACCATGCCCGTTTTCGCCGGAACCGACCTCACCTGCCTGCGCGGCGACCGGCTCGTCTTCACCGGGCTGGACTTCCGGGTCGGCGCCGGCGGGGCGTTGCTGCTGCTGGGTCCCAACGGGTCCGGCAAGTCCAGCCTGCTGCGCATCATGGCGGGGCTGCTGCGGCCGTTCCGGGGCCGGCTCGCCTGGGACGACGCGGCCGTGGCCGACGACCCCGACCGCCACCGCGGCCGCGCCCACTACGTCGGCCATCTCGACGCGGTGAAGCCGGTGCTGACCGCCGCGGAGAATCTCGCGTTCTGGGCGTCGCTGGGGGGGGCGGCGGCGCCGGCCGAGCGCGCCCGCGCCGCGCTGGAGCGGCTGGGCGTGCCGCACATCGCCGGTGTTCCCGGACGCTACCTGTCGGCCGGCCAGAAGCGCCGTCTCAACCTGGCGCGCGTCCTTGCCGCACCGGCGCCCCTGTGGCTGCTGGACGAGCCCACCGTCGCCCTGGACCGCGCCGCGGTCGGGCTGCTGGAGGGGCTGATCGCGGAGCACCGCGCCGGCGGCGGGATGGTCGTGGTCTCCACCCACGCCGACGTCGCGCTTGCCGGGGCCGTCGCCCTCCACCTCGACGATTTCACCCCGGCCGGGCCGGACGATGACGACGACGACGACGACGACGACGACGGCGGTGCCGGCGTCGGGGACGGAGAGGACGACCTGTGAGCCGGTTCTGGACCCTGGTCGCACGGGACCTGCGCCTGGCCCTGCGCCAGGGCTCGGACGCCACCGTCGCGGTGATGTTCTTCGTGCTGTGCGTCGTGCTGTTCCCCTTCGGCGTGGGGCCGGAGCCGAACATCCTCGCCCGCATCGCCGCCGGGGTGATCTGGGTGGCCGCCCTGCTGGCGTCGCTGCTGTCGCTGGAGCGGCTGTTCCAGAACGATTACGAGGACGGGTCCCTGGAACTGCTGGTGCTGACGCCGCTGCCGCTGGAGGCGGTGGTGCTGGCCAAGACGCTGGCCCACTGGCTGGTCACCGGGGTGCCGCTGATTGTCGCGGCCCCGCTGCTGGCGGTGCTGCTGAACATGGAGGCCGGAGGCTTCGGCGTGCTGGTGCTGACACTGGCGGTCGGCACCCCCGTGCTCAGCCTGATCGGCGCCATCGGCGCCGCCCTGACCCTGGGCGCGCGGCGCGGCGGCGTGCTGCTGTCGCTGCTGATCCTGCCGCTCTACATCCCCGTGCTGATCTTCGGCGCCGGCGCCATCGACGCCGCCATCCTCGGCCTCAGCCCGCGCCCGCACCTGCTGCTGCTGGGCGGCATCCTGGCCGCGGCGCTGCCGCTCGCCCCCTGGGCCGGGGCGGCGGCGCTGCGCCAGGCGGTGGAGTAGGACGCCCCGCCGATCTGACAAAGATCAAGGCAAACCCCCTCGTCCTCAGGCATCCCTACGCCTATATGGACCGGAAGATTCGCTGAAGGAAGGCGTACGTCATGCACCGTTTCGCCAACCCCACCCGCTTCCTTCGCATCGCCGACGCGATCCAGCCGTGGGCGGCGGGGGCGGCGATCCTGTGCCTGGGCGCCGGGCTGTACCTCAGCCTGGTCGACTCGCCGCCCGACTACCAGCAGGGCGAGACGGTGCGGATCATGTACGTCCATGTCCCGGCCGCGTGGATGGCCCTGTTCGTCTACGTCAACATGGCCGCGGCGGCCGCCGTCGGGCTGGTCTGGAAACACCCGCTGGCCGACCTGTTCTCCAAGGCGGCGGCGCCGGTCGGCGCCGGCTTCACCGCGGTCTGCCTGATCACCGGGTCGCTGTGGGGCGCGCCCATGTGGGGCACCTGGTGGGTGTGGGACGCCCGGCTCACCAGCATGCTCATCCTGTTCTTCCTCTACCTCGGCTACATGGCCCTGGTGAACGCCTTCGACGATCCCGAGCGGGGCGTCAAGGCGGGCAACGTCCTGCTGCTGGTCGGCGTGGTCAACGTGCCGATCATCAAGTTCTCCGTCGACTGGTGGAACACGCTGCACCAGCCGGCCAGCGTCATCCGCATGGGCGGGCCGACCATCGACACCGCCATGCTGGTCCCGCTGCTCGCCATGGCGCTGGGCTTCACCGCCTATTTCGTCAGTGTCGTCCTGGTGCGCCTGAAGTCCGAGATCCTGCAGCGCAAGATACAGACCCTGCGCCTCAGCGAGGCGCAGGGATGAGCGGCGCCGTTCTTTTTGCACTGCAAAATTAGCGAATCGCCTTGAAACCGCCACACCGTTGACGTTGACTTGACGGGTGGACCCCGAAACGATCGGCCGGACGTCATGACCGCGTTTTTCGACAGCGCTTTTTTCGAGATGGGCGGGTACGCCGCCTACATCTGGCCGTCCTACGGTGTGGCGGCGCTGGTGCTGATCGGGTTGCTGGTCGCGTCGCTGAAGGGGTTGCGCGCGCGCGAGGCGACGTTGAAGGCCTTGGAGGGCAGCCGGCCGCCGCGCCGCCGGGCCCGCCGCGAGGCCGCCGTGCACCATGCGGCGGCGGGGATGGGTGAAGGATGACCAGGAAGAAACGGCGTCTCTACATGCTGGGCCTCGCCCTGCTCGGGCTGGGCACCGCGACCGCGCTCACGCTGACCGCGTTCGAGGACAACCTCGTCTTCTTCTTCAGCCCGTCCGACCTGCAGGCCCGGGTCACCGAGGTCGACGGCCGCAGCTTCCGCCTGGGCGGCCTGGTCGAAGACGGCAGCGTCACCCGCCTGCCCGACGGCGTCACCACCGACTTCCGGGTGACCGACGGCGCGGCCGGCGTCCTGGTCAGCTACCGCGGCCAGCTTCCCGACCTGTTCCGCGAGGGGCAGGGGGTGGTCGCCGAGGGGCAGCTGCGCCCGGACGGCGTGTTCGTGGCGCGCGAGGTGCTGGCCAAGCACGACGAGAACTACATGCCGCCCGAGGTCGCCGACGCCCTGAAGCGGGCCGAGCACTTCAAGGACACCGAGACCACGCTGGTGAAGGAGTGACGGCGCGGTGATTCCCGAACTCGGTCATTACGCGCTGGTGCTGGCGCTGTTCGTGGCGCTGGTCCAGGCCACCCTGCCGATGGCGGGCGCCGCTACCGGCAACCCCGCCTGGATGGAGGTCGCCCGCCCCGCCGCCCTGGCGCAGGTGCTGCTGATCGCCGTCGCCTATGTGGCGCTGACCTGGGCCTACGTGGTCTCCGACTTCAGCGTGCAGAACGTGGTGGAGAACAGCCACTCGCTGAAGCCCATGCTCTACAAGCTGTCGGGGGTGTGGGGCAACCACGAGGGGTCGATGATCCTGTGGGTCGCCATGCTGGCCCTGTTCGGCGCCGCGGTGGCCCTGTTCGGGCGCAACCTGCCGCCCACCCTGAAGGCCCGCGTGCTGGCGGTGCAGGCGTTGATCGGGGTCGGCTTCTACCTGTTCATCCTGATGACCTCGAACCCGTTCGTGCGGGTCATCCCGGCCCCCATGGAAGGCAACGACCTCAACCCGCTGCTGCAGGACCCGGGCCTCGCCTTCCACCCGCCCTTCCTCTACCTCGGCTATGTCGGCTTCTCCATGGCCTTCTCGTTCGCCGTGGCGGCCCTCATCGAGGGCCGGGTCGACCCGGCCTGGGCGCGTTGGGTGCGGCCGTGGACCCTGCTGGCCTGGTCGTCGCTGACGCTGGGCATCGCCATGGGCTCCTGGTGGGCTTACTACGAGCTGGGCTGGGGCGGCTGGTGGTACTGGGATCCGGTGGAGAACGCGTCGTTCATGCCGTGGCTCGCCGGCACCGCGCTGCTGCACTCGGCCATCGTGGTGGAGAAGCGCGACGCCTTGAAGACCTGGACCGTCCTGCTGGCCATCGTCACCTTCTCGCTGTCGCTGATGGGCACCTTCCTGGTGCGCTCGGGCATCCTCACCTCGGTGCACGCCTTCGCCGTCGATCCCGAGCGCGGGGTGTTCATCCTGGTGCTGCTGCTGATCGCCACCGGCGGCTCGCTCGCCCTCTACGCCTGGCGGGCCCCGGCGCTCAAGGGCGGCGGCGTGTTCGCCCCGGTGAGCCGGGAGGGGGCGCTGGTGCTGAACAACCTGCTGCTCTCCACCGCCACCGCGACCGTGTTCATCGGCACCCTCTACCCGCTGTTCCTCGACGTGCTGGACCTCGGCAAGGTGTCAGTGGGGCCGCCCTTCTTCGAGGCGACCTTCGTGCCGCTGATGATCCCGCTGGTGGCGGTGATGGTGGTCGGCCCGCTGCTGGCGTGGAAGCGCGGCGACCTGCCCGGCGCCCTGAAGCGCCTGTGGAGCGCCGCCGCCGCCACCATCCTGGTGGTGCTGGCCACGGTCTGGATCCAGGGGGGGCCGGCGATGGCGCTGCTCGGCATGGGGCTGGCCGCCTGGGCCGTCGTCGGTGCCCTGGCGGAGGCGGCGGAACGGGTGCGCCTGTTCCGCATCCCGCTGAAGGACAGCCTGGCGCGCGCCGCCGGCCTGCCGCGCGGTGCCTGGGGGACCACCATCGCCCATGCCTCCCTGGGCATCGCCATCGTCGGCATGGTCGGCACCTCGGCGTGGCAGAGCGAGCGCATCCAGGCGATGCGGGTGGGCGACGAGGCGGCGATCGCCGGCTACACCCTGACCTTCGACGGGGTGGACCAGGGCCTCGTCGAGAACTTCCGCACCGACACCGGCCGCTTCACCGTGCGCCGCGACGGCGCCGTCGTGGCCACCCTGACGCCGGAGCGCCGCTTCTACCCGTCCCAGCAGATGACCACCACCGAGGCGGCCATCCACACCAACTGGCTCTCCGACGTCTACGTGGCGCTCGGCGACCCCAACGAATCCGGGCAGTGGACGGTGCGGCTCTACCATCATCCCTTCGTGCCGTGGATCTGGCTGGGCTGCGTCGGCCTGGTGATCGGCGGTCTCGTCTCCCTGAGCGACCGGCGCCTGCGCATCGGCGCGCCGGAGCGCCGCCGCCCCGCCGGCAAGCCGGTCGCCCACGCGGCCGAGTGAGGATCAGCGAACCACCATGCGCCGCCTTCTCTTCCTGCTGCCGCTGCTGCTGCTCGCCGGCGTCGCGGCGGCCTTCTTCCTGGGCTTCGGCCGGGACCCCCGGGCCATCCCCTCGGTGCTGATCGACAAGCCCGCGCCGGCGTTCGCCCTGCCCGCACTGCCCGGGCGCGCCCGGCCCGCCGGCGACGGCCTGGCCAGCGCCGACCTCGCCGGCGAGGTCGCCCTGGTCAACGTCTTCGCGTCGTGGTGCGTGCCCTGCAAGCTGGAGCACCCGATCGTCACCCGGCTGTCGCGCGAGCTGAAGATCCCGGTGCACGGCATCAACTACAAGGACAAGACCGAGGATGCGCAGGCCTGGCTGGCCCGCAACGGCGATCCCTACGCCCGGGTCGGCGCCGACCTCGACGGCCGGGTGGCCATCGACTGGGGCGTCTACGGCGTGCCGGAGACCTTCGTCGTCGACCGCCAGGGCCGCATCCGCTACAAGCACACCGGCCCGCTGACGCCGGAGGCGGTCGAGACCACCATCCTTCCCCTCATCGAGGAGCTGCGGAAGGGATGAGCACGGCACGCACCATGGCCCGCCGGCTCGCCGCCGCCGCCGCCGCCGCCATCGCCATCGCCATCGCCATCGCCCTGGCGGCGCTGTCCGGGCCGGCCCTCGCGGTCCAGCCGGACGAGATCCTGCCCGACCCGGCGCTGGAGGCGCGGGCGCGCGAGCTGTCCAAGGATCTGCGCTGCCTGGTCTGCCAGAACCAGTCGATCGACGATTCCAACGCGCCGCTGGCCCGCGACCTGCGCCTGCTGGTGCGCGAGCGCCTGACCGCCGGCGACAGCGACGCCCAGGTGATGGGCTACGTCACCGACCGCTACGGCGACTACGTGCTGCTCGACCCGCCGGTCAAGGGGACGACCCTGCTGCTGTGGGGCGGGCCCTTCGCCCTGCTGCTGATCGGCGGCGTGTCGGTGGCGGTCTACCTGCGCCGCCGCCAGGCCCCCGGCGGCGACACCGTGCCGCTCAGCGAGGACGAGCGCCGGCGTCTCGACGCGCTTCTCAAGGACGGGAGCTGATGCTGTTCTGGATCGTCGCCGCGGCCATGACCGCCGGCGTTGTGCTGCTGATCGTCCCGCCGCTGCTGCGCCCCCGCGGCGACACCAGCGCCCGCGCCGCCTACGATCTGGAGGTCTACCGCGACCAGCTCGGCGAGCTGGAGCGCGAGCGCGAGCGCGGCCTGATCACCGACACCCAGTTCGCCGCGGCCAAGGCCGAGGTCGGGCGCCGTATGCTGGCCGCCGCCGCGGCCGCCCAATCCGCCGCCGATTCGGCGGCCGATTCGGCGGCCGCGCATCAGGCCGCCGGCGCGCCGCCGGCGCGGGCCAGGCTGGCCGCCGCCGCGGTCGCCCTCCTGCTGCCGCTGGGCGCGCTGGCCGTCTATCTGCCCCTCGGCCAGCCCGACGTCCCGGCGATGCCGCTGGCGTCGCGCGACCTGCACGAGGAGCAGGGCGGGCCGCCGCCCCAGGTGGTGGAGGCGGTGGAGAAGCTGAAGGAGCACCTCGCCGCCAACCCCGGCGACCGCCAGGGCTGGGACCTGCTGGGCCGCACCTACGCCCGCATGGGGCGCTACGCCGAGGGCGCCGAGGCGCTGGGCCGCGCCGTCGCGCTGGCCCCGGAGAACCTCGACCTCAAGGCGGTGTGGGCGGAGACGCTGATCAACGCCAACGGCGGCATCGTGCCGGAGCCGGCCCAGGAGGCCTTCGCCGCGGTGGCCGCCGCCGATCCGGCGGATCCGCGCGCCCGCTTCTATCTGGCGTTGGCCCGCTTCCAGGCCGGCGACGCGGAGGGGGCCCTCGCGCGCTGGCAGTCCCTGGCCGCCGACACGCCGGCCGACGCGCCCTGGCTGGCGGCGATCCACGCGCAGATCCGCCAGGCGGCGGAGCGACTCGGCCAGGACCCCGCCGCCGCGGTGCCGCCGCCGGCCGCCGCCGCGGCGCCGGAAACGGCCGCGGCGGGGGCGGGCGCCCCCGGGGGGGTGGATCCGGCGCGGATCGACGCGATGGTCCAGGGGCTGGCCGAGCGCCTGAAGGACGACCCCAGCGACGTGGCCGGCTGGAAGCGGCTCGCCCGGTCCTATTCGGTGCTGGGACGCCATGACGACGCCGTGGCGGCGGGGCGCCAAGCGGTGGAGCGTGCGCCCGGCGACGCCGAGGCGCTGCTGGTCTACGCCGACACCCTGCTGGCACGCGCACCGCGCGGCGCCGCCGGTGCCCCGGCGCGCCTGCCCGACGCCGCCGCCGTGGCCCTGCGTCAGGTGCTGGAGATCGAGCCGGCGAACCCGGACGCCCTGTGGATGCTGGGCCTCGACGCCGCCATGGCCGGCCGGCCCGACGAGGCGTCGGAGCTGTGGACCCGCCTGCTGGCGGCGATGCCGGCCGACGACCCCAACCGCGACGCCCTGCGCCAGCGCATCGACGACCTCCAGACCGGCGGATGAGAGGGGAGTCCCCCGGCGCGGGGGTGCCTCACCCCAGGGACAGGGCGGCGTCCTTCTCGGCCACCACCCGCTCCATGGCGGCGCGCTGGGCGGCCGACAGGCGCAGGCTGTCGCTCTTGAGCTGGCCGCAGGCGGCCATGATGTCCTCGCCGCGCGGCGTGCGCACCGGGCTGGCGTAACCGGCCGCGTTGACGATGTCGCCGAACACCTGGATGGCGCGGTCGGTGGAGCGTTCGTAGGGCGCGCCCGGCCATGGGTTGAAGGGGATCAGGTTGATCTTCGCCGGCACGCCCTGGAGCAGGGACACCAGCGCCCGGGCGTCGGCCGGGCTGTCGTTGATGCCCTTCAGCATCACGTACTCGAAGGTGATGCGCCGGGCGTTGGAGAGTCCGGGATAGTCCCGGCAGGCCGCCATCAGCTCGGCCAGCGGGTATTTCCGGTTGATCGGCATGATGAGGTTGCGCAACTCGTCGGTCACCGCGTGCAGGCTGACCGCCAGATTGACGTTCAGCTCCTCGCCGCAGCGCCGCATGGCCGGCACCACGCCCGAGGTGGACAGCGTGATGCGCCGCTTGGAGATCGAGATGCCGTCGCCGTCCATGACGATCTTGAGGGCCTTGGCCACGTTCTCGTAATTGAACAGCGGCTCGCCCATGCCCATCATCACGACGTTGGAGACCATGCGCCCGTCCGGCGGGGCCGGCCACTCGCCCAGCGCGTCGCGCGCCAGCATCACCTGGGCCACGATCTCCGCGGCGGTGAGGTTGCGCACCAGGCGTTGCGTGCCGGTGTGGCAGAAGCGGCAGGTCAGCGTGCAGCCGACCTGGGAGGAGACGCAGAGCGTGCCGCGGTCCTCCTCGGGGATGTGGACGCTCTCCACCTCCTGGCCGTCGGGCATGCGCAGCAGCCATTTGCGCGTGCCGTCGCGCGACGCCAGGTCGCGCACCACGGTCGGCCGCAGCACCGCGTAGGCCTCGGCCAGCCGGTCGCGCACCGGTTTGGCCAGCGTCGTCATCGCTGCGAAATCGGTGGCGCCGCGGTGATAGATCCAGTGCCAGAGCTGGCGGGCCCGGAACTTTTCCAGGCCGAACGCCACCATTTCCGCCTCGAGTTCGGGGCGGGAGAGGCCGACCAGATTCCTGCGGCCGGCCGCGTCGGCGGCGGGCAGCGCAACGGGCGCCGCGGACGGAGCGGCGAGGGGGAGCGCGTTCATGGCCCATACTTAGGCCGCGCCCCCGCCGGAGTCAAAAGAACCCGTTGGGAAAAACCGACGGATCCGCTGCGCCGCTCAGGGCTTCACGCCGCAGGCGTTGGACAGCGCGTCGTAGGCGTCGGAGACGCCCATCAGGCTGTAGGTGTCGGTCGTGTTGGTGCCACGCGACGACACACCCTTGACCACCATGGAGCGGCCGGCCCGCATCGCCTGGACGATGGCGCGGTCGGTCTCGGTGTCGCGGGCCCAGGCGGTCTCGCCGTCGGTGAACAGCGAGAAGTCGCGGCCATCGATCGCGATGGTCGCCTCGCTGTTCGTCTTGAACGGGTACCCGACGATGATGCTGACGACGTCGAACGTCTTCTCCGCCGGGCGATGGGTCACCAGGGCGTAGATGTCGCCCCGCCTGGCCCGCGCCGGCTCCTTGGATTTGGGCTGGCTCGACATGTAGCAGACGGTCTGGCCGTTTTCATCGAACGAGAAGGCGTTCCAGTCGCGGAAGCTGCCCAGGTACTGAGGCTCGGCCGCCGACGCCACGTCGGGCAGGACGGCCAGCGCCGACGCCAGGACAGCGGCGGCGAAGGCGCCACGAACGGTGCGGTTTTGCTGCATCGTTGTGCAACTGCGAAGTGGTTTCGGACGTTGGAGACGTTATCCCAATTCGTATGAGGATTGAACCCAAAACGGGCAGGGCCGGTCCGGGCGTGCCGCTGTTTCGTGCGGCCGGGGGTGATCCACCGTCCGGATGACCGCGTAGATAGGGGCATGATCGACTGCTGTGTCGCCGCCGCGGCCGCGGGGACCCCGCGTGTGCGCCGCTTTTCACCGGCCGTGCTCCACGACCGGCTTGTGCGGCGGCGCGGCTTCGCCTTCAATGCGCCCATGCAGGATCTCCCTCCCATGGCGGCCGAGGCGGAGGCGTCGCTCGACGACTTGCTGCTGGCCGTCGGGCGGGCGCGGGACCGCGCCGCGTTCGCGGCGCTGTTCGCCCGGGTGGCGCCACGGCTGAAGGCCTATCTGCGCCGCCAGGGGAGCGACGCCCTGCAGGCCGAGGAGCTGGTCCAGGACGTGATGCTGCTGGTGTGGCGGCGGGCGGAGCTGTTCGACCCCATGCGCGCCTCGGCCGCCACCTGGATCTTCACGGTGGCGCGCAACCGCCGCATCGACCTGCGCCGGCGCGAGGCGCGGCCGGAGTTCGATCCGGACGACCCCGCGCTGGCACCCGACCCGGTGGAGTCGGCCGACCGCCGCCTGGAGGCGGCGCAGAGCGCCGGTCGCCTGCGCGCCGCGTTGCGCGACCTGCCCCAGGAACAGGCCGAGCTGTTGCGGCTGGCCTATTTCGAGGATATGGCGCACAGCGCCATTTCCGCCCGGCGGGGCATCCCGCTGGGCACCGTGAAATCGCGTCTGCGCCTGGCCCTGGACCGGCTGCGCAAGGTGTTGAGGGAGCCGTCATGACCCAGCCGACCCACCATCCCGGGGAGCCGCTGCTGCTGGACTACGCCAGCGGCGGGCTGGGCGAGGGGCCGGCGCTGGTGGTGGCCTGCCACGTGGCCCTGTGTCCGGCCTGCCGCGCGGCCGTGGCCGACCTGGAATGCGTGGGCGGGGCGATGCTCGACGGCATCGAGCCGGAGCCCCTGTCCCCCGACTGCCTGTCGCGCGTGATGGCCCGCCTGGACGATCCCGTCACCCGGCCGCGCCGCTGCTGCCGGAACCGCTGCGCACCTACGTGGGCGGGTGCGCCGAGTCGCTGTCCTGGCACCGCAAGCTGCCCGGCGTGCGGGTGGCGGAGGTGCCGCTGGCGGCCGGGGCGGCGCACCTCGTGCGCATCGCCGGCGGCGCCGCCGTGCCCCGGCACAGCCACGACGGCTTGGAGCTGAGCCTCGTCGTGCAGGGCGGATTCACCGATCCTTGGGGCCATTTCGTGCGGGGCGACGTGGCGGTGGGCGACGAGACCGTCGACCATCGCCCGCTGGCCGACGCCGAGGGCTGCCTGTGCCTGTCGGTCACCGTCGGCGCGCTGCGCCTGACCGGCCCGGTGGGGCGGCTTCTCAACCCCTTCTTCCGCCTCTGAGCGGGCGTCGGCGGCGGCCGGCGGCGGCCTCAGGCGCCACCGCGCAGCTGCTTGCGCCGGGCCGCCCGGTTGCGGACCTTCTGGGGTCCGCGCACGTGCGGCGGCGCGCCGTCGGTGGGACCGCCGGACCGCACGGGGCGTTCGGCGAAGCGGCCCAGCGAGATCATCCGGTCGTACATCACCAGCGCCCCGGCGACCCCGACGTTGACGCAGAAGCGGGTGGGGATCTTCACCGTGAAGGCGCACCGCTCCTGAAGCTCCGCCGACAGGCTGCCGCGCTCCGGGCCCAGCACATAGGCGGCCCGCAGCGGGTGGCGGAAGCTGGGCAGATCGATGGCGTCGTCGGTCAGCTCGACGCCGACCAGCGTGCAGTCCCGCGGCAGGACCAGCGCCGGCACGCTGTCGTAGACGTAGAGCGGCAGGTGCACGTCGGCCCCGGAGGTGTCGACGAAGCGCATCTCCCGCAGGTCCGGTTCGGGGTCCACGGCGAAGAAGAACGAGGCCCCGAAGGCATGGGCGGAACGGACCAGGTTGCCGACATTGCCCGGCTTGCTGATGCGCTCGACCCCGATGGCGAAATATCCACGCATGGCGGCACCTTGCACAGGCGGTCCCGGTGGGGCAAGTCATTGCCACCATGACCCATCATCCCGACCATGACGGCTGCTGCGGCGGCCGTCCCCACGCCCCGTCGCCCGTCCCGGGCGGCGCGGCCCACGCCACCCTGCCCGACGCCGGCGCGCCGATCCTCGTCGAGGTGACCCGCGGCGGCGCCGTGGAATCGCGCCACCGCGGCCACGCCTGCGTCGTCGACGCCCGCGGCCGGGTCATCGCCCGCTGGGGCGACGTCGACCTGCCGGTTTTCCCCCGCTCCGCCATCAAGTCGCTGCAGGCGATCCCGCTGGTGGAGAGCGGCGCCCTCGACGCCTCCGGCGCCGGCGAGGCGGAGCTGGCCCTGGCCTGCGCGTCGCACACCGGCGAGCCGGTGCACACCGGGCTGGCGGCGCGCTGGCTGGAGCGCATCGGCTGCACCGTCGACGACCTCGCCTGCGGCGCCCATCTGCCCTTCGACGAGGAGACCGCCCACGCCCTGCTGCGGGCCGGCGACGCGCCGACGGCGCTGCACAACAACTGCTCGGGCAAGCACACGGGCATGCTGGCCACGGCGCTCCACAAGGGCGAGGCGACGGCGGGGTACGAAACCTACGGGCACCCGGTGCAGCAGCGCATCCTCGGCGTGCTGGAGCAGATGACCGGCCAGGACCTCTCCGCCGCCGCGTGGGGGATCGACGGCTGCGCCATCCCCACCCTGGCCATTCCGCTGGGCGCCCTCGCCTACGCCATGGCGCGAATCGCCGACCCCGCCGACCTGCCCGACCGGCGGGCCGAGGCGGTGGCGCGCATCCGCGCTGCATGGGGCGCCCATCCCCATTTGGTGGGGGGGCGCGGCACCTTCGACACGCGGATGATGACGGCGGCGGGCGGGCGGGTGCTCACCAAGATCGGCGCCGAGGGGGTGGGGTGCATCGTGCTGCCCGGCGAGGGGATCGGCATCGCCCTGAAGATCGAGGACGGGGCGACCCGCGCCCGCGACGTCGCGATGGCGGCGCTGATCCGCGCCACCCGGACGCTCGACGAATCGGTGTGGACGGCGGACCTTCTGGAGGAGCCGGTGCGCACCCGCCGCGGTGTCGACGCCGGGGTGGTGCGCACGGCGGCGGGCTGGCCGGAGCTGGCGTAGCCTGGCCGGGCGCCCCGGCGCGCCCGGCGGTGCTCAGGAGCCGGCCTCCATCGCCGCGCGCGGCGCGTAGCCCTCGGGCGCCCAGCCCTTGACGAACGCCTCGAGGGCGGCGTCCGGCCGCTCCGGCAGGGCGACCCGCAGGGTCACGTACTGATCGCCGCGCGCCTTGCCCCCGGTGCCGGGCACGCCCTTGCCCTTGAGGCGCAGCACGGTGCCGTTGTTGGCCGATCGGGGCACCGTCAGCATCACCGCGCCGTCGATCGTCGGCACCCGCACCTTGGCGCCCAGCACCGCCTCGGCCAGGGTGACCGGCAGGTCGAGCCGGATGTCGTCGCCGTCGCGGCGGAACCAGGGATGGGGGCGCACCGCGACGGTGACCAGGGCGTCGCCGGGCGGGCCGCCGCCAAACCCGGGCGAGCCCTGGCCCTTGAGGCGGACGGTCCCGCCATCCTCGAGCCCGGCCGGCAGCTCGACGTCGAGGGTGCGACCGTCGGGCAGGCTCACCCGGCGCTTGCCCCCCGTCATCGCCTCGACGAAGTCCAGGGGCAGGGTCAGGCTGAGGTTGCCGCCCTTCACGCGCATCCCCGCCCGGCCGCCCCCGGTGGCGCCGCCGAACCCGGCGAAGCCGCGGTTGCGGAACAGATCCGCGAGAATGTGCTCGAAGTCGTCGCCGGCCAGGCCCTCCGCACCGGGCGGGCGGGGGCCGCCCGGGCCGCCGGCGAAGCCGCCGCCGAAGCCGTGATGGCGCTGCGGCCGCTCCTGGCCCGACGCGTCGATCTCGCCACGGTCGAAACGGGCCCGCTTGTCCGGGTCGGACAGCAGGTCGTAGGCGGCGGTGACCTCCCGGAAGCGCTGCTCCGCCCCGGCGTTGCCGGGGTTGACGTCGGGGTGGTGCTGCTTGACCAGCCGGCGGTAGGCCGCGCGGATCTCGTCCGCGGACGCCGTTTCGGACACGCCGAGAATCTCGTAGGGGGTGCTCATGGCACGGTCGACACGAATGAGTGAGTGGATGCTCCCGTCATATGCGCCTGATTTCACGGCGTTCAAGTGTCAATACCAGCGGGGCCGGCATGCGCCCCTGGCGGGCCGCTCCCCCGGCGACCGTCCGGTCAGCCGCCTCGGATGCCGCCCAGCACCGGCAGGATCTCGCCGGTGATGTAGCTGGCGCAAGCCGGGGCCGCCAGGAAGACATAGGCCGGCGCCAGCTCCTCGGGCTGGCCGGGCCGGCCCATCGGCGCGCTGCTGCCGAAGCGTGCGATGCCCTCGGCCGGCTTGTCCGCCGGGTTCAGAGGCGTCCACACCGGGCCGGGCGCCACCGCGTTGACGCGGATGCCGCGGTCCATCAGGTGTTCGGCCAAGGACATGGTCATGGCGTGGATGCCGCCCTTGGTGGTGGCGTAGTCGAGCAGGCTCTTGTTGCCGGCCAGGCCGGTGACCGAGCCGGTGTTGATGATCGAGCCGCCTTCGGGCAGGTGGGGCACCGCCGCCTTGGCCATGTGGAAATAGCCGTAGAGGTTGGTCTTCATGGTGCGGTCGAAATGCTCCTCGGTCAGGTCCTCGAAGGAGGCGACGTGCTCCTGGAAGGCGGCGTTGTTGACCAGGATGTCGAGCGTGCCGAGCTCGCTCACCGTGCGGGCCACGGCGTTGCGGCAGAAGGTGGCGTCGGTGACGTCGCCGGGGATGGTCAGGCAGCGCCGTCCCTCCGCCTCCACGGCGCGCCGGGTCTCCTCGGCGTCGCTGTGCTCGTTCAGGTAGACGATGGCGACGTCGGCGCCCTCGCGGGCGTAGAGCACGGCGACCGCGCGGCCGATGCCGGAATCGCCGCCGGTGATCAGGGCCACCATGTCCTTCAGCTTCTCCGACCCCTTGTAGTCCGGCGCCTGGTAGCGCGGGCGCGGTTCCAGGTCGGATTCCAGCCCGGGCTTGTCGAGGTGCTGGCGCGGCAGGGGCAGCTCCGGCTGGCGGCGGGCGCCGGCCTGCATTGGTCCGCCCGACCCGCCGGACCCGCCGGAGGTGGAGGGCCGGGCGTCGGCCCGATCCACCTGGCGCTGGATCGCCCTGTGCTCCGCGGCCGTCCGCTCGGCGTTGCGGGCGCTCGCGTCCAGGGGCGTGTCGTGGGACTTGTCGGTCATGGGGGCACCTCGGGCAGGGGAATACGTCCTCGGTCCGCAAACCGCGTGGCCGCCCCTCGGGTTCCCGGCAATCCCAGAGCGGGTCGCGCGTTCGGGCGCGATCCGGTCTAGAGTGGCCGGGACGGTGTGCGGGGCGGGAGAACGGACGGGATGGATCCCCAGAGGCTGGGCCTGGTGTCGACGCGGCTGCTCTATTTCCAGCTCGTCGCGGAGGAGGGGTCGGTGCGCCGCGCCGCCCTTGCCCTCAACGTGGCGCCCTCGGCCGTCAGCCGGGCGGTCAAGCACCTGGAGGAGGACCTCGGCGTGCCGCTGCTGGACCGCATCGGCCGCCGGCTCAAGCTGACCAGCGCCGGCGAGACGCTGCTGCACCACGCCCGGGCGAGCGTCCAGCAGCTCACCAGCGGGCTCGCCTTCATCCAGGACCTCCAGGGGCTGCGGCGCGGGAACGTGCGCGTGGCGGCGGTCGAGAGCATGATGCGCGACACCTTGCCGGCCGTGCTCGCCCGCTTCTGGGAGCGGTTTCCCAACGTCAGCGTCGACCTGCGCACCACCGGCTCCCAGGAGGCGCTGGACGCCGTGGCCGAGGGGCGCATCGACCTGGCCATCGCCTTCGACGTGCCCGTGCCGCGCAAGGCCAAACGGCTGGCCAGCGCGAAGCTGGGGCTGGGTGCCCTGGTGCGGCCCGACCACCCGCTGGCCGGCAACGGAACGGCGCGCCTGCGGGAGTTCGCGGGCGAGCGCGTGCTGCTGGCCGACACCTCCTTGACGCTCGGCCGCACCATTGAGCAGACGGCGCTGGGCGCCGGCGTGCGCTTCCAGCCCCGGGCCACCACCAACTCCATCGGCGCGCTGATCCGCTTCGCCGTCGAGGGCCACGGCGTGACGTTCCAGACGCGGCTGGGGGCGGAGCGGGAGCTGGAGGCCGGCGCCCTGGTGTTCCTGCCGCTGCGCGAGCGTCACCTGCGACCGCGCGAACTGGTCCTGGCGATCCGGGCCAACGGGCAGCTGCCGGAAGGGCCGGCAACATTGGCGCACATGCTGGGCAAGGCCGTGTCGGAAGTGGACGAGGAATCGTCCTGACCCGTTGCTGTTGCCGTGGCGGCAACAAGCGGTGCGAAAAATAACGTCTACCTCGCACAGCGCGGGGGTGCCACGCTGCACCAACACCGAGGTCCGGGGCCATCATCCCGGGCCGCGCGTCCAGCAGAGGCCCCATGACCCCGCGCCCCGCCGTCCCGCCAGACCCCGCCGCACCGCCGCCCGCCGGCCGGTCCGCGACACCCGCCGCGGCCGCCGCCGTGAAGATGGTCGAGCTTGAGAACGTCGTCCTGGAGTTCGGCCGGGGCGCGTCGGCGGTGCGTGCCCTCGACACCGTGTCCCTGGACGTGCGGCAGGGCGAGTTCGTGGCCCTGGTCGGCCCGTCCGGCTGCGGCAAGTCGTCGATCCTGCGCCTGCTGGTCGGCCTCGCCAAGGCCAGCGCCGGCGCGGTCGTGGTCGGCGGCCGCGAGGTCGGGGCGCGGCCGCTGCGCGCCGGCCTCGCCTTCCAGAACCCGACCATGCTGCCGTGGCTGACCATCGAGCGGAACGTGATGCTCCCGCTGAAGATCGTCGAGCCGTTCCGCAGCCAGTACCGGCGGGAGAAGACCCGGGCGTTCCGCGACCGCGTGGCCGCCCTGCTGGAGCTGGTGGGGCTGCACGAATTCGCCCGCAAGTACCCGTGGCAGCTCTCCGGCGGCATGCTGCAGCGGGCCAGCCTGTGCCGCGCGCTGATCCACGAACCCGAACTGCTGCTGCTCGACGAGCCGTTCGGCGCGCTCGACCAGTTCACCCGCGAGGAGCTGTGGTCCAATCTCCAGGAGATCTGGATGGACCGCCACCCGACGGTGCTGCTGGTCACCCACGACCTGCGCGAGGCGGTCTACCTGGCGTCGCGCATCATCGTCATGAGCCCGCGCCCGGGCCGCATCGTCGCCGACCTCCAGGTCCCCTTCGCGCGCCCG
The DNA here is from genome assembly GCF_059703765.1 of Azospirillum sp. NS33. Taxonomy (NCBI): domain Bacteria; kingdom Pseudomonadati; phylum Pseudomonadota; class Alphaproteobacteria; order Rhodospirillales; family Azospirillaceae; genus Azospirillum; species Azospirillum sp. NS33. The sequence continues at coordinate 143,617 of NZ_BAAKJB010000001.1, read as the reverse complement.
CGCACCGTCGACACGACCTACGAACCGGACGCCGCGGCGCTGTGCCAGCACATGCGGCGCCTGATCACCGTCGCCCCCCAGGCAGGACGCCGCCCATGACCCCGATCCCGTCCCAGGTGCGGTCCTGGCTCTGGTCCGCGCTCATCATCGCCGGCACCTTCGTGGCGTGGGAGGTGTCGTGCCGCGCGCTGGACGTCAGCACCTTCGTTCTGCCCATGCCCAGCGAGATCGCGGTCGCGCTCTACCAGCGCTTCCCCGCGCTGTGGCCCCATCTCTTCCAGACCATCCAGACCACCGCCGCCGGCTTCGTGCTGAGCATGGTGTTCGGCGTGGCCATCGGCGGGCTGGTCGGGACCTCCCGCATCGCCTACGTCGCCGTGTACCCGCTGCTGGTCGGGCTGTCCTCCATTCCCAAGGTCGCGCTCATTCCGATCTTCGTGGTGTGGCTGGGCGCCGGCACCGGGCCGGCCATCCTCACCGCCTTCGTCATCTCGGTCTTTCCCGTGGTGGTCAACGTGGCGACCGGGCTCGCCACCACCGAGCCCGAACTGGAGGACATCCTCAAGGCGCTGGGCGCCAGCCGCGCCGACATCTTCTGGAACGTCGGGCTGCCGCGGACCGCCCCCTACCTGTTCGCCGCCATGAAGGTGGCGATGACGGTGGCCTTCATCGGCTCCATCACCTCGGAATCGATCGCCGCCAACAAGGGCATCGGCAACGCCATGCTGATCGCCTCGTCCAACTTCGACATGCCGTTGCTGTTCGCGGCGCTGATGCTGGTCTCCGTCACCGGAATCCTCTTCTACGCCGGGTTCTCGCTGCTGGAGCGGCGGGTGACCCGCTGGGCGACGCGCGGGCGCGATCCCATCGCCTGACCCTCCATCCCTCCATCGTCCGATCCCCAGCCCCCGATAGGGAGTTCGATCATGAATCGTCTCGTCCGCTCGCTGTTCCTTGGCGCCGTGGCGACCCTGGCCGCGGCCACGGCGTCCGCCCAGGACCTGCCCATCCGGTTCACGCTCGACTGGAAGGCGCAGGGGCCCCACGCCTGGTTCTACCTCGCCAAGCAGAAGGGATACTTCGCCGCCGAGGGGCTGGACGTCACCGTCGACCAGGGCGAAGGCTCCGCCGCCGCCGTGACCCGGGTCATGACCGGCGCCTACGATGCCGGCTTCGGCGACATCAACGCCATCATCCAGGCCGCCGCGAAGTCCCCGGCGGAGGCGCCGGTGATGGTCTACCTCGTCTACAACAAGGCGCCCTTCGCCATCATCTCCAAGGCCGGCGGCCCGGTGTCCGCTCTGGCCGACCTGCCGGGCAAGACCATCGCCACCCCGACCGGCTCGGCCACCTTCAAGCTGTTCCCGGCGCTGGCCGGGGCCAACGGCTTCGACCCCAAGGGCGTGACCGTGCTGAACGCCGCCCAGAACCTGATCGAGCAGATGCTGGTGCGCGGCGAGGCCGACGCCGTCGCCCAGTTCGGCGCCACCAGCTACATGAACTTCGTGGCCATGGGGCTCGACCCGGAGAAGGACTTCAACTGGTTCTTCTACAGCGACCACGGCCTCGACATGTACTCCAACGGCGTGATGGTGTCCCAGGCCCTGCTGAAGGACCACCCCGAGGCGGTGCGCGGCCTCGTCACGGCGATCAACCGCGCCATCATGGAGGTCGCCGCCGACCCGCAGGCCGGCATCGACGCCCTGGTCGCCGTGGAGCCGCTGACCAACCCGGCGCTGGAGCGCCAGCGCATGGTCTACACCCTCGACAACCAGATGCGCACGGCCGAGACGCGCGAGCTGGGGCTGGGCGCCCTGGCGCCCGAGCGCCTGGCCGCCTCCATCGCGACCATCGCCGGGGTCTACGAACTGCCGGCCAAGCCCGCCGCCGCCGCGGTGTTCGACCCCGCGTTCCTGCCGCCCAAGGCGGAGCGCATGCTTCCGTCCGCCAACTGATCCAACCCCGCGGCGGCCGGGCCGGTGCCCGGCCGCCCCCTTCGACAGGACCACGCGATCATGACCACCGATCACGAGACGTTCATGGCCCTGGCCATCGAGGAGGCCAAGGCCGGCGCGGCGATGGGCGAGCAGCCGTTCGGCGCCGTCGTCGTCCTGGACGGCGAGGTCGTCGTCCGCAGCCGCTCCCTCAAGGTCTCCCAGTGCGACACCACCGCCCATTCCGAGACCCTGGCGATCAAGCTGGCGACCCAGAAGCTGGGCAAGCGGCACATCCCCGACGCCATCTTCTATTCCACCTGCGAGCCCTGCCCGATGTGCCTGGGCGCCGTCCTCAACGCCGGCATCCGCACCCTGGTGCTGGGGGCCCGCAACGAGGACATCAAGCGCCTCGCCACGCTGGCCTTCAACTTCAACGACTACAGCGTCGAGAGCTTCGCCGCGATGGTGGGCTGGGACCTGACGCTGGTGACCGGCGTGCTGCACGAGGAGTGTGTCGACCTCTACCGCGCCGCCAGGGTCGAGCTGACCCGCTGATCCCCCGACCCCGAGGAACTCCGACCATGCACCCCTCAGCGGTGAGCGCCGTGATCCGTGGCCTCAAGGCCGCCGGCGTCAGCGTCGTCTGCTACCTGCCGGACTCGCTGTTCAAGGAACTCTACCCGGCCCTCGACGCCGATCCCGACATCCGCACCATCCGCGTCACCAACGAGGGCGAGGGGGCGGCGATCTGCGGCGGCGTCTTCCTGTCCGGCAAGCGGGCCGCCCTGGTCATGGAGAACTCCGGCCTGCGCGCCTCGGTGGAGCCGCTGGCGCGGCTGGGCCTCGGTGCCGGCATCCCCGTGGTCATGCTGATGAGCTACCGCGGCGAGATGGGCGAGAACAACTGGTGGGCGGTGCCCCACGGCATGACCATGGAGCCGCTGCTCCAGGCGCTGCGGGTGCCCTACCGGGTGGTCACCGAGGAGAACGGCATCGAGCGGGCCATCCGCGACGCCTTCGAGTGGTCTTACGCCGCTTACTACCACTCCGCCGTGGCCCTGGGGGGGAGTGTCGTCCGATGATGAAGCGCTACGACTGCATGGTCGCCCTGGCCCGCCGTCTCAAGGACGAGCTGGTCATCCTGTCGCTCGGCGGCAGCGTCGACGAATGGTACAACGCCGCCCCGCACATGCGCGACGCCAGCCTGTTCCAGCAGCAGCTCGGCTGCGTCACCCCGCAGGCCTTCGGGCTGGCGGTCGGCCTGCCGCACCGGCGGATCGTCTCGCTCGACACCGACGGCGGCATGATGTTCAACCTGGGCATCCTCGCCACCCTGGGCAACGAGCAGCCGGCGAACCTCCTGGTCGTGGTCTGGGACAACGAGTGTTACCAGTCGATCGGCGGGCCGCCGACCCACACCGCGTCCGGCCGCGTCGACATCGCCGCCATCGCCCGTGGCGCCGGCGTCGAGGAGGCGCACACCGCCCGCACCCCGGAGGAGTTCGACGCGCTGTGCGCCCGCGGCCTGGCGGCGACCACGCCGTTCCTGGTGGTCGCCAAGGTGTCCGGCCAGACCCAGCCCGACATCCGGCGCAAGCACTCCGACGGGCGGGAGGACAAGTACATCTTCGTCCGCCACGTCGAGAAGACCGAGGGCGTCGTCATCATGGGCCCCAGCGAGCACAACTGACCCCCTGCGCAGGAGGACGCCGCCCGTGACCGCGCCGATCGCGTTCCAACTGAACGGGGAGGGCCGCGTGCTGCCGCCGCGGACCGCCCCGACCACCACCCTGCTGGACTGGCTGCGCGCGACCGCCGGGCTTCCCGGCACCAAGGAGGGCTGCGCCGAGGGCGACTGCGGCGCCTGCACCGTGGTGCTGGAGGAGGCCGACGGCGGGCGGGTGCCGGTCAACGCGTGCCTGGTGACCCTGGGACAGCTTCACGGCCGCGCGGTGCGCACCGTGGAGGGGCTGCGCGGCGCCGGCGGCGGTGCCCATCCGGTGCAGCGTGCGCTCGCCGACGCCCACGCCACCCAGTGCGGCTTCTGCACGCCGGGGATCGTGATGACCGCCTGGGCCCACGCCCGCGAGGGCGGCGATGTCCACGAGGCGCTGGCCGGCAACCTCTGCCGCTGCACCGGCTACCGGCCGATCGTCGAGGCCTTCGCGCGGCTGCCCGAGGACACCGGGACGCCGCCGGTGCCGGTGCCGGTGCCCACGCCGACGGTCGACTTCACGGCCGACGGGCAGGTGTTCCACCGCCCCGCCGCCCTGGCCGAGCTGGTGGGGCTGCGCACCGCCCATCCCGACGCCTGGCTGCTGGCCGGCGGCACCGATCTCGGCCTGCGCTTCTCCCAGCACCGCGAGCGGCCGGCGCGGGTGATCGGCCTCCAGGGCGTGCCCGAGCTGGCGGTGCTGGAGCCATCCGCGGCGGGGCTGCGGGTGGGGGCTGCCGTGCCCTATCGCCGGCTGCTGGCCGCGTGCGACGCGGACGGGGATTTCGCCCCGCTGGCCGCCCTGCTGCGGCGGCTGGGGTCGCGCCAGATCCGGGGGCTGGGCACGCTCGGCGGCAATCTCGGCACGGCGTCGCCGATCGGCGACGCGCTGCCGCCCCTGCTGGCGCTGGGCGCGACGGTCCGGCTGGCCGGCCCGGACGGCGAACGCGACGTCGCGGTGGAGGCGTTCCTGACCGGCTACCGGCGCACCGCGCTTGGCGCCGGCGAGGTTATCCGCGACGTGTGGATTCCCCGCCGCCCCGCCGGCGCCCTGCTGGCCTGCGAGAAGGTGTCGCGCCGCCATGACCAGGACATCACCATCGTCGGTCTCAGCGTGCTCGTGACCGTCGCGGACGGGCGGATCGCCGGTGCCCGCATCGCCCATGGCGGGCTCGGCCCCTTCGCCGCGCGGGCACCGGCCGCCGAGGCGGCGCTGCTGGGTGGCGCGGTCGAGCCGGACAGCTTCGACCGCGCCGCCGACGCCCTGGCCGGCGAGGTCGCGCCGATCGGCGACCACCGGGCGTCGGCGGCCTATCGCCGCCGGGTCGCCGGCAACCTGTTGCGCCGCCTGTGGTGGCGCTGGTCGGGCAAGGAGGCCGCCTGATGGAGACGCCGACCCTGCTCACCCGCGTCGTCGGGCAGGCCATGCCCCACGACAGCGGGCTGGCCCACTGCACCGGCGCGGCGCGGTTCGTCGACGACCTGCCCGAGCCGCCCGGCACCCTGCACGCCGCGCTGGTCCTGTCGGAGGTGGCCCACGGCCGGCTGCTGGCGCTCGACACGGCGGCCGCCCTGGCGATGCCGGGGGTGGCCGCGGTGCTCGCCGCCGCCGACGTGCCCGGGCGCAACGACGCCTCGCCGACGCCGCGGGCGGTGGCGCCGCTGTTCGTGGAAGACCGAATCCTCCATTGGGGCCAGCCGCTGGCGCTGGTGGTCGCCGCCACCCGCGACACCGCGCTGGCGGCGGCGGCCCGGGTGCGGGCCGACGTCGAGGCGCTGGCCCCGGTGCTGAGCGTCGAGGCGGCGCTGGCGGCCGGCGACCTGCTGATGGCGCCGATGGTGGTCGCCGCGGGCGACGCCGCGGCGGGGCTGGCGGCGGCACCCCACCGTGCCAGCGGCGCGCTGCGCTGCGGCGGCCAGGAGCACTTCTATCTGGAAGGGCAGGTCTGCCTGGCGGTGCCGGGCGAGGACGGCGATCTCGTGCTGCACGCGTCGTCCCAGCATCCCACCGAGGTGCAACAGGTGGCCGCCCGCGTGCTGGGCTGCGACTTCAACCGGGTCACCGTCCAGGTGCGGCGCATGGGCGGCGGCTTCGGCGGCAAGGAGAGCAACGCCTCCTGGGTCGCCGCGGCGGCGGCCCTGGCGGCCCGGCGCACCGGCCGGCCGGTCAAGCTGCGCCTGTCGCGGGCCGTCGACATGGCGGCGACCGGCAAGCGCCATCCCTTCCTGTTCCGCTGGCACGCCGGCTTCGACGACGCCGGCCGCATCCTGGCGGTGGACGCGCTGATGGTGGCGGACGGCGGCCACGTCCTGGACCTGTCCGGCGGGGTGATCGGCCGCGCGGTCACCCATGCGCTCAACGTGCTCGACGTGCCGGCGGTGCGGATCGACGGCCGGGTGGTGCGCACCAACACCGTCAGCAACACCGCCTTCCGCGGCTTCGGCGGTCCCCAGGGTGTGCTGCTGGCCGAGGAGGTGGTGCGCCACGTCGCCCGGCGCCTCGGCCTGGCGCCGGAGGTGGTGCGCGAGCGCAACTTCGCGGGCGGCCCCAACGGCACCCGCACCCCCTACGGCCAGGCCCTGGAGGGCGACATGATCCGCCGCGTCTGGGCGGAGGCCCGCGCCCTGTCCGACTGGGACGCGCGGCGCGCCGCGGTGGACCGCTTCAACGCCACCCACCCGGCGCGCCGCCGCGGCCTGGGGTCGTTCGTGCTGGCGTTCGGCATCGCGTTCTCGGTGCGCCACATGAACCAGGCCGGTGCGCTGGTCCATGTCTACGCCGACGGCTCGATCCGCCTGAACCACGGCGGCACCGAGATGGGGCAGGGGCTGTTCGTCAAGGTCGCCCAGATCGTGGCGGAGGTGTTCGGCGTGGCGGCGGACCGGGTGCGCGTCACCGCCACCAGCACGGCGGAGGTTCCCAACACCGCGCCGACCGCCGCCAGCACCGGCAGCGACCTCAACGGCTGGGCCGCCCACGCCGCCGCCACGGCGATCCGCACCCGCATGGCCGCGGTCGCCGCGGAGCGCTGGGGTGTGGCGGCGGCGGAGGTGGTGTTCGCCGACGGCGCCGCGGCGGCCGGCAACCGCCGCCTCGCCTTCGGCGAGCTGGCGGGGCTGTGCCACGAGGAGCGGGTGTCGCTGTCGGCGACCGGCTTCTACCGGACGCCCGGCCTGCACTGGGACGCCGCGGCGATGCGCGGCGAGCCCTACTTCTACTTCGCCTACGGTGCCTCGGTCGCCGAGGTGGAGGTCGACCTGCTGACCGGCGAGCACCGCTGCACCGGCGCCTGGCTGGTCCAGGACTGCGGGCGCAGCCTCAACCCGGCGGTCGACCTCGGCCAGATCGAGGGGGCGTTCGTGCAGGGGCTGGGGTGGCTGACCAGCGAGGAGCTGCGCTGGGACGACGCCGGGCGGTTGCGCACGCTGGGCCCGTCCACCTACAAGATCCCCGGCTCGCGCGACGTGCCGGAGACCTTCCAGGTGCGCCTGCTCGACGACGCCCCGGCCCGGGTCGGGACGGTCTTCCGCTCCAAGGCGGTGGGCGAGCCGCCGCTGGTGCTGGCGACGGCGGTGTGGAACGCCCTGGCGGACGCCGCCGGCACCCCCACCCTCGACCTGCCGGCGACGCCGGAGCGCGTGCTGATGGCCCTGGACGCGGCGTAAGGGGGGGCGGTGGCTCAGTCGTGGGCCACCGCCGGTGCCGCCGCGGGTGCGGCGTGGCGGGGGCGGCGCAGCAGCAGAAGCAGCGGCACCGCCGCCAGCGTCACCAGCATCATCAGGACGAAGTCGTCGAGATAGGCGATCATCGCCGCCTGGCGGGTCACCTCGGCGTTGATCGAGGCCAGGGCCTGGGCCGGGGCGGCGCCGGCCAGCGCCGACAGGTAGGGATCGAGCGCGGCGTTGAACGGGCTGACGTGGGCGGCCAGCTCGGCGTGGTTGATCTGGGTGTTCTGCGCCAGCAGGGTCGACACCGCGGAGATGCCGACGCTGGAGCCGAGGTTGCGGACCAGGCTGAACAGGCTGGCCGCGTCGGTGCGGTCGCGCGGCCCCAGGGTGGCGAAGGCCATGGTGCTGAGCGGCACGAACACCAGCCCCAGGCCCAGCCCCTGGACGACGCCGCTGAGGATCACCGGGGTGCTGTCCATCTCCAGGCTGAAGCCGGACATGATGTGCAGCGACCACGCGGTGAGGCCGAGCCCGCTCAGGATCAGCAGGCGCGGGTCGACCGTGCGCACCAGCCGCCCCACCAGCAGCATCGAGACCATGGTGCCGACGCCGCGCGGCGCCATCACCAGCCCGGTGGTGATCACGGGATAGCCCATCAGCTTCTGGAGGAGCGGCGGCAGCAGGGCCAGGCTGGCCAGCAGGATGATGCCGACGATGAAGATGAAGACCAGCCCGGTCACCAGGTTGCGGTCGCGGAACAGCCGCGGCTCCAGGAACGGGTGCTTGGCGGTCAGGGTGTGGACGGCGAAGGCCCAGAAGCCGGTGGCGGCCAGCCCCGCCTCGATCATCACCTCGGTGGAGGCGAACCAGTCGAGCTGCTCGCCGCGGTCCAGCATCATCTGCAGGGCGCCGACGCCGAGGCTGAGCAGGGCGAAGCCGACGACGTCGAAGGGGCGCTCGCGCGTCTCGTCGTCGGGCAGGAAGCTGAGGATGCCGAGAAAGGCGAGGATGCCGAACGGCAGGTTGACGTAGAACACCCAGCGCCAGTTCAGCGTCTCGGTCAGCCAGCCGCCCAGGGTGGGGCCGATGATCGGGCCGACCATGATGCCGGCCCCCCACATCGCCATGGCCTGGCCGGCCCGCTCGCGCGGGTTGATGTGCAGCAGCACGCTCTGGGACAGCGGCACCAGGGCCGCGCCGAACACCCCCTGGAGGACGCGGAACAGCACCATCGCCTCCAGGCTGGTGGTGGCGCCGCAGAGCATGGAGGCGACCGTGAACCCGGCCACCGAGACCAGGAACAGCCGCTTCTGGCCGATGCGGTCGGACAACCAGCCGGTGACCGGGGTCATGATGGCGGCGGCGACGATGTAGGAGGTGAGCACCCAGGTGATGGTGTCCTGGGCCGCCCCCAGCGTGCCCTGCATGCTGGGCAGGGCGACGTTGGCGATGGTGGTGTCCAGCACCTGCATGATGGTCGCCAGCATGATCGAGACGGTGATCAGCCGGCGGTGCGGCGCCTCGGTCCCGGCACTGGCGGGCGGGACGGTTCCGCTGGCGGCGTTTGCCATGATGGGTCTCCCAGCACCCCTAGCGGGCGTCGCCGGTGGTGGTGGCGTGGGCAGCGTGGGCGGTGGCCGGGATCAGGCCCAGCGCCGACAGCGCGGTGCCCACCGGCCCGGGCAGGCCGCGGCTGTGCCCGGTGTCGACCACCACGGTGGCCGACAGGCCGGCACGCAGGGTGACCGACTCCGGCGCGGGCTCCACCAGGCGCACCCGCACCGGCACGCGCTGCACCACCTTGACCCAGTTGCCGGTGGCGTTCTGGGCGGGCAGCAGCGAGAACTGCGACCCGGTGCCGGCGCCGATGCTGTCGAGGCGCGCGTCCAGCGGGTGACCGGGGTAGGTGTCCAGCTCCACCTCCACCGGCTGGCCCGGGCGCATGCCGGCCAGGTCGGTCTCCTTGTAGTTGGCCTCCACATAGGCGGTGGCGCTCTTCACCAGGCTCAGCGCCGGGGTGCCGGTGGCCATGAACTGGCCGACATTGAGTCGGGCGGTCTGGCTGACCACGCCATCGGCCGGGGCGCGCACCGCGGTGTGCGCGAGATCGAGGCGCGCCTTGTCGCGCCCGGCCACGGCCTCCAGCACCAGCGGGTGGCGGTCGGTCGGGATCTCCGGATCACCCCCCAGGGCGGCCAGCGCCGCGGCGACGTCCTCGCGGCTCTTGGCCAGGGTCTGCTGGGCGGCCTGGAGGTCGTTCTGGGCCTCCTCGGCGCCGGACTGGCTGGCATACCCGTTCTTCGACAGGCGGGCCTGGCGGTCGAACTCGTGCCGGCGGTATTCCAGGTCGTGCTCGGCGGCGCGCCGTTCGGCTTGGGCGCGGGCGTAGTCGGCGCGGCGCTGCTCGACCTGCAGGCGGGCCGAGGCCAGCACCGCCTCGGCCTGGTCCAGCGCGATCCGGTAGGGTTCCGGGTCGATGCGGAACAGCAGATCGCCGGCCCGCACCGCCTGGTTTTCCGCCACCGCCACCGCCAGCACCCGGCCGGAGACGTCGGGGGCCAGCGAGACGATGTCCTGCTGGACGTAGGCGTTGTCGGTCGACACGTAGCGTCCGCCGGTGGCCCAGAGGTAGCCGCCGGCGAGCGCCAGGGCCAACGGCAGGGCGAGCATCAGGGCGAGACGGCGGGCGCGTGGCCGGCGCCGCGGCGCGGGCTCTTGGGGGTCCGTGGTGGTCATCGATGCAATCTCCGTTGGCGCCGGTCAGGGCGCGGCGGTGGGCCGCGCGGCGACGTCGCCGTCGTGGTCGGTGGTGGCGTCTGGGTCGGCGGGGGCGGGGGCGCACAGGGTGGCCCGCATGTGCCGCAGCCCGTCGACCAGGGCGGTGCGGGCCTCGGGGCTCATGCCCTCCAGCGCCTCGTCGTAGATGGCCGCCGCCAGCACGCGCATCTCGGCCAGCGCCGGGCGCGCCTTCTCGGTGAGGTAGAGGCGGCGGGCGCGGCGGTCCCTGGGATCGGGCCGCCGCTCCACCCAGCCGCCCTCCTCCATGCGGTCGAGCAGCCGGGTCAGGGTGATCGGCTCGACCTCCAGGCACTCGGCGAGGTGGGCCTGCTTGGACCCTTCCTCGCGGGCGATGTGGAACAGGGCCTGCCACTGGGCGCGGCTGAGGCCGGTGCCGCGGGCGCGCTGGTCGAAGCGCCGGCGCATCAGCCGCGCCACGTCGCTGATCAGGAAGCCCAGGCTGGGCGGGGGTGTGTCGATCATGAGGTCAATATAATAAGCATGCTCATAATGGCGATGCTCATGATGCCGCGCGGTGCGCCGGTCTGCCATGCGCATGCCGGCTCATCCGAAAGGGGTGGCGCCGATGCGCGGGCGGCGCAGGCGGTGACGCTCCGGAACCGCCGCGGGGAGGGCGCGTTATCGAGGCGAAAACCGGGGCTGCGCCGTCCGTTGGACGGTCGCGGTGTCCCGTGTTCGCAACCGAACGGGGGGACAGATCCCATGCGCACGATTCCGATGATGGTGGCCGCCAGCACGCTCGCCCTGGCCCTGGCCGCCTGCGGCAACACGACCGAGCAGCGCAGCGCGACCGGTGCCGCCGGCGGCGCGGTGGCCGGTGCGGTGGTGGGCGGCCCGATCGGCGCGGTGGTCGGCGGAGTCGGCGGCGCGGCCGCCAGCTCGCAGCTCGACGAGCCGATCGACGACAAGGTCGGCGAGTGGACCGGCAGCCAAGGCGACCGCATGGCCGCCTCCGGCACCTCCGGCCTGAGTGCCGGCCAGGTGCGCGAGGTGCAGCAGGCGCTCAACGACCGCGGCTACGACCTCGCCGTCGACGGCGTGTGGGGCCCGAACACCAGCGCCGCCGTGCGCCGCTTCCAGCAGACCAACGGCATGGACGCCACCGGCCGGGTCGACAGCCGGACCATGGCCTCCCTGCGCGGCGACGCCACGCCGAACGCCACCAGCGGCGGCTCGCTGCCGGCCCCCCAGGGCAGCGGCAGCTCGCTGAACGACGTGGAGGATGGCGGCGGCGAGGCGCCGGCCACCCGCTGACCCACGGCCGGGACGGCGGCGGGGGTTTGGCAATCGCCGACCGCCGCTGCCGTTTCCGGGCGCCGTTTCCGGGCTTTCGGCCCGGAGTCGTCCCCTCGGTCTTGGCAATCGCCGACCGCGCCCCGAGTCGGTGGCTTTTCCCGCAAACGGCTTGGCAGACGCCGACCGCGGCCTTGGCGATCGCCGACCGCGGGTGAACGCCGACTCGGGCGCGACTCGGAGCCGACTCGTGTTGTCCCCAGGCAATCGCCGACCAAGCAAAAAGACTCAAAGCAAATAAAGGGGCAAATAGGTTGGTCGGCGATCGCCAAATGGACTCTTCCGCCCTGTGCATGATGGGATGCCGGAAAGGGGAGAGGACCATGGGAGACGTTCACCAGCTCATCATCGCGCATGGCCGTCACGAGGCCCGCAACCTCGTCGATCCGCGGCGCGCCAGCGTCGTCGACGTGGCCGCGTCCGTGCTCGAGGACGAATCGAACGCGCTGGGCATCACCTATTCGGGCTTCTGCCTGACCAGCCTGCCGCACCGCAAGCTGGCGCCCGACGCCGATTGGCGGCGCGACCAGGGGCGGGTGACGCTGCTGGTGGAGCCGGGCAAGGAGCGCCGGCGCGACGGCACGCTGACCCATGTCGGGGTGCCCTACGGCGCCAAGGCGCGGCTGATCCTGCTCTACCTGCAGACCCGTGCCATCCAGGACAACAGCCGCGAGATCGAGCTGGGGCGGTCGATGAACGACTGGCTCGACCGCATGGGGGTCTCGGCCGGCGGCTCCACCTACAAGGCCGTACAGGAGCAGGCGACGCGCATCAACCTGTGCCGTCTCACCTTCTTCTGGGACAAGAACGGGGCGGAGGGCTTCGCCAAGGAGAGCATCGTGTCGGGCGGCATCCGGCTGCGCGACGACGACGGGCAGGGCACCTTGTGGCGCGAGACGGTGCAGCTTTCGGAGACGTTCTTCGCCGCGCTGAAGCGCTCCCCGGTGCCGATCTGGGAGCCGGCGATCCGCCACATCGGCGGCTGTTCCATGGCGATCGACGTCTATGTCTGGCTGGCCTACCGCCTGCACGTCCTGCGCGAGCCGACCCCGGTCACCTGGGCCGCCCTCTACAACCAGTTCGGCGGCGGCTACAAGGCACTGAAGCACTTCAAGCCGGAGTTCCGCGACTCCCTCGACCTGGCGCTGGCGGTCTACGAATCCGCGCGGGTGGACGTCGGCGAGGCCGGCGTGCTGCTCCACCCCTCGCCGCCGCCCATTCCCGAACGCATGGTTGCCGCACGCTGAGCGGCGGCCTGCCGGTCGGCGATTGCCAAGGCGGGGCGGTCGGCGATCGCCAAGGCCTGCCCCTGGGCGCCGCCGCCCGGCCGCGGTGGCGCCGCCCGGTCGGCGATCGCCAAGAGGGGCGCGGCGTCGCCGTGGCAATCGCCGACCGCACCACGAAACTCCGGGCGGGACTCGCTTGACACCCTTACAGCCCGACCGGCGTATCACCATATGGTGGGTCCGCCCGCCGACCGGGCTGTCTCACTCACGACGGAAAACCATGCTCCAGTTTCGCTCCAATGGCTCCCGTGCGGCCGCCGCGGCCGCCGTCGCTCTGGTGGTGGCTCTGGCGGCCGGCGCCGCCGAGGCGCGGGCCGGCCGCAGCTCCAGCTTTGGCAGCCGGGGCGCCCGCACCTACGAGGCGCCGGCGCCGACCCGCACCGCACCGACCACCGCCGCGCCGATGGAACGGTCGGCCACCCAGCCCGGCGTGACCCAGGCGGCCCCCCGGGCGGGCGCCGCGGCCACGCCGGCGCGCGGCGGCTTCTTCGGGGGCGGCTTCATGGGCGGGCTGATGGGCGGCCTGCTGGGGGCCGGGCTGTTCGGCCTGCTGATGGGCGGCGGATTCTTCAGTGGCCTGGGGAGCCTGGCCGGCGTGCTCGGCTTCCTCTTCCAGATCCTGCTGGTGGTGCTGGTCGCCCGTCTCGCCATGCGCTGGTTCCAGAGCCGGCAGCAGCCGGCCTACGCCGGGGCGCAAAGCCACCGCGACGCCGCCCCGCCCGCCACGGGCCCCATGGGGGGCGCCGCCGGGCGCGGTTCGGCGGGCGGCCCGGCCCCGCGGCGCCGGGGCGCGCCCAGCGACGAGCTGGGTGTGCAGCCCGCCGACTTCGACGCGTTCGAACGGCTGCTGGGCGCCGTGCAGGACGCCTACACCCGGGAGGACATCAACGCCCTGCGCGGTGTCGCCACGCCGGAGATGGTGTCCTACTTCGCCGAGGAGCTGGCGGGCAACGCCGACCGCGGGGTTGTCAACCGGGTGTCGGACGTCCGCCTGCTGCAGGGCGACCTGGCGGAGGCCTGGCGCGAGGGCAACGCCGAATACGCGACGGTGGCGATGCGCTACGCGCTGCGCGACGTGACGGTGGAGCGCGCGTCGGAGCGCGTCGTCGAGGGCGACGCCGAGCGGCCGGTGGAGGTGGTGGAGCTGTGGACGTTCCGGCGTGTTCCCGCCGGCACGTGGTCGGTGTCGGCCATCCAGCAGACCCGCTGAGGCCGGGCCGGGCGCCGCACCCGCGGCGCCCGGCCCCGTCGCGGTCGCCCGATCAGGACAGGGCCTGGATCGCCGCGTCGGCCGAGGGGTGGATCTCGAACAAACTCGTGAACCCGCTCATGTCGAAGACCTCGCGGATCGACGCGGCCATGGCCGCCAGGACGATGCGGCTGCCCGCCGGGCGCGCCTTCTTCGCCGCGACGAGGAGCGCCCGCAAACCGGCGGAGCTGATGTAGGCGAGCTGCGCCATGTCGACGACGACCGACGCGTTGCCCTCGCCGACCGCCTGCACGAGCCGCCCTTCGAACGCACCGGCGGTGCCGCTGTCGATCCGGCCGGCCGGCTTCAGGACGAGAATGCCGTTACGGGTTTCTTCTTGAATGTCCATGGTGCGTGTTTTCCCTCCTCCGGGGCGTGCCGCCCGCGAGCCTCTGCCGCCCCTATAGCACACTGCGGCGCAAACGTCCTTCCTCCGATCATGGCGGCCGGCCGGGAGCGGCGACGGTGGCGGGGCCGCGCCCCGGCGTGCCGCCGCGCCGGGGCTGGCGCGGGTGACCCGCCGGACCCGGCCTGCTATACGTTGCGCTGGACGGCGGAACCGGCGCGCAACCGGTCACGGAGGTGGGGTGGGAATGGAGCGGGGGGACGGCATGGCCGCGGTGGAGACGGCGCGTGCCGGCGGGCGGGCGCCGGCGCCACCCTCCCCGCCGCGCGCACCGTGGCCGGCCGCCGCGCTGGCCCGCGCCGTGCGCAACCCGCTGCTGGGTGCCGCGACGCCGCTGCTCGACCTTGCCGGCCGGTTGCGCGACCGCCCGGCGCCGGCCGACCCGGCCGGCCTGCTGGCCCGGGTGCTGGCGGAGGTCCGGCGGTTCGAGGCGGCGGCGGCCGAGGCCGGGGTGCCGGCCGAGGAGATCCGCGTGGGCCGTTTCGCGGTGTGCGCCACCCTCGACGACGTGGTGCTGGCCAGCGACTGGGGGGCCGCGTCGCCGTGGGCCGGCGGCGGGCTGGTCGCCGCCACCGAGAGCGACCCGGCGGCGTCCGGGCGGTTCTTCGACCTGCTCACCACCATGGTCGGCAGTCCGCATCTGCACCGCAACGAGCTCGAGCTGTTCTATGCGTGCCTTTCCCTGGGCTACGAGGGCCGGCATCGCGGCCGGCCCCGCGGCGCGCAGGAGCTGGCCCATCTGCGCGACCGCCTCTACCGCCTGCTGCGGCGGGACCGCGGCGCCACCGACCGCGCCCTGTCCCCCGGCTGGCGTGCCGGCGGCGGCGGCTTCCGCCCGCTCGCCCGCCAGGTCCCCGCCTGGGTCGTGGCGGCGGCGGCGGCGGTGGCGCTGCTCGGGCTGTTCCTGACCCTGTCGGCCTCCTTGAGCGAGCACGCCGACCCCGTGGCGCGGCGGCTCGCCACCCTGCTGCCGGACCGCCCCGTCGAGGTCGCCCGCCTCGCCCCGCCGCCGCCGCCCGCTGCGACCCCCGCCCTGGCCAGCCGCATCGCGCAGGCGCTGGCGGCGGAGATCCGGTCCGGCGCCCTGGAGGTCCTGCCGGGGGATGACGGCGCGCTGATCGTGCGGCTGCGCGGCACCCCGTTCCCCGGCGGCAGCGACGCGCTGCGCGCCCGCCACCGGGCGGCGGTCGAGCGGCTCGGCGAGACCCTGGCCACGGTGCCCGGGTCGGTCATGGTGCTGGGCCACGCCGACACCACGCCGGTCCGCTCGGTCCGCTTCTCCGGCGCCGGGGCGCTGACCGAGGCGCGGGCCCGCGCCGTCGCCGGCATCCTGGAGCGCCACCTCGGCCCGGGGCGGGTCGCCGCCGAGGGCCGTGGCTCCGAGGAGCCCATCGCCAGCAACGACACCCGCGACGGCCGGCTCGCCAACCGCCGTGTCGACGTGCTGCTCTATCCCCAATAGGCGTTCCCATGCCGTCCCTGCCGCTCTCCCCGCCGCCGCCCGCCGATGCCGGAGCCGCGCCATCCCCGCCGGGCCGCCGCCCGGGGTCCTGGCCCTGGCCGGGGCCGCGGACGCAGCGGCGCTGGGGGCGCCGCGTCGTCACCCTGGCCGGGGTCGCGGCGGTGGCGGCGGTATTGTGGCAGCTGGGGCCGCTGCTGGTGGTCGCGGGTCAGCGGCCGCTGGACGAGGCGCCGGCCCGGGCGCTGGCGCCGCTGGCCGCGCTGGCGCTCTGGGTGTTCGCCCTGTGGCGGGCGGAGCGGCGCGAGCGGGCGTCCGACGAGCGGCTGGTTGCCGCCCTCGCCGGCGCCGCGCCCGACGACCCCGACGGGCGCGCCACGCTCGACGAGATGGGGGTCGTGCGCGGCCGCCTGGGCGAGGCGATGGCGCGCCTGCACGCCACCCGCTTCCGCGGCCGCCGCGGCCGGCGCACGCTGCACCAGCTTCCCGTGTTCCTGATCATCGGCGCTCCCGGCTCCGGCAAGACGACGGCGCTGGCGGCGGCCGGTCTCGGCGGCCCCACGGCGCTGCCCGTGGCCGGGGCGCGCCGCCCGGCTGCGCCCGCCGTGCCCGAGCAGGTCGGCGGCACCCGGACCTGCGACTGGTGGATCACCGACGAGGCCGTGCTGATCGACACCGCCGGGCGCTACACCACCCAGGACAGCCGGCACGCCGTGGATTCCCGGGTGTGGATCGGCCTGCTCGATCTCCTCAAGGAGCAGCGGCCGCGCCAGCCGATCAACGGCGTGCTGGTCACCGTCAGCCTGGCCGACCTCGCGATCTGGAGCGATGGCGAGCGGCGGGCCTACGCGCTCACCCTGCACCGGCGCCTGCAGGAGCTGCGGCGCAACCTGGCGCAGACCGTGCCGGTCTACCTCGTGTGCACCAAGGCCGATCTGGTGGCCGGCTTCACCGCCTTTTTCGACACGCTGGGCGCCGAGGAGCGGCGCCAGGTCTGGGGCCTGACCTTCCCGCTGGGCGACGGCCCCGGGGCGACCGGCCCGGCGGCGTGGTTCCGCGACACCTATCTTGGTCTGCTGCGCCGCCTCGACGAGCGTCTGCTGGACCGCCTGCACCAGGAGCCGGACGTCGAGCGCCGCAGCCTCGCCTACACCCTGCCGCTGCAGATGGCCGGGCTGGAAGCGCCGCTCGCCGATCTGCTGGAGCGGGTGTTCGCCGTCGGACCGGAGGACGAACCGCTTCTGCTGCGCGGCGTCTACTTCACCAGCGCCACCCAGGGCGGGGCGGTGGTGGACCGCATGGCGCCCGCCTTCGGCCCCCTGCGCAGCGGCCCGGCGCTGACCCCGGAGGCGCCGCCGGAGGAGGGGCTGAGCCACTTCCTCGAGCGGCTGATGCACGACGTGGTGTTCGCCGAGGCCGGGCTGGCCGGGGTCGACCGCGCCCTGGAGCGGCGACAACGCCGCCGCCGCGGCGCCGCCATCGCCGGGACCCTGGCGGCGACCGCCGCCCTCGCCGCGGTCTGGGTGCACGGCCACGGCGCCAACCGTGTGCTGATCGACCGGGTCGCCGGCGCCGCCACCGCGGCGCAGGCCCGCATCCGCGTCCTCGACACGCCGCCGCTGTCGCTGAGCCGCGTCGCCGACACCGATTTCGCCGCCGTCCTGCCGGCGCTCGACGCGCTGCGGGCGCTCCCCACCGGCTATGGCGAGCAAGGCGCCCCGGTGCCGTGGCGCCTTGCCGGCGGCCTGTACCAGGGGGAGCGGTTGGGCCCACTGGCCGACGCGGTCTACCGCCGGGCCGTGCGCAGCGTCTTCCTGTCGCGGGTGGTGCTGCGCCTGGAGGAACAGCTTCGCACCAGCTGGGCCCAACCGGACCGCCTGCTGGCGGCGTTGCGCGTCTACCTCATGCTGGGGGGGCGCGAGCCGGCGGACGCCGCCGTCGTCGGGGCGTGGATGGCCGCGGACTGGCAGCGCACGCTGCCCGGCCCGGCCAACCAGGAGGCGCGCCGGGCGCTGGGCGAGCACCTCGCCGCCCTGTTCGACATCGGTTTCGCCGCGATCCCCCTCGACGACCCCTTGATCGCCCGGGCGGTCGAGGTGTTGCGGCAGGGGCGGTGAGGCGCCACGGCGATGCCCCCCTTCGGCCCCGGCTTCCACGGCAAGCTGCCGCGGCGCGGCGATTTCGTCCAGCATGGGTTGCCCGGGGCCTTCGTCGATCCCTGGGACGGCTGGGTGCGCGCCGCGCTGGTGGAGAGCCGGATGGTCCTGGGCGCGGCGTGGGACCGGCTGTTCGCGGCCAGCCCGGTGTGGCGCTTCGCGCTGGACGCCGGCCTGTGCGGCGGGCGGGCGGTGGCCGGCGTGCTGGTGCCCAGCGCCGACCGGGTCGGCCGGCTCTATCCCTTCACCCTGGCCGCCGCGCTGGAGGAGCCCGCCGATGCGCTGCGCGCGCCGCACGCCGCCGCCGCCTGGTACGCGCGCGCCGAGGCGGCCGCGTTGGCGGCGGTGCGGGGCGATCTCGGCGATCTCGACGCCATCGTCGCGGCGGTGGCGGCGTTGCCGCGGCCCCTGGCGGAGCGGCCGGCGACCGGGAACCCCTTGCACCGGGAGAGGCTGGAGGCGATGGTGGGGCGCTTGCCGGAGCGGCCCACCCTGTGGTGGTCGCGCGGCGGCCACTGGGTGGCGCCGTCGCTGGTCGCCTGCCGTGGCCTGCCCACCGGCGAACGCTTTGCCGCCTTCCTGGACAATGGCTGGAGCCGGTGGGGCTGGCAGGATCTCGAGCAGGACACCGAAGGGAATGAGTCTCCCTGACACCACGCCGCGGGTCATCGGCCCCTACCGCGTGCAGGCGGCGCTCGGCGAGGGCGCCATGAGCGTCGTCTACCGCGCCGCCGCTGCCGACGGCCGCACCGTGGCGGTGAAGCTGCTGCGCGGCGAGCTGCTGGCCTCGGCCGAGCGGGCGGTCGCCCTGGCGCGGTTCCGCCGCGAGGCGGAGATCGGGCGCCGCCTCGTCCATCCCCACGTCGTCCGCGTGCTCGACCACGGGGAATGGCTGGGCTGCCCCTTCCTTGCCATGGAGCTGGCGTCCGGGCGCGACCTCAAGGAGCGGATGGCGGCCGGCGGCCTTGCGCCGGAGGCGGCGGTGGCCCTGACCGTGGCCGTTCTCGGCGCGCTGGCCTACGCCCATGGCCAGGGCGTGGTCCACCGCGACATCAAGCCCGCCAACATCATGGTCGACGACGCGCTGCGGCCCAAGGTGATGGATTTCGGCATCGCCCACGTGCCGTCCTCCGACCTCACCATTCCCGGCGACCTGCTGGGCACCCCGGCCTACATGGCGCCGGAGCTGTTGCGCGGCCTGCCGGCGGACCACCGCAGCGACCTGTTCTCGGTCGGCGTGGTGCTGTACGCCCTGCTGGCGAACCGCCGGCCCTTTTCCGGCGCCGTCGCCACGGTGATGCAGCAGATCCTGTTCGACGACCCGCCGCCGCTCTCGGTCGCCGCGCCCTGGCTGCCGCCGGCCCTGGGCGCGGTGGTGATGACCGCGCTGGCCAAGGACCCGGCGCACCGCCACGCCGACGCGGCGGCGTTCCTGGCGGCGCTGGAGCGCGCCGCGGCGTCCCTCGACGGCGACGCCACCATGGTCGTCCCGGCGGCCGCGGCGCGCTCCGGCGGCCCGGCCGGCGGGCCGGCGGCGGCCGATGCCGCCGGTGGCCTGCGCGAGCGCATCGGCGCGGTCGCCGGGACGCCGCTGAGCGAGCGCACGCTGGCCGAGATCATGGGGTTGCTGGACGGGTGGTTCGCGGCGGCCGCCCAGGGAACCCCGTCCCCCGACGACCGCCGCGCCATGCGCGGCGCGGTGGTCGACGGGGGCGTCGTGGCGGTGGCGGCGCTGGTGGCGGCGGGCATGCCGGCCCCGGGCGCGGTGCCGGGTGCGGTGCGCACCGACTGGATGCTGCTGGTGCGCCTGCTGGCCACGCTGCGCGGCGCCGCCGCCCTCCTGGGGGGCGCCGCGGAGGCCGCCGTCGCCGTCGACGCGGTGGTCGACGACGTGCAGGAGGCGCTGGTGCTCTACACCGACCGCCTGAACCGCCTGCTGATGACCGGGGACGAGCCGGACCTGACCCTGCTGTCGGCCGATTTCCTGCGCCTGGACGTGCTGCTGCACGCCCTGGAGGTGCTGGAGGCGGAGCGCGCCCTGCGCAGCGCCCGCGGCAGCCTGGTGCTGTTCGCCAACCAGGCCATGCGCAAGGTCAACGCCATCCTGCGCGACGCGCTGGACCGCGCCGAGCGCGGCGATGGCGCCGAACGCGGCGATGGTGATGGCGACCCCGGCGGGGATGCCGCCGCCGCACGCTTCGCCGTCGCCCTGGTGCTGGCCCAGGTGGAGGAGCTGCTGTCCATCGCCGGCCGCCTGCTGGAGGGGGGCGAGGACACGCGGCGCCACCGCGCCGTCGGCCAGCAGATGGTGGCGGAGTTCGTCGCCCTCGCGCGGCGCCTGGCCCTGCGCACGGTCGACGGGCTGGCGGCCGGGCTGGCGGCGGGGGAGGACGCGCCGACCTTCGCCGGACGGCTGAAGACGCTGGGGAAGCTGTACGCCTTCGCCACGCGGCTGCGCGGCGAGGGGGTGGCCGCGGCCATGGCCGCGCTCACCCAGGAGCTCTACGCCGGGACCAGCGCCCTGCTGGCCGCGGCGGCGGCCGCCGCCCCGTCCGGCGACGCCGCCGCCTTCCGGCGCGTCGAGGCGCTGGTCGAGATGGCCGAGGAGCTGGGCTGGACGGACCTGCGCACGGCGGCCCTGGCGGCCCTGCGCCGCCGGCTTCTGGACTGATCAGGCGGCGCCGGCCAGGGCGGCGTCGATGGCGGCGCGGTCGGCCATCGCGGCCTGGGCGCCGAGCGCCCGGCAGGCCAGCGACGCGCCGGCGCAGGCACGCCGCATGGCGGTGTCGAGCGGGAGTCCCGCCGCCAGCCCGGCGGCCAGCGCACCGACGAACGCGTCGCCGGCCCCGGTGGTGTCCACCGGGTCGACCGGCAGGGCCGGCGCGGCGGTCGCCGTTCCCTGCGGATCGACCGCCAGCGCCCCCGCCGGCCCCAGGGTGACGACGCAGAGGACGCTGGCGGCGGCGGCGAGCGCGGCGGCGGCGGCGGCGTGGGGACGGTCGCCGTCGGCCGCGGGGCACAGCGCGGCGCAGGCGGTGCGCAGCTCGTGCTCGTTGACCACCAGGATGTCGATCGCGCCAAGCAGCGCGCCGAGCGCCGCCGCGGTGGTCCCCGCCGGGGCCGGGGCGAGGTTGAGCAGGACGCGCATGCCGGCGGCCCGGGCGCGCCGGGCGAGCGCCACGCTCTCCGCCGCCGGCACCTCCATCTGCAGCACCAGGACGCCGCCCGCGGCCAGGGCGGTCGTGGCGACGGCGGCGGCGCTGGCCATCCGGTTGGCGCCGGCGGCCACGGTGATGGCGTTCTCGCCCGCGGTGTCGACGGTGATGAAGGCGCACCCGGTCGGCTCGGCCACGGTCCGCACCCCGGCGGGATCGACGCCGCGCGCCGCGAGGTTGGCGCGGCAGCCGCGCCCGAAGGCGTCGTCGCCGACCGCCCCGGCCATGGCGACGCGGCCCGGGGCCGCCGCCAGCGCGGCGGCCACCGCCTGGTTGGCCCCCTTGCCGCCGAAGGTGGTGGCGTAGCCCGGGGCGAGGGCCGTCTCGCCCGGGCGCGGGATGGCCGGCACCCGGGCGACGAGGTCGACGTTGAGGGAGCCGAAGACCAGGATCACGGGGTCAGGTCCCCTGCTCCAGGGCGTGCAGCTTGGCGACGCGGCGGCGGAAGTCGGTGTCGGTGGAGAACTCCGCCGCCAGGAACGAGTCGATCAGGTCGAGCGCCAGCCAGGCGCCGACGATCTGCGCGCCGATGCAGCAGACGTTGACGTCGTCGTGCTCCACGCACTGGTGGGCCGAATGGACGTCGTGGCACACGGCGGCGCGGATGCCCTTCATCTTGTTGGCCGCGATCGACGCGCCGACGCCGGTGCCGCACACCAGGATGCCGCGCGCGGCGCCCCCGGCGGTCAGCGTGCGGGCCAGCGCCTGGGCGATGTCGGGGAAGTCGACGGGGGTGGCGTCGTGGGAGCCGACGTCGACCACCTCGTGGCCGCGCGCCTTCAGGTGCTCCACGACCGTGGGCTTCAGCACCCAGCCGGCGTGGTCCGATCCGATGACGATGCGCATGAACGATGCCTCCTTGGGAGTGGGTTAGCGCAGCAGGCCGGGCAGCCAGAGCGTCAGGTCCGGCCACAGCGTGATGATGGCGAGGGTGGCGAGCAGCGGGACGTAGAACGGCAGCAGGGCCGTCAGCAGCGCCCGCATGGAGACCTTGGCGATGTCGCAGATGAGGAAGAGCGACAGCCCCATGGGCGGCGTCAGCAGGCCGATCATCAGGTTGAAGATGGCGACGATGCCGAGCTGCACCGGGTCGACGCCGGCGGCGACCACCGGCGGGGCGATGATCGGCACGATCAGCAGGGTGGCGGTGGTGCTGTCGAGGAACATGCCGGCGACGAAGAACAGCAGGTTCACGATCAGCAGCAGCACCAGCGGATCGGTGGAGATGCCGAGCAGCAGCCGGGCGACGTCCTGGGGGATCTGTTCGACGGCCAGGATCCAGCCGAACAGGGCGGCCACCGCGACGATGATGAGGATGGCGCTGGTGTTGCGCGCGGTGACCAGGGCGGCGCCCAGCAGGTGGGCGAGCGTCATCTCGCGGTAGTAGAGGAAGCCGACGGCGATGACGTAGACCACGGTGACCGCCGCCGCCTCGGTCGGGGTGAACAGGCCGGACAGCATGCCGGCGATCATCAGCGCCGGGGCCAGCAGGGCGGGCAGGGCGGGGAGCAGGTCCCGCCACACCGCCCGCCAGCCGGGCCAGCGCGGTGCCCGGGGAAAGCCCCGGGCCAGGGCGATCAGGGCCGCCGTCACCATCAGCAGGGCGACGCAGATGAGGGCCGGGACGATGCCGGCGATCAGCAGCTGGACGATCGAGACGCTGGTCACCGAGCCGTAGACGATCAGCGGGATGGAGGGTGGGAAGATCGGGCCGACCACCGCCGACGAGGCGGTCACGGCGGCCGCGAACGGCGCCGGGAATCCCCTCTGCCGCATCGCCGCGATCTCGATGCGGCCGAGCCCGCCGACATCGGCCAGCGCCGCCCCGGACATGCCGGAGAAGATCAGGCTGGAGAAGATGTTGACCTGGGCCAGCCCGCCCGGCACGCGGCCCACCAGGGTGTCGGCGAAGCGGAAGATGCGGTCGGTGATGCCGGACAGGTTCA
This sequence comes from Azospirillum sp. NS33, assembly GCF_059703765.1. NCBI lineage: Bacteria > Pseudomonadati > Pseudomonadota > Alphaproteobacteria > Rhodospirillales > Azospirillaceae > Azospirillum > Azospirillum sp. NS33. The sequence goes on along the minus strand of NZ_BAAKJB010000001.1, from coordinate 120,488 downwards.
TGAGGTTGCCGACGAAGATGAACAGCGGCACAGCGACCAGCGGAAAGCTGTCGAGGGCGTAGGTGATGCGCTGGGCCAGCAGCCCGAAGGGCAGGTCCTCCCAGACGATGTAGGCGGCGGCCGGCAGCAGGATGGTGTAGACCACCGGGAATCCGGCGACGAAGAGGACGAGGAAGCTCGCCAGCATGATGGTGCCCATGGCACGGCTCTCCCTGGTCCGGTTAGGGGTCGGCGGCGGGGGTGGCGGCGGCGTCGCGGGCCGGCTCCGCCGGCGGCCGCACGAGGTGGCGCAGGTGGACCAGGGCCGCCCCGGCGAAGCCGAGGAAGGTGGCCGACAGGAACAGCCAGAACGGAATCTTCAAGGTGGGCGTGGCGTTGCTCATGTACTTGAACGCCGTGCTCCAGGTGGCCCAGGCGACGAACAGCGACACCGCGACGGCGGCCAGCGCAATCACCGCCTCGATGGCGCGGCGCGCGCCGGGCGACACCGCCGCCTTGAGCTCGCCCATGGCGATGTTCTCCCCGGCCGCGACGACCAGGGGAAACCCGGAGAACACGAGGCAGATGAGGAGGAAGCGGGTCAGCTCCTCGGCGCCGACGAAGGGCAGGCCGATGCCACGGGCGACGATCTGGAGCGACGGGACGAGCACCAGCCCGAACAGCAGGCACACGGCCAGGGCGTTGAGCAGCCGGGTGAGAAGGGTGGTCATGGCAGCGGTTCCGGGCGGGTGAGACGCCGGCGGCCACCGCCGCCCGCACCCTCCCCCGCATGGGGGGAGGGGCGGGTCCGGTGACCGCGCGGCGCGCGGGTGCGATGCCCCGGGTCGGGGCGTCCGGTCACTGCACCGCGTCGATCTGCTTGATGTAGCTGTCCCAGGCCGGGAAGTCCTTGGAGACCTGGGCCAGCACCGACTGCTTGAAGGCCGCCAGGTCGAGGCCGGTGTCGGCGGTGACGAAGGTGACGCCCTTGCCCTTCAGCTCGCCCACCAGGGTGGTTTCGGCCTCGGTCGCCCATGCCAGCGACTCCTCGGCCTTGCGGTCGAGCGCGGCCTTGATGGCGGCGCGGTCGGCCTCCGGCAGGCCCTGCCAGATCTCCTCGTTGATGAACACGGCCAGCACGGAATGCATGTGGCCGGTCAGCGAGATGTGCGACTGCACCTCGTAGAGCTTGTTGGCGTTGATCATGGTCAGCGGGTTTTCCTGGCCGACCACCAGGCCGGTCATCAGCGCGGTCGGCAGCTCGGCCACCTCGACCGGGGTGGGGATGGCGCCGAACCCCTTGACCATGGAGACCCACAGCTCCAGCGGCACGGCGCGGAACGGCTTGTTGGCGAGGTCGGCCGGCGACCTCACCGGGAAGGTGGCGGAGATGTGGCGGGCGCCACGGTAGATGCGGCCGATGATGCGCACCCCGCCCTGCTCGACCAGCTTGGCGTTGATGGCGGCGACCGCCGGGGAGTCCGGATCGGTGGCGTGCAGGGCGTGCGTGGCGTCGCGGTAGATGAAGGGCGCGTTGAACACCGCGACCTCCGGCACGACGCGGGCGAGCGACGCGAAGTCGTGATGGCCCATGGAGATCGACCCCATGCGGATGCCGTCCACCATCTCCGCCACGCCGCCCAGCTGGCTGGCGGGGAAGACCTTCACGGTGACGCGGCCGTCCGTGGCCTCGGCGATGGCCGTGGCGGCCTCCTCGGCGTAGCGGGTCTGGACGTCGCCCTCGGCGCCGACATGGGCGTAGCGCAGATCCTTGGCGGCGGCGCCGCCCAGCGTGAGCGCGGTGGCCGCCAGGGCGCCGGCGCACAGCGACGTGAACCTGTTGATGACCGTCATGGGTGTTTCCTCCCTCGTTGGGGCTGTCTTCGTTGCGGTGGTGACGTTGTCACGGTGGTGTCGGGACTCCGGTGGCCGGGGCGTCCCGGTAGGCGGCGATGATGCTGCGCCGCCGGAACGCGTCGCCGATGGCGAAGTGCTCGCGCAGCTTGCGCTCCGCCTCGTCGGCGTCGCGTCGGAGCAGCGACAGGAACACCTCCCGGTGCGCGTCGGCGAGATAGTCGCGAATGCCGTCGATGGGGGTGGTCACCCGGCGGCGTTGCACGTGGGAGCGCAGCAGCAGGTCGGAGATCGCCTCGTACATGGTGGCCAGCACGCTGCTGTGGCTGGCCTGGACGATGCTCCAGTGAAAGCGGAAATCGGCCTCGCCACCGCGCGCCGGGTCGTCCAGGGTCGCCATGATGGCGTCCAGCGTGCCCTGGATCTGGGTCAGGTCGCGCTCCGTCGCGCGCTCGCACGCCAGGCGGATCGCCTGGCATTCGATGGCGATGCGGCCCTGCATGACGTCCTCCAGGATGTCGGGCTGCTGGGCCAGGCAGAAGGTGAAGAAATCCCGCAGCACCGCCAGGTCGGCGTGCCGCACCACGGTGCCGCGGCCGTGCTGGATGTCGAGGAACCCCAGCATCGCCAGCGAGCGCAGCGTCTCCCGCAGCAGCGGCCGGCTGACGTCCAGCGCCGCCGCCAGCTCGCGTTCCCCCAGCAGCCGGTCGCCCGGCTTCAGCTCCCCGTTCAGGAGCTTGTCGCGGAAGAAGGCGAAGACCTTGTCCGAGGCGCGCAGCCCGTCCCCGTTGGTGCCTTCGGTGCGCGTGACGACGACCATCTAACTGACCTTGCCGTGGTCTGACCAGTTCATCACGCCAACCGTCCGGCGTCAACGGCGCAGCGCGCCGTCGACGGAAAATGCCCGGATCCTGTGCGCCGGATGCCCGTTCCGCGGGCGCTGGCTGCCTGCGCCTTAAGCCGACGCGCGTGGCGCAGGGGGGCGAAGGCGCAGCCAGGTGGTCTTCAGCTCGGTGTACTTCTCGAGGGCGTGCAGCGACTTGTCGCGGCCGATTCCCGACTGCTTGTAGCCGCCGAACGGGGTGGTGATGTCGTCGGCGTCGAAGCAGTTGACGTAGACCACCCCGGACCGCAGCGCCCGCGACACCGCGTGCACGGTGTTGACGTTGTCGCTCCACACCGCGGCGGCCAGGCCGAAGGGGCAGTCGTTGGCGACCCGCACGGCCTCGGCCGTGTCCTCGACCGTGATCACCGACAGCACCGGGCCGAAGATCTCCTCGCGGGCGATGCGCATGGCGTTGTCGACACCGTCAAACACCGTGGGCTGGACGTAGCAGCCCCCGGTCTCCTGGCGGACGCGTTCGCCGCCGGTGACGACCCGTGCCCCCTCTTCGCGTCCGACGTGGATGTAGCCGAGCACCCGCATGGTGTGGGTCTCGTCCACCAGGGCGCCCATCCGGGTCTCCGGGTCGAGCGGGTCGCCGGGGACATAGGTCTCGGCGTGCCGCACCACCCGGTCGAGCACCCGGTCGCGCACCGCCTTGTGCAGGATGAGGCGGGAGCCCGCGGTGCACATTTCGCCCTGGTTGAAGAAGATCCCGGACGCCGCGGCCTCGGCGGCGGCGTCCAGGTCGCCGCAATCGTCGAGCACGATGTGCGGGGTCTTGCCGCCGCATTCCAGCCCGACCCGCTTCATGTTGGACTGCCCGGAATACTGCAGGAACAGCTTGCCGGTCTCGGTGGAGCCGGTGAAGAACACGCCGTCCACGTCGCCGTGCAGGCCCAGCGCCTTGCCGGCCACCGGGCCGAACCCCGGCACGACGTTGAAGACGCCATCGGGGAGACCGGCCTCGGCCGCCAGTTCGGCCAGGCGCAGCGCCGTCAGCGGCGACTGCTCCGCCGGCTTCAGCACCACCGAGTTGCCGGCGGCCAGCGCCGGGGCGACCTTCCACGCCGCCATGATCATCGGGAAGTTCCAGGGCACCACGGCGCCGACCACGCCCAGCGGCTCGCGGGTCACCAGCGCCAGGTTCTCCGGCCCGGTGGGCGCGACCTCGTCGTAGATCTTGTCGACGGCTTCGGCGTACCAGCGGTAGCAGCGTGCGGTGGCCGGCACGTCGACGGCCAGGCTGTCGGCGATGGGCTTGCCCATGTCGAGCGTCTCGAGCAGCGCCAGCTCCTCGGCGTTGGCCTCGATGAGGGCGGCGAACGCCAGCAGCGTCGCCTTGCGCCGCGCCGGGGCGAGGCGGCGCCAGCGGCCGTCCTCGAAGGCGGCGCGGGCGGCGTGGACGGCGGCGTCCACGTCCTCCTCCGCGCACTCCGCCACCTCGGCCAGGATGCGGCCGTCGATGGGGCTGACGGCGGCGAAAGTGCGCCCGGCGATCGCGTCCACGAAGCGCCCGTCGATGAAGGCGCGATCGCGGATGCGCAGCGCCTTGGCGCGGGCGTGCCAGGTCGCCGGTGCGCGGGTGCCGGAAGGGGCGGCGGGGGTCATGGCGGTCATCGGTGCCGTCCTTGTTGTGCCCGGGCGTCGGTGTCCCGGGCGTCGGTGCCCGGGCATCATGCCGCCGGGCCGGAGGGGGGCACAAGGGATGGTGACGCGCGGCGCGCGAATGGATGGTGACGCGCGGCGCGCGAATGGATGGCGACGCGCGGCGCGCGCGGGGATGATGGCCGGCGCCGGGCCGGGCCTCCCGGGTGTTGCGCGTTCGCAACGGTGCCGAAGAGATCCGCGCGTCGGCCGCGCCGCGCCTCCCCGCCCGTCGACGCCGGCCCGGGCGATCCGATGCCCGGGCGGCGCCGTCGCCCGGAGTCAGCGGGGCGACCGGAGACATACCCTGGTATGCGAACCGATTCCCCGCAACCCTCTGGGACGCATTGGTTTTGTCCCAATTTGACGGGGTTCGGGTCGCCGCGACCGATAACATCGTTTCGCTCTGACCGAAATATTTAGTCGGCAGCCCGAAAACAAACAAGCAATACACTAGACACAAACAAAAAACAGGAATCCACGTTTACTACTCTGCAACCAATTGTCAAACTTATGTTAACTAAGCAATTGAGTTGACCGGCGCGATGCCGATGTGTACTGAATTTCGTCGTAAGTATGGCGCGGCGTGTTGTCTGAGTCTTCAGAGAAAAAATTGTGAAAATGATTATCAAAATGATTGTCGAAGGAGTTGCCTTAAGAAGTTCTGGCTCGTTCTTTGTGTTATTGCTGTAATGGCCTAGGATTTCGGGGCGGATTGGCACCAAAGACGCCATGTGGCGCCAAGAATGCCGTGGCGACGACACCGTCCAGGCGGTGATCGGACGTCCCGACGCCGCCAGATCTCCAATCAACGAATGTCCATCGCGCAACGCACGCCGGGTGACGCCGGTCGCCGTCGGCGCGGAGGGCACGGCGGTCCGCCGGCCGGGCCGCCCCCCCACCCCGGACGCGAAACGCGTCCGACCCTGCCACCACCGGGCTTCCCGACGGGCGAAGCCGCCATCGAGAACTCGAGGACTGACATGTACAAATCACTGTTCGCCGGCCTGCTGTGCACGGTGGCGGCCGTTTCCGCCAGCGCTTCGGCGCGCGCGCAGACCATCGACTACGGCGCGCTTGAGCAACTCTTCGGCGAGCCTGTGACGACCAGCGCCACCGGAAAGCCGCAGCGGGCCAGTGAAGTGCCCGCCGCCATGGAGATCATCTCCGCCCAGGACATCAAGCAGTCCGGCTTGGCCAGCCTGCCCGACATCCTGCAGCGGGTGGTCGGCCTCGACGTCATGCGCACCGGCATGGACGCCACCGACGTCAGCGTGCGCGGCTACAACCAGCCCTACAGCCCGCGCCTGCTGGTGCTGGTGAACGGCCGCCAGGTCTATCTCGACCACTACGGCATGACGGCATGGAGCGCCATTCCTGTGCAGCTCGCCGAGATCCGCCAGATCGAGGTGGTGAAGGGTCCCAACACGGCGCTCTTCGGGTTCAATGCGGTCGGCGGCGTGGTCAACATCGTCACCTTCAACCCGCTGTACGATTCCGTCAACAGCGTCACCGCCCGCTACGGCACCCAGAACTTCCGCGAGCTGTCGGCGGTCGGCACCGCCAAGCTGACCGACAAGCTCGCCGTCCGCCTGTCGGCCGGCGGCTTCGACGCCGACGAGTTCGACACCGCTGTCAATCGCAGCGAGGAGAGCGTCCGCATCAACCCGCAGCGGCGGACCTTCTCGATGGACGCCCTGGGTGAGATCGCCCCCGGCCATCAGGTCGGCGTCGAGGTCACCAAGAGCACCCTGGAGCGCTTCGAACCCCGCGCCGCCACGAACCTCTACGGCGCGTCCGAGTACGACACGTGGTCGGCCAAGGCGTCCTACTCCGGCAGCACGTCCATCGGCCTGCTCGAGGCATCGCTCTACCGCAACGGGGCGAACATCAACCTGACGCCGAACTACGACATCAACAACACGGTGACGGTCGCCAAGCTGCAGGACCTCTTCAAGATCGGAACGGACCACAGCGTCCGCCTGTCGGCCGAGTTCCGCCGCAACGAGATGAACAGCCAGCCCGACAGCGGCGGCGAGGTGTCCTACGACGTCTATTCGGCGGGCGGCATGTGGGACTGGGCGATCAGCGATCAGCTGTCGCTGGTCAACGCCGTGCGCGTCGACCACCTGCGCCTCAGCCGCACCGGCAGCTTCACCGGGACCACGCCCTACACGAACGACAGCTTCGACCAGAACCTGACGGAGGTGAGCTACAACGGCGGCGTCGTCTACAAGCTGTCCGCGGTCGACACCGTCCGCTTCATGATCGGCCGCGGCGTGCAGGTGCCCAGCATGCTCGACTACGGCATCATGCAGGCGAGCCCGACCGCCACCATCTACGGCAACCCCGCTCTCAACCCGACCCTCGTCACCAACTACGAGCTGGGTTACGACCGCACCATCGAGGAGATCGGCGGGGCCTTCCGGGCGTCGGTCTTCTACCAGACCAACGAGGACCTGCTGTTCCGCACCCAGGCGTTCCTGGTGAACCGCCGTCCGGTGGTCCAGTTCCAGAACATGGGCGACTCGCGCAGCGTCGGCTTCGAGACCTCGCTGAAGGGTCGGGTCGGCACGGATTTCGGCTGGAAGGTCGGCTACGCGTTCCAGGCCATCAACGATGACCTGGACGCCGGCACCACGACCTTCAGCTTCCAGGACGCCACCCCGCAGCACAAGCTGTCCGCCGAGCTCGACTACCGCCACGGGGCGTGGTCGGCCAACCTGTTCGGCCTCTACGCCTCGGCGACGGAGGGGCTGCGCGCGTCGCCGTCCGGCTCCGGCAGCCGGATGGTCGATGTGCCCGACTACTTCATGCTGGCTGGAAGCATCGGCTACGACGTGACCGAGAACGTGCGCCTCGCCGTGACCGGCCAGAACATCCTCCAGGACACCGCCCGGCTCACGCCCTTCGCGGCCGAGGAGCGCCGCGTCTTTCTGACGCTGTCCGCAAGCTTCTGACGGTGCCGCGCCGCAGCGCGGCGCGGTCTTTCCCCGGACAAACAAACAAGGGTCGCGAGTACGATGCTTCGCTCCATCATCACCGGAATCGGCGCCGTCGCCGTCGCCGCCATCCTGGGAGCCGGGCAGCCGGTCCTGGCCGATGTCGGCGCCAAGGATATCCAGGTTGCCGCCAAGACCTTCGGGTTCACGGTCCCGCCGCTCAGCGGGACCATCAAGGTCGCCGTCATCTTCGACGCCAGCGTCGCCGCGTCCCAGGTCGAGGCGGACCAGATGAAGAGCATTCTCGGGGCCGGTCTGGCGGTCGGCGCATCCACCCTGGTGCCGGTGCTGGTGCCGGTGGGCCAGCTCGACGCCGGCCTGGACGGCGCCAGCGTCGCCTTCGTGACCGGCGGTCTGGCCGCCCATCAGGATGCCATCTTCGCCGCCACCAAGGCGAAGAAGCTGCTCAGCGTCTCCACCGACACGGCCTGCGTGCAGAGCGGGCGCTGCGTGATGGGTGTCAAGAGCGATCCCAAGGTCGAGATCCTGGTGAACAAGGCGGCGGCCGAGGCCTCGGCGGTCTCCTTCGCGCCGGCGTTCCGGATGATGATCACCGAACTGTGAGGCCAGCCGGCGGGGGCGGCACGGCCGGCCCCCGTCCAACGGCCTAAGAAGAGGGCAAGAGGAATGGCTTTTGAACGACTGAAGCTGTCGAATCTCGGCTTCACGCTGAAGTTCGTCATCGCGCCGGGCGTCGCCGTCGCGCTGATGGGCGCGATGGCCTGGTTCGGCGCGGCGAGCCTCGGCCATCAGGTGGACAGCAGCCGCACCATCGTGGAGCGCAACCTCGAAGGGGCCATCCGGCTGTCCGACGTGGCCGCCCGGGTGCAGGCGGTGAACGGCGACCTGTTCCGGGTGATGACCAAGCAGGCCGCCCAGGAGGGCATCGATGTGGCGACCGCCATCGGCGCGCTGCAGGGCCGCGTCGACGCGATCGTCACCGAGCTCGGCGCCTACCGCGACACGTTCGCCACGCCGGCGCAGGCGCCGCAGATCGACGAGGTGGTCGGCGAACTGAACAAGTACAAGGAGGCCACCGCCTTCGTGGCCGCCATGCTCGAACTCGACTTCGCCAGCGTGGTGTCGTTCATGGCGCCGTTCGAGGAGAATTTCACCCGCCTGTCCGCGCTGATCGGTGGCGTGGTCGCCGACACCGCCGCCGACTCGCGCAGCCGTGCCGCCGCCGCCGCCGCCGACGCCCAGCGCAGCGAGGCCGTCTTCCTGGGGGTCGTGGTGTCGGCGGCCATCGCCGTCGCGCTCGTCGCCTGGCTCATCGGACGCAGCACCGCGGGGTCGATCGGCCGCATCGCCGGCGCCACCCTGGCGCTGGCCCGTGGCGACGCCGACATCCGGATCGACCGCCTGCGGCGGCGCGACGAGTTGGGGGCGATCGTCGACTCCCTCGGCGTGTTCCGCGAGAACATCGTCAAGGTCCGTGACATGCAGGCCGACCAGGAGCGGCTGCGCCAGGAGAGCGAGGCCGAGAAGCGGCGCGCCCTGGCCGATCTCGCCGACAGCTTCGAGGCCCAGGTCCGCCGGGTCGTCCACGCCGTCTCCGCGGCCTCGGCCGGCCTCAAGCAGAGCGCGGCGGGAATGCGCGAGAGCGCCGACGGCGCCTACCAGCGGTCCAGCGAGGTGGCCCAGTCCGGCGAGGAGGTGACCGCCAACGTCGCCACCGTGGCCACGGCCGTGGAGGAGATGACCGCCTCGATCGGCGAGATCGCCCGCCAGGTGTCGGACGCCGCGGCCATCGCACGGGATTCCGTGGAGCGTGCCCGGCACACCGACCGGATCATCGCCGAACTGGCGGAGACGGCCATGCGCATCGGCGACATCGTCGCCATGATCCACGGCATCGCCGGGCAGACCAACCTGCTGGCGCTCAACGCCACCATCGAGGCGGCGCGGGCCGGCGAGTATGGCAAGGGCTTCGCCGTGGTCGCCAGCGAGGTCAAGAGCCTGGCGAGCCAGACCGGCCGCGCCACCGAGGAGATCAGCGGGCAGATCGGCGCCATCCAGGCCCGGACCAAGGAATCGGTCGAGGCGATCCGGATGATCGGCGAAACCATCGAGCGCATGGACGCCATCGCCGGCGGCATCGCCGCGGCGGTGGAGCAGCAGGCCGCGGCGACCCACGAGATCAGCCGCAACATCCAGCAGGCGGCGGCCGGCAGCGGCGCGGTGTCGCACACCATCGCTGACGTCCGCGACGCCGCCCGCACCGTGGGCACGAGCGCCGACAACGTGCTCACCGCCGCGCAGGAGCTGAGCAGCCACTCCAGCTCGCTGGAGACCGAGGTCGACGCCTTCCTGGCCCGGGTGCGGGCGTGACGCGGGGGCGGCGGCGCGGCGGCGCGCTGCCGCGCCGGTGTCACGCGGCGGCCGGCAGGGGCCGCGGGGCCGCATCGGCGGTCCCCGCGGCGTCGCCCGCGGGCTGAACGTCTTCGAAGGGAATGGCACGGGCTGCGGGGGCGTTCCCGCCGGCGCCATGCCCCAGCGCCGGGGAATGCACGCGATACCGGGCGTGGACCAGGTCGACGCCGACGATCTCGCCCTCCACCGTCACCCGCCGCCAGGACCGGTCGTTGGTGGTCACCCGAACCGCGTCGCCGACCCCCAGCAGGGGGCGGATTCCGCACCGGGCGACCCACTCGGCCACAAGCGCGTCGTGGGCCCGCAGCATCTCCAAGCGGAAGTCGTCGAGCACTTCGACGAGCGCCGGGCTGGCCGGCTGCGCACCCTGGCGCGCCATCGCATCCGCGATGGCGGGCCCGTCGCGATGGACGTTGGTGACGCCGATCAGGCGGGACGCGGCCTCTTCCGCCGTCACCGCGGCACCGAGGGCGGCCAGCGCCTCCACGATCCGTCCGGCCAGCGCCTTGGCGGCGCGGGCGCGGACGCCGGCGCAGGAGAGGTTGGGGCGGCTGGGCCCCTGTCCATGGGGACCGTGGGGGTCGGCGATGTCCGTCATCCGCTGCGGGCTCCTTGTTGCAGAACCGTGAACCGGATGGGCATAGACGCACGCCATGGTTAACAAAACGTGGACAATCGTTCCGCCGCCGGGTGTCCGTCGGGCTGGACGGATTCGATCAAACCTTGCCTTAGACAATTATCCAAATCATGAAACAAAGTATAGTTTACACTTTGTGTGCTATCAAAAAAATAAATTCTCAAACCACATAAATGCATTTGACGGAATTTACTTCCATCACTATAGGGATATGACCAAGAGTTCCGATGAATTTGTTTGAGTAATTACGTCTTGTCCTGGCTCCTTGCATGGAGCCGTCGTTCTCTGCGGACGCCGGGCCGCAGGCGCGGCTCTTCACCCACCCACCAAGCACAACCAAAAAGACCGAGGGTCCGATGATTCGCTCGTTCACCGCCGCCGCCGCGGCCGCCATCGTCCTGTGCGCCGGGCAGGCGGCCTTGGCCGAGGTCGGCGCCAAGGACATCCAAGTCGCCGCCAAGACGTTCGGCTTCACCGTGCCGCCCCTGTCGGGCAGCGTGAAGGTGGCCGTGATCTTCGATCCCGGTGTCGCCGAATCGCAGAAGGATGCCGACGGCATCAACGGCATCCTCGGGGCTGGTCTCGCCGTCGGCTCGGCGACCCTGGTGCCGGTGCTGGTGCCGGTGGGCCAGCTCGACAGCGGGCTCGACGGCGTGTCCGTCGCCTTCGTGGCGGGCGGCCTGGCCGCCCAGCACGACCGCATCTTCGCCGCGACCAAAGCCAAGAAGCTGCTCAGCGTGTCGGCCGACACCGGGTGCGTCCAGAGCGGCAAGTGCGTCATGGGCGTCAGGAGCGAGCCCAAGGTCGAGATCCTGGTGAACAAGGCGGCGGCCGAAGCCTCCTCCGTCGGCTTCGCTCCGGCCTTCCGCATGATGATCACCGAACTCTGACCCGATCCGTCCCTTCCATCCTCTCCGACATCCCCCGAGGACATCCGCAATGTTGACAACCCTTCGTGCCGGTGCCCTGGGCGCCGTGGCGGCTGCCGCTCTGAGCCTGCCGGCGTCCGCACAGTCCATCGACTACGGTTCGCTCGAGCAGCTCTTCGGCGAGCCGGTGACCACCAGCGCCACCGGCAAGCCGCAGCGCGTCAGCGACGCCCCGGTGAACATGGAGATCATCTCCGCCCAGGAGATCCGCCGCAGCGGGGCGGCGAACCTGACCGACGTCCTGCAGCGGGTGGTCGGCCTCGACGTCGCGCGCTGGGGCGTCGCGTCGGCCGACGTCGCCGTGCGCGGCTACAACGGCGGACGCACGCCGCGCCTTCTGGTGCTGGTGAACGGGCGCCAGGTGTACGCCGACCACCTCGGCTACACGCCCTGGTACGCCATCCCCGTGGAGATGGCGGAGGTCCGCCAGATCGAGGTGGTCAAGGGCCCGAGCACCGCGCTGTTCGGCTTCAACGCCGTGGCCGGCGTCGTCAACATCGTCACCTTCGACCCGCTCAACGACGATGTGAACAACGTCACCGCCCGGGTCGGCACGCAGAACCACCGTGAGGTCTCGGGCGTGGCCACGCTGAAGCTCGGCGAGCGCGGCGCGGTGCGCCTGTCGGCCGGCGGCCTCAACACCGACGAGTTCGACACCGCCGGCCGGCCCAGCGACAGCACCTCGCGCGAGCCGCTCCGCCGCTCCCTCAGCGTCGACGGCCGGTACAAGATCACCGACGACGTGGTGTTCGGCGCCGAGTTCACGAACATGCACGCGGAGATGTCGGAGCGCTCGCTCTACGGCATGCTCCCCAGCAACTACGACACCATGTCGGCCAAGGCCACCATCAACGCCAACACCTCGATCGGCCTGCTGACGGCGACCCTCTACCGCAACCAGCTCGACATGGACATCGTCAACGTCCTTGACTACAAGAACGTGGTCACGGTGGCGCAGTTGCAGGATCTCTTCAAGATCGGCACGGATCACAGCATCCGCCTGTCGGCCGAATACCGCCACAACAGCCTGGACAGCACGCCGATCCACAACGGCACCATCTCCTACGACGTCTACTCCGGCGGGGCGATGTGGGACTGGGCGATCACGGACCACCTCTCGGTGGTCAACGCCGGCCGCGTCGACCACTTGCGCCTGGAGCGCACCGGCACCTTCGTGGGCCCGGCCCCCTACTCCAACGAGGACTACGATCGCAGCCTGACCGAGTTCAGCTTCAACAGCGGCCTGGTCTACAAGGCGACCGACGTCGACACCTTCCGCGCCTCGGTGGCCCGCGGCATCCAGGCGCCGGCCCTGTTCGAGTACTCGGTCCTGCAGTCGATCGGCGGCACCAGCTGGCGCTACGGCAACCCCGAGATCGAGCCCAGCATCGTGATGAACTACGAGCTCGGCTACGACCGCGCCATCGCCGGGATCGGCGGCGGCTTCCGGGCCTCGGTCTACTACCAGACCAACTCCGACCTGAAGTCGTTCGCCCGCGTCTACAGCACCTCGCCGTCCATCTCGGTCTACGACAACATGGGTGACTCCAAGGCCGTCGGCCTGGATGCGCAGCTGAAGGGGCGCATCGGGACGGACTGGTCGTGGCGCGTCGGCTACGCCTACGAGCGCATCGTCGATGACCTGGACCCCGCATCGAACCAGAACTTCGAGGATGCCCAGCCCCAGCACAAGGTGTCGGCGGAACTCGGCTACGCCCACGGCCCGTGGGAGGCCAACCTGTTCGGCCAGTACGTGTCGGAGGTGAGCTACCAGACCTCCGCGACGGCGGCGCCCATCAGCGTCCCGAACTATCTCTACGTCGGCGCCCGCGTCGGCTATGAGATCACCGACGGGATCCAGCTCGCCCTGACCGGCATGAACGTCACCCAGGCCGAGGCCCGCCTGGTGTCCCAGCCGGCCGAGGAGCGGCGGGTGTTCCTCAGCCTGTCGGCCAGCTTCTGATCGGCCGTCGCCGTGCGCGGCGCGACCGGGGGGCGGGCGCCCTCCGGCCGCGCCAGTCCGGCTAAACCGACTCCAGCGCCCCCGGCGGCCCCTGGGGCGGGGTGTAGACCGTGACGGCGTTGCGCAGCACGCGGAAGACGGCGGGGGTGCGGGTGGACACCTCGCCGTCCGTGTTCACGCTGCGCGGCCGCCGGGTGCGGATCTCGACCCGCGAGCAGGCGAAGGCGCGGACGTCGCTGCGCTCGCCGTGGCGGCCGGTCCAGAAGGCCGGCAGCAGCGGGATCAACTCCCACCAGTGGTTGATCTCCAGGCTGTAGACGTGCAGCAGCCCGTCGTCGAGACTGGCGTCGGCGGCGACCGTCATGCCGCCGCCATAGTACCGCCCGTTGCCGACGGCGATCTGCACCGTCCGGACGCGCCGGCTGCCCTCCGGGGTGACGATCTGGGCGGTGAAGGGGCGCATGCGGCGCAGGATGCGGACGCCCGCCACGGCGTAGCCGAAGCGGCCCCATCGGCGCTTCAGCGACGTCGACAGCTCGCGCGCCAGGTCGACGCTCATACCCAGGCTGGCGACGTTCCAGAAGAGGCGGCCGTTGACCTCGCCGAGGTCGACCGTGTGGGCATGGCCGGCGACGATGACGCGGGCCGCCTCCACCGGGTCCGGCGGGATGCCCAGGGACCGGGCGAGGTCGTTGGCGGTGCCCAGCGGCAGCACGCCGAGGGTGAGCCCGGTGTCGCGCAGCACCGGCGCGACCGCGTTGAGGGTGCCGTCGCCACCGCCGACGACGACGCAGTCATAGCCCGCGGCCTGCTCCCGGATGAAGTCGGGGATCGGCTGCTTCTTGGGGCATTCGCGCTCGTCGACCGCCAGACCGCCGTCGCGCAGCGCCTCCAGCACGCCATCCATCGCCGTCCCGCCGTTGCGGGCGTGGCGGTTGACGACCATGAGGGCGCGGCGCGGCCGGGCCGCTCCGGTCGCGTCGGTCGGCCGGCAATCCGCGGCGATGGTCATGGCGTCGGCTCCTTCTCCATCCCGCCCGGCAGGGGCGGCACGGTGCCAACGCCGCCAGACGGCCGGGGTTCCCCGGCCGTGGTCGTCAGCCCGTCCGGCCGCGCGGCGGGAAGTGCCCGGCGGTGGAGCGCACCGGGCTGCGCGCCGTGGCCGGGTCGTCGCCGTCGGCCTCGTCACGGGGCAGCGGCCGGTTGCGCGCCTTGTCGGCCTCGGCCTCGGCGATCTCGCCCTCCAGGGCACGGATGCGCTGGCGCAGGGGGGCCACGACGGCGCCCTGCGGGTTGCGGGCGGCGATCTGCTCGAGATCCTGGCGCAACCTGACCAGCTGCCCCTTCATCTCGGCCAGGCTGGTGCGCCGCTTGCCGACCCGGAACGCCCGATCCTCGAATTTGCTCACGTCGATCCTCCCGTTCGCTGCTCTTGGGCCCGTGGTGCCGGCCGCCACGCGGGCGGGCCTGCGCCGTCGCACGGAGGCGTAAGGGATAGACATGGGGAGTGCGGACACATTTCGGTAGCCTGCGGTGCCGCGTTGGTGGGCTCGCGGTGCCGACGCCGTGGGCAATCAGACCTCCAGGATGGTCTCCACCTCGGCCATGTCGGACAGCCGGCGGGCCAGCCGTTCGGTGCAGCGCACCTCCACGATGCCGAAGGCGGCGGCGGGATGGACGGCGTGGAGGTCGCCCACCATGCCGTTCTCCGACACGAAGCGTTTGAGCTGGGCGACGATGGCGTCGCGTTCGGATCGGCCGGGCCGCACAGGGGGCCGGCTGAAGTGGATCTTGTAGTGCTTGAACATGGTCGCTCCGGGCGGCGGGGCAGGGGCCCGTCCCTGTGGCACAGGGGACGGGGGACGATCAAGGCCGGCGGCGTGTGACCGGCGCCGCGTGCCCGGTGGCGGCCGCATCGACCGCCGCCGCCCGCCTGCCCCCCGAAGGTGGGGCCGCCCCGCGAACGGGTCGGCCCGGGCGGGGCTCACGCGAGGCTGACGGCCACGGCTTCCGGACCCTTCTCGCCCTGCCGCACGGTGAGGTGGACGCGCTGGTTCTCGTCCAGCGCCCGCAGACCGGCGCGCTCCAGGGCGCGGGCGTGAATGAAGACGTCACGGCCGCCGTCGTCCGGGGTGGCGAAGCCGTAGCCCTTGCCGGCGTTGTACCAGCGCACGGTCCCGTCGACGTCCGTCGTCGGACCCGGAGGTCCCGCCTCGCGCGGGTGGGGCGCCGGCCGCTCGCCCCGCGGGGGGCGCGGCGGGCGCTCGCGGTGGTCCGGCCGCCGCTCAGGGCGTTCCGGCCGCGGCGGCGTGGCGGCCGGGCGCGCGGTCGACAGATCGACGGAATGGATGGTGGCGACCTGGGTGCCCTTGCGCCCCTCGGCCAGGTCGACCACGACGGTGGCGCCGTCGGGCAGCCGGTCATGGCCGGAGGCGCGCACCGCCGCCGCCGGCAGCAGGGCGTCGGCCGCGCCGTCGCCGGTGTGGACGAAGCCGAAGCCGCGCGCCGGATCGAACCACTTCACGGTGGCCTGGACGGCGGTGGCCACCACCGTTTGCTGGCGGTAGATGTGGCGTGGCGGTGTCTGGCGCGGCGGTGTCTGCGGGGGCATGGTGGTGCGGCGTGTCCGGCTGGATCAACCTCTGCGTCACTTCAAGAGATCGCCCTTGCCGGGCTCCGCGGCAATGCCGCACCGCGGAAAAAATTCGGGCGGACAGACGCCGCCGAAGTGCCCCCCCAAATGGTCCGCCGAAACGGCGCCGGCGGGGACACCGGCCGGGTCCAGCGGCGGGGCTGGCCTCAGGGCCGTGGCCCCCGCCGCGCCAGACGCTCCGGCACCGGCGGCGGCTCGGTCGGGGGCACGGGGATGGGCGGCGGCGGGTCGTCCAACGGCGGCCGCGACGGATCGCCCGGCACCTCGGGCGGGACCCTCGGCGGCGGCGGGGCCGGCGGCTCCACCGGCGGGATCGGAGGATAGGGGTCGGTCATGGTCACTCCGGCCGCGCCGGCTCGCCGGTCTCCGCCCCGCCCTCGGCCAGCTGCTGCGCCTTGGCGAGGCTGTCCAGGCATTGGCGTTCGTCACCGTCGTCGGCGGCGGCCAGGGCGCCGGTCACCAGCGCGTCCATCTGCGCGCGCAACGCGGCGCGGCCGAAGGCGTCGCTGGACGGCGGTGCCGCGGCAATCCCCGGGTCGGGTCGGATGGCCGGCGCCGTGGGCATGTCGTTCAGGTGATCGGCCGGCGGTTCGATGACCGCCGGCGCGCCGACGTCGGGCGGGGCGATGACCCCGCCGGACTCCGCCAGCTCCTCGGGGGTGACGCCACTGCCCCCGCCGCCGTTCTCCAGGGCCCCGGCGTTGGGGGCGTCCCCTTCGGGCAGGCCGCTGCCGCCCGCCGTCCCCGGCGGCAGGCCCGCCACGGAGGAGGGCGGCGCCTGGGGCGGGGGTTCCGCGGACAGCCCGTTGGCCGCGGCGAAGGCCTCCACCATCGCCGTGCAGGTCTGGGCCGCCACGCTGGTCGGCAGGGCGGCGACCGACACCGCCGCGACTCCGGCCAGCAGCGTCAGCGTCACACCGATTCCCGAATGGCGCGTCATCGTCCGGTCCTCCCCGTGATCTCCATGATGCCCTTAACGCCGGCGTTGCCGCGGCGGTTCCCGGGAACCCGGCCGAGGCGGCCGGCGTTGCCCCCGGGGCTGGTCGGGGCGGCGGCCGGCCCGGGCGGGGGGAGAGCATGGAGAGCGGCCTCGATCACCTCGTTCTCATCCCCGCGGCGCTGGGGCCGACGGCCTGGGCCGCCGTGGCCGCGCTGCTGCTGGCGGTGGCGGCGTGGCGCGCCGGGGACGCCGGCGCACCGCCGCCCCCGGAGACCAGCGTGCGGCAGGACCTGTGGCTGGCCCGCCACCGCGTCGGCCGCGCCCGGGCGCTGCTCGACGGTGCGGGGCCGGAGGGCCGCGGCGGGGGCGCGATCGTCACCGTGGAGCATCAGTTGACGGAGGCGCTGCGGCGCATCCGGGGGGCGCGCGCCAAGCCCGGCTGGGACGACCTGCCGGCGGCGCTGACCGCCGCCCTCGACCGTGCGCTTCCCGACGTGGAGCAGGCGGTCGCGATCCTGCGCCATCACCACGGCGACGGCGACACGCGCCGCCGTCTCGGCACCGCCCTGGAGACGCTGCACGACGCGCTGGACCGCATGACGCCCGGCGGGTGATGCCCGGCGGCGGGGTTTCGATAACGCCGACGGCGCGGTCCGCGCGTCTCCCCGCCGTGGCCCGTTCGGGCCGGGGATGGGCCGCGCGCGACCGCCGGGCCAGCCAGCGCGACGGCCGCCCCGGCGCGACGGCCATCCCAGCGTGACGGACGTCAATGACCGGAACCCTTCGCCCGATCGCCGCCACCGCGTCCCGCGGACGCCGAGGCGTTCCACGCCACGCGCACCACGTCCGCTGCGCCGGGGCGGCGCGGCGCGGCACCCCGGTCCACACCGTGGCCCAGACCATCGAGACGGACGGCGGTCGCCGCTACGCCCTCCGCGCGGTCTGACGGCCGGGGCTCCGCGTCAGGCGGCGCCCTCCATGGCCTGCTCGCGCCACAGGTCCCAGGCGCGGTCGATCTGGCCGCTGTTGGTGGCGGTGGTGGCCGCCCCCTCCTCCGGCGTCAGGTAGGTGACCGGGCCGAGGCGCAGCGCCTCGAGCTGGAGCCGGGCGTTGACCTCGGTGTAGACGGCGCGGAACACCGCCTCGCGCAGGTTGCGGCCGACCACGGTCGAGCCATGGCCGCGCATCAGCACCGCCGGCTGCTCGCCCAGAACGGCGGCCAGGGCGACGCCCAGGGCGTTGTCCCGGATCAGCAGGTCGCTGGCCGGGCCGGCCACGTCGCGGATCTCGAACACCGGCACCGGCGAGGCCAGGAACCCGCCCATGTGGCACATCGCCTGGAGCGGCACGCTCTTGACCACGCTGAACGGCACCACCGCCGGGGAATGGCTGTGCACCACCGCCACCACGTCGGGGCGGGCGCGGTAGATCTCGCCGTGGATGAAGCGCTCCAGGTAGACCCGGCGGCCCTGCGGGTCGAACGGCCGGCCGTCCAGGTCGAACTCCAGGATGTCGTCCGCCGTGACCCGGCCGGGGGCCATGTTGCGGGCCAGCAGGAAGCGGTCCGGGGCGCGGTCGTGGCGCACGCTGACATGGCCGAAGGCGTCCACCACGCCGCGGTGATAGAGGATGCGGTTGGCCGCCGCCAGATCCTCGACCAGCTGCGGCGACGCCGCGACGGGTGTGCCGGCGGCCACCTCCGCGGCGGGGCCGCCGGCGCCCTCGTGGTCGGCGCCGCCGGCCCCCTGGTGGTCGGTGCCGCAGGTTTGGCATGCCATGGGTGCCCTCCGTCCCTTCGTTGGTTCGAGTCGCAGATTACTCGGTGGCGAGCATTCCACCACGCGGGGACGCCGTCAAGCGCCGCGCAGAGGGTGGCGGCGCATTGCCGGTCTTCGCCGAATCCCGTTGCCGTCGGGCGGGGCGTGGGGGACCGTGCGGCGGTTTGGTGGAGAGGGGCGCGATGGACGCGGCGATCGGGGCGGGGCTTGGGCTGGAGCTTGGGGTGGCGTTCGTGGCCTGCCTCCTCGGCGGTGTGGTCAAGGGAACCCTCGGCCTCGGCCTGCCGATGGTGGCCATCCCCATCCTCTCCTTCGTCATGCCGGTGCCGCAGGCGATCGCCCTGCTGCTGTTCCCCGTGCTCGCCAGCAATCTGGTCCAGATGGCCCAGGGCGGCCCTCCCGGCGCCGCGGTGCGCCGCTTCTGGCCGTTGCTGGTGGCGCTGGTGGCCGGGCTGATGGTGGGGGTGCGCTTTCTGGTCGCGCTCGACGACGCCGTGCTGGCGGTGGTCCTCGGCGTGACCATCCTGGCCCTGACCGCGTTCAGCGCCAGCCGTGTCGAGCCGCGGCTCGACGCGTCCGCCGAACGGTGGGCCGGTCCGGCGGTCGGGTTCGCCGCCGGCGTCCTCGGCGGGTTCACGTCCTTCTACGGGCCGCCCCTGATCGTCTACCTCAACGCGCTGCGGCTGCCCAAGGACGTGTTCGTGCGCTCCATCGCCACCGTCTATTTCGTCGGCTCCCTGCCGCTCACCGTGGCGCTGATCGCCAACGGGGTGATGGGCCGCCGCGAGGCCTGGCTGTCGGCGATGGCGCTGCTGCCCGTGCTCGCCGGCATGCGCCTGGGCCGGGCCGCGCGCGACCGAATCCCGCAGGAGTCCTTCCGCACCGCCGTGCTTGTCGCGCTGGCGGCGGTTTCCGCGAGCCTGATCTGGCGCGGCCTGTCCGGGTGATCTAGGGTGTCGCCGCGCCGCGGCGCGGGGGGCGACGCGGCGGAGCGCAGGGGGACGCGACGATGGGGGCGAGGGCGGGCACGCGGACACCGGCGACGGCCGACGCCGCGACCATCGACGACGAGAGCCTCGGCTACCTCGTGCGCGACACCCACAAGCACTTCGCGCGCCTTCTGCAGACCCGGCTGGAGAGCGAAGGCATCGGGCTCGGCCAGTGGTACTTCCTGCGCGTCCTGTGGGAGGGCGACGGGCTGACCCAGGCCGAACTCGGCAACCGCGCCGGCACCATGTCGCCGACCACGGTGTCGGTGCTCAACGGGTTGGAGGCCCAGGGCCTGGTCGAGCGCCGCCGCCACCCCACCGACCGGCGCAAGTTCAATGTCTTCCTCACCAAGCGCGGCCGCCAGCTCAAGCGCGTCCTGCTGCCGCGGGCCATGGCGGTGAACGCGGTCGCCGTGGAATCGGTCGGGGCGGAGGAGCTGGCCCGGGCGTTCGACGTTCTGAGGCGGGTGCGGGCCAACCTGATCGGGGCCTTGACGGCCGACGCGGCGTCCACCGAGACCGATCCGTCCGCCGCCACGGATTGATCCAGGTCAAGGGGGCCGCCCCCTCCTTGCCCTATCGTCTGATCACTCGCTACCAAGCGAATAAGACGAGGGAGGGGATCATGATCACGGACACCCAGGGAACCCCGGAACCGCTGCTCCGGCTGTTCCGCGCGCTCGGCATCGACCGGCGCGCCGCGCGGGCCGCCGGGCTGGGGCCGCAGATGGCGACCATGGCGACGGCATGCGCCGGCTGCACCCACGGTCGGCGCTGCCGCCAGGCGCTGGACGCCACCGGCGGTCCCGGCGTGCCGGCGTTCTGCCCCAACGCCGGGCGGCTCGCCCTGGCGGACGGCTACCTGCACCGCTGGTGCATCGCCGAGTAGCGGCGCCGGCGGCCTGCCAGTCGGCGGCCTGTCGGTCGGCGGCCTGTCGGTCGGCGGTCCGTCAGTCGGCGGCGTCGGTGGCGGCCTTGCGGCGGGGGGAGCGCTTGGGCGCCGCCTCGCCGACCCGCCGCCGCGACACCTCGCGGGTCGAGGGGATGCGGCGGCTCTGGGTCGTTCCCTCCGCCTCGTCGCGGGCCAGGCTTTCCACCATGGCCAGCAGGGTGCGGCGGGTCACCGCCATATCCTCGGGCGGGACGCCGCGCAGGGCCGTCGCGTTGACCTCTTCGGCGAGCGGGACCAGGACGTCCTTGAGCGAGCGGCCGAGCGGCGTCAGGTGGACGTAGACTTTCCGGCGATGATCGGGCTGCTGGCCACGGGTGACATAGCCCAGCGCCTCCATCGCCTTCAGCGCGGCGTAGGTGGTCGGTTCCATCAGCCCGGCCTGCAGGCTGAGCTCGCGCTGGGTCAGGCCGTCGCGGTCCCACAGGATGCGCAGGAACGTCCAGTGCCCGAAGGACACGTCGTGCTCGGCCAGGCGCATCTGCAGCGACCGGGTGAGGCCGCGCGCCACATCCTTCACGAGATGGGCGAGGCGGTCGCCCGGCACGTCCTCGCGCCAGTGGCGCAGCGCCGTCTGCATGGTGCCGGGTGGCGTCCTCAGCCGCCCGGTTCCGTCGTCGCTCATCGCGGTTCTCGCCGTTGATGCGCCGTCGGGGGGCATCATAGCGCAACGCTCCGGCGGCTGGGCGGTCCGGCGTGGTGGGCCACCTGGTGGTGCAGCGGGACCGCCGCCCCGTCGCGGGCCGAGCGCAGCATGGCCAGGCAGACCTCGGTGGTGGCCAGGCCCCACGCGCCGTCGTGCAGCGGCGGCCGGCCGTGCAGGGCCGCGTCGACCAGCTCGTCGACGACCTCGGCGCGGGGCACCACGGGCGGCGGCACCGACACCATCGTTCGCGTGCGGTCGCCGTACACCATGACCCCGTCGGGGGTGGGCCGCAGGTCGGCGTTCTCGCAGGACACCACCACCAGCCCGAAATGGTTGTGGTGGCGCGGCGGCGCCGCCACCGGCCGGCCGGCCGGCCCGCGGCCGTAGGCGCGCGTCTCCTTCAGCGCCGCCTCCTCCTGCGCCGAGCGGACCTCGGCGAGGGCGGCCCGGGCGGAGCCGTAGGCGGCGGCATCGCGCTCCTGCCCCAGCTCGCCGACCCAGCCGCAGAACTCGTCGCTGTCGAAGCGGCCGTAGCCGCTGTAGGTCAGGCTGGCGAAGGCGCCGTCGGCGAATCGCAGATGGGCGTTGTAGGCCCCCTCGGTCGGGCGCGCCGGGTCCCACGACCCGGTCGAGGCCAGCACCTCGCGGCACAGGCCGCCGCCGAGCAGCCGCACCACGTCGACCTGATGGGCGGCCTGGCTGAAGACGACGCCGCCGCCCTGGGCGGTGTCCAGCTCCTCCGGCCGGCGCGGGCGGTAGAGGAAATCGGTGTAGTTCAACGCGGTGATCATGCGCACCCGGCCGAAGGCGCCGCCGTCGATCAGGGCGCGGGTCTTCAGCACCGGTGCGTCGAAGCTGTGGCTGTGGCCGACCAGCAGGTGGACGCCGCCGGCGGCGGCGGCGTCGACCATCGCCCGGCAGTCCTCCAGGGTCAGCGCCATCGGCTTCTCGACCAGGACGTGCTTGCCCCGCGCCGCCGCGGCCGCGACATGGGCGACGTGGAACTGGTGCGGCGAGGCGACGTAGACCGCCTCCACCTCCGGGTCGGCGCACAGCGCCTCCACCGTCTCGTGGGCGCGGCCCCCGAAATCCTCGACGAATCGGCGGCGCGCCTCGGGCCGCGGGTCGGCCGCCGCCGTCAGGGTCAGGCGGGGGTGGTTGGCCAGGGTCGGCAGCATCAGCATGAAGCCCCGCCCCAGGCCGGCCACCCCCAGTTTCAACGCGCGCTCGGTCATGGCGTCGCCTCCGCTAGAGGTCGAGGACGAGGCGGTCGCCCCGGGCGCGCGACACGCAGGGCATGATGGTGTCGGCCCGCTCATGGTCGGCCAGGACCAGGTCGCGGTGGTCGGCCTCTCCCTCCAGCAGGGTGCAGCGGCAGGTCCCGCAGGTGCCGCTCTCGCAGCTGCTCGGCACACGGTGCCCGTGGGCATGGAGCGCCTCCAGCAGGGTTTCCTCGGCGCTCAC
The DNA here is from genome assembly GCF_059703765.1 of Azospirillum sp. NS33. Taxonomy (NCBI): domain Bacteria; kingdom Pseudomonadati; phylum Pseudomonadota; class Alphaproteobacteria; order Rhodospirillales; family Azospirillaceae; genus Azospirillum; species Azospirillum sp. NS33. The sequence goes on along the minus strand of NZ_BAAKJB010000001.1, from coordinate 97,802 downwards.
CGCGATGTCGGTGCCGCTGCGCGCGAGGTGGACGGTGAAGGGCTGGTCCGAGGCCGCGTGGGCCGCGTCGGCGCTGCCGAAATCCTCGAAATGGACGGCCGCCGCGGACCAGTGCCCGGTCATGTCGCGCACCGCCTCCATCAGCCGGCGCGGCCCGCAGCAATAGACGTGGGCGCCCTTGGGCTCCTCCAGCACCGGCCACAGGTCGAAGGCGCGCTCCGGGTCGCCGTGGTCGTGGTGGAGCACCACCTTGCCGCGGAACTCCGGCTGTTCCAGCACCTCGCGGAAGGGCGTCGTCTCCGGGCTGCGCGTGAGGTGGTAGAGCTTGAACGGCTTGCCGCCGCTTTCCATCAGGTGGCGGGCCATCGACAGGATGGGGGTGATGCCGATGCCGCCGGCGATGAACACGTAGCGTGCCGGGTTGCCCTCCAGCGGGAAGTCGTTGCGCGGCACCGACACCAGCAGCTCGTCCCCTTCGCGCGCCTCGTCGACCAGGCTCCTGGAGCCGCCGCGGCCGGACTCCTCGCGCTTCACCGCGATCTCGTAGCGGTCGAGCTGCGAGGGCGCGTTGCTCAGCGAATAGCGCCGCACCGCGCCGTTGGGCACGCGCACCAGCACGTGGGCGCCCGGCGTGAACTCCGGCAGGTCGGCCCCGTCGGGCCGCGCCAACTCGAACAGGCGGATGCCCTCGGCGGTCCAGCGGGCGCTGCGGACCGTCAGCGGCATGGCCGTCGTTCCCTCGAGTTCCGCCACCATGTCCTTCCTCCGTCGCTTCTCGAACCGTGCCGGGGGCGCGCCGCGGCCCCCTCCGGCCGATGAAATTAGAGATCTAAGACACCGACGGCAAGCCCTCCTGATCGCTCGGCGCTTAATTGTCCGCTACGCTGAGATTCCCATTGAAACCCAGTGGGCCGGTCATGTATTAGCTCTCTAAGTTCGACGGCTGGCACCTCGGCAAACGGGGGCGGGACCGGCCGGCCGAGGACGTGCATGAGACGGAGATGACCCGATGCTGAGCGCTGAAGAGAACGACCTGCTGTGCCGCGTCGAGGGCGCTGCCCCGATGGGACGGATGATGCGCCGCCACTGGGTGCCGGCGCTGCTGTCGGAGCAACTGGTCGAGCCGGACGGCAAGCCCGTGCGCCTGCGCCTGTTCGGCGAGGATCTCGTCGCCTTCCGCGACAGCGACGGCCGCATCGGCGTGCTGGGCGAGCGCTGCCCCCACCGCAAGGCGTCGCTGGTCTATGGCCGCAACGAGGAATCCGGCCTGCGCTGCCTGTATCACGGCTGGAAGTTCGACGTGGACGGCAACTGCACCGAAATGCCGTCGGAGCCGCCGGAGAGCGGCTTCTGCGCCAAGGTGAAGCACACCGCCTACCCCACCCGCGAGGCCGGCGGCTTCGTCTGGGTCTACATGGGGGAGGCCGAGGCGATGCCCGAGTTCGAGCCGCCGCCGTGGGCGCCGACGCCCGAGGCCAAGGTCAGCATCGCGCGCATCGACCTGCCGTGCAACTGGGCGCAGATCATGGAAGGGCAGATCGACAGCGCCCACAGCTCCAGCCTGCACTCCTCCGACATGAAGCCGGCCCGCGTCGACACCGCCAAGGCGGCCGACACCCACTGGCTGCGCCCCTCGACCGACAAGATGCCGCGCATCCAGGTCCAGGTGACCAACTACGGCATGCGCTACGCGGCGATCCGCCGCCCCATCGTCAACGCCGGGACCCACGACTACGTGCGCGTGACCACCTACGTCGCGCCGTTCACCGCGCTGATCCCGCCCAACAGCTCCTACAACGTGGCCAGCGTGATCGTGCCCAAGGACGACCACAGCAGCTACTTCCACTTCATCGCCTGGCACCCCACGGACTGCATCGAGCAGGAGTCCTGGCGCAAGTTCTGCGCCGCCCAGGTCGGCGTCGACCTGGACGCGGACTACCGCCCGGTGCTGCGCCGGCGCGACAACGACTACGGCCAGGACCGGGCGGCGATGAAGCTGGGCGATTTCACGGGCATCCGCGGCATCCCCAACCAGGACATCGCCATGTGGGAGTCGATGGGCCCGATCGCCGACCGCACCAGCGAGCGGCTGGGGGCCAGCGACATCGCCGTGGTCCAGTTCCGCCGCCTGATGATCGACGCCGTGCACCGCTTCACCGCGGGCGACGAGCCCATCGGCCTCGGCCAGCCCCACGTCGCCCAGTCCAAGCTGTGCTCCTTCCAGGGCATCGTTCCCAAGAGCGACGGCTGGCGGATGCTCGGCGCCTCCGACGACGAGGCGACCCTGCTGGGCACGCTCGAGCGCGGGCCCGTCGCCGGCGCCGCGGAATAGGCCGGCTCGTGCCGTTGGCCGCCCGTGATCCCGGGTCCGCCCGAAAACCCGTTTCATTGCGCTGACACCACCACCGACCACCGGCCTGCCGATGGCATGGCCGGTCAACCCGAAAAGGGGGGGAGATGAAGACGAAGCTGATGAAGACACTGGGCGCCGCCGCGCTGACCGTGGCGATGCTCACCGGCGCCGCCGCCGCCCAGGAGATGCGGCTCACCATGGCCGGCGCCAGCCCGGGTGGCCTGTGGTCGCTGCTCGGCGTGGGCGTCGACCGTGCCGTCAAGGAGAGCTTTCCCGACAGCACGGTGACCTACCAGACCTCGGGCGGCGGCGTGGCCAACGTCGTTCTCCTGGAGCAGAAGCGCGCCGACATCGGCCTGATCCACAACGCCGAGCTGCGCCTGGCCCTGGAAGGCCTGCCGCCGTTCCGGCAGCGGACCACCGGCCTCGCCGCCATCGCCATGATGTACGACTGGGCGCCCATGCAGTTCGTGGTGGCCAAGGCCTTTGCCGAAAAGCACGGCCTGAAGTCGATCGAGGATCTCGCGACCAAGAAGCCGCCGATCCGCATCGCCTTCAACCGCCGGGGCAACATCTCGGAGTTGGTCGCGGAGAAGATGCTGGAAGCCAACGGCATCTCCATTGCCGACATCGAGTCCTGGGGCGGCGCCGTGGTGATGGCCGGCTCCGAGGAGCAGGCCGACCTGATGCGCGACGGTCGGGTCGACGCCCTGTTCAACAGCCTCTTCGTCGGCCAGCGCTCGCTGATCGAGGTCGGCCAGGCGGTCGATGTGATGATGCTGCCGGCCGGTGACGAAACCATCGCGAAGGTGGCGGAGTCCATGGGCGTCACCAGCTTCACCATCCCCGCCGGCGCCTACGCGTTCCAGACGGAGCCGGTGAAGACCGCCTCGCTGGGCGCCCTGCTGGTGGCCAACGAGTCGATGTCCGAGGAGACCGCCTACAACCTGGCCAAGGCGCTGGTGGAGAACGTCGGGCAGATCGCCACGGTGCACCCCGCCATGAAGGCGCTGACGCCGGAGTTCATGACCAAGCAGCAGGTGCTGCCGTACCATCCCGGAGCGAAGAAGCTCTACGCGGAGAAGGGCCTGATGTGATCGACCGGCCGCGCGCCCGTTGCGGCGCGCGGCCGGCCCTCCGCACCACCAGGCAACCGTCGAGGTCAGCGCAATGTCGGTCGTCAACATCCTCTTCGGAACGGGCAAGATCCGGCGCCCCGAAGGGTGGCTGGGAGCCGCGGTGAAGCTCTATGCCGCGGCCATCTCGGTCGGAGTTATCTACAACACGATCTTCACGATCACGGACATGATGGGGTTCCTCATCGTGTTCCTGTCGGCCATGCTGGTGCTCGTGTTCCTGACGGTGGCACCGACCACCGAGGACACGAGCGGTCGGCCGTGGCTGATCGACTGGGGTCTGGCGGCGCTCGCCGCCGCCGCCGGGGTCTATTTCTGGACGAACCTGGACATCATCGTCCAGCGCATCGCCCTGTTCGATCCCCTCACCCCCGCCGACATGTTCTTCGGCAGCGCCATCCTGCTGATGACGCTGGAGGCGACCCGCCGGGCGACCGGCCTGGGGCTGCTGCTGATCGTCGTCGTCTTTCTCGCCTACAACCTTTTCGGCCACCACCTGTCGGGCGAGCTGGCGCACGGGTACATCCCGCCGGATCACCTGATCGACGTCACCGTCTTCACCACCGACGGCGTGTTCGGCGTCCCGCTGCGGGTCGCGGCCACCTACGCCTTCCTCTTCGTCCTGTTCGGCACCGCCCTGGCGCGGGCCGGCGGCGGCGACTTCTTCTACCGCGTCGGTGCCCTGCTGACCGGCCGCACCACCGGCGGCACGGCCAAGATCGCCATCGTGTCCTCCGGCGCCTATGGCATGGTGTCCGGCAGCCCGACCTCCGACGTGGTGACCACCGGGTCGGTCACCATCCCCGCCATGGAGCGCGCCGGCTACAGCGCCCGCCAGGCCGGCGCCATCGAGGTGGCGGCCTGCACCGGCGGGTCGCTGATGCCGCCGGTGATGGGGTCGGTCGCCTTCATCATGGCCGAGTACACCGGCATCGCCTATTACGAGATCGCGGTGGCGGCCATCGTCCCGGCCGTCCTCTACTATCTCGGCGTGTTCGTCCAGGTCCACTTCATGTCCAAGCGCCTGGGCATGCGCGGCCTCGACCGTTCGGAGATCCCCAGCGTGCGCGCGGCGCTGCGGGGCGGCGACCTGTTCCTCGTCCCGCTCACCGCCATCGTCATCGGCCTGTCGCTGGGCTATTCGGCGTCGCTGGTCGCCTTCATCGGCACGCTGGCGGTGCTGGCCGTGTCGATGCTCCACAAGGGCAGCCGGCTCGGGCCGGTGGAGATCTTCGACGTGCTGTCCGAGACCACGTTGAAGACGGTCGGTGTGGTCGCCGCCTGCGCGGCCGCCGGGCTGGTGATCGGCGGCCTCAGCATGACCGGACTGGCGGCCAAGTTCTCGTCGCTGATCACGGTGATCGGCGGCGGCACGATGATCGGCTCGCTGATGGTCGCGGCGGCGGTGACGGTGCTGCTGGGCATGGGCATGCCGACCCCCAGCGTCTACATCCTCGCCACCATCCTGGTGGGACCGGCGATCCAGGACTTCGGGCTGTCGGTGATGGCCGCCAACATGTTCCTGCTCTACTTCGCCGTGCTGTCGGCCACCACGCCGCCGGTGGCGGTGGCGGCCTACGCCGCGGCGGCCATCGCGCGGGCCAACCCGGTGATGATCGCGGCAACGGCGACCCGCCTGTCGGTGGCGGCCATCCTGGTTCCCTTCGCCTTCGCCTACAGCCCGGAGCTGCTGCTCATCGGGTCGCCGCTGGGGATCGGCATCGCCATCGTCACCGCCATCCTCGGCGTCGCCGGAGTCGGCGTCGCGGTGGAGGGCTATCTCAACCGGCCGCTGCCGGCGTGGTCGCGCCTGCTCGCCGGGGTTGGCGGGATCTGCCTCGTCATCCCCTCCCTGTGGCTGGCCGTGCTCGGCCTGGCGCTGACCGCCGCCGGGCTGAGCGCCGGGCTCGCCCGGCGCGGCGATCCGGCGGCCCGGCCGGACGCCCCGCGCCCCGCCGCCGACGGCGCCGCCGGGAACGAAACGCTTCCCCTGCACCGCAACGCCCTGGCCGGGAAGTAGGCCGGCGGCCGCGGTCTCCCGCGCCCCGCCAGCCGACACCCCCCTCTCCCGGCCCGGCCGGGGGAGGGCCGGGGCTGCACCGCCCATCCTGACCAAGACACGGGACCCGTCATGACCGAACTCTCGTTTGGCTGCTGGAACTACGACCGCATGCGCGCCCTGGCCGACGGCTCGGTCCGTCCCGACGGCATCGACCTGACCTATCTCGAGATGCCGGTGGAGGAGACCTTCTTCCGCATGCTCCGCCACCGGGAGTTCGACGTCTCGGAGATGTCGCTGTCGTCCTACTCGGTGTCGCTGTGCTCGCCGGAGCGGCCGTTCGTGGCGATCCCGGTGTTCCCGTCGCGCTTCTTCCGCCACTCCTGCATCTACGTGAACGCCGACGCCGGCATCGACGGCCCGCAGGACCTGGTGGGCAAGCGGGTCGGCGTGCCGGAGTACCAGATGACGGCACCGGTGTGGATCCGCGGCATCCTCTCCGACCACTACGGCGTCCCGGTGGACAGCGTCACCTACCTCACCGGCGGCGAGGAGGAGCCGGGCCGCTCCGAGAAGCTCAAGCTGGACCTGCCGCCCAACATCCGCGTCCAGCCCATCGGCCCCGAGCAGACCCTGTCGCGCATGCTGCTGGAGGGCGAGATCGACGCCCTCTACACCGCCCGCATGCCCTCCACCTTCCTCACCGGCGGCGGCCGGGTGAAACGGCTGTTCGCGGACTACCAGGAGGTGGAGCGCGCCTATTTCCGCGACACCGGCATCTTCCCGATCATGCACACGGTGGTGATCCGCCGCGAGGTCTACGAGAGCAAGCGGTGGATCGCCCAGTCCCTCTTCAAGGCGTTCCAGGAGGCGCAGCGCCGCACCTACCGCGACCTTTACGAGACCGCGGCGCTCACGGTGATGCTGCCGTGGCTGACCGCCCATGTGGAGGAGGCGCGGGCCCTGATGGGCGACGACTACTGGGCCTACGGCTTCGCCCGCAACGAGGCGACCCTGGCCACCTTCCTGCGCTATCACCACGAGCAGGGCCTGTCCAAGCGCCTGCTGGAGCCGCGCGAGCTGTTCGCGCCGGAGACGCTGGAGTCGTTCAAGATCTAGCCGCGCTGGCGCCGGGGCCGGGCGGTGGGGTAGGGTCGCCGCCCCTCCCGCAGCCGGCGCGCCTTCCCCATGCTTCTCGACCCTGTGACGCTCGCCAGCCTCGGCGGGCTCGGCGCCGCCCTGTGCTGGGCCGTCGGCGGCTTGATCGCCGTCGAACCGGTGCGGGCCATCGGCTCCATCGCCTTCAACCGCATCCGTCTCGCCGTGGTGTCGGTGCTGCTGGCCGCCGCCGCCACCCTGACGGGGGCGTGGGACGGGATGGCGGCGGCCAGCGTCCTTCCACTCGCCCTCTCCGCCGTCGTCGGCATCGTGCTGGGCGACGTCGCGCTGTTCTGGGCGCTGGGGCGCCTGGGCCCGCGGCGCAACGCGGTGGTCTACGCCACCAACGCGCCGATGACGGCGCTGCTGGGCTGGGCGTTCCTGGACGAGGGCTTCGCGGCCACCACCCTGGCCGGCATCGCCCTGGTGACCGCCGGCGTCATGCTGGCCGTGTTCTTCCGCTCCCGCACGCCGGAAACCCACCGCCTGGAGGCGGTGGGCGGTTCCCTCCTGGCCGGTTTCGCCGTGTGCCTGGTGGCCGCCCTGTGCCAGGCCGCCGGGTCGGTGATCGCCAAGCCGGCCATGGCCGCCGGCACCGACCCGCTGGCCGCGGCGGCCGTCCGCGTCGCCGCCGCGGCGGCGGTGCTGGTGGCCCACGGGCTGGTCTGGCCGGGGCAGCGCGCCGGCTGGGCGGCGGCGCTGCGCCCGCCGGTCCTGGTGCCGATCCTCCTCAACGGCTGCATCGGCATCGGCCTGGGCATGACGCTGCTGATGCTGGGGCTGGCCCACGGCAAGGCCGGGGTGGTCGCCACCCTGTCGGCCACCAGCCCGGTTCTGATCCTGCCGCTGCTGTGGCTGGCCACCCGCCGCCGTCCCGCCGCCGGGGCGTGGATCGGCGCGGCGCTGGCGGTGGCCGGGGTGGTGTTGATCGTGAACCGCTGACCCCCTTGAGCTACACTGCCGCGGCGAGGGTGAGCCGATGGGGGACCGGGTGAGCGAACGGTTCGACGTGGTGGTGGTCGGGGGCGGGGTGATGGGATGCGCGGTCCCCCATTACCTTTTGGCCGACCCGGCGTTCGACGGCACGGTGGCGGTGGTCGAGCGCGACCCCACCTACGCCACGGCGTCGTCGGCGCTGTCGGCCAGCTCCATCCGCCAGCAGTTCTCGACGCCCGCGAACATCGCCCTGTCCCGCTACGGGCTGGAGGTGCTGCGCGATGCGGCGCGGCTGCTCGCCGTGGATGGGGAGGCGGTCGACCTCGGCCTGGTCGAGCCCGGCTACCTTTACCTCGCCACCACCGAGGGAGCCGCGACCCTGCGCGCCAACCACGCGGTGCAGCGGGCTGCGGGCGTGGACGTGGCGCTGCTGGACCCGGACGCCCTGGCCCAGCGCTTTCCCTGGATCAGCGTCGATGGGCTGGCGCTGGGCTCGCTCGGCCTGTCGGGGGAGGGGTGGTTCGACGGTTATGCGCTGATGCAGGCGTTCCGCCGCAAGGCGCGGGCGCAGGGGGCGCGATTCATCACCGCCGAGGTGGTTGGGTTGGATCGGGCGGGGGCGCGGATCGACGCCGTGGTGCTGGGCGACGGGCGGCGGATCACCGCCGGCAGCGTCGTCAACGCCGCCGGGCCGCGGGCGCGCGCGGTGGCGGCCATGGCCGGGGTGCCGCTTCCGGTGTCGGCGCGCAAGCGCTGCGTCTTCGTGTTCGATTGCCGCACCGCCTTGCCCGGCTGCCCCCTGGTCATCGACCCCGGCGGGGTGTGGTTCCGCCCGGAGGGCGGGCGCTTCATCGCCGCGGCCCCGCCGCCGCCGGATCGCGATCCCGACACCCTGGACCTGACCGTCGAGCACGACCTGTTCGACACCCTGGTGTGGCCGGCGCTGGCGGCGCGGGTGCCGGCGTTCGAGGCGGTCAAGGTGACCGGCGCCTGGGCCGGCCACTACGAATACAACGACGTCGACCAGAACGCCGTGATCGGGCGCCATCCCGACGTGGAGAACCTCCTGTTCATCAACGGCTTCAGCGGCCACGGCCTGCAGCAGGCGCCGGGAGCCGGTCGGGGCCTGGCCGAGCTGATCGTCCACGGCGCCTACCGCAGCCTCGACCTGTCGCCCTTCGCCTACGAGCGCCTGGCCGAGGGACGGCCGTTGCTCGAACGCAACGTCATATAACGCGCAGGAATCGTTTCAAATTCGATACGATTACTTGCCGGCGGTGGATTCGGCGTCCGCGACCAGCGGCGCCTGCGCCTCGGCGCCACCCCACACCGCCTCCAGCCGGCTGTCGCGGCCGCAGGTGAAGCGGTAGAAGCGGTATTGCAGGGGGTGGGTCTGGTGGTAGTCCTGGTGGTAGGACTCCGCCGCGTAGAACGGCCCGGCCGGCTCCACGGTGGTGGCCACCGGGCGGTCGAATCGGTCGGCCACCGCGCGCAGGGACTCCTCGGCGAGGCGGCGCTGCTCGGCGGTGACGGGATAGATGGACGACCGGTACTGGTCGCCATGGTCGCAGAACTGGCCGCCGGCATCGAAGGGGTCGACGTTGCGCCAGTAGACCTCCAGCAGCTCGGCGTAGCGCACCCGGGCCGGGTCGTAACGCACCAGCACCGCCTCCCGGTGGCCGGTCCCGCCGGCCGACACCTGTTCGTAGGTGGGATCGGGCACCGCCCCGCCCGTGTAACCGGAGGTGGTCGACAGCACGCCGTCGAGTTTGTCGAAGGGCGGCTCCATGCACCAGAAGCAGCCGCCGGCGAAGACCGCCTCGGCCGGCGCGTCTCCGGCGCCCGGGGCGCCCGGGGCGCCGCCGGGGACGGGGCTGTCCATCGCGGCCAGCGCCGGGCCGGCCAGGAGCGCCAGGGCCAGGATCGGAACGATGCGCATGGAATCCTCCGTGTCGGGTGGTGTCGCGAGATCCACCAGAGGATGGGGTGTCCGTCGCTGGCGCGCCCGTCACGGCGCCGTCACGTCTGCGTGACCCGTCAGCCCGCGTCCTTCAGGACGCCGCGCTGGACCTGGTCGCGCTCGATGCTCTCGAACAGCGCGCGGAAGTTGCCTTCGCCGAATCCCTCGTCGCCCTTGCGCTGGATGACCTCGAAGAAGATCGGGCCGATCACCGTCCGGGTGAAGACCTGGAGCAACAGGCCGCCGCCGGGCGCCCCGTCGACCAGCAACCCGTCGCGGCGCAGGCGCTCCAGGTCCTCGCCGTGTCCGGGCAGGCGCTCGGCCAGCATGGCGTAGTAGGCGTCCGGGGGCGGCGGCATGAAGGCGTTGCCCTGGGCCCGCATGGCCTCCACCGTCGCGTAGGCGTCGCGGGTGGCCAGCGCCACGTGCTGGATGCCCTCGCCGCGGTAGGCGTCCAGGTACTCCTCGATCTGGTCCTTGCCGCCGTGGCCCGCCGACTCGTTGATGGGAATGCGGATCTTGCCGCAGGGGCTGGTCATCGCCTTGGACTTCACCCCCGTCAGCTTGCCCTCGATGTCGAAATAGCGGATCGGCCGGAAATTGAAGAGGCGGGTGTAGAAGTCCGCCCACTCCTCCATCCGGCCGCGGTGGACGTTGTGGGTGAGGTGGTCGATCTCGACCAGGCCGACCCCCTCGGGCTCGGCCGGCTCGGCCTCGTCGAACTCGAAATCGACGTCGTAGATCGAGCGCTCGCCGTAGCGGTCCACCAGGTGGATCAGGCTGCCGCCGATGCCCTGGATGGCGGGGATGTTCAGCTCCATGGGGCCGGCGGTGCCGGGCACCGCCTTGGCGCCCAGGGACCGGGCCCGCTCCAGCGCGTGGCCGGCGTCGGCGACGCGGAAGGCGATGGCGCAGATGCTCGGGCCGTGGACCCGGGCGAAGGACTGGGCGAAGCTCTCGGGCTCGGCGTTGACGATGAAGTTGATGCCGCCCTGGCGCCACAGCGTCACCCGCTTGCGGCGGTGCCGGGCCACCGGCCGAAAGCCCATGGTGGCGAACAGGCGCTCCAGTTCGGCCGGATCGGGGGCGGCGTACTCGACGAACTCGAAGCCGTCGGTGCCCATGGGATTGGCCTCGGAAACCAGCGCCGTCTTGCGTCGCGTGCTCATGCCTCACCTCCCTCGGGATGGCTTGTCCTCCGAACAAAGTGGGTGCGTCGCCCCCGTTCGCCACGCGCTCTTCCGGGGCAGGCCCAGGGAAAAACATTTCAAGATGGCAACAATCAAGATCTCGCACTGTCTGTGGCGGTGTCGGCCCAGGCCCGGGCGATCCGGGGCATGTTGATCTCGATCCAGTCGGCAAGGCCGCGCACCCGCTCCGCCGCCTCCCGACCCAGGGGGGTGAGGCTGTACTCCACATGGGGCGGCACCACGTCGCGGGCGACGCGCCGCACCAAGCCATCGCCCTCCAGCCAATCGAGGGTCTGGGCGAGCATCCGTTCGCTGACCCCGCCGATGGCCCGCCGCAGTTCGCTGTAGCGGTGGGTGCGGATCTCCAGGGCGATCAGCACCAGGACGCCCCAGCGGCTGGTCATGTGCTTCAGCACCGCACGGGACGGGCACTCGGCGGCCATCAGGTTGCCCCGCCTCATCTGGTGGGACAGCGGTTCGGGCAGGTCGGCGGGGGCGAGCGGACGGTCGGGCATGGGGTGGCTCCGGCAGCGGCGAGGAAATCTCACACTAACAGAAATGTACGTACTTCCGAAAAGGAAGCAAGTGCCTTAGATCCCCACCATCACCCCTGACGGAGACACCCGATGACCCTCGCCATCACCGGCGCCACCGGCCAGCTCGGCCGCCTCGTCGTGGCCGCGCTGGCCGCGCAACCCGCCATCCCGCCGCTGCTCGCCCTGGTGCGCCAGCCCGCCGCGGCCGCAGACCTGGGCATCGCCGCCCGCGAGGCCGATTACGACCGCCCCGAGACCCTGGGCCCCGCGCTGGCCGGCGTCGACACCCTGCTGCTGATCTCCTCCAGCGCGATCGGGCGCCGGGTGCCCCAGCACCGCGCGGTGATCGCCGCGGCGGCGGCGGCCGGCGTGCGGCGGATCGTCTACACCAGCCTGCTCCACGCCGACCGCTCGCCGCTGTCCCTGGCCGATGAGCACCGCGCCACGGAGGCCGAGCTGAAGGCGTCGGGCATCCCCACGACCATCCTGCGCAACGGGTGGTACACGGAGAACCACACCGCCGGGCTGGGCGGCGCCCTGGCCGCCGGTGCGCTGATCGGCAGCGCCGGCGAGGGCCGCATCGCCGCGGCGGCGCGCGCGGATTACGCGGCCGCGGCGGCCGCCGTGCTCATCGCCGAAGGGCATGCCGGTGCGACCTACGAACTCGCCGGCGACACCGCCTTCACCCTGCCCGAACTCGCCGCCGAGCTGTCCCGGCAGAGCGGACGGACGATCCCCTACCGCGACCTGCCCGAGGCGGAGCATGCCGCGGCCCTGATCGCGGTCGGGCTGCCGGAGGTCATCGCCCGCCTGGTGGCCGAGGCGGACACCGCCGCCGCGACCGGTGCGCTGTTCGATGACGGACGCCGCCTGTCGGCCCTGATCGGCCGGCCGACCACCTCGTTGGCGGCCGCGGTCGCCGCGGCGCTGCGGTGACCCACGGGGGCATGACCGCCTGACGAAACGGGCCGGCCGGGGTGGTCCCCGGCCGGCCAGGTGGCGGCTGTGTTTTTGCTCTTGCCGTTGACCGGGAGACCCGGTCCGGTGGCCGATCAGTGGAACTGGTCGGCCTCGGTGGAGTCCTTGTAGGCCGTGGTGGACGACATGCCGCCGGACACCGCCATGGACACCGCGTCGAAGTAGCCGGTGCCGACCTCGCGCTGGTGCTTGGTCGCGGTGTAGCCCAGGCGCTCCGCCTCGAACTCGGCCTGCTGCAGCTCGGAGTAGGCGGCCATGCCGCGCTCCGCGTAGCCCTTCGCCAGCATGAAGGCGGCGTAGTTCAGGGAGTGGAAGCCCGCCAGGGTGACGAACTGGTACTTGTAGCCCATGGCGCCCAGCTCGGCCTGGAACTTGGCGATGGTGGCCTCGTCGAGGTTGGCCTTCCAGTTGAAGCTGGGCGAGCAGTTGTAGGCGAGCTGCTTGCCCGGGAACTCCTTGTGGATGGCCTCGGCGAAGCGCCGCGCCTCCTCCAGGTTGGGCTTCGACGTCTCCCACCACAGGCTGTCGGCGTAGGGCGCGTAGGCGAGGCCGCGGGCGATGCAGTGCTCCACGCCCATGCCCTTCTTCAGGCGGTAGAAGCCCTCCGGGGTGCGGCCATCGGCGAAGTCGATGAAGGGGTGGTCGCGCTCATCGACGTCGGAGGTGATGAGCTGGGCGCTCTCCGCGTCGGTGCGGGCGAACAGCACGGTGGAGGTGCCGCAGACATCGGCCGCCAGGCGGGCCGAGTTCAGGGTGCGGATGAACTGCTTGGTGGGCAGCAGCACCTTGCCGCCGAGGTGGCCGCACTTCTTCTCCGAGGCGAGCTGGTCCTCGAAATGGACGCCGCCGGCGCCCGCCTTGATCATCGCCTTCATCAGCTCGAAGGCGTTGAGCGGGCCGCCGAAGCCGGCCTCGGCGTCGGCGATGATCGGGGCGTACCAGTAGGTGTCGCTCCGGCCCTCGGCGGTGTCGATCTCGTCGGCGCGGCGCAGGGTGTTGTTGATGCGCTCCACCACCGCCGGCACCGAGTTGGCGGGGTACAGGCTCTGGTCCGGGTACATCTGGCCGGCCAGATTGGCGTCGCCGGCGACCTGCCAGCCCGAGAGGTAGATGGCCTTCAGCCCGGCCTTCACCGCCTGCATGGCCTGGTTGCCGGTGAGCGCCCCCAGGGTCGGCACGAAGGGCTCCGTGTTCAGCAGCTCCCACAGGCGCGTGGCGCCCATCTCGGCGAGCGTGTGCTCGATCCTGACGGAACCGCTGAGCCGCTTCACGTCGGCGTCGGTGTAGTCGCGGCGGATGCCTTCCCAGCGCCGGGCGTGGATGGCGGCCTTGGTCGTGTCGTCGATGACGGGCATTGCGTGTTCCTCATGGTCCGACTGGGCGACCGGATGGGGTGTCGTGGTCCCTCCCCCCTCCGGGTGATCTTCTTGTCGTGGCGCCGCATCGCAGCGCAGCACCTGATTGACAGTAGTGACGAAACACGTGGGGCCGCAATAAGTGCTTGTTTGTAAAGTGGTCATTTTGTAAACTGCCTGTAATATGTTTCTGTAAATCCGTAAACCCTGTAAATCCGCAACTCTTGCAGAATCCGACGGGACGGTCCGGGCGTGGCGCAGATGGACAAGAAGGCGATGCTGGGGCCCAAGGTGCGCCGCTTGCGGCGCGAGCAGGGGCTGACCCAGGCGCAGATGGCCGATCAGCTCGGCATCTCGGCCAGCTACCTCAACCTGATCGAGCACAACCAGCGGCCGGTGACGGTGCCGCTGCTGCTGAAGCTGGGCAACACCTTCGGCGTCGACATCCAGACCTTCGCCGAGGATGAGGAGAGCCGGCTGGTGGCCGGCCTGCGCGAGGTCTTCGCCGACCCGCTGTTCGAGGCGTCCGACATCAAGAACCAGGACTTCAAGGAATTGGCGGCGGTCGCGCCGACCCTGGGCCAGGCGGTGGTCGCGCTCTATCAGGCGTACCGTGGCCAGCGCGCCGACCTGGAGGCCCTGTCGGAGCGCATGGCCGACCGCGACAAGCTCCACCTGGTGCAGAACGCCACCTTTCCGCTGGAGGAGGTGCGCGATTTCTTCCACGCCCATCACAACCACTTCCCCGAGCTGGAGGAGGCGGCCGAGGCGCTGTGGGCCGACGCGCGGCTGGAGCACAGCGACATCTACGGCGGTCTGGTGGAGTGGATGCAGACCCAGCATGCCGCCCGTGTCCGCCTGATGCCGGCCGAGGTGATGGGCTACGCCGTGCGCCGCTACGACCGCCACGGCCGGCGCATCCTGCTGTCGGAGATGCTGGCCCCGTCGGGGCGGGCGTTCCAGCTGGCCTGCCAGATCGCCCTGTTGCGCCACCGCGACCTGTTGAACCGCATCGTCGACGGCGCCGGCCTGTCGGGCGACGAGGCGCGGCGCCTGGCCCGCATCGGCCTGTGCAACTACTTCGCCGGCGCGGTGCTGATGCCCTACGACCGGTTCCTGGAGGCGGCGCGCCAGGTCCACTACGACATCGACATCCTGCGCCGCCGGTTCGACGCGTCGTTCGAGCAGGTGTGCCACCGCCTGACCACCCTGCAGCGCCCGGGCGCCAAGGGCGTGCCGTTCTTCCTGATCCGGGTCGACGCCGCCGGCAACGTCTCCAAGCGCTTCAGCGGCGCCGGTTTCCATTTCGCGCGCTTTGGCGGGGCGTGCCCGCGCTGGATCGTCTACGAGGCCTTCCGGACGCCGGGCAAGATCCACACCCAGCTTGCCAAGATGCCGGACGGCACCACCTATTTCTCGCTGGCCCGCACCGTGGTGAAGGCCAGCGGCGGCTACCGCAGCCCGCCCCAGCAGTTCGCCATGGCGCTGGGCTGCGACGTCGCCCATGCGGCGCAGATCATCTACGCCAGCGGCACCGACCTGGAGAACTCCGACGCGGCCACCCCGATCGGCGTGAACTGCCGGCTCTGCCCGCGCCTGGATTGTTCGCAGCGGGCGTTCCCGCCCCTCAACAACCGGTTGATCGTGGACGAGAACCTGCGTGGCCTGACACCCTACCTGTTCGCGCCGCCGGCGACGGATGGGCGGTGAGTTTCACGCAAGAGGTTGGTTTATCTAATGGAATAACACACTTTCCGTGCGGGCATTTTTTTGTGGCGCTGCGGCGGCGAGGTGGTTTATCGATACCGGCGCGCTGCCCGGCGCAGAGCGAAGGAACCGAAGGCGACCGCAATCCATGAGCAACATTCTCCGGGAACGAGTCCTGCGGGTCCATCACTGGACCGACACCCTGTTCAGCTTCACCACCACCCGCGATCCGTCATTCCGGTTCCAAAACGGGCAGTTCACGATGATCGGGCTGGAGGTCGACGGGCGGCCCCTGCTGCGCGCCTACTCGATGGCCAGCGCCAACTACGAGGAGACGCTGGAGTTCTTCTCGATCAAGGTGCCGAACGGGCCGCTGACGTCGCGCCTCCAGCACCTCGCGGAGGGGGACACCGTCCTGGTGAACCGCAAGGCGACGGGGACGCTGCTGGCGGACAACCTGCTGCCGGGGCGCACCCTCTACCTGCTGTCCACCGGCACCGGCCTGGCGCCCTTCCTCAGCGTCATCAAGGACCCCGAAATCTACGACCGCTTCGAGCGGGTCGTGCTCACCCACACCTGCCGCACCGTGGCGGAGCTGGCCTACCGCGAGATCATCACCGAGAGCCTGCCGAAGAACGAGTTCTTCGGCGCGATGGTGACGGAGAAGCTGATCTACCACCCCACGGTGACCCGCGAGCCCTTCGCCAACCAGGGGCGCATCACCGACCTGATCCGCAGCGGCAAGCTGTTCAGCGACATCGGCCTGCCGGCGCTCGGCCTGGACGACGACCGGGTGATGATCTGCGGCAGCCCGGAGATGCTGGCCGAGTCCACGGCCCTGCTGGAGGAGCGTGGCTTCGTCATGGGCAACATGGGCGAGCCCGGCCACTTCGTGATCGAGAAGGCGTTCGTCGAACGCTGATCGGCCGCGCCACCACGCGGGCGGTGGAATAAGCGGGGCCGGCGCGGCGTTTGTCGCGGTGACCGGGCGCCCCGCCTCGATCCCGGCGCGATTTCCGTGCTATGGCTGGGCCTTCGCCGCACCGCACCCTGGGCCCCCATGCGCATCCTTTCCGTCGTCGCCGTCCTTCTCGCCGCCGGCCTCGCCAGCCTTGCGGCCTGGTACCTGCCCAACCGGCCGGTGCCCCTCGACCCGCTGCCCTCGGCCACCCTGCGCAGCGTGTCCTACGCCCCCTTCCGCGACGGGCAGAGCCCGCTGGCCGGTGACGTCGCGACGCCGGAACAGATCGACGAGGACCTGGCGGTGCTGTCGCGCCAGGTGGCGGGCATCCGCACCTACACCTCCCTGGAAGGCATGCAGGCGGTGCCGGAGATCGCCCGGCGCCACGGGCTGACGGTCACCATGGGCGCATGGTTGTCGAGCGACGTGTCCGTCAACGAGGCGGAGATCGCGTCGCTGATCGACCTCGCCACCCGCTACCCCGACGTCATCACCCGGGTCATCGTCGGCAACGAGGTGCTGCTGCGCGGCGAGCTGGCGCCGCAGCGCCTGGCCGGCTACATCCGCCGGGTCCGGACGGCGATCCGCCAGCCCGTGTCCTACGCCGACGTCTGGGAATGGTGGCTGAAGTACCCGCGGATGGCCGAGGAGGTGGACTTCATCACCATCCATCTCCTGCCCTACTGGGAGGACATCCCGGCCGGGGTGGAGACGGCGGCGGAGCACATCGCCTGGTCCCACCGCACCATCGCCGAACGCTTCCCGGGCAAGCCCATCCTGGTGGGCGAGACCGGCTGGCCGACCGCCGGGCGCTCGCGCGGGCCCGCCGCCCCGGGGCTGGTGGAAAAGGCCCGCTTCGTCAACCGCTTCGTCCGCCTCGCCGAGCGGGAAGGCTTCGACTACAACATCATCGAGGCGTTCGACCAGAACTGGAAACAGACGCTGGAGGGCACCGTGGGCGGCCATTGGGGGCTCTACACCGTGGACCGCCAGGCCAAGTTCCCACTGGCCGGGCCGGTGGTCGAGAATGTCCGCTGGCCTCTTCATTTCGGGATCGCAACGGCAGCGGGCTACGCGCTTCTGGCGCTTGTCCTGGTCGGCGCCCCGGGCCTCGGGGTGGCGGGCATCGCGGCGCTGGCGGTGCTGACCCAAGGAATCGCCGGCGGCACCGTGCGGGCGGCCGAGGTGGCGTTGCACTGGAACTATTACTGGCACGACCTCGCGCTGGCCGGCGCCATGCTGGTCCTGTCGACGCTGCTGGCGGCGGCGGTCCTGGCGGCGGCGCGGCGCTGCCTGACCGGCGGCACCGCCGGGGACGGGGCGCTGGCGTGGCTGGGCCGGGCGAGCGGCACCGTGCTGGCCCTGGTGGCCGTGGTGTGGAGCCTGCTGATCGTCGTCGACGGTCGCTACCGCGACTTCCCCAACACCGACTTCCTGGTTCCGGCCTTCTGTCTTTTCGTTCTCGGAATAATTGGGGTTGCGGTCCGACCGGCCGGGGTCGGTCGGCGGGCGGCCTTCGCCGCGGCGGCGCGGTTCCACGCGCCAGCGGCCGCCGGACCGCGCCGGCTGGACGCGTGGATCGGCCGGGGCCTGATGGCGGGCGCCGCTTTGATCGTGCTGGCCGAAGGGGTGCTGCCGGTCGACGCGCCGCTGCGCGGGTGGATCAACGGCACCAGTGCGGCCCCGCTGAGCGCCATCGACTGGGCCTCGCCCAACCGCGAGGCGCTGGCCTGGGCCCTGCTGCAGGCCGTGCTGGCCCTGCCGTTCGTCCTCTCCGCCCGGCCGGCCACCACCACCGGCACCGCCGGCACCGCCGGCAGCGGGGCGACGGCGGCGCCGCGCGCCGAGCGCCCGCCCCTCGGCCCCGCCGGGGCGGTCGCCCCGCTCGACTCCAACTGAGCCGCCGGCCCGGCGGGGCCGCGGTCAGACCGTGAAGGGCCGGTCGTGGGTCAGCGACGGGATCATCCGGCGCGCCTCGGCCACCCGGTCCAGGTCGAGGTCGGCGGTGATCACCCCCACCGCCTCGCCACCGCCGTCGGCCAGGATCTCGCCCCAGGGGCTGACGATGAGGGAATGGCCGTAGGTCTTGCGGCCCTGGTCGTGGGTGCCGACCTGGGCCGGTGCGACCACGAAGCACCCGGTCTCGATGGCGCGTGCCCGCAGCAGGACGTGCCAATGGGCCCGGCCGGTGGGCACGGTGAAGGCCGCCGGCACGGTGAGGATGGCGGCGCCGGCCTGGGCCAGCGCCCGGTAGAGATGGGCGAAGCGGACGTCGTAGCAGACGCTCAGGCCGACGCCGCCCCACGGGGTGCCGGCCACCACGGCCCGGTCGCCGGGCCGGAAGGTGCTGGATTCGCGGTAGCTTTCGCCGCCCTCCAGGTCGACGTCGAACATGTGGATCTTGTCGTAGCTGGCGGCCACCGTGCCGGCGGGGTCGAACAGCATGCTGCGGTTGGCCACGGTCTCGCCGCCCTCCAGAAGGACGCCGATCGACCCGGCGAGCAGCCACGCCCCGGTGTCCCGCGCCAGCGCGGCGAAAAAGGGAATGGCGGGGTGCTCGTCCGCCGGGCGGACGCGGGCCAGCACGTTGCGCCGTCCCTGGACCACCATGGTGACGTTCTCCGGCGTGGCGATGAACGCCGCGCCGGCATCACGGGCGCGGCGGATCAGGTCGCCGGCCGCCGCGAGGTTGGGGGCGATGTCCGGCCCGGCGTTGACCTGGACGCACGCCGCCTTCAGCACCCCCGCCATCTCAGCCCAGCCCCAGCATGGGGTCGAGGGTGCCGGCGCGGTCCATCGCGTGGATGTCGTCGCTGCCGCCGACCGGCGCGCCGTCGATGAAGATCTGGGGCACCGTGGCGCGGCCCTCGGCGCGCTGGATCATCTCGTCGCGGCGGCCGGGATGCAGGTAGAGGTCGATCTCCTCGTAGGCGACCCCCTTGCCATCCAGCAGCCTCTTGGCGCGGATGCAGTAGGGGCAATAGGGCGTGGTGTAGATGACGACATCGGCCATGGGGCGGTTCTCCCTCGCAATCAGCGGATAATATGGCGTCGTCCCGCCGCTTCGCCACCGTCAGCCGCCGCGCACCACGCGGGCCAGGGTCAGCACGTCGACCCGCGAGGCGCCGGCCCGCAGCAGCACCCGGGCGCATTCCGCCACCGTCGCCCCCGTCGTCAGCACGTCGTCGACCACCACCACCGGCCGCCCGGCCACCAGCGCCTCACGCCCCGGCCGCAGGGCGAAGGCGCCGGCGACGTTGCGCTGGCGCCCCTGGCGGTCGAGCCCACCCTGGCTGCGGGTGCGGCGCCGGCGCACCAGCAGGTCGGGCGCCGCCGGCACCCCCGCGGCGCGGCCGATCGCCTGGGCCAGCAGGGCGGACTGGTTGTAGCGGCGGGCGAACAGGCGCCAGCGGTGCAGCGGAACCGGAACCAGCAGCCCGGCGTCCTCCAGGAGGGTGGCGCCGGCGCGCGCCATCCAGGCGCCGAAGGCGGCGGCGGCGTGGGTGCGGTCGCCGTGCTTGAATCCCAGCACCAGGGGCCGGCTGGCGTCGTCGTAGACCAGCACCGAGCGGGCGCGGGCGTAGGCCGGCGTGCCGGCGACGCAGGCGCCGCACAGCGTCTCGCCGGGGACCGCGTACTCGAAGGGCAGGCCGCAGCACGCGCACAGCGGGGCGGCGATGAAGGTCAGCCCGGCCCAGCACCCGGGGCACAGGCCGCCGTGGCGGTCGACCGTCTCGCCGCACGACAGGCAGCGCGGCGGCAGCAGGGCGTCCAGGGCCGCGCCCGCCAGCCGGGCCAGGGTTGCCGCCGCCGCCATGGCGCTCAGTTCAGGTTGGCGATGCGATCGAAGATCATCATGGTGTAGTCGTGCAGCGCCAGGTAGATCGCCGGCGCCGTGACGAACAGGACGGCGATGGTGGCGAAGATCTTGAGCTGCTGCTGCAGGTTCGGGTCCTGGATGTGCGTCACCGCCTGGAACAACGTCACCACAAGGCCGATGCCGGTGCTGACCAGCAGGGCCGGCATGGCGATCTTGATGATGACGATCAAGGCTTCGTAGGAGGCGGCGATGGCCTCGGGCACGCCCATGGTGCGGCTCCCGGATGCGGACGGCGGTCAGTGTAGCACGGCCGCCGCGGGGGACGAACGCCGCGCCGCGCCGGTGGTGGCGGGGATGCGCGGGAGCGCGTTCACGTGGGTGGCCGCGCGGCCCCGCCCGGCCCGTCGAGGCAGTCCTCGACCAGGTCGACCAGCGCGCGCTGGCGGAACGGCTTGCGCAGCGTGTGGGTGGCGCCCAGCCGCGTGGCGATCTCCAGATAGTCGAAATTGCCGGCGCGGCCGCCGCCGGACATGACGATCACCTTGACCTCGGGCCGCGCCTGGCGGGCCTCGATCAGGGTCTCGATGCCCTCCTTCCCCGGCATGATGACGTCGACCACCAGGACGTCGACCGGCGCCTTGCGCAGCATGGCCACGGCCTGGTTGCCGTCGCTGGCGCAGACGACGGTGTGACCGGCGCGCTCCAGCATGGTCCGCACCATCGTTCGGATCTGCAGTTCGTCGTCGGCCACCAGGATGCGGGCCACCGCGGTGTCTCCTCCGGTTTGCGGTCAGGGTGCCCCGCCGCCGGGATGGGTTTCATCCCATGGCCTCCGGAAAGCGCTGGGCATAGAGATCGTACAGGTCGAACGGCTCGACCGGGCCGGGGGCGGCGACGTGGGGCATCAGGCCGCCCCCGTCGATGTAGTCGAAACCGGCGCCGACGGCGGCGGCGAGGAGGCTCGTGGAGCCGACGCCGTGCAGGTAGCTGCGCAGGCCGTAGCGGGAGGCGCGGGCGCGGAACAGCTCGATCTTGCGCACGATCTGGGGCTCGGGCAGGGCGGTCCCGCCGACGTCGGTGCCCACGGAATACGCGCCGAGGCCGACGAAATCGTCGAACCGCGCCCGTTCGATGTCGACCCGGACCAGGACGGCGCGGCCGAAGGGCCTGAGCGTGGCGACGAGCGGCGCCACCTGCAGCCCCGACAGGCTGCTCGGCGGCTCCAGGATCTCCCACACCAGCGACGGGCGCAGCGTGGGCTCCACCGCCCGGCACAGCGCCGTGTAGTCGCGGGTGGCGCGGCCGCCGACCAGCGTCGAGTGGTGGACCGGCACGACGACGACGCTGCGCCGTCCGCTCTTCAGCAGCGCGACGGCGTCTTCCAGGGCCTGGCGCAGCACCGTCCGGTCGAGCGTCGCGACGAGCTGGCTGTCGGCCTGGTCCGGCAGCAGGGCGTCGCCGACGATGTAGCGCCGGCCGATGTGCGCCGCGGGCTCGCAGAGGAAGGCGTTGATGACCCGCCGCCCCACGTGCCACATCGGGCGGTACAGGAACGAGAGGTTGGCGGCGTCCAGGGCGTCGGCGTCGACCGTCGCGTCCTGCAGGCCGACGTGCCGGTCGCGCAGCACCGCCTCGGCGCGGCCGATCAGGGCCCGCACCGCGCCGAGACGGGCGTCCTCGGCCACGCCGGCGCCCGCGGCGGCACCGGAGGACGCCAGCGCCGCCTCGGCCTGGCGCAGAAGCTCGAGCATGCAGTCCAGGCGGGCCATGACGTCGCCGCCGCCCGGCGCATCGGGCAGGGCCGCGAGCTGGCGCCGTGCCGCGGACACCGCCCGTCCCACCCCGTCCACCCCGCCATCGGCGCCGCCGTCCGCCGCCGGGCCGTCCGCCGCCGGGCCGTCCGCCGCCGTGCCGTCCGCCGTGCCGTCGCCGGGTGGTCCGCGGCCGGCGGCGCCGCCGTGCCGGGCGTCGCGCGCGCTGTACTGCTGGGCGTTGGCGAGCACCTCGTTCAGCGCCCCGGCGACGTCGGTCGTCTTCAGGGCGAGCGCACCGTCCATCGGCGCCACCGCGCTGCAGACGTCGATGGCGTCGAGGCAGGAGGTCTGCCCCAGCAGCTTGCCGGCGATCTCGTCGGCCAGCAGCGCGCATTTCAAGCGCGCCTCGGCTTCGGACAGGCCGTCCAGCATGATGATGTAGACGCCGTCGTCGAAACGGCTGAACACGTCGCGTGGCGACAGGCGGCGCGCCAGGGTGAGCCGGATGAGCTGGTCCACCTTCTCCGCCAGAAGCGGCCAGCGGTCGCCGTACCGCTCGGCCAGCCGGGACAGGTTGAGCAGGTTGACCCGGCCGCCGATCGCCGTCTCTCCGCGCGCCACCGCATCGCGCAGACGCGCCTCCAGGCTGCCCGCCGGCGCCCCCGCCGCTGCCGCTGCCGCTGCCGTCGCCGGTGGGGCCGGCGTCACGGCCGGCCCGGGGGAGGCGGCACCGGGCGGGGCGGCGGCGGGCGGGGGGGGGGCGGCTGGGCCGCCCGGCGGGTCCGCCCGCCGCGCCGCGGCCTTGAGAAGTCTCTGCGCAACCGACCACATGGGCAATCCGCTGGGTTCCGGCTCCGGACCGACCGGAGCGCCGCTACCACGACGGGCAACTATACCGATGGATGGAGGGGAAATGCCACTCTTGCGAAACGGGGCGGATCGGACACCAGGATTGCGCATCTGCGAACCGGAGGTATACACTTTCATCATACGAGGAAGGGACGGCTGGCGGCGGAGCCCGCTCGCGAGGGATGGTGGTGGTGGCTGCGGCACAACACCACCGGAAGGCTTCATCTCCCGCGCCGTGCGCCGACGCCCCGGGGAGAGCCCGACCCTGCCACGGGTGCCGCGTGTCGTCGGGGACCGCTGGAACGAGGGGCGCCATGGCCGGACACGGCGACACGCAGGACTGGCCGACGGCGACCGTGTTGATCGCCGAGGACAGCCCGACGCAGGCGGCCCATCTCGCCCACCTTCTCGAGCAGCGCGCCTTCACCGTGCTGGCCGCCGGCGACGGTGCGGCAGCGCTGGCGATGGTGCGCCGGCACCACCCCGATCTGGTGATCAGCGACATCATCATGCCGGTGATGGACGGCTACGCGCTCTGCCGCGCCATCAAGGCCGATCCCGACCTGCGGGGCACGCCGGTCATCCTCGTCACCGAGCTGTCCAGCCCGCACGACGTGTTCCGCGGCCTGGACGCCGGCGCCGACAACTTCGTGGTGAAGCCCTACGACGAACCCTTCCTGGCCTCCCGCATCACCTACCTGCTGACCAACCAGGCGCTGCGCAAGGCGGGCACGCCGCAGCAGGAGATCGAGATCGAACTGGCGGGACAGCGCCACCGCATCACGGCCGACCGGCAACAGATCCTCGACCTGCTGATATCGACCTATGACCAGGCGGTCCGCCTCTACGACGAGCTCGACGACCGCCAGCGGGCGCTGAAGCGCTCCTACGACACCTTGAACGTCCTCTACCACCTGGCGGACGGCCTGAACCGGTGCCGCGGCGCCGCAGCGGTCGGCGCGACCGCGCTGGAGCGCGCGACGACGCTGCCGGGGGTGGTCGGCGGCTGGATCGACCTGCGCGGCGAGGACTGCTTCGAGCGGCTGGCGACCCGGCGCCCGTTGCGCCCGCCTGCGCCCGCCGGCGGGGACTGCCACGGCGGCGTCCCGTGCGCCTGCCGGAGGCGCCTGCTGCAGGGCGCCTGGCACCAGGCCGAGACCATCGACGACTGCGCGTGTCTGGCCGATGCCGCGCCGAGCGGCCGCATCCCGCCCCACGCGGCGGTGCCGCTGCTGGCCGACGGGGTGGCGCTGGGCGTCCTCAACCTGGTCGGCGCCGAGGGCAGCCCCTTCCAGGAGGAGGACCTGCAGACCTTCGCCGGCGTCGGCAACCTGGTGGCCACGGCGCTGGCCCGCGCCACCCTGCTGGAGGAGATGGAGCGCAAGGTCGACGAGCGGACCCGGGCCCTTCAGGCCGAGGTGGCGGAGCGCCGCGACGCCGAGCTGGCCGCCCGCGACGCCGCCACCGGGATGCGCGGGGCCAACCGGACCATCTCCGCGATTCTCGGCGCCTCCCCCGTGGCCATCATCGCCCTCGACGCCCGGGGCGCGGTGCAGACCTGGAACGGCGCGGCCGAAGTCATCTTCGGCTGCCCGGCGGCCGAGGCGATCGGCCGCCGGTTCCCGGGCCTCCCGGAGGAGGTGGTGGCGGAGCTGCCGGCCGACCCGGTCCACCGCTGGACGGTCGCCGGAAAGATCGTGCGCAGCGCCGAGCACGTCGGGCTTCGCCGCGACGGGACGCCGGTGTCGCTGCGCATCTCGTCCGCCCCCCTGAGCGACACCAGCGGCTGCATCCACGGCACCGTCCTGGTGGTCGAGGACAACAGCGAGCGCAAGCGCATCGAGGAGCAGCTCCACCAGTCCCAGAAGATGGAGGCGATCGGCAACCTGACCGGCGGAATCGCCCATGACTTCAACAACATGCTGGCGGTCATCATCGGCAACCTCGACCTCCTGACGGAGCTGTTGGGCGACGATCCCCAGGTGGCGGAGCTGGCCGCCGCGGCGCTGGACGCCAGCCTGCGCGGCGCCGACCTCACCCGGCAGCTCCTGGCGTTCAGCCGGCGCCAGCCTCTGTCGCCCGAGGTCGTCGACGTCAACCGCCTGGTCGGCGGCGTCGTGAAGCTGCTGGCGCGCACCCTGGGCGAGCAGGTCGACATCCGGATGGTGGCCGCGCCCGGGCTGTGGCCGGTGGTGGTGGACCCCGGCCAGCTCGACGCCGCGCTGGTCAACCTGGCGGTCAACGCGCGCGACGCCATGCCCCAGGGCGGGCGGCTCACCTTCCAGACGCGCAACCAGCATCTCGACGCCGATTTCTGTCGGGTGCGGCCCGACCTTTCCCCGGGCGACTACGTCGCCGTCGAGGTGAACGACACCGGCACCGGCATGCCCCCCGAGGTCGCGGCGCGGATCTTCGAGCCGTTCTTCACCACCAAGGCGGTCAACAAGGGCACCGGTCTCGGTCTCGCCATGGTCTACGGGTTCGTCCGGCAGTCCGGTGGCCATGTGGCGGTCTACAGCGAGCCGGGCCGGGGCACCAGCCTGCGCCTCTACCTGCCCCGCGCCGAGGGGGCCGGCGGCGGCGCCGCGCCGGCCGCGCCGGCGAGCGCGCTGCCACACGGGCGCGACGGCGAAACGGTCCTGGTCGTCGAGGACAACGCGGCGGTGCGGGCCATGGTGGTGCAGCAGATCGGCGACCTGGGCTACCGCGTCCTGTCCGCCACCGACGCCGCCACGGCGCTGTCCGTGCTGGCGGGAGGCCAGCGGGTCGACCTGGTCTTCAGCGACGTGGTCATGCCCGGCGACATGGACGGCATCGCGCTCGCCCGCGAGGCCACCCGGCGCTGGCCCGCGGTCAAGGCGGCGCTGACATCCGGGTTCACGGAGGCGGCCCTCGACCGATCGGCCGGCGCCCTGGAGTTCCGCATTCTGAACAAGCCCTACCGCCGCGGCGACCTCGCCCGGCTGCTGCGCGAGACGCTTGACGGCTGACGAAGGGTGAGGAGGGGTTGGGCATGAGTGACCGCCTGCTGGTCATCGACGACGATGCCGCCGTCGGCGCCTTCGTCGCGAAGGTGGCCCGGCTCAGCGGCTTCGACGTGCGGGCGGTGACCGCGGCGGCCGAGTTCCGCCAGGTGCTGGCCGACTGGCGTCCCTCCTGTGTGGTGGTCGACCTGCACATGCCCGACGTGGACGGGGTGGAACTGCTGCGCTGTCTCGCCGCCGACCGCTGCACGGCGCGGGTGGTTCTGATGAGCGGGGTCGACCAGAAGATCATCGAGACGGCCCGCCAGTTCGGCGTGCGCAGCGGCCTCGACATCGCCGCGATGGTGCAGAAGCCGGTGCGTGCCGGCGCCCTGCGGCGGGTTCTGGAAACCGCCCGGGGGCCGGTGGCCGCCGCCGCCGCCGCCGCCGCCAAGGCCGGCACCATCGACGCGGCGGCGCTGGAGCGGGCGATCGCCCGCCGCGAGTTCCATCTGGTGTACCAGCCCAAGGTGGTGCTGGCCCCGCCGCGGGCGGGTGGCGCGGGCGCAGCGATCGACGGCGCGGTGATCGACGGCTTCGAGGCGCTGCTGCGCTGGCAACACCCGCAGCGCGGCGTCGTCGCCCCGGCCGACTTCCTGCCGCTGGCGGAATCCCTGCCGGTGATGGACGGCCTCACCGCCCTGGTCGTCGACCTCGCGCTCGAGCAGTTTCAGGCGTGGCGGGACGCCGGGGTTTCGACCACCCTGGCGGTCAACGTCTCCGGCGCCAACCTGCACACCCCGTCCTTCGCCGACCGGCTGGCGATGCGGGTCCGCGCGGCCGGCGTCCCGCCCCCCGCCATCATCATCGAGCTGACCGAGACCGCGGCGATGGCCGACCCGACCAGCGCCATGGCCATCCTGACCCGGCTGCGCCTGATGGGGTTCCGGCTGTCGATCGACGATTTCGGCACGGGCTACTCGTCGCTGGTGCAGTTGCAGCGCCTGCCCTTCAGCGAGCTGAAGATCGACCGCGACCTGGTGGCCGACTGCGTGTCGTCGCGCCAGTCGCGGGTGATCGTGAAGGCGGCGATCGACCTCGCCCACAACCTCGGGATGACGGCGTGCGCCGAAGGCATCGAGTCCGCCGCCGTGCTGGAGGTCGTCCGCGCTCTCGGCTGCGACCTCGCCCAGGGCTACCACATCGCCCGTCCCATGCCGGCGGGCCAGACGGTGGCCTGGCTGCGCCGCCCCGCGCCGCCCGGCGTCACCGCGCCGGAGACCGCTTGAGGGGGCGGCGCATCGGGCTATAGTGCCGGTCATGAGCGACTCCATGACCGTCTTCGACCGCGCCCTGGTGCGCCGCCGCCGCGACCGGGCCGCCGGCGCCTTCGCCGCGCACGCCTTCCTGTTCGAGGAGGTGGCCGAGCGCCTGCTCGACCGCCTGGAGGATGTGCGGCGCGCCTTTCCCGTCGCCCTCGACCTCGGCAGCCGCGACGGGGTGATGGGCCGCGCCCTGGCCGGGCGCAAGGGCATCGGCCGCCTGGTGGCCAGCGAGCTGTCGCCGGTCCTGGCGCGCCGGGCCGGCCGCCCGGCGGTGGCGGCGGACGCCGAGTTCCTGCCCTTCGCGCCGGGGGTCTTCGACCTGGTGGTGTCCAACCTCGACCTGCATTGGGTCAACGACCTGCCGGGCGCGCTCATCCAGGTGCGCGCGGCGCTGAAGCCGGACGGCTTCTTCTGCGCCGCCATGCTGGGGGGCGAGACCCTGTTCGAGCTGCGCCAGTGTCTCTACGAGGCGGAGCAGACGGTGTGCGGCGGCTTCAGCCCGCGGGTGTCCCCCTTCGCCGAGGTGCGCGACGCCGGCGGACTGCTGCAGCGCGCCGGCTTCGCCCTGCCGGTGGTCGACACCGACACCATCACGGTGACCTACACCGACGCCCTGCGCCTGATGCGCGACCTGCGCGGCATGGGCGAGACCAACGCCGTGCTGGCGCGGCGCAAGGTGCCGGCGCGGCGGGCCATGGTGCTGGAGGCGGCGCGTCTCTACGCCGAGCGGTTCGCCGAGCCGGATGGCCGCATCCCCGCGACCTTCCAGGTGCTCTATCTCGCGGGGTGGGCGCCCCACGAGAGCCAGCCGCAGCCCCTGAAGCCGGGCAGCGCGACCCACCGCCTGGGCGACGCCCTCCGGAGCGGCGGCGGCGGCGGTTGCGGCTGAGCCGTCGCTACACCATGCTCCAGGCCATCCAGCCGAGCACCGCGGCGTTGACCGCCATGATCAGCGGCGCGGCGTGGGCCACCGCGCTGCGCCAGGCGCGCGCCGCGAGGTGGCCGGCGAGTCCCACCGCCAGCAGGCTGGGCAGGGTGCCGAGCGCGAACGCCGCCATGCCGATGCCCCCGGTGAGCGCGCTGCCGCTGGCGGCGGCCACCGCCACGGCGCCGTAGAGCAGGCCGCAGGGGATGAATCCCAGCGCCACGCCCAACCCGTAACCACGCCACCCCACGGGGTTGCCGAACAGTGGCCGGGCCCGGCGCGACACCCACCCGGCCCACCGCTGCGCCGCCGGGCGGCCGCCGCGGGCCAGCATGGCGGTCAGGCCGTGTGGCAGGATGGCGGCCACGCCGCGCAGGGCGTAGGCGAGGAAGAACAGGGCCGCGCCCGCCAGCAGCCCGACCGAGATCCAGCGCAGCCCGGGCAGGGCGCCGACGTGGCCGGCCACCGTCGCGGCGGCCGCCCCGATGCCCGCGTAGGTGGTGGCGCGGCCGAGATGGTAGGGAACGACGGCGGCGCCGGCCAGCCGGTGGAACTCGCTCATGCGGGCGGCCGGCACCCGCTCCAGCCGGGCGCTCACCTGGGCCAGCACGAACGGCCCGCACATGCCGGCGCAATGGGTGGCGCCCCCCACCAGCCCGGCCGTCAGCAAGGCCAGCAGCAGACCGCCGTCGCGGTCGACCACCACGGCGCAGGCACCGAGGCCGGATTGAAGCAGGGTGAGAACGCCGTCCACGGGCGGGCCTCCGGAACAGGGGACCCGCCATAGATGGGGCCGCGGCGGCCGCCTGCCCATGACGTGCGTCAATCAGGACGTGCGTCACTGACGCGGCGCGGCCGGGCCGGGCTCACTCGCCGGCGGTCTGGGGCACCTCGTGCACCTCGACCGGGCGGGAGGTGTGGCGGGCCAGGATGGCCCGGGCCTGCGCCTCCTGGGCGTCGTCGCGCAGATTGACCCACAGCAGGATGCCGCCCTTCTCCAGGTGCTGGCGCAGCGGCTCGTTGCGCTTGTCGGTCAGCCACTGCGACAGCGCCGTCCCCACCGCGCCCCCGCCGACGCCGCCGGCGGCGGCGGCCAGGGCAGCGGCCAGGGCGGTGCCGCCGGTGGCGACCACGGCGCCGGTGGCGATGATGGCGCCGACATAGGCCGGCACGCCGATGGCCATGCCCTTGGCATCGCCCTCGTCCTCGGGCGCGACATAGGACTGGCGCGGCATGTCCGGATCGTGTTTGGCGTGGTCCACCGAGCGGGGCAGATGGCCCAGCGTGCCCTCGATGGTCTGGTTGTTGGCCATCAGGCTGAGTTCGGCCCGTTCGAAGCCAGCCAGCGACAGGTCGTCCACCGCGCGCTGGAGCGCCTCGGGGCTGTCGAAGACCCCCACCGCCTCGCGCACCACGCCGCGCGTGGTCCGACCTGTGTGCGTTTCGTATGTCATGTCCGACCTCCCTGTTTCGTTCCTGTGAACGGTGCGGGCCGCGTGGTGGTTCCACGCGGGCCGCCGGCCCGCCGGCTGGTCAGGGGGAGGCGATGCCGCTACTATGCGGCCCGCCCGTCGGCACCGCGGCCATCGGGTGCGGCCGTCGGGTGCGGCCGTCGGGCGGGACCGGGTGGCGAGGCAGGAGGGGGGATCGAGATGAGACGATGGATGGCCGCGGGCCTGCTGGCGCTCGGCCTGTCGGCGGTGGCGCCGGCGGGTCCGGGGCACGCCGATGTGAACCTGTTCGGCGGGCCCAGCCTCTACAACGCGGTGGTGTCGGGCGACGTGAAGACGGTCCGCCAGCTCCTGCTGCGGGGCGAGAATCCCAACGGCGTCGGCTCCGGCGGCAAGACGCCGCTGATCGCCGCCGTGCAGAGCGAGCGCGGCGACATCGCGCGGGCGCTGCTGGAGAACCGTGCCGCGGCCAACGGCGCGGACCCCGTGGGCAACACGGCTCTCTACTGGGCGGCGTCCCAGGGCAACGCCGACCTGGTCGACCTTCTGATGGCCCATGGCGCCCGGGTTGACCAGGAGAACCGCCAGGGCATGACGCCGCTGATGGCCGCCGCCCGGGCCGGGGCGGTGGACACGGTCGAGCGGCTGCTGAAGCACGGCGCGCGCACCGACGCCGCCGATTTCACCGGGCGGACCGCGTTGAGCTGGGCGGAGGAGGGGCGCAACGGGCGCGTCGCCACCGCTCTGCGCAAGGCCGGCGCGCACTGACGTCGCGGTGCCGATGATCGCCACCGTGTTCGGCGGCCCCGGGCCGGTGTTCCTGCTGCTGCTGGCGCTCGCCCTCGACGCCGCGGCCGGTGACTGGCTTGGCCGCGCGCTGCCCGACCCGGCCGGCCTGGCGGTGCGGCTGTGCGCCGTGCTCGACCGCCGGCTCAACAGGCCGGAGCGCGGGGCGGCGGTGCGCCTGGTGCGCGGCGTCCTGGTGGTGGTGGTGCTCCTGCTCCTGGGGATCGCCGCCGGCGTCGTGGTGGAATGGGTGAGCGGCACCGCCGGCACCGGCTGGCTGCTGGAACTGGCGACCCTTCTGGCCGTGCTGCGCGGCCGCGCCGCCTGGGTGCGGGTGCGGGCGGTCCGGCGCGCCCTGGAGGGGCCGGGCCTGGCCGCGGCGCGCGCCGCCGTCGGCCCGCTGACGCGGCGCCCGGCGCACGCCCTGGACGCGCACGGTGTCGCCCGCGCCGCCATCGAGCACGTGGCCACGGGGTTCGACCGCAAGGTCGTGGCGCCGGCGTTCTGGTACGTCCTGCTGGGCGTCCCCGGCCTGCTGGCGTGGGCGGTGGTGGACGGCGCCGGCCAGGCGCTGGGCGAGTCCGGACTGCGCCACGAGCGGTTCGGGCTGACCGCGGCGCGCATGGACGACGCCCTCGACGCCCTGCCGGCGCGACTCGCGGGGGTGCTGCTGGCGCTGGGCAGCCCGTTCCTCGCCACCGCCAGCCTGTCGGGTGCCGCCAGGGCTCTGCGCAGCGACGCCCGCAAGCACCCCAGCCTCAACAGGGGCTGGCCGCTGGCGGCGGTCGCGGGGGGACTCGGCCTGGCGCTGGCCGGCCCCTTCCGCGACGGCGGGGTCACCGTGTCGGAGCCCTGGATCGGCGACGGGCGGGCGCGGGCGGTTCCCGCCGACATCGGCCGTGCGCTGGCGCTGACGGCGCTGGCCGACCTGCTGCTGATGCTGCTGGTCGGGCTGCTGACGGTGGCGATGCAGGGGCTGTGAGCCCCGCTATTTGACCACCATCCGTTCGATCAGCACGCGGCGCACCACGTCGCGGCCGGTTTCCCGGCGCACCGCGGCCTCCACCGACTCCTTGATCCGCTCGGCCGAGCCGACTCCGGTCAACCCCTGCGCATCGTAGGCGCGGACATCGTCGTAAAGGCGGTCGCCGATGCGGTCGAGGTGGTCGACGGCGAAGGCGGGGTCGGCGTCGGGTGCCAGCTCCAGCGACACCTTGAGGTCGAAGGCGCGGGTGCCGGACAGCGCGAACTCCCATTCCGGGAGCGAAACGACCGGCGGAAGCGGGCCCATGCGGGCGACGATCTGACGGTGCTCGACGTAGCGTCCGATGGCCACGGCGCCGCCGAGGCCCAGGACGACGAGGGTGGCGAGCACGCCGACGACCGCCACCACCAGGCGGATCGACGCGACGTCCCTGGATTGGCTGCGGCTGTCCATGTGGCCGCCTCCCAAGGTTGGGGCGGGAAGCGAGAGTATAAAACTCCCGGTCGAAAATTGGGAGTCCTACGCGCCGGCGCCCGTGCCGGGCGCCTCACGGCCGCGCCGGGCGCCTCATGGCTGCGGCGGCGCCGCGCCGGAAGCCGGGGACGCCGCGCCGGCGCCCGGCCGGCTCTCGCGCAGGAGATCGCGGATCTCGGTCAGCAGCACCTCCTCGCGCGGCGGCGGCGATGGGGCTGGCGGCGGGGGAGTCGCCGCCTCCTGGCGGCGCAGGCGGTTGATCTGCCGCACCACCACGAACAGCGCCGACGAGACGATGAAGAAGTTGATCACGGCGTTGAGGAAGCGGCCGTAGTTGATGGTCGCCGCGCCCGCCGCCTCCGCGGCCGCGAGGCTGTCGTAGGTGCCGCCGGTCAGGTTGATGTAGTAATTGGAAAAATCGAGTCCGCCCATGATCCAGCCGAGCGGCGGCGTGAGCACATCCCTGACCAGCGAGTTCACGATGCCGGTGAAGGCCGCTCCGATGACGATGCCGACCGCCAGGTCGACCACGTTGCCACGGCTGATGAAGGTGCGGAACTCGGATCCCATGCGCTGGCTCTCCCAAGCCGTGCCGGGCGGGTCATCGCCGCGCCGGCCTCAGCCCATCTTGCCGTGGCAGTGCTTGAACTTCTTTCCGGAGCCGCAGGGGCAGACCGCGTTGCGCGGCGTGCGGGCCCAGTCCTCGCTTGCGGCAGCGCCCAGGGCCATCGCGGAGGCGCCGCGGCGCACCATCCCGTCGGGCAGCGGCGCGCCCTCGGCGCCCTGGGCGGCGGCATCCGCACCGGCCATGGCCAGCGCCGGATCGTCGCGGCCCTCGTGCATCTCCGGCAGGGCCCGGGAGAACGGGTCCTGCTGCGGCGCCATCCGGATCTCCACATGCATCAGGACGGAGGTCGTCTGCTCGCGCAGGTGGGTCAGCATCGTTTCGAACAGTTCGAACGCCTCGCGCTTGTACTCGTTCAGCGGGTCGCGCTGGGCGTAGGCCCGCAGCGAGATGCCCTGGCGCAGGTGGTCGAGCTGGAGGAGGTGGTCCTTCCATTCCTGGTCGAGGATCTGCAGCAGCAGGCTCTTCTCGACGTGGCGCATGGTGTCGGGCCCGTAGTCCGCCACCTTCTGGGCGTATTTGCGGTCGGCGGCGTCGCGGATGCGATCCTCGATCTCCGGTTCGGCGATGCCCTCCTCCTTGGCCCAGTCGGCGACCGGGAGGTCGAGGGCGAGCACGCGGCTCACCTCCTCGTGCAGGCCGGCCATGTCCCACTGCTCGGGATAGGAGTTCGCCGGTATGCGGGTCGTCACCATCTCCTGGATGATCTGGTGGCGCATGGCCTTGATGGAGTCGCCGATGTCTTCGGTCTCCATGATCTCGCGACGCTGCTCGTAGACGACCTTGCGCTGGTCGTTCATCACGTTGTCGAACTTGAGCAGGTTCTTGCGGATCTCGAAGTGATGCGCTTCGACCTTTTGCTGCGCCTTTTCCAGCGCCTTGTTGATCCAGGGGTGGACGATGGCCTCGCCGTCCTTGAGGCCGAGGCGCTGGAGCATGCCGTCCATGCGGTCGGACCCGAAGATGCGCATCAGGTCGTCCTGCAGGGACAGGAAGAACTTCGACGCGCCCGGGTCGCCCTGGCGGCCGGAGCGGCCGCGCAACTGGTTGTCGATGCGCCGGCTCTCATGGCGCTCGGTGGAGATGACGTAGAGGCCGCCGGCGGCCTTCACCACCTCGCGCGCCGCCTCGACCTCCTGGCGGATCCGGGCGATCCGCGCCTCGCGCTCCGGCCCCTCGGGCAGGTCGGCCAGTTCGGTGGCGACGCGCATGTCGATGTTGCCGCCGAGCTGGATGTCGGTGCCGCGGCCGGCCATGTTGGTGGCGACGGTCACCGCGCCCGGCCGCCCGGCCTGGGCGACGATGTACGCCTCCTGCTCGTGGTGGCGGGCGTTCAGGACGTTGTGGGGGACGTTCTTCTTCTTCAGGAACTCCGACAGCAGCTCCGACTTCTCGATGGAGGTGGTGCCGATCAGGATCGGCTGCTGGCGACCGCGGCACTCCTCGATCAGCTCGACGATGGCGTTGTACTTCTCGTCGGCGGTCCGGTAGACCTCGTCGTCCTCGTCCTTGCGCTGGACCGTGACGTTGGTCGGGATCTCGACCACCTCCAGGCCGTAGATCTCCGCGAATTCCGGCGCCTCGGTCATCGCCGTCCCGGTCATGCCGGCCAGCTTGGGGTAGAGGCGGAAGTAGTTCTGGAAGGTGATGGACGCCAGCGTCTGGTTCTCGCGCTGGATCTCCACCTTCTCCTTCGCCTCCAGCGCCTGGTGAAGGCCTTCCGAGTAGCGCCGGCCCTCCATCATGCGGCCGGTGAACTCGTCGATGATGATGACCTTGCCGTCCTTGACGATGTAGTCCTTGTCGCGCTGGAACAGGGTGTGGGCGCGCAGCGCCTGCTGGGCGTGGTGCACCAGGGCGACGTTCTGGATGTCGTAGAGCCCGCCGGTCTTGAGCAGGCCGGCGTCCTTGAGGAGCTGCTCGACGTGCTCCTGGCCGGCCTCGGTCATCGAGACGGCGCGGTGCTTCTCGTCCTTCTCGTAGTCCTCGGGCGTGAGGTGCGCCATCAGCGCGTCGACCTGGGTGTACATCTCCGACGAGTCGGTCGAGGGACCGGAGATGATGAGCGGCGTGCGCGCCTCGTCGACCAGGATCGAGTCGACCTCGTCGACGATGGCGAAATTGAAGGGCCGCTGCACCAGGTCCTCGGCGCGGAACTTCATGTTGTCGCGCAGATAGTCGAAGCCGAACTCGTTGTTGGTGCCGTAGGTGATGTCGCCGCCGTAGGCGGCCCGCCGCTCGTCGTCGGTCATGCCGTGGACGATGCAGCCCACCGTCAGGCCGAGGAAGCGGTAGACCCGGCCCATCCACTCGCTGTCGCGCTTGGCCAGGTAGTCGTTCACCGTCACCACGTGCACGCCCTTGCCCTGCAAGGCGTTGAGGAAGACGGCCAGGGTGGCGACCAGGGTCTTGCCCTCGCCGGTCTTCATCTCGGCGATGCGCCCCTGGTGCAGCACCATGCCGCCCATCAGCTGGACGTCGAAATGGCGTTGTCCCAGAACGCGCTTGGCCGCCTCGCGCACCGTGGCGAAGGCGTCGGGCAGGATGTCGTCGAGGGTCTCGCCGGCGGTGAGTCGCTCGCGCAGGCGGCGTGTGCGGTCGCGCAGGTCCTCGTCCGACAGCGCCGCCAGGTCCGGCTCCAGCGCGTTGATCTGCTGAACGGGCTTGTGCAGGGCCTTGACCACGCGCGTGTTGGCGGTGCCGAAGAACTTGCGGGCGAGAGCACCGAACATGAAAACCTCGGACGGAAACGAGAAAAGGGGAGGGCGGCCTGGGACGGCTCTCACATAGGACCGATGGGCCGACAAGTCAACGAGACCGGACGGCGGCGCGGCCGGCGGACGGCGTCGCCTCCGCTCGCTTGCCAGCGCCGCCGCACCATGCTTAATGCCCACCCAGGGGACACGGATGCGGGGTGCCGGCGGGCGGCCCCGGCCGCCCCGTTCGACGCCCCGACGTCCGCCGGAAGGATGGAGACAGCAGTATGAACCGAGTGCTACGCGCCGCCCTCCTGTCGCTGGCCGCGAGCGGCGTCGCCCTGTCGGCCCACGCCCAGGACACCGCGCCGGCTCCGGCGCCGGCCCAGGCGGAGGCGCCGAACGGGGCGACGGCCCAGGGCGGGGACGCCGCGCAGCAGCCGGCCGATCCGGTCATCGCCCGCGTCGACGGCCAGGAGATCCATGCCTCCGAGCTGATGCGGATGGCCGGCCAGCTGCCACCGCAGGTCCGTCAGATGCCGCTGGAGATGCTCTATCCCGCCATTCTGGAGCAGCTGGTCAACCAGAAGCTGATCGCCCGCGCCGGCTACAAGGCCGGGCTGGAGAGCAGCGATCAGGTCAAGGCCGAGCTGAAGGCGGCCGAGGAGCGCGCCGTGCAGCGCGCCTTCGTCGAGCGCAAGATCGCCGAACGCATCACGCCCGAGGCGCTGGAGGAGGCCTACCAGCAGTACCTCCAGGCCAACCCGTCCCAGGACGAGGTGAAGGCCGCCCACATCCTCGTGGAGACGGAGGAGGAGGCCAAGGAGATCATCGCGTCGCTGGCCGGCGGCGGCGATTTCGCGGCCATCGCCAAGGAGAAGTCGAAGGACACCGCGGCCGCCGCGCAGGGCGGCGACCTCGGCTATTTCACCAAGGATGCGATGGTCGAGCCGTTCGCCGACGCCGCCTTCGCCATGGCGCCGGGCGACGTGAGCAAGGAGCCGGTGAAGACCCAGTTCGGCTGGCACGTCATCAAGGTCGAGGACCGCCGCACGCCGGAGCCCCCGACCCTGGAGGAGGTGAAGCCGGAGCTGGAGCGCTCGCTCTCCCAGGAGATCGTCGCCGGCCTGGTGGACGAGCTGCGCAGCGGCGCCAGCATCGAGACCTACCAGCTCGACGGCTCGCCGATGCCGGCCGCCCCCGCCGCCCCGGCCGCCGGTGGCGCGGCCGCGCCCGAGCCGGCGAAGTAAGCCCGCGTCCCGTCCGGCCCTCCCTCGCCGGGGGGCCGGGCGATGGGACGGGGCCGGCCCCGCAGCCCTCCGCGAAAGCCGTTTTCATCGGCGCCCGCGCTGACTATCTTGTGCCGCCGCGCCGGCGCCGGCGCGGACCCGACCCTTCAGGTTCCAGGATCACCCGCGATGGCACTTCCCGTCTCCCCCCTGGCCCCCGCCGCGTTCCCCACGCTCGCCCCGGTGTCCGGCGTGCGCCTGGCGACCACCAACAGCGGCATCCGTTACAAAGGGCGTGACGACCTGCTGCTGGCGGTGCTCGACCCCGGCACCACGGTGGCCGGCGTGCTGACCCGCTCGCTGGCCGCCTCGGCCCCGGTGGAGTGGTGCCGCATGGCGCTGCCCCACGGCTTCGCCCGCGCCCTGGTGGTCAACGCCGGCAACGCCAACGCCTTCACCGGCAAGGCCGGCGACGCCACCGTGCAGGCCACCGTGCGCGCCGCCGCCGCCATCGCCGGCAGCGCGCCCGAGGAGGTCTACGTCGCCTCCACCGGCGTGATCGGCCAGCCGTTGGCGGCCGACGCCATCGCCGCCGTGCTGCCCGGGATGGCCGGCGCCTTCGCCGCCACCCCCGACGCGTGGGAGCGGGCGGCGCGCGCCATCATGACCACCGACACCTTCGCCAAGGGGGCGACGCGCACCGCGCGGATCGGCGGCACCACGGTGACGCTGAGCGGCTTCGGCAAGGGCTCCGGCATGATCGCGCCGGACATGGCGACGATGCTGGGCTACATCTTCACCGACGCGGCCATCGCCGCCCCGGCCCTGCAGGCCCTGCTGTCGGGGCTGACCGAGACCACCTTCAACGCCATCACCGTCGACAGCGACACCTCGACCTCCGACACCGTGCTGCTGTTCGCCACGGGCACGGCCGGCAACGTGCCGGTCACCCATTCCGAGGACCCCGGGCTCATGGAGTTCCGCGCGGCCCTCCACGACCTCATGCTCGACCTCGCCCACCAGATCGTGCGCGACGGCGAGGGGGCGACCAAGTTCGTGGCGGTCCGCGTCATGGGCGCCGAGAGCGACCGCGCGGCCAAGCGCATCGGCCTGGCCATCGCCAACTCGCCCCTGGTGAAGACCGCGATCGCCGGCGAGGACGCCAACTGGGGCCGCATCGTCATGGCCGTCGGCAAGGCCGGCGAGCGGGCCGACCGCGACCTCCTGACGATCACCATCGGCGGCACCCTGATCTGCGCCGAGGGGATGGAGGTGCCGGGCTACGACGAGGCGCCGGTCGTCGCCCACATGAAGGGCCGGGAGATCGACATCGCCGTCGACATCGGCCTGGGCGACGGCCGGGCCACGGTGTGGACCTGCGATCTCACCCACGGCTACATCGACATCAACGGCAGCTACCGGAGCTGAGGCGCGATGCCGGTCCTGCCGGCCTCCCTGGCCAGCGCCCGGCTCGGGCTGCGCCCCTTCCGGGACGACGACCTGCCGGGCGTGGCGCGGCTGCTGGACGACTGGACGGTGGCGCGCTGGCTGGCCCGGGTGCCGCACCCCTACACCGCCCGCGACGGGGCGGCCTGGCGCGACCGGTGCGCCGCCAACCGCGCCGCCGGCCGGTCGCTGGACCTGCTGGCGGTGGGGCGGGATGACGGCGCCCCGGTGGGCGGGATCTCCCTGTCGCTGGAGAGCGGCGAGCTCGGCTACTGGATCGGCCGCCCCCACCAGGGCCGGGGCCTCGGCGCCGAGATGGCCGGGGCGGTGCTGGACTGGGCGTTCGGCGCCGGAGGGCTGGCCGGGGTGTGGGCCTGCACCCATCCCGACAACGCGCCGTCCCGGGGCCTGCTGCAACGCCTCGGCTTCGTCGCGGATGGCGTGCGCGACCACGATTTCGCCTTGCGCGGCGGCGTGATGCCGGCGCACCACTGGGCGCTGTCCGCGGACCGCTGGCGGACCTCACCGGGAGACCCCGTGCCATGACGACGGCCTGCTTCGACCCCTCCTCCACACCGGCGCCGGGCTCGGTTCCCGTCCTGCTGGTGGCGGCGGTGGCCTTGATCGATACCGACGGCCGGGTGCTGCTGGCCCGCCGCCCGCCGGGCAAGCCGCTGGCCGGGTTGTGGGAGTTCCCCGGCGGCAAGGTGCACGCCGACGAGACCCCCGAGGCCGCCCTGGTGCGCGAGCTGAAGGAGGAGCTGGACGTCGACACCGCGGCGAGCTGCCTCGCCCCCTTCACCTTCGCCTCGCACCGCTACGAGGGCTTCCACCTGCTGATGCCGCTCTACGTCTGCCGGGTCTGGAACGGCACGGTGACGGCGCTGGAGGGGCAGGAGCTGGCCTGGGTCTATCCCGGCCGCATGGGGGCCTACCCGATGCCGCCGGCCGACGTCCCCCTGGTGGCCATGCTGCGCGACCTGCTGTAAGCTGGACGCGCCGGTCGACGGGCTCCCATCCGGTCGATTGTGCGGTTGCGAGCCCATGGGGTACAGTCCGCCCGCCATGCGAACCCTCCTCCACTATCCCCTGTCCCCGCTGTCGCGGCTGGTGCGCGTGGCACTGGCCGAGAAGGGGCTGCCGTTCGAGGCGGTGATCGAGAAGCCGTGGGAGCGCCGCGAGGCCTTTCTGGCCCTGTCGCCGTCGGCCGAGGTGCCGGTGCTGGTGGAGGAGGACGGGACGGTCATCGCCGACGGCTTCGCCATCCTGGAGTACCTGGAGGAGGCCTACCCGGACCAGCCGCTGATGCCGCCGGAGGTGGCCGGGCGCGCCGAGGTGCGCCGGCTGGTGCAGTGGTTCATGCGCAAGTTCGACCGCGAGGTCACCGAGAACCTGGTGGTGGAGAAGCTGATCAAGCGGGTGTCCAGCCAGGGCCAGCCCTACGCCCCGGCGATCCGCGCCGGGCTGGCCAACATCCACTACCACCTCGACTACATCGCCTTCCTGGCGGAGCGGCGGACCTGGCTGGCCGGATCCTTCTTCTCCCTGGCCGACCTGGCCGCGGCGGCGGAGCTGAGCTGCGTCGACTACCTCGGCGACGTGCCGTGGGACGAGAACGACGAGGCCAAGGACTGGTACGCCCGCCTCAAGAGCCGGCCCAGCTTCCGGGCCGTGCTGGCCGACAGCCTGCCCGGCTGCCCGCCGCCGCGCCATTACGCCGACCTGGATTTCTGAGCGCGCCGCGGGGTCAGTAGTGCGGCTCCGCCAGCCCCTCCGCGGCGAAGGCGGCGCGCACCGCCGGCCTCTCCATCATGCGGGCCAGGAAGGGGCCGAGGTTGGGGCGATCCCGGGCCGGACGGTCCATGTGGCGGGTCCAGCGGGCCACCATCAGCAGATAGACGTCGGCGACCGAGCATCGCTCCCCGACCAGCCAGGCCCGCCCTTCCAGCGCCGCGTCGACCCGCGCGAACATCCCGGCCAGCCGGTCGACCACCACCGCCTTGAGGCGGCCGGCCTCGCCGGCGGCGACGTAGCGTTCGGGGTAGAAGTACAGCATCGCCTCGGCCTGCACGCTGTTGGTCAGGAAGGCCAGCCATTGGTAGAGATGGGCGCGCCCGTCGCTGCCCGGCGGCGGGGCCAGCCCGGCCTCGGGATGGCGGTCGGCCAGGTGCAGGCAGATGGCCGCGGACTCGTAGACGACGAGGTCGCCGTCGACCAGGGTCGGCACCCGGCCGTGGGGGTTGAGACGGCGGTAGGCGTCGGCCCGGTGTTCCCCGCTTTCCCGGTCCAGGGTCACCAGTTCGTGCGCGGCGCCGATCTCGCGCAGCACGATGTGGGGCGCCATGCTGGCGCTGCTGGGCATGTGGTAGAGGCGGTACATGGCGTGGATTCCCCGATCGATGACGGCGCCGCGGGACGGCGTTGCCCAGGGTGCACGACGGCGGCGCTTTGTCCAGCGCGCGGCGGCGGTGTAGCATCGCGCCCCGCGGCGCGCTTCGGGGCGGCCGCTCCAGCGACAGCGAACCGGGAACCGAGACGATGACGGGTACGGACACCACAGCGGCGGGCGCGGCGGCGGCGGGCAACTCGGCGGCGAGCCGCGACAAGGCCTACGTCCTGCACCCCTACACCAACCTCAAGGTCCACGAAACCGCCGGGCCGCTGGTGGTCGAGCGCGGCCGCGGCGTGCGCGTCTGGGACGATTCGGGGAAAGAGTACATCGAGGGGCTGGCCAGCCTGTGGTGTGTGTCGCTGGGCTTCGACGAGGAGCGGCTGATCGACGCCGCGGTGCGCCAGATGCGCCGCCTGCCGACCTATCACAGCTTCGGCCACAAGTCCCACGACCCGGCCATCGACCTGGCCGAGGCGCTGATCGCCATGGCCCCGGTGCCCATGTCCAAGGTGTTCTTCGCCAACTCGGGCTCGGAGGCCAACGACACCGCGATCAAGCTGATCTGGTACTACAACAACGCGCTGGGCCGGCCGGAGAAGAAGAAGATCATCGCGCGCCAGAAGGGCTATCACGGCGTCACCGTGGCGACCGCCAGCCTGACCGGCCTGCCGAACAACCACCGCGACTTCGACCTGCCGATCGCGCGCGTCCTGCACACCGACTGCCCGCACCACTACCGCTTCGCCGAGGCCGGGGAGAGCGAGGAGGACTTCGCCACCCGCCTGGCGGACAGCCTGGACCGGTTCATCCTGGCCGAGGGGCCGGATACGGTGGCGGCGCTGTTCGCCGAGCCGGTGATGGGGGCGGGCGGCGTCATCGTCCCGCCGGCGACCTACTTCGAGAAGGTCCAGGCGGTGCTGCGCAAGCACGACGTGCTGCTGGTGGCCGACGAGGTGATCTGCGGCTTCATGCGCACCGGCAACGACTGGGGCAGCCAGACCTTCGGCCTGAAGCCCGACATCCTGACCTGCGCCAAGGCGCTGTCGTCGGGCTACGTGCCGATCTCCGCGGTCATGGTGTCGGAGGCGATCTACCAGGCCTGCGTGGCGGAGAGCGAGAAGATCGGCACCTTCGGCCACGGCTACACCTATTCCGGCCATCCCGTGGCCGCCGCGGTGGCGCTGGAGACGCTGAAGATCTACCGGGAGCGCGACGTGCTGGGCCATGTGCGCGCCGTGGCCCCGCGCTTCCAGGCCGGCCTGCGCCGCTTCGCCGACCATCCGCTGGTGGGCGAGGTGCGCGGGATCGGGCTGATCGGCGCGGTGGAGCTGGTGGCCGACAAGGAGACCCGCGCCCCCTTCGACCCGGCGGGCGCGGCCGGGGCCAGGGTCAACGCCCTGAACCAGGAGCACGGGCTGATCACCCGGGCCATGGGCGACACGGTGGCGTTCTGCCCGCCGCTGATCATCGGCGAGGACGACATCGACGCCATGTTCGAGCGCATGGGCCGCTCGCTCGACGCGGCGCTGCCGCTGCTCAAGGGCTGACCGGCCAACGGCGGCGGGGACGAGCGGGCGCCGTGCAGGCGCCGGCTTGACCCTGGCCGCCGCGGCTGGGATACAGGTTGCCACGCAACCGCGGGATGGCTTCGTGGTCGGCATCGATCTTCGCCCGGTCCTCTACATCGTCGGCGCCCTCGTCAGCATCGTGGCCCTGGCCATGCTGCTGCCGATGGCGGTCGATTTCGCGGTCGGCAACTCCGACTGGATGGTCTTCGCCACCACCGCCGCGCTGACCCTGTTCTTCGGCGTGCTGCTGGTGCTGACCAACCGGACGTCGGAGGTCGCCCTGTCGCTGCGCCAGGCCTTCCTGCTGACGACGCTGGCGTGGATCGTGGTCAGCGCGTTCTCCGCGGCGCCCTTCATCGTCTCCAAGACCCAGCTCTCGGTGACCGACGCCTTCTTCGAGGCGATGTCCGGGCTGACCACCACGGGCTCCACCGTCATCGTTGGCCTGGACGGGCTGCCGCCGGGGCTGCTGCTGTGGCGCTCGCTGCTGCAATGGCTGGGCGGGGTGGGCATCATCGGCATGGGCATCGTCATCCTGCCGTTCCTGCGCGTCGGCGGCATGCAGCTCTTCCGCTCCGAATCCTCCGACCGCTCCGACAAGGTGGTGCCGCGGGCCGGCGACCTGGCGATCGCCGTGGCCTGGGTCTACGTCACCCTGACGC
Organism: Azospirillum sp. NS33; assembly: GCF_059703765.1. Classification (NCBI taxonomy): domain Bacteria; kingdom Pseudomonadati; phylum Pseudomonadota; class Alphaproteobacteria; order Rhodospirillales; family Azospirillaceae; genus Azospirillum; species Azospirillum sp. NS33. Next base: position 55,583 of record NZ_BAAKJB010000001.1, on the reverse strand, counting down.
TGGCCTGCGTCGCCGCCCTGACTCTGGCCGGCATGTCGGTGTTCGATGCCGTCAACCACGCCATGACCGCGGTGTCGACGGGGGGCTACTCGACCCGCGACGCCTCGGTCGCCGGCTGGCAGAACCCGGCGGTGGAGTGGGTGCTGGTGGTTTTCATGGCGGCCGGCGGCATGCCCTTCGTGCGCTTCATCAGCCTCGCCCGTGGCGACGCCGGGCCGCTGTGGCGCGACACCCAGGTGCGCTGGTACGTCGCCTTCCTGGCGGCGGTGTCGCTCGCGCTGGGGCTGTGGCTGGCCCGGGCCGGCGACATCCCGCTGGGCGACGCGCTGCGGCTGACCGCCTTCAACGTCGTCTCGGTGGTGACCACCACCGGCTACGCCTCGGCCGACTACAGCCTGTGGGGGCCGCTGGCGCTGGCCGTGTTCTTCACCCTCACCCTGGTCGGCGGCTGCACCGGCTCGACCGCCGGCGGCATCAAGATCTTCCGCTTCGAGATCCTCTTCATGGTCATGCGGGTGCTGATGGTCCGCCTGTTCAGCCGCCACCGGGTGCTGCCGCTCCACTACAACAACAAGCCGGTGGACGCCGACAGCATGGTATCGGTGATGAGCTTCGGCTTCGTCTACATCGCCTTGATCTTCATCTTCATGATCCTGTTGGCGGCGCTGGGCCTCGACCTGGTGACGGCGCTGACCGGGGCGGCCACGGCCATCAGCAACGTCGGCCCCGGCCTGGGTCCGATCATCGGCCCGGCCGGCAACTTCGCGCCGCTGCCCGACGCCGCCAAATGGCTGCTGTCCGCGGGCATGCTGCTGGGCCGGCTGGAGTTCTTCACGGTCCTGGTGCTCTTCAACCCGACCTTCTGGCGGCAGTGAACCGGCACCGCCACACGGGTGGCGCGATCGGTTCGGGTCGCGTATAGTAGGTAACGCTGATGTCAGCGGGTCCGCCCGGCTTTGACCGAGGTCAATGCCGGTTGGCAGTCCCGCAACGATCATGCATTCTCTGTGGCTCCTTCGCCGCCGGCCCACCATGGCCCGGCCGGCGGCGGCGGCGCCGACGATGTCGAACGGATTTGCCCGATGGACTACGAGCGTTTCTTCCGCACCCAGATCGACGCCCTCAAGCAGGAGGGGCGCTACCGCGTCTTCGCCGATCTCGCCCGGCACGCCGGTGAGTTTCCGCGTGCCACCTTCCGCGACGGCGGCGGGCGCGAGCGGACGGTGACCGTCTGGTGCTCGAACGACTACCTCGGCATGGGGCAGAACCCGACGGTGCTGGAGGCGATGCACCGGGCGCTGGAGGAATGCGGCGCCGGCGCCGGCGGCACCCGCAACATCTCCGGCACCAACCACTACCACGTGCTGCTGGAGCGCGAGCTGGCCGACCTGCACGGCAAGGAGGCGGCGCTGCTGTTCACCTCCGGCTACGTGTCGAACGACGCCACCTTGCAGACGATCGGCCGCATCCTGCCGGGCTGCATCATCTTCTCCGATGCCCTGAACCACAACTCGATGATCACCGGCATCCGCAACTCCGGCGCCGAGAAGCACATCTTCCGCCACAACGACCCGGAGCACCTGGAGCAGCTGCTGGCCCAGGCGGATCCGGAGCGTCCCAAGCTGGTGGCGTTCGAATCCGTCTATTCCATGGACGGCGACATCGCGCCGATCCACGCCATCTGCGACGTTGCCGACCGCCACGGCGCCATGACCTACATCGACGAGGTGCACGCGGTCGGCATGTACGGGCCGCGCGGCGCCGGGGTGGCGGAGCGCGACGGGGCGATGGACCGGCTGACCATCGTCGAGGGCACCCTGGGCAAGGCGTTCGGCGTCCAGGGCGGCTACGTCACCGGGTCGTCGGCGCTGATCGACTGCGTGCGCTCCTACGCAAATGGCTTCATCTTCTCGACCTCGCTGGCGCCGGTGCTGGCAGCCGGGGCGCTGGCCTCGATCCGCCACCTCAAGGCCAGCCAGGCCGAGCGCACCCGCCACCAGGAGCGCGCGGCCACCTTGAAGCGGCTGATGGCCGGGGCCGGCCTGCCGGTGATGGACAGCGTCAGCCACATCGTGCCGGTCATGGTGGGCGACGCCAAGCGCTGCAAGCGGGCGTCCGACCTGCTGATGGAGCGCCACGACATCTACGTCCAGCCCATCAACTACCCCACCGTGCCGCGCGGCACCGAGCGTCTGCGCTTCACCCCGACGCCACTGCACGACGACGCCATGATGGCCCACCTCGTCGCCGCGCTGCGCGATGTCTGGGACGCGCTGGAGCTGAAGCTGGCGGCCTGAGGTGCCGGGCGGTCACCGGGGGGCGGTCACGGGGTGGGCGGCGCGGTGCGGCGGTACACCACGTGGGGGTCGGCCGCTCCCGTCGCCTCGGGAACGACGACCCAGCCGTGGCGTTCGTAAAACGCCCGCGCCGCGGCGTTGCGGGCCGCGCAGGTCAGCTCGGCGGGGGTGGGGAGGCGGGCCAGCGCCTCGGCCAGCAGCGCGCTGCCGATGCCGCGCTGGCGCCAGCGCGGGTCGATGAACAGGGTGTGCAAGGTGCGGTGGCGCGGATCGAGCGAGGCGAAGCCGACGACCCACCCGTCGACCTCGGCGACCACGACCTCGTCATCCTCCACACAATCGAAATAATCGTCGAGGCGGAAGCGCTCCGGCGGCTGCCAGGGCGAGGCGGCCCGGCGGCCGTGCAGGAAGATCTCGGCGCAGCGCGGCCCGTCGCCCCAGGTCGCCGGACGCGTGCGCAACTGCGATCCCCGTGCGAGCGACAGCCCCATGCGCCTTCTCCGCGACCGATCTCTCCCACCCCACCAACACTATCCGGGACGGCGGCGGCTGTGTAGGCCGCAAGGATGGCACCACCGAGGAAATCCGCGGCCGGCCTTCCGCGCCGCCGTGATTGGGAACGTCCCCAATTGAGAGGCTTGCGGGCGACGTGGCTCTGCGACCCCTCGGCGCGCTCGTCGGCCGGGCGCTTGAGCCGGTTCTCGCAACGCCGGACCGTGATGCGGCGCTGCCGGGCCGCCAATGGATTCGAGATCGTGTCCGGGGGCTTGGACCCGCGGGGCGCGATCATTGCCTTGGCAACGATCAGCCGATCTCGGGAGAGTCGGGGACGGGCACCGAGCCACGATGCCGGCGACGGGCAGCCCGCAGGTGACCGGCGAGCCACGCCATGGCCTGAGCGGCCATCCGCCGCGCGGCCCCGCCTTTGGGGGCAGGCAGGGCCGCCGTCCGCACATTGGATGCTTATCTCTGAAACGACTAAACATCTTACAAATCATCATTCTCAAAATTTCATGTTGGAGAAACAAAAGTTACGGGGCCCCTCCCGGTCAAAAAATCGACGTTCATTATTTATTTACAGATACATACAATAAAAAGGTTGGTGGGACTTCCATTGATTATTGGGGAGTAAATGGTATGGGGTGGTGGACTCTGCGGACTCGCATGCGGCTGGCTCTTTGTGTGCTGATGGCCGTAATTTTGGCGATGAGTTTGTTTGCGATCAATAGGATGTCGGTCATTAACGAACAGTCAACAATACTGGCCGGGGTGTGGATGAAGAAGGGGACGATTCTGGGCGCTGCCAACACGGCGACCTCGGACCATCGCCTTGCCGAAGCGACTCACATCTTGGCGACCGCACCGGCCACAATGGCGGCGGTGGAAGGCGACATCGAGAGGATACAAAGGGACGTCGAGAGCAAACTCGCCATGTACGCCGGATTTGACCTCGATGAGAAAGAGCACAGCGGGATCGTCAAGGTGCAGCGGGAGTGGAGTGAGTATCTCCACTCCAGCGCTGCAATGATGAAGTTGTCAAAAAACAATGAAAATGAAGCTGCTTCTCAGGTTTTCATCAAAGAAAAGGATAAATTCGACTCTTTCTCGGCAACTCTCGCGGATCTCGTCGCGCTGGACGAAGCTTATGGTCAGGAGGCAAGCGAATATGGTGACGAGCTCTATGCATTCACCCGCAACATGATGATCGCAGCGATTCTTATGGTCGTTGCGGCGATGGCGTACGTCACCTGGTTCTTCGAGCGGGGCGTCGCCGCTCCTCTGGTCGGCATCACCGGGACCATGACCCGGCTTGCCGACGACGATCTGAGCGTGGACGTGGACGGCCGCGAGCGTCGCGACGAGATCGGCGCGATGGCCAAGGCCGTCCAGGTGTTCAAGGACAACGCCGAGCGCCGGCGGGCGCTGGAGGCACAACAGCGCACGGAGCAGGCGGCCCGTGAGACGCGGATGGAAACGGTCAACCGGCTGGTCGCCGGCTTCGACAGCGCCGTCGGCGCCATCCTGCGTTCGGTGGGTGCCGCCGTGAACCAGCTGAACGGCACGGCGCAGAACATGGCGGCGATCTCCGAGGAGACCAGCCGGCAGTCCGCGGCCACGGCAACCGCAGCGGAACAGACGTCGGCCAGCGTCCAGAACGTGGCATCGGCCGCCGAGGAGATGAGCAGTTCGCTCCAGGAGATTGCCCGCCAAGTCATCAGTTCGAGCCGCACTGCCGGCCAGGCCGTGACCGAAGCCGGGCAGACGAACGCCACCGTTCAGGGTCTGGCCGACGCCGCGACCCGGATCGGCGAGGTCGTCGACCTGATCGCCGACATCGCCAGCCAGACCAATCTGCTGGCGCTCAACGCAACGATCGAGGCGGCGCGTGCCGGTGAAGCGGGGAAGGGGTTTGCCGTCGTCGCGTCCGAGGTGAAGAGCCTCGCCTCCCGGACCAGCAAGGCCACCGACGAAATCTCCGCACAGATTTCGTCGATGCAGTCGGTGACCGGTGAGGCCGTCAGTGCCATTCGGGGAATCGGAACCACCATCGAATCCATCAACGACATCACCACGACGATATCCGCCGCCGTCGAAGAGCAGACTGCCGCGACCGGCGAGATATCGCGGGGCGCGTCGCAGGCGGCCGCCGGAACCCAGGAGGTTTCGAACAACATTGCCCAGGTGAACGAAGCCTCCGCCCAGACCGGCCTGGCGGCGAACGAGGTGGGTGTGGCGGTTTCCGAGCTTTCCCGGCAATCCGATCAGCTTCGCACGGAGGTTGAGCGCTTTCTCGCCGAGATCCGCGCGGCCTGATCGCCGGATCACCGGATCGCCGGATCGTGACGGGGCATGGGCTCCGTGGTCGAGCGGTCGGCGTTGCGGCGGACGAGCGAGTCGGCGGTGGCGGCGTTCCTCGGGCGCTGTCACCCAGCGGCCGCGCACGTCGAACGCGCAATCCGGGGGGTGCGGGCAGCGCGGGTCCGTCGATCGGGCCGGTCAGGCGGGGAAGCGACTCGCGAAGCGGCCGATTGCCGATGCCGTGCCGCGCGGCAGGGATCGGCGGTCGGGGAGTGGATGGCGCGCCGACGGGGAACGCGGATGCGGATGCCGAGGCCGCGCCGTCCGGTCCGGCAACAGGCGCAACGTCGGCGGCCAGGGCTCCCTGACCGCCGCTCGTCGCGCCCCGGCCCTCCCGTCACTCCGCCGGAATGGCCTTCGGCAGGGTGACGGGCACCTCCAGCCGGCTCAGCATCTCCTTGGGCACCACCTGCCAGAAGCGCTGGCGCACGCGCTCCCAGTCGTTGAGCAGCTCGCGGGCGAAGAGGCTCTGGGTCTCCTCCACGTGCTCCTCGACCAGGCGCTTCAGCTGGTCCTCGTAGTGCGGCACCTCGATGCGCTGGTAGGTGACGCTCTCGTCGTTGACGCGGCGCGCGAAGTCCGCCTCCTCGTCGTAGACGAAGGCCATGCCGCCGGTCATGCCGGCGCCGAAGTTGTCGCCGACCCGGCCGAGGATCACGGCGGTGCCGCCGGTCATGTACTCGCAGCCGTTGGAGCCGCAGCCCTCGACCACCACCTGGGCGCCGGAGTTGCGCACGGCGAACCGCTCGCCGGCCTGGCCGGCGGCGAACAGCTTGCCGGCGGTGGCGCCGTAGAGCACCGTGTTGCCGATGATGGTGTTCTCATTGGTCTTGAGCGGCGAGGAGGTGGTCGGCCGGACGACGATGGTGCCGCCCGACAGGCCCTTGCCGACGTAGTCGTTGGCGTCGCCGGACACCTCCAGCTTGATGCCCTGGACCGCGAAGGCGCCCAGCGACTGGCCGCCGGTGCCGCGCAGCTGGACGGTGATGTGCCCGGGCTGCAGGCCGAACATGCCGAACTTGCGGGTGATCATCGACGACAGCCGCGTGCCGATGGCGCGGTGCGTGTTCCGGATGGTGTAGGAGAGCTGCATCTTCTCGCCCTCCTCGAACAGCGGCCGGGCGTCGGCGACGATGCGGGCGTCCAGCGTGTCGGGCACCTCGTTGCGGCCCTGCATGGTGCAGTAGCGCGCGTTCTCGCCGGGGTCGACCTGGGCCAGCAGCGGGTTGAGGTCGAGGTCGTCGAGGTGGGCGGCGCCGCGGCTGACCTGGTGCAGCAGGTCGGTGCGGCCGATCACCTCGTTCAGCGAGCGCGCGCCGAGCTGGGCCAGGATCTCGCGCACCTCCTCCGCCAGGAAGGAGATGAGGTTGACCACCGCCTCCGGCGTGCCGGTGAACTTCTCACGCAGGGTCGGGTCCTGGACGCAGACGCCGACCGGGCAGGTGTTGGAGTGGCACTGGCGCACCATGATGCAGCCCATGGCGATCAGGCTGGCGGTGCCGATGCCGTACTCCTCCGCACCCAGCATGGCGGCGATGACGATGTCGCGCCCGGTCTTGAGCCCGCCGTCGGTGCGCAGCCGGACGCGGTGGCGCAGGCGGTTCAGGGTCAGCACCTGATGGACCTCCGACAGGCCCATCTCCCAGGCCACGCCGGCGTACTTGATCGAGGTCTGCGGGCTGGCGCCGGTGCCGCCGGAGCCGCCGGAGATCAGGATCACGTCGGCGTTGGCCTTGGCCACGCCGGCGGCGATGGTGCCGATGCCCGAACGCGCCACCAGCTTCACGCAGACCTTGGCCTCGGGATTGATCTGCTTGAGGTCGTAGATGAGCTGGGCGAGATCCTCGATCGAGTAGATGTCATGGTGCGGCGGCGGGCTGATCAGGGTCACGCCGGGCGTCGAGTGGCGCAGCCGGGCGATCATCTCCGTCACCTTGAAGCCGGGGAGCTGGCCGCCCTCGCCGGGCTTGGCGCCCTGGGCCACCTTGATCTCGATCTCGCGGCACTGGTTCAGGTACTCCGCCGTCACGCCGAAGCGCCCCGATGCCACCTGCTTGATCGAGGAGTTCCAGTTGTCGCCGTTCTTGTCGGGGCGGAACCGCGCCGGGTCCTCGCCGCCCTCGCCGCTGTCGGACTTGGCGCCGATGCGGTTCATGGCGACGTTGAGGGTGCCGTGCGCCTCGGGCGACAGGGCGCCCAGGGACATGCCCGGGGTGACGAAGCGCTTGCGGATGGCGGTGATCGACTCGACCTCGTCGATCGCCACCGCCCCCTTGTTGGAGCGGAAGGCCAGCAGGTCGCGCAGCTGCATCGGCGGGCGGCCGTGCACCATCTCCGAGTACTTCTTGAAGAGGGTGTAGTTGTCCTCGGTCACCGCCTTCTGGAGGGTGTGCATGATGCCGCCCTCCCAGCCGTGGCGGTCGCCCGACTTGCGGTACTTGTAGAAGCCGCCGACCGGCAGGGTGACGACGTCCTCGGAGAAGGCGATGGCGTGCTGCTCCAGCACCTTCTTCTGGATGCCCTTGAGGCCGATGCCGGAGATCCGGCTGACCATGGCCGGGAAATGCTCGGCCACCAGGGCGCGGCTCAGCCCCACCGCCTCGAAGTTGCAGCCGCCGCGGTAGGAGCTGATGATCGAGATGCCCATCTTGGACATGATCTTCAGCAGCCCCTCGTCGACCGCCTTCTTGAAGCGCTGCACGCCGTCCTCGACGCTGGTCTGCCCGAACAGGCCGCGGCGCTGGCGGTCGGCGATCGCCTCCTGGGCGAGGTAGGCGTTGACCGTGGTGGCGCCGACGCCGATCAGCACCGCGAAGTAATGGGTGTCCAGGCACTCCGCCGAGCGGACGTTGAGCGAGGTGAAGGTGCGCAGGTTGTTGCGCACGAGGTGGGTGTGCACGGTGCCGGTGGCCAGGATCATCGGGATGGCGGCGCGCGCCGGGTCCATCCCCTCGTCGCTCAGGATCAGGTGCTCGGCGCCGCCGCGCACCGCGTCCTCGGCCTCCTGGCGGATGCGCCGCAGGGCGTCGCGCAGGGCGTCGGGGCCGCCGTCCACCGGGAAGGTGGCGTCGATCAGCGCCGCGGTGTCGCCCATGTGGGCGCGCATGGCGCGGAACTCGGCGGTGGTCAGCACCGGCGAGTCCAGCTGCAGCAGCTTGCACTGCACCTCGGCCTCGTCGAGGATGTTGCCGAGGTTGCCCAGGCGCGTCTTCAGGCTCATCACCCGGCGTTCGCGCAGGCTGTCGATGGGCGGGTTGGTGACCTGGCTGAAGTTCTGGCGGAAGAAGTGGTGCAGGCCGCGGTACTTCTCCGACAGGACGGCGATCGGGCTGTCGTCGCCCATCGAGCCGATGGCCTCCTTGGCGTCCTCCACCATGGGGTGCAGGATCAGCTCCATGTCCTCCATGGAGATGCCGAAGGCCATCTGGGCGCGGCGCAGGTGCGCCTTGTCCATCTCCACCGGCTCGCCCTTGGTGGAGGCGTTCTTCACCAGGGTGTCGAGCTGGGTGGTGGCGGCCACCCAGCGGCCCCACGGCTTCTCGGCGGCCAGCCGGTCCTTGACCTCGCCGTCGCGGTACATCCGGCCCTCGGCCAGGTCGATGGCGATCATCTCGCCGGGGCCGAGGCGGCCCTTCTCGACCACCCGCGTCTCGTCGATCTTCACCATGCCGGTCTCGGACCCGCCGATGATCAGCCCGTCGGTGGTGATGGTGTAGCGCATCGGCCGCAGGCCGTTGCGGTCCATGCCGCCGACCACCCAGCGGCCATCGTACATGGCCAGCGCCGCCGGGCCGTCCCACGGCTCCATCACCGAGTTGCAGTACTGGATCAGCGAGCGGTGGCTCTCGGGCATGGTCGCGGTCAGGGTCAGCGCCTCGGGCACCAGCATCATCTTGACCATGGGGGCCGAGCGGCCGGCGCGGGTCAGCACCTCGAACGCGCTGTCGAGCGCGCCGCTGTCCGACATGCCCACCCCGATCACCGGCTTGATGTCGTCGACATGGGCGCCGAACACCGGATGCTCCATCCGGGTCTCGTGCGCCTTCATCCAGTTGACGTTGCCCTTCAGCGTGTTGATCTCGCCGTTGTGGGCCAGCATGCGGAAGGGCTGGGCCAGCGGCCAGGTCGGGAAGGTGTTGGTCGAATAGCGCTGGTGGTAGAGCGCGAAGTTGGACTCGAACCGCTCGTCCAGCAGGTCGGGGTAGAAGGAGGTGAGCTGCTCCGCCAGGAACATGCCCTTGTAGACGATGGAGCGGGACGACAGGGTGCAGATGTAGAAGTCGGTGATCTGCTCCGCCGCCACCGCCTTTTCGATGCGGCGGCGGATGATGTAGAGGTCCAGCTCGAACTGCTCGTCCGACACGCCCTTGGCGTTGCCGACGATGATCTGCTCGATCTCCGGCCGGGTGGCGTTGGCCTTCTCGCCGATGATGTCGACGTTGATCGGCACCTGGCGCCAGCCGTAGATGTAGTAGCCGAAGTTCAGGATCTCGGTCTCGACGACGCAGCGGCAGGCCTCCTGCGCGTCCAGGCTGATGCGCGGCAGGAAGACCTGGCCGACCGCCAGGTTGTTGTCGGGCGGGGTGTGGCCGACGACGCGGACGTGGTCCTTGAAGAACTTCTGCGGCACCTGGACGTGGATGCCGGCACCGTCGCCGGTCTTGCCGTCGGCGTCGACGGCGCCGCGGTGCCACACCGCCTTCAGGGCCTCGATGCCTTTCTCCACGACCGAGCGCCGCGGCTTGCCGTCGATGGCCGCGATGAAGCCGACGCCGCAGTTGTCGCGCTCGTCGGCCGGGTCGTAGGCGTTGGCTCCGGTCAGCCGCTCCACGTTGGCGCGATACTCGGCGACGAACTGCTCACCCTGGTTCAGCATCTCGGTCATGGGTGGACCCTTTCGATGGTCGAAGGCACCGGTCGCCGTTTCGGCCCCGTGCCGGTCTCTTCCGGTTGGGCTGCGTGGTCCGCGGCCCGGAATTGTTGGTTGCTGGCGGGGACGTCCCGGGGACGCCCCGGCCGGTCACTCTGCGGCGACCGCCATGCCCTCGGCCGCGACCTTGGCCTTGATGTAGCGGTGCATGCTCTCGGCGGCGTCGCGGCCGTCGCGGATCGCCCACACCACCAGGCTGGCCCCGCGGACGATGTCGCCGGCGGCGAACACGCCGTCCACGCTCGACATCTTGGTGCGGGGATCGGCGGTCACCGTGCCCCAGCGGGTCACCTTCAGCTCCGGCTCGCCGAACAGCACCGGCAGGTCCTCCGGCTCGAAGCCCAGCGCCTTGATGACGAGGTCGGCGGGCACCTCGAACTCGGAGCCCTTCATCACCTGCGGGGTCTGGCGGCCGGTGGCGTCGGCGACGCCGAGGTGGATGCGCACGGCGCGCACCGCCTCCACCGTGCCCTCGCCCAGGAAGGCGTCGGGGGCGGCCTGCCAGACGAACTCCACGCCCTCCTCCTCGGCGTGGGCCACCTCGCGCTGCGAGCCGGGCATGTTCTTGCGGTCGCGGCGGTACAGGCACTTGACCGACACCGCGCCGCGGCGGACCGCGGTGCGTACGCAGTCCATGGCGGTGTCGCCGCCGCCGACCACCACCACGTGCTTGCCCCGGGCGTCCAGGGCGCCGCTCTCGAACGCCGGCACGTGGTCGCCGAGGTCGACGCGGTTGGAGGCGGTGAGGTAGGCCAGCGCCGGCACGATGTTGCCGAGGTCGGCGCCCGGCGCCTCCATGTCGCGCGCCTTGTAGACGCCGGTGGCGATCAGCACGGCGGCGTGGCGGCGGCGCAGCTCGGCCAGCGAGGCGTCGCGGCCGACGTCGAAATTACAGTGGAAGACCACGCCGGCGTCGGCCAGCAGCTTGGCACGGCGCGCCACCACGTCCTTTTCCAGCTTGAAGCCGGGGATGCCGTAGACCAGCAGGCCGCCGGCGCGGTCGTAGCGGTCGTAGACATGGACCTCGTAGCCCTTGGCGCGCAGCTCCTCCGCGGCGGCCATGCCGGCCGGGCCGGCGCCGATGATGCCCACGGACCGGCCGAGCTCGCGCCGCGGCGTGCGCGGCTTCACCCAGCCCTTCTCCCAGGCGGTGTCGTTGATGTAGCGCTCCACGGTGCCGATGGTGACGGCGCCGTGGGTCGACTGCTCGATCACGCAGTTGCCCTCGCACAGGCGGTCCTGGGGGCAGATGCGGCCGCAGATCTCGGGGAAGTTGTTGGTCGCCTGGGACACCTCGTAGGCCTCCTCCAGCCGCCCTTCGGCGGTGAGCTTCAGCCAGTCCGGGATGTTGTTCTGGACCGGGCAGTGCACCTGGCAGAACGGCACGCCGCATTGGGAGCAGCGGTTGGCCTGCTGGGTGGCGCCCTCGTCGGTGAAGCGGGCGTAGATCTCCCGGAAATCCTGGCGGCGCTCCTCGGCGGTGCGCTTGCGGGGCATCTGCTGCGCGGTGTGCACGAAGCCCAACATCTTCTGCTTTTGCGCCATCTCGCCAACTCCTTGACCTGGACCCGCCGCCGGCGGGATGCTGTGCTCAGCCGCGCGGGTCCGGACGCGTGCCGGTGCCGCCGCGGCTGTGGGTAATGACCGGACACGCGTCGGGACACGACGTGACGCGCGGTCGCACAGTCATATAACGCAACGCCACGGGGCTGGCGAGCAAAAAACAGCCGGTAGGTCATGTTGGCTGACCGAACCGTCGCGGTCGCCTGCGGCGCGGGCGACCTGCTCAGCGAATGGGCCATTCGGGAGCGAAAATTAGTCCCAATCCGGACCTATCGCCTTCTTCGGGGGTAAAGTCCATGCCCCGTCGCCAAGGCGATAGTGCGCTGCTATAAGCGCCGCACCCCACGCCACCTCCGGATCCCCGCACTCCCGCCATGGCCGAACAGCTCCTGCAAGCCGCCTTTCTCGGACTCGTCGAAGGGCTGACCGAATTCCTTCCGGTGTCCTCCACGGGGCACCTCATCCTCTTCGTCGAGATGCTGGGGTTCGCCGGGCCGCCCGGGCGCGTGTTCGAGGTGGCGATCCAGCTCGGCGCCATCCTCGCCGTCTGCATCGTCTATTTTGGCAGGCTGTGGCGTGTGGCCGCGGGGCTGCCCGGCGACCCCCGGGCGTGGCGGTTCGTCGTCGCCATCGTCCTGGCCTTCCTGCCGGCGGCGGTGCTCGGGCTGCTGCTGCACGACTTCATCAAGTCGACGCTGTTCCAGCCGACGGTGGTGTGCGTGGCGCTGATCCTCGGCGGCATCGCCATCCTGGTGATCGAACGCTTCCTCAGCCATCCCCGGTTCCACGAGATCGAACGCTTCTCCCCGGGGCTGGCCCTGAAGATCGGCCTGTTCCAGAGCATCGCCATGATCCCCGGCGTGTCCCGCTCCGGCGCCACCATCCTGGGGGCGCTGCTGATGGGGGTGGACCGCCGCACCGCGGCGGAGTTCTCGTTCTTCCTGGCCATCCCCACCATGCTCGGCGCCACCGTGCTCGACCTCTACAAGAACTGGGAGTACCTGGATTCCGACGGCGCGGTGCTGATCGCCGTCGGCTTCGTCACCGCCTTCCTGTCGGCCGCCGTCGTGGTGAGGACCCTGGTCGATTTCGTCGGCCGCTACGGCTTCACGCCGTTCGGTTGGTACCGGATCGTGCTGGGCACGGTGATGCTGGCCATCCTGTACCTGACCTGACCCTGACCTGACCCTGGTGGCCCTGCCGGAAACGCACGAAGGGGCCCCCGGTCGCCCGGGGGCCCCTTCGTCCTGTCGGCGCGCCGCCGGTGCGGCCGGTCACTCCGGGTATTGCTGGCGCAGCGCCACCGGGCCGGACCCGCCGGTGCGGCCGCCGACGATGAAGCGGAAGAGATAAGTGGGCAGGATCACCTCCAGCGCCGTCGGCGTGATGCCGAGGTCGGCGAGGCCCGGCGCGCCGGCGGCGGCGACGTTGTCGCGCTTCAGCATCTCCACCTGGTCGCGGGTCAGCAGCGGGTCCAGCAGCGGCACCTTCTCCAGCACGCCGCCCACCGTCTCCGACAGGCCCCAGGGCAGCGCCACCAGCCAGCGCTTGCGCCGGATCTCGGCCAGCATGCGCTCCATCAGCTGCTTGAAGGTGTAGGTGCCGGGGCCGGCCAGGTCGTAGGTCTTGCCGGGCGCCGCATCGCCGTGCAGGGCGGCGTCGATGGCGGCGGCGACGTCGCCGACGTAGACCGGCTGGAACCGGGTCTGCCCGCCGCCGATCAGCGGCAGCACCGGCGACAGCTGGGCCATGGCGGCGAAGCGGTTGAAGAAGTGGTCCTCGGGGCCGAACACGATGGACGGGCGCAGGATCGTCGCCTCGGGGAAGGCGTCGCGCACCGCCTGCTCGCCGGCCGCCTTGGACCGGGCGTAGGCCGCCACGGCGGTGGCGTCGGCGCCGATCGCCGAGACGTGGACCAGGCGCTGCACGCCGGCCTGCTTGGCGATGCGGGCGATCCGCGCGGGGGCGTCCACATGGGCGGCCTGGAAGGTCCAGGGGGCCCGTTCGTACAGCGTCCCGATCAGGTTGACGGCGAGGTCGGCGCCCTTCAGGGCCAGCGCCACCGACTCGTCCTTGCGGACGTCGCAGGCGATCGGCACGATCTGCCCGACCGCCCCGGCCGGCTTGAGGTATTGGGCGCGGCTGGGGCTGCGCACGGCGATGCGGACGACGGCGCCGGTGCGCGCGAGGCGGCGGATCAGGTGGCGGCCGATGAAACCGGACCCGCCGAACACCGTGACCACCTTGTAACGAAACGACATCGACCTTCTCCCGTGCCGATCTGCACCCGTTCCCGGGGGCGGCGAACCAGCCGCCGCCGGCGCCGGCGGCGGTCCGCCGGCCGGTGCTTGCTTATAGCCAATGCCGGCCGGCAGGGCCAGTCCGTGCCGCCCCGGTGCGGCGATTTCCGCAGGGCGGAAGCGGCGCCCGCCGCCGATCGCGCGGGCCGCGAAAAAACGCGTTGACAGGCGGTCCGCCCGGCGATACATAGGCGGCCCACCGAGAGCCCAGGTGGCGGAATTGGTAGACGCGCAGGTTTCAGGTACCTGTGGCAGAAATGTCGTGGAAGTTCGAGTCTTCTCCTGGGCACCATTTCATTACCGGCCGCGCCGCGTGCTAGGACCTTCCGCAGGGGAAGGGACATGCTCCGCGGCGTTTGTCGTTTCCGGGGCTTGCGGCCGGGGCCCGTGATGCGGGGAGCGTGCCCATGCCCATCGAGTTGCACGAGGGTGACCTGCCCGACGGGCTGGACCTCAAGGCCGGGGCCCGCGACGGCGCCATCGCCATCGACACCGAGACCATGGGGCTCAACCCGGCCCGCGACCGCCTCTGCCTCGTGCAGCTGTCGGCCGGCGACGGCACCGCCCATCTCGTGCAGTTCCGCCGCGGCGCCTATGACGCGCCCAATCTGAAGCGCCTGCTGAGCGACCCCGAACTGGTCAAGCTGTTCCACTTCGCCCGCTTCGACCTGGCGGTCATGCAGGCCTATCTCGGCGTGGTCTGCCGCCCGGTCTACTGCACCAAGGTCGCGGCCAAGCTGGTGCGGACCTTCACCGACAAGCATGGCCTCAAGGACCTGTGCCGGGAGCTGATCGGCGTGGAGCTGTCGAAGCAGCAGCAGTCCTCCGACTGGGGCGCCGGGGAGCTGACGCCGGACCAGCTGCGCTACGCCGCCTCCGACGTGCTGCATCTGCACGACCTGAAGGCCAAGCTCGACGCCCTGCTGGCGCGCGAGCAACGCCGCGACCTGGCCGAGGCGTGCTTCCGGTTCCTGCCGGCGCGCGCGGCGCTCGACCTCGGTGGCTGGGACGCCCCGGACATCCTTGCTCACTGATCCGGCACGGATCGGGCCCGCCGACCCGGTCCATCCACCCGGCCCATCCACCCGCCCACCGCGCGGGCCCGTTTGACCGGCGCCGCGCCGGTGGGCATACTGCCGCCGGCGGCGGCAGGACGACCGCGGTGCGGGCGCCTGGACCACCCACGAACGGCACGGATTGCACCCTTGACCAGCCTGATGGAATGCCGCCCCGCCGACGGGTCGGACGCCTCCCCCTCCTCCCCCGCGGCCGCATCCGCGACGCCCGATCCGCTGGCCCCGGAGGCCGGAGCGGCGGCCATGCCCGATCGCGACCGCGCCAGCGCAGCCCGGGTGCTGCGGATGGAGGCGGAGGCGCTGCAGACCCTGGCCGACAGCCTGGACGGCGCCTTCAGCCGCGCCCTGGACCGGCTGGCGGGCATCGCCGGGCGCGTCGTCGTCACCGGCATGGGCAAGAGCGGCCACATCGCCCGCAAGATCGCCGCCACCCTGGCCTCGACCGGAACGCCGGCGCTGTTCGTCCATCCCGGCGAGGCCAGCCACGGCGATCTCGGCATGATCGGCCATGGCGACGCGGTGATCGCGCTGTCCAACTCCGGCGAGACCCACGAGCTCAGCGACATCGTCGCCTACACGCGGCGCTTCGGCATCCCGCTGATCGGGGTCACCCGGCGGAGGGGATCGACCCTGGCCGAGCAGGCGGACGTGGCGCTGGTGCTGCCGTCGGCGCCGGAGGCCTGCCCCCTGGGGCTGGCGCCCACCACCTCCACCACGATGATGCTGGCGCTGGGTGACACCATCGCCATCGCGCTGTTGGAACGGCGGGGCTTCTCGGCGGCCGACTTCCATCAGCTCCATCCCGGCGGGCAGCTCGGGCGGGCCCTGCTGACGGTCGGCGACCTCATGCACAAGGGCGACGACCTGCCCCTGTGCACCACCGAGACGGCGCTGTCGGACGTCATTCTGGAGATGACGCGCAAGCGGCTGGGCTGCGTCGGCATCGTCGACGGGGCGGGCGCCCTGGTCGGCGTGATCACCGACGGCGACCTGCGCCGCCACCTCATGCCGGAGCTGCTGGCGCAGCGGGCCGGCGACATCATGTCGCGGCGGCCCAAGACGATCCGCGCCAAGGCCCTGGCCGCCGAGGCGGTGCGGGTGATGGGCGAGCGCCAGATCACCACGCTCTTCGTGCTCGACGCCGAAGGGCCGGCCGGGCGGCCGACGGGCGTGGTGCACATCCATGACTGCCTGCGCGCCGGGGTGGCCTGAGCGGCAGGAGACGGGAGGCACAGCATGACCGTGCACCACCTCAACACCGACGTCCATCGGCGCCGCACCACGCGGCCGGTGAGCCGTGCCCACAGCCGCCTGGTGGCGCTCCTCAAGGTGGTGCTGCCGGCCGTGGCGCTGGCGATGCTGGCGCTGATCGCGGCGTGGCCGTCCCTGACCGAGCCGCCGCAGCCGAAGATCGACGCCGACAAGGGGCATCTGGAGATGATCCGGCCCCGCTACTTCAGCGCTGACGAGCAGAACCAACCCTTCTCGGTGGTGGCCGACCGGGCCGAGCGCTCGGAGGACCAGCCCGACGTGGTGCTCCTCGATCAGCCCGAGGCCGAGATGACCGAGCTGGACGGCACGTGGGTCACCATGCGCTCCGACCGCGGCTGGTACGACCAGGAGACCGGAATCCTGAAGATGCGCGGCGGTGTTCGGGTGATCCGCGACGATGGCAACGAGTTCACCACCGACGAGGCCTTCGCCGACGTCAACGCCGGCACCGCATGGGGCGACGTGTCGGTGGCCGGCCAGGGGCCCCAGGGTGAAATCCAGGCGCAAGGCTTCCGCATGAGCGACCGTGGCAAGAACGTGGTGTTCATCAATCAGTCCAACGCCGCCGTTCAGGCGGCGCAGTCCAACGCCGCCGTTCAGGCGGCGCAGCCCAGCACCGCCGCCGTTCAGGCGGCGGATCGCCAAGGGGCCGCCCAGTGAGGCGCCGTGTGGCGGCGGCCGGCCGCGCCCTTGCCGCCGCGGGGCTGCTGGCGGCGGCTCTCGCAGCCGGCCCCGCGGCGGCCCAGCTGCTGCCCGAGGGCGCCGACGGGCTGCCGGTGGCCATCGACGCGGACCGGGCGATCGAGTGGCATCAGGATGTGAAGGCCTACGTCGCCCGCGGCAACGCCTCGGCGGTGCGTGGCGACACCACGGTCCACGGCGACGTGCTGACCGCCTACTACCGCGAGGTGCCGGGCCAGGGCAACCAGGTGTTCCAGCTCGTCGCCGAGGGCGGCGTGCGCATCGTCGGGCCGGGGCAGCAGGTCTTCGGCAACCGCGCGGTCTACGACGCCGACCGGCGCCTCCTCGTTGTCACGGGCGGCGATCTGCGGCTGGTGACCCCCGACCACGTGGTCACCGCCGAGGACAGCCTGGAGTACTATGAGGACCGCGGCCTGGCGGTGGCCCGCGGCGACGCCATGGCGACCCGGGGCACCGACCGCATGCGCGCGGACGTGCTGATCGGCCAGCTCGTCAAGGGACCGGACGGAGCGACCCGGATGCAGCGGATCGACGGGTCCGGCGGTGTGGTGGTCGCAACCCCCACCGACGTGGGGCGCGCCGACAAGCTGATCTACTCCACCGCCGACGAGGTGGCGGTGCTGCTGGGCGATGTCCGTCTCACCCGCGGCGACAACCAGCTCAACGGCGAAGCGGCGGAAATGAACATGAAGACCCGCGTCAACCGCGTGATCGCCGGTGCCGACGGCGATGGCCGGGTCAAGGCCCTGCTGATTCCCGGGTCCGAGCGTGCCGCCGCGGCCTCGCCCGCGCCGGGCGCCGCGGCTCCCGGGACGGCGGTCGCGCGGTGACGCGGACGCCGCCCGACACCATGGCCGTCGATCTCGATCCCCGCGCCGGCGCGACCCCGGACCCCGGGGCCGGTGCCGGCCCCGCCGGCGATCCCGCCGAGGAACGACCGGTTCCCACGGAGGGGCTGGTCGCCCTCAACCTCGGGAAAGCCTTCAAGAAGCGGCCGGTGGTGCGCGACGTGTCGCTGTCGGTGCAGCGCGGCGAGGCGGTCGGGCTGCTCGGCCCCAACGGGGCGGGCAAGACCACCTGCTTCTACATGATCACCGGACTGATCGCCGCCGACGTCGGCGCCATCATGCTCGACGGACAGGACATCACCGGCCTGCCGATGTACCGGCGAGCCCGCCTGGGCATCGGCTATCTTCCGCAGGAATCCTCCATTTTCCGCGGCATGTCGGTGGAGAACAACATCCGCGCCGTGCTGGAGGTGGTGGAGAGCGACCGCGACACCCGCGAGGCCATGCTGGACGAATTGCTGGCCGAGTTTTCCATCACCCACCTGCGCCGGGCCCCGGCGCTGGCCCTGTCCGGCGGCGAGCGGCGCCGGGTGGAGATCGCCCGGGCGCTGGCCTCGCAGCCCCACTTCATCCTGCTGGACGAGCCGCTGGCCGGCATCGATCCGATCGCCGTCAACGACATCCGCGAACTGGTCGGGCACCTGCGCGACCGCGGCATCGGCGTGCTGATCACCGACCACAACGTGAGAGAAACGTTGGACCTCGTCGATCGGGCATACATTTTGCACGACGGTATGGTACTAATGGAGGGCGAGCCGCAGGAGATCGTTGCGCACGAGGATGTGCGCCGGGTCTACCTGGGCGACCGATTCAGCCTCTAGACCATACCGTTGGCTCATGGCGCTCACGCAACGTCTCGATCTTCGACAATCCCAGACCCTGGTGATGACGCCGCAGTTGCAGCAGGCAATCAAGCTGCTGCAACTGTCGAACATGGAGCTGTCCGATTTCGTCGACCGCGAGATCGAGCAGAACCCGCTGCTTGAGCGCGAAGAGGGCGAACCGGGGAGCGGCGAGGCCGGGGCGGGCGAGCGCGGCGCGAACGAGGCGGCGCCGGCCGAGGGTGCGGAGGATGCGGCCCCGCCGGCCGCCGACGCGCGCACCCGCGACACGGTCGAACTGACGACCTCGGACACCATGGGCTCCGCCGCCGACGCGCCGCTCGACACCGATTTCGAGAACGACTATGGCGACGACCGCTTTTCCGACGGCGGCGATGGCAGCTCCGAGGCCATGGGGTCGTGGAACGAGCGCGGCGGCGGTGGCGGGTTCGACGAGGAGAACCCCAACCTCGAGGCCACGCTGTCGGGCGACAAGAGCCTGCGCGAGCACCTGGTGGAGCAGCTCAACATCGACGTGCCGGCGCCGGCGGACCGGCTGATCGGGCTGGCGCTGATCGACCTGGTGGACGAGGCCGGCTACATCACCGCCGACCTCGCGGCGCTGGCCGAGCAGCTCGGCACCGAGCTGGCCGATGTTGAGCGGGTGCTGGCCCGCGTGCAGCGTTTCGATCCGTCGGGGGTGTTCGCACGCTCCCTCAAGGAATGCCTGGCGATCCAGCTGCGCGAGCGCAACCGCCTGGACCCGGCCATCCAGGCGCTGCTCGACAACCTCGAACTGCTGGCGGCGCGCAACCTGCCGGCGCTGATCAAGGTGTGCGGCGTCGACGCCGAGGACATCACCGACATGGTGGCGGAGATCCGCACCCTCAATCCCAAGCCGGCGCTCGCGTTCGACCACACCCCGGCCCAGCTCGTCACCCCCGACATCCTGATGCGGGCGAGCCCCGGCGGCGGCTGGCTGATCGACCTCAACCCCGACACCCTGCCACGGGTGCTGGTCAACCAGCGCTATTTCGCCCGCGTGTCCGGTGAGATCCGCAAAAAGGCGGAGAAGGACTATCTGGCCGAGCGCTTCCACTCCGCCAACTGGCTGGTGAAGTCGCTGCACCAGCGCGCCACCACCATCCTCAAGGTGGCGACGGAGATCGTGCGCCAGCAGGACGCCTTCTTCCTGCACGGGGTGTCGCACCTGAAGCCGCTGATCCTGCGCGACATCGCCGAGGCGATCGGCATGCACGAAAGCACGGTCAGCCGCGTCACCACCAACAAGTTCATCGCCACGCAGCGCGGCGTGTTCGAGCTGAAGTACTTCTTCACCTCGGCCATCGCCGGTTCCGATGGCCAGGCCTCCCATTCCGCCGAGGCTGTGCGGCACCGCATCAAGCAGATGATCGACGCCGAGCCCGCGAATGATGTTCTCTCCGACGACAAGATCGTCGAAATTCTTCAAAAGGAAGGAATCGACATTGCGCGGCGCACGGTCGCGAAGTACCGTGAAGCGATGCGTATTCCATCCTCCGTGCAGCGCCGCCGTGCCAAGATGTCACGCATGTAGCCTCACGGCGGCACCGCCGGGTTTCGTTGACAGCCCCGGTGCCCGCCACTATGGTGCCCGTCCGCGCGCGGCAGCGCCGTTGCACCGATTTTTTCGCGGGCCACTTTCGGAAACATCTCCCAATGGAACTCACCGTCAAAGGCAAGCAGCTTGACGTCGGCGATGCCCTGCGCACCCACGTCGCCGACAGCCTGAACACCGTCGTCGGGAAGTACTTCACCAACCCGATGGACGCGGACGTCGTGTTTTCGCGCGACGCGCACCTCTTCAAGGCGGACATCCAGGTCCATGTCGGGCGGGGCATCACCCTGCAGAGCACGGCCGAGGCGAGCGAGCCTTACCCCGCGTTCGACACCGCGTGCGACAAGATCGCCAAGCGCCTGCGCCGCTACAAGGGCCGGCTGCGCGGCCATCACACCAACGGGGACGCCCAAGAGGGCCTGCCGGCGCGCTATCAGATCCTGGAAGCCGAGCGCGAAGAGCACCATGTGGATGGCCAGGACGCCGAGAACGCCGGCGGCGAGGCCCCGATCGTGGTCGCCGAGATGCAGACCTCGGTCGAGACCTTGACGGTCAGCGAGGCGGTGATGCGCATGGAGCTGGCCGAGAAGCCCGCTCTGCTGTTCTGCAACCGCGCCCATGGCGGCCTGAACCTGGTGTACCGTCGCGCCGACGGCAACATCGGTTGGGTCGATCCGCAGGAAGCGGCGCAGACCGGGGCCTGAGGCCCCGGACCCCGGTTCGACAAACGGTTGACGCTGTCATGCTCGATCTCATCACGCCGCACGCCATCCTCCCCAGCCTCAAGGCCGGCAGCAAGAAGCAGGCCCTGCAGGAAATGGCGCGCAAGGCCGCGGAGCTGACGGACCAGCACGAGCGGGCGATCTTCGACGTGCTTCTCGAGCGCGAGCGCCTGGGCACCACCGGCGTGGGGCATGGCATCGCCATTCCCCATGGCAAGCTGCCCAGCCTCGACCGGGTGTACGGCGTGTTCGCCCGGCTCGAGCGGCCCATCGACTTCGACGCCATCGACGAACAGCCCGTCGATCTGATCTTCCTGCTGATCGCGCCGGAGCACGCCGGGGCCGATCACCTCAAGGCCTTGGCCCGGGTGTCGCGGCTGCTGCGCGACCAGGCCATGTGCGAGAAGCTGCGCGGCTCGGAAAGCGCCGACGCCATCTACGCCCTGCTGACCCAGCAGGAAGCCAGCCACGCGGCCTGACGGCGGGCCACCCGGGGGCCCGCCGTCCGCCGTCGCGACTTACTTGGCGAGCGAGCCGAGAACCCGGAACTGGGTCTCGCCGCTGGCGTCGTCGACGCCGTCGTTGTCGGTCACCAGGTAGGCGGTGCCGTCGGCGGCGATGGCCAGCCCTTCGGCCTTGTCCGGGGTCCAGCCGGCCGGGGCCGTCAGCACCGGCAGGACGTCGCGCAGCAGGGTCTTCGCGACGACGGGGGCCTCGCCACCGGCCGGGGCGAAGGCGGCGGCGGCGAGGTCGACCGCGTAGATCCGCTTCACGGCGGCGTTCGGGCCGCCCTGGTTGTCACGCTCCAGGATGGCGAAGCGGCCGTCGGGCATCGGCGTGATGTCGCTCAGCCCCATCCAGCCGCCGGCCGGCGACTCCACCTTGTCCAGCGGGTAGTGCACGAAGGTCCAGGCGTCGTCGGCCGGGGTGTAGCGGCCGATCCGCACCTGGCCCTTGGCGTCGCCCTTCCATTCGCGCTGGACCACGGCGTAGACCTGCTCGTCGGCGCCGGTGCCGACCGCCGCCACGCCTTCGAAGCCGAACCGGCTGGCCTGGGCGGCGACCGCCTCGGGCAGGGCGATCTCGCGCTCCACGGTGCCGTCGGCCTTGGCCTTGATCAGCAGGTTGGCCTTGCCCTTCTCCGGGTTGCCCTCGGACACCAGCCAGAAGCCGCCATCGGCGGCGACCGCGACGCCTTCCAGGTCGTAGTCCACCGTCTTGGCGTCCTTCATCAGGACCGTGGCCCGGGTGATCCTGGCCGGGGTGGCGGTGGCGTCGATGGTGAAGACGCGCGACTGGGCATAGGCGCTGTCGGGCACGCTGTAGAGGGTGCCGGGCGACTTGGGATCGGCGGCAAGCCCGGACAGGGCACCCCAGCCCAGCGGCGCGCCGTCGACCTCGGCCGACTCGATGGTCGGGTAGGACGGGGCGTCCTCGGTCAGGCGGTAGAGGGTGACCGTGGAGCGCACCGCGTCCTCGGCGCTGTCCGCCTCGTTGGCGACGGCCAGCAGGCCGCGGCCGGGGATCGGCAGGATGCCTTCGGGGGCGATGCCGGTCGGCAGCACCTGCACGAACTCCGGTGCCGCGTCGGCGCCGCGGTCACGGTAGACGGCGATCAGGTTGGCGCGCTCCGCCCCCACGAACAGCAGGCGCTCGTCGCCGAAGGTGGCGGCGGCGACGCCCTCGGGCTCGCTGCCCTTCTTGCCGGCGCGCTTCTCCGGGTAATGGCCGATGCGGGTGGCCAGGTGCTCGATCGCAGCGCCGGAGTCGAAGAGGACCGTGCCCTTGGTGTCGAACACGGTGAAGCCGCGCGAGCCGCCCTCGTAGTCGCCCTCGTTGGCGGTGACGACGCGGTCGTCGCCCAGCCAGGCGATGGCGTCGGGCTCGCGCTTCAAGCCCTTCAGCCCGGCGGTCGGCTGGACCACCTTGTCGGTGGTGGCGTCCACCCGCTCGACGTCGACGGATCCGGCCGGGAAGTGGCTGGTCACCGTGGCGGTCGCCAGATCGACCAGCACCACGTGGTTGTTCTCCTGGAGCGTCACCGCGACGACGTTCTGGCCGTTGATCGAGACGTATTCGGGTTCGGGATCGTCGGGGGCGACGCCGGCCATGCCGGTCATCGGCACGATGGTCGCGCTGTCGCAGTTGGTCGGCGCGCCGTCCTCGCCCAGGGTCAGGATCGCCAGATGGCCGGCCGGCATCTGCGGGATCACGCCCTTGTTCAGCTCCTCGTCGCGCTCGTTCTCCACGGCGACGGCCAGGAAGCGGTGGTCCGGGCTGACCGCGACGGAGTCCGGCTGGCCCTTGACGTCGCAGGTCTTGGCGACGGTGCGGCCGTCCAGCGGAACCACGGCGACGTGACCCGACGGCTCCGCATAGCTCTTGGAGGTGTTGACGCCCACCAGCGCCACGTCGCGGGCCACCGCCACGCTGGTCGGCTCGCCGCCCAGGTCGACCCGGCCAGCGGCCTTGGGCGCCGCCGCATCGGTGATGTCGATGAAGCCCAGCGACCCGAAGGGGGAGTCGGTGAAGACCAGAAGGTTGCCGTCCTTGCCGTAGGACATGATCTCGGCCGCCGTCTCGGTCTCCACCGGCGTGCCCTCGGGCAGGCTCGTATAGACCGGCCAGGTGGCGATGCGCTGGAGCGAGGCGGCCGAGGCGGGGCCGCCGGCCAGGGCGACGAGCGCCGCCGAGGCCATCAGCGCGTGCGCGGTGCGGGACAACATGGGTTCGTTACCTCCAGTGGACCGTTTCGCGCCTGTTGTAGCCGTGCCGGCGTGACGGTGATCTGACGGTTCGAAGAACAAACGATGACGGCGGTGGTGTTTTCCACACCCGCCCCAACGGGCGATGGTGGCGGCGAAAAAGCTGCGGTATGCTGGATGCCATGCCGACCGCATTGCGCACCCCTTGGATGGCGCCGGACGAGTATCTGGCGCGCGAACGGACCGCCGAGGTGCGGCACGAATACGTCGACGGTGAAGTGTTCGCGATGGTCGGCGCCAGCCGCCGCCACGCCCGCATCGTAGGGAACCTGTTCGTCGCGTTGCAGCAGGCATCGCAGCGGCGGGGCTGTGATGCCTATGCAAGCGAGGTGAAGGTCCGGGTCGAGGCGGCCAACGCCTATTACTATCCCGACCTCGTGGTCACCTGCGATCCCTCCGACCGCGACGACTACGTCGTTCATGCGCCGGCCCTGGTCGTCGAGGTGCTGTCGCCGTCCACCGAAGCCGTGGACCGCCGGGAGAAGCGCATCCACTATCTGACCGTTCCCAGCCTGGCCGCCTACCTCGTGGTGGCCCAGGAGGAGCGCCGCGTGGAGGTCTACCGCCGCGAGGGTGAGGGCTGGGTGCACGAGGTCGTCACCGGCGGCGCCGTTCCGCTGCCGCCGTTCGACCTCGCGCTGGACCTCGACGAGGTCTACGCCGGCACCTGAGTGGCGGCTACCCGCGCTCGGCCCATCCCATGTAGTTGACGTCGAGATCGCGCGGGTGCAGCCGGAAGGCGTCGGTCAGCGGGTTGTAGGTGACGCCGGTCAGGTTCTTCATGGCGAAGCCGCGGGAGCGCAGGCCGGCGGCCAGCTCCGACGGCCGCAGGAACTTGCGCCAGTTGTGGGTGCCCCGGGGCAGCCAGCGCAGGATGTACTCGGCGCCGACGATGGCCAGGGCGAAGCTCTTCGGGGTGCGGTTCAAGGTGGCCAGGAACAGGACGCCGCCGGGTGCCACCAGGTCGGTGCAGGCCTTGAGGAACAGGTCCACGTCGGCCACGTGCTCCACCACCTCCATGGCCACCACCACGTCGAAGCGGCGCCCTTCGGCGGCCAGGGTCTCCGCGGTGGTGGCGCGGTAGGCGACCGCGGTGTCCGTCTCGGCGGCGTGGGCGGCGGCGGTCTTGACGTTGCGCTCCGCCGCGTCGACGCCCAGCACCGTGGCGCCCATGCGCGCCAGGGGCTCGGCCAGAAGGCCGCCGCCGCAGCCGATGTCGACGACGTCGAGGCCGGCGAGGGCCGTTCCGGTGTGGGGATCCCGGCCGAGGCGCGCGCAGACCGTGTCGCGGATGTAGGCGAGGCGCAGCGGGTTCAGCTTGTGCAGCGGGCGGAACTTGCCGGCGGGGTCCCACCACTCCGCGGCGATCGCCGAGAAACGGGCGATTTCGTCTGGGTCGACGGTGCCGGCGGTCGCGTTCATCGGTGAGATCCCATAAAATGTTCGCGTGAAAACAGGCCCGGGCGTTCTTGCCTTCGTCCCGGCCGAGAGAGTATGGATACGCCGCCCCGCGCCGGCAACGGTGGAGCGGGGGCGTCATGCCGGACCCCCCGCACCGGGGCCGGCTTCAGATGGTGTGGGGATAATGGCGCGGATCGTCCTCAAGTTCGGCGGCACGTCGGTCGGCGACATCGAGCGGATCAAGAACGTGGCTCGCAAGGTCGAGCAGGAAGTCAAGGCGGGCCATCAGGTGGCGGTCGTGGTCTCGGCCATGTCGGGCACCACGAACCAGCTGGTGAAGCACTGCACCGACATTGACAAGCTGCACGACGCGCGCGAGTACGACGCCGTCGTGGCCTCGGGCGAACAGGTGACCACCGGCCTTCTGGCCATCGCGTTGCAGTCCATCGGCATCCCGGCGCGCTCCTGGCTGGGCTGGCAGATCCCCATCCGCACCGACGACACCCACGCCAAGGCGCGCATCGTCTCCATCGACACCACCGAGCTGGACAAGCGCATGGCGACCGGCGAGGTCGCGGTGGTCGCCGGGTTCCAGGGGGTGGCACCGGACGGGCGCATCGCCACGCTGGGGCGCGGCGGCTCCGACACCTCTGCGGTGGCCCTGGCGGCGGCGCTGAAGGCCGAGCGGTGCGACATCTACACCGACGTGGACGGTGTCTACACCACCGATCCGCGCATCGTCACCAAGGCCCGCAAGCTCGACCGCATCACCTACGAGGAGATGCTGGAACTGGCCTCCCAGGGCGCCAAGGTGCTGCAGACGCGGTCCGTCGAGATGGCGATGAACCATCGCGTGCGCGTGCAGGTGCTGTCCAGTTTCGAGCCGGCCCCCGGCAGTGAACTCCCTGGAACTCTGGTAGTCGACGAGGACGAGATCGTGGAAAAGGAAGTGGTGAGCGGCATCGCCTACAGCCGCGACGAGGCGAAGATCACCCTGGTCGGCGTCGCCGACCGGCCGGGCGTGGCCGCCGGCATCTTCGGCCCGCTGTCGGACGCCGCGATCAACGTGGACATGATCGTCCAGAACGTCTCGGAGGACGGCCGTTCCACCGACCTCACCTTCACCGTCGGCAAGGCCGACATCGACCGCGCCGTCAAGGTGCTCGAGGACAAGAGGGCGGAGCTGAACTACCAGCGCATCGTCTCCGACCCCGACGTGGTCAAGGTGTCGGTGATCGGGGTCGGCATGCGCAGCCACGCCGGCGTCGCACAGCGCATGTTCAAGGCGCTGGCCGACAAGGGCATCAACATCCAGGTGATCTCCACCTCGGAGATCAAGATCAGCGTTCTGATCGCCGAGGAGTACACGGAACTGGCCCTGCGCTCGCTGCACACGGTCTACGGCCTCGACGCGACCTGATCGGGAACCGCCAGCCCCATGAAACACCCCCCGGCCATGTCCGCGAGCGCGGCGTCCGCCCCGGCGGCCCGTCTGAGGCTCGACCGGCTGTGGAGCCGGGGGTGCGCCTTCCTCGGCTCACCCACCGCCATCATGGGCGGCGCGATGACCTGGGTGTCGGAACGCCACCTCGTCTCCGCCATCTCCAACGCCGGCGGCTTCGGCGTGCTCGCCTGCGGCTCCATGGCGCCGGACCGCCTGGCCGAGGAGATCGCGGCGACCCGCGCCCTCACCGACCGGCCGTTCGGCGTCAACCTCATCAACCTGCATCCCCAGCTCGACAGCCTGGTGACGGTCTGCGTCGAGCAGCGGGTGGGCCACGTCGTGGTCGCCGGCGGGCTGCCCTCGGCGGTCACCATCAAGCGGATCAAGGACGGCGGCGCCAAGGTGGTGGCGTTCGCCCCGGCCGCGGTGATCGCCAAGCGGCTGGTGCGGATGGGCGTCGACGCGCTGATCATCGAGGGGTCGGAGGCCGGCGGCCACATCGGTCCGGTCGCCACCTCCGTGCTGGCCCAGGAGATCCTGCCCGAGGTGCGGGAGGTGCCGGTGTTCGTCGCCGGCGGGATCGGCCGCGGCGAGGCCATCGTGTCGGCGCTGGAAGTGGGCGCCGCCGGGGTGCAGATCGGCACCCGCTTCGTCTGCGCGGCGGAATCCATCGCCCACGCCAATTTCAAGAAGGCGTTCATCCGCGCCTCCGCCCGCGATGCCCAGCCGTCGGTGCAGATCGACCCGCGCTTTCCGGTGATCCCCGTGCGCGCGCTTGCCAACGAAGGCACCAAGCGGTTCCAGGAGACGCAGCGGGCGCTGATCGCGCGCGTCGACGCCGGCGCGATCTCCCGCGAGGCCGCCCAGCTCGAGATCGAGCACTACTGGGCCGGCGCGCTGCGCCGTGCGGTCATCGACGGCGACGTGGAGAACGGGTCGCTGATGGCGGGCCAGAGCGTCGGCATGGTGACCCGCGAGCAGCCGACCATCGAGATCATCGCCGAACTGCTGGGTCAGGCGGAGGCCGCCTTGCTGCGCCGCTTCGCCTCGCTGCCCCTGCGCGCGCGGGCCGTGGAGGAAGGAGCGGCCTGAGAACGGGGGGTGCCTCTTTCGCGCAAGGGGCCGGCGCACCACATTGATGGGCGAAGGCCATTGCGCGGGATCCCCATGCCGTTGACTCTCCTGTCGCACCGGGCGGCCGGCGCCCCCGCGGCGGCAACGCCGCGCGGCGTTGCCGCCCATGGGGCGGAGGCACCCGTCTCCCCCCTTGCTTTTGCCGCCGCCGCGTGGAATTGAGCGCGCCATGGACAGCGTCAAGCAGCACACCGCCCCCTTCGACGGCCGCGCCTCGCGCCGCCTCCTCGCGCGGCTGCGCGACATCATGGCCGGGTCGGGCACCGGGCAGGACCGGCTGGACAAGATCGTCACCCTGATCGGCGCCGAGATGGGGGCCGACGTCTGCTCCTGCTACGTCATGCGCGCCGGCGAGGTGCTCGAGCTGTTCGCCACGGAGGGCCTCAACAAGGCGGCCGTGCACAAGACCCGGCTGCGGGTCGGCGAGGGCATCGTCGGCGACATCGCCGCCCAGGCCCGCGCCCTGGCCCTCGACAACGTCCAGGCCCACCCCAGCTTCGCCTACCGCCCGGAAACCGGCGAGGACCCGTTCCAGTCCCTGATGGGCGTGCCCATCCTGCGCGGCGGCAAGGTCCGCGGCGTCCTGGTGATCCAGCACGCCGCCCGGCGCCACTACGCCGAGGAGGAGGTCGAGACCCTGCAGACCATCGCCATGGTCGTCGCCGAGCTGGTGGCGGCGGGCGAGCTGATCAACCCGCAGGAGGTGTTCTCCACCGGCGACGCCGCGCTGATGCCGGCGCGCCTGTCCGGGGTCTCCCTCAGCGGCGGCCTGGCGACCGGCCTGGCGGTGGTGCACCGTCCCCAGCTGACCATCCGCCAGATGGTGGCCGAGGACTCCGACCGCGAGCAGCAGCGCCTGGCCGAGGCGCTGACCGCCATGCACAGCCGCCTCGACGCCCTGCTGGCCTCGCCGTCCCTGGCGGCGCAGGGTGAGCCGCGGGACATCCTGGAGACCTACCGCATGTTCGCGGAGGACCGCGGCTGGCTGACCCGCATCCGCGACGCCATCGCCAAGGGGCTGACGGCCGACGCCGCGGTGCAGCAGGTGCAGAACGACAACCGCGCCCGCATGAGCCATCTCACCGACCCCTACATCCGCGAGCGCCTGCTGGACCTGGAGGACCTGACCAACCGCCTGCTCCAGCACCTCGCCGGCAAGCACGGCGACGGCGACGCGGCGACCCTGCCCGACGAGATCGTCATCGTCGCCCGCACCATGGGCCCGGCCGAGCTTCTGGACTACGACCAGCGCCGCCTGCGCGCGCTGATCCTGGAGGAGGGGTCGCCGTCGTCCCATGTCTGCATCGTCGCCCGGGCCCTCGACATCCCGGTGGTGCAGATCGCCGACGCCATGAACCGGATCGAGCCGCTCGATCCCCTGATCGTGGACGGCGACCATGGCACCGTCTTCGTCCGCCCGGCCGAGGACATCCAGATGGCCTTCGCCGACAGCGTCGCCCTGCGCACCCGCAAGGAGCAGATGTACGCCGAGGTCCGGGCGCTGCCGTCGCTGACCCGCGACGGCGTGCCGATCTCCATCCAGCTCAACTGCGGGCTGCTGATCGATCTGCCGCACCTCCAGGCCAGCGCGGCCGAGGGGATCGGCCTCTACCGCACCGAGATCCCGTTCATGGTGCGCTCGACCTATCCCGACGTGGCGGCGCAGACCGACCTCTACGCCCGCATCCTCGACGAGGCCGGGGCCAAGCCCGTGGTGTTCCGCACGCTGGACGCCGGCGGCGACAAGATCCTGCCCTACATCGTGGCCGGCGAAGAGGAGAACCCGGCGCTGGGATGGCGGGCGATCCGCATCGGCCTGGACCATCCCATGCTGCTGCGCCAGCAGCTGCGGGCGCTGCTGCGCGCGGCGGCCGGCCGGCCGGCCCTGTCGGTGATGTTCCCGATGATCGCCGAGGTGGCCGAGTTCGACGCCGCCCGGCGCCTGCTCGACATGGAGTGCGCGCGCGTCCAGGCGGAAGGCTACGCGCTGCCCGGCCGGCTGCGCGTCGGCGCGATGATCGAGGTGCCGTCGCTGTTGTTCCAGCTTCCCGCCCTGCTGCGACGGGTGAACTTCCTGTCGGTCGGCTCCAACGACCTGATGCAGTACATCTTCGCCTGCGACCGCGGCAACCCGCGCACGGCGATGCGCTACGACCCGTTGTCGCCGCCCATGCTCAGCCTGCTCAAGGGGCTGGTCGAGGCCTGCGACGACGCGGGTGTGCCTCTGTCCATCTGCGGCGAAATGGCGGGCCGGCCGCTCGACGCCATGGCCCTGATCGGCCTGGGCTTCCGCACCCTGTCCATGGCACCCCCGGCGGTCGGGCCGGTGAAGACGATGCTGCGTTCCCTTGATGTCGGCAGTCTGCGCCAATACATGGGCGGGCTTTACAGCCGCGCCGACCACAGCGCGCGCAGCAAGCTCGGCGCTTTTGCCAAGGATCACGGCATCCTGATTTGAGCGGTTGCCCCTTGCCGCACGCCTTTGTTACAAGAGCCATGCCGAAGGACGTGTACCGTGCCGGCCATGGCGCCGCGCCACCGCGTCGGCGGACGCCATCCCGGCGCAACGATTTGCCATCGGCGCGCGCAGCGACGACACGACCGACCCCATGGGCGACAGCATTCGCAAGGTGAACGACGGCATGGACGCCTCCTCCCATTCTCCCGGCCATCACCCCGGCTGGGGCGGCGGCGACGCGCCGGTCGCCGGCGTGGGCGCCAGCCTGCGCGAGGCGCGCCAGCGCGTCGGCGTCGAGCTGCGCGACGTCGCGGAGATGCTGCGCATCCGCTACGTGTTCCTGCAGGCGATCGAGGACGGCCGCTATGGCGACCTTCCGGGCAACGCGTACGCCGCCGGCTTCCTGCGCTCCTACGCGGAATACCTCGGCCTCGACGCCGACGCCGTGGTCCGCCGCTTCAAGGACGAGGTCGCCGGCCGCACCGCGAAG
This sequence comes from Azospirillum sp. NS33, assembly GCF_059703765.1. Classification (NCBI taxonomy): domain Bacteria; kingdom Pseudomonadati; phylum Pseudomonadota; class Alphaproteobacteria; order Rhodospirillales; family Azospirillaceae; genus Azospirillum; species Azospirillum sp. NS33. The sequence continues at coordinate 24,904 of NZ_BAAKJB010000001.1, read as the reverse complement.
CAGGAGCTGTACTTCCCCACGCCGGTGCCGGAAGGCCGGGTGCCGGGCGGTGCGGTCCTGCTGGCGGCGCTGGTCATCGCCGGCTCGGTCTATGGCGGCTGGTACTATCTGTCGGCCACCGACCGGTCGATGGTCGATCTGGTGCCGGCCTTGCCGGACCGCCTGGTGTCGCTGCTCGACAACCTGCCGTTCAGCGCCACCACCCAGCCGTCGCTCCCGGCCCCGGACGAGTCCGCCGCCCAGGCGCCGCCGGCGCCGTCCCCCGACGCGCCCGGGCCGGAGGTCGCGGAGAGCGCGCCGGCCGATCCGGCGCCGCCGGCCGCCGTGGCCGAGGCGCCCTCGACCACGGCGTCCGCGAGCCCGTCCGCCGGGGGCACCGCCCCATCCGCCGGGGGCACCGCCCCATCCGCCGGGGGCTTTGCCCCATCCGCCGGGGGCGGTGCCGCGGTGACGGCCGCCCCGCAGGCCGCCGCGCCGCCGGTGTCGGCGTCCCCGTCGTCGGCGTCCCCGTCGTCGCCGCCCCCGCCGTCGCCGCCCCCGCCGTCGCCGCCGTCACAAGCCGTCGCTCCGGCCGCGCCGGCGCCCGCGCCCGGGACGGCGTCCGGGGCGCCCGCCGCCGCACCGGCCGCGCCCGCGCCCTTGCCGCCCGCCGACGCCCCGGCCGCGGTGGCGGCCCTTCCGGACACGCCGGCGGCGGACGCCGTGCCGCCGGTGAAGCCGGACGCGGCGGCCGAGGCCGAGGCCGCGGCCACCGAGGAGGACACCGAGGAGGCGGCCCAGGAGCCGACGCCGCTGACGCCGGAGGCACCGCCGCTGCCGGCGGTCGCCGCCGCCCCGGGCAGCACCGCGGTGGCCGATGCGGCGGCCGCGGTGGCGACACCGCCGACCCGCGTGTATGGCAGCCAGAACCAGGAATCGCGGGTCCAGCTCCGCGCCACCCAGGACAGCTGGGTGCAGGTCCGCGATGGCGGCGGCGACCTCCTCTTCACGCGGGTCCTGCGGCCGGGCGAGGTCTACCGCGTTCCGGACCGTCCCGGGGTGCGCCTGCGCACCGGCAACGCCGGCGGTCTCGTCGTCGTGGTCGACGGGGTGGCCGGCACGCCGCTCGGCGCCAGCGGCCAGGTGCTGCGGGACATCGCCCTCGACGCGCCGGCCCTGCGCTAGGCCGGTTTTCCGTACCCCGCCCACCCATGGGCGGGCTGGGAGACCCTGCAATACCCTGGAGTCCGCAGGTTTCGCCGGGCCGGGCCCGTGGCCCGAGCCGGTGAAACCCGCCTAAGGTCGGGCTCCGTCCCTTTCCCTTGGCAACGCGAACCCGCGTGCGCACTTCAGGGGCAGCGGCGGGTGCGCTATAAGGGCGGACCGCCCCGTTCCGAATCGAAGGCCAGGTTCCGATGAGCAGTGTGCGCGCCTACCGGCAGATCCAGCGCCGCGTGTCCCGCCAGATCCACGTCGGCTCCGTTCCCGTGGGCGGCGACGCCCCGATCTCGGTCCAGTCCATGACCAACACGCCGACCGCCGACGTCAAGGCGACGGTCGAGCAGATCCAGGCCATGGAGCGGGTCGGCGTCGACATCGTCCGCGTCTCCTGCCCGGACCGGGACTCGGCGCTGGCGCTGAAGGACATCGTGCGGCAGGTCAAGGTCCCTGTCGTCGCCGACATCCATTTCCACTACAAGCGGGCCATCGAGGCGGCCGAGAGCGGGGCGGCCTGCCTGCGCATCAACCCCGGCAACATCGGCTCGGCCGAGCGGGTGCGCGAGGTGGTGCAGGCGGCCAAGGACCATGGCTGCTCCATGCGCATCGGCGTCAACGCCGGGTCGCTGGAGCAGGACCTGCTGGAGAAGTACGGCGAGCCCTGCCCGGAGGCCATGGTCGAGAGCGCGCTCGACCACGCCAAGATCCTGGAAGACCATGATTTCCGGGAGTTCAAGATCTCGGTCAAGGCGTCCGACGTGTTCCTGGCCGTGGCCGCCTACCAGGGCCTGGCCGAGGTGTGCGACTATCCCCTGCACATCGGCATCACCGAGGCCGGCGGCCTGCGCGCCGGCACCGTGAAGTCCTCCATCGGCCTGGGCATGCTGCTGTGGGCCGGCATCGGCGACACGATTCGCGTGTCGCTGTCGGCCGACCCGGCGGAGGAGGTCCTGGTCGGCTACGACCTGCTGAAGTCGCTGGGGCTGCGCCGGCGCGGCGTCACGGTCGTGTCCTGCCCGTCCTGCGCACGGCAGAACTTCAACGTGATCAAGACGGTGGAGGTGCTGGAGCAGCGCCTGACCCACATCACCACGCCGCTGACGGTGTCGGTCATCGGCTGCGTCGTCAACGGTCCCGGCGAGGCGCGGGAGACCGACATCGGGCTCACCGGCGGTGGCAACAACACCCACCAGATCTACGTCGCCGGCCAGCCCGACCACCGCCTGAAGGACCGCGACATCGTCGACCATCTCGTCGCGATGGTCGAGGAGAAGGCGGCCGCCATCGAGGCCGCGGCCGCCGCGAGCGCCGCAACGGCTGCGGAAGCGGCGGAGTGATCCGCCGCGTGTGAGCTCGGATCGGATCGGTGATCGCCTCCTACCTCGTCGTCGGCGCCAGCCACCGCACCTGCTCGGGCAGCCTGCGCGACCGCCTTGCCACCGACGAGGCGGAGGTTCCGGAGATCCTGGACCGACTGAAGGGCCTGGGCTTCGAGCAGGCGCTGTGGCTCAGCACCTGCGACCGGGTCGAGGTGCAGGGGGTTCATCCCCGGCCGCTCGAGGCGGCGCTGCGGGTCGCCGCTCTGATGGGGGAGCGGCTGGGGCTGGAGGACACCGGCGCGCTGGCCGGGCAACTCGTCACCCTGACCGGAGAGGCGGCGGTGCGCCACGTCTTCGACGTGGCCTCGTCCCTCGACAGCCAGATCGTCGGCGAACCGCACGTCCTCGGCCAGCTCAAGGCGGCGCACCGCATCGCGGTGACCGCCGGCTGCACCGGGCCGGAGCTGGAGGCGGCGCTCCAGGCGGCCTACGCCGCGGCGAAGCGGGTGCGCAGCGAGACCGCGATCGCCGAGGGCGCGACCTCCATCGTCGCCGCCGCGGTCCAGGTCGCCCGCGACCTGCACGGCAACCTCAAGCGCACCGGCGCCCTGCTGCTGGGTCTGGGTGACATGGGGGCGCTGGTGGTGGAGGGTCTGCGCGAGGCGGGGCTTGCCCGGGTGACCGTCGCCGCCCCGGTCGACCGGCGGGCGGCGGCGGCGGCGCGGCGCCTGGACGCGCATTTCGTGCCCTGGGCCGAGGTCGACGGCGCGCTGGAGGGCGCCGATATCGTGGTGACCGCGGCCGGCCAGGGGCGCTATATCCTGTCCGCCGAGGCGATGGGGGCGGCGCTGAAGCGGCGGCGCTACCGCGCCATGTTCGTCGTCGACGCCGCGATCCCGGCCGATGTCGACCCGGCGGTGGGCGGCCTCGACGACGCCTATGTCTACGACCTGGCCGACCTGGAGCGCGTCGCGCTGGAAGGGCGGGTGGGGCGGCAGGGCGCGCTGCAGGCGGCCCGCGCCATCGTCGACGGTGCGGTGGCCGGCTTCGTTCGCACCCGCGCCGAGCGGGCCGCGGTGCCGGCGGTGGCGGCGTTGCGCGCCCATTTCGAAGCGGAGCGGCGGCGCCTGCTGGACCAGCACGGGGCGCTCGACGCCGACGCGGCGACGCGGCTGCTGGTCAACCGGCTGCTGCACCGCCCGTCGGCGATGCTGCGCACCTTGGCCGCCGCCGAGGGGGGCGAACGGGCGGAGCGGGCGGCGGCGGAGCGCCTGCTGTTCCGCCTGTTCCGGCTGGACGACGGGGTCGACGGCGACGGCGGCGGCGGCGACAGCAACGGTGATCTGGGCAATGCGGTCTCCGACCCCGCCGACGGGGCGGCCGGCCGACGCAACGAGGAAGAGCGAACGTGAGCCTGGAAGAGAAGTTCGGCAGGGTTCTGGCCCGCCACGACGAGCTGCGCGACGCGTTGTCCGCCGGCAGCGTCGAGGCCGGGGAGTTCGCCCGCCTGTCCAAGGAGTACGCCGACCTCACCCCGGTCGCCGAGGCGATCGCCGCCTTGACGAAGGTCCGGACCGAGGCGGCGGAGCTCGCCGCGATGGCCGCCGACCCGGCCGCCGACCCGGAGATGCGCGGCCTCGCCGAGGACGAGCTGCGGGCGCTGGACGACCGCCTGCCGGCGCTGGAGCGCACGGTGCAGGTGGCGCTGCTGCCCAAGGACGAGGCCGACGAGAAGAACGCGATCCTCGAGGTGCGGGCCGGCACCGGGGGCGACGAGGCGGCCCTGTTCGCGGCCGAGCTGTTCGAGATGTACCGCCGCTACGCCGGCCTGCACGGCTGGCGCTTCGAGGCGATGGAGGTCAGCGAGACCGGCATCGGCGGCTACAAGGAGGCGATCGCCAACATCACCGGCCGCAACGTCTTCGCCCGGCTCAAGTTCGAATCCGGGGTGCATCGCGTGCAGCGCGTGCCCGCCACCGAGGCGCAGGGGCGCATCCACACGTCCGCCGCCACGGTGGCCGTCCTGCCCGAGGCCGAGGAGGTCGACGTGCAGATCGACGAGAAGGACCTGCGCATCGACGTGTTCCGGTCCTCGGGCCCCGGCGGGCAGTCGGTCAACACCACGGACAGCGCGGTGCGCATCACCCACCTGCCGACCGGGCTGGTCGTCAGCCAGCAGGACGAGAAGAGCCAGCACAAGAACAAGGCGAAGGCGATGAAGGTGCTGCGCGCCCGCCTCTACGAGCGGGAGCGCAGCGCCAAGGACGCCGCCCGCGCCGCCGACCGCAAGAGCCAGGTCGGCTCCGGCGACCGGTCGGAGCGCATCCGCACCTACAACTTCCCCCAGGGCCGGGTCACCGATCACCGCATCAACCTGACCCTCTACAAGATCGAGAAGGTGATGCTGGGCGAGGCCCTGGACGAGGTCGTCGACGCCCTGGTGGCCGAGGACGAGGCGCTGCGCCTCAGCGAGCTGCGGTGAGCGCCGCCGCCGGTCTCGCCGGTGCGGGGATGCGGCCGTTTCCGAACCACCGCGGCGCGCCATGACCACGACCGTCCATGCCCTCCGCCGGGCCGCCGCGGCGCGGCTGCGCGCCGCCGGGGTCGACACGCCGGAGCTGGACGCGCGGCTGCTGGTGGAGCACGCGCTGGGTCTCACCCGCGACCAGCTGCTCGCCCGCGGCGAGGACGCGGTGCCGGCGGACGCCGCCGTCCGCCTCGACGCGCTGCTCGCCCGCCGCGCGGCGCGCGAGCCGGTGTCGCGCATCCTCGGCAGCCGCGGCTTCTGGACCCTCGACCTGGCGCTCACCGCCGACACCCTCGACCCGCGTCCCGACACCGAGACGGTGGTGGAGGCGGCGCTGGGCGCGGTGCCGGACCGCTCCGCCCCGCTGCGCGTCCTCGACCTCGGCACCGGCAGCGGTTGCATCCTGCTGGCCCTGCTGGACGAGCTGCCCAACGCGAGCGGCCTCGGCGTCGACATCAGCGCGGGTGCCGTGGCCGCCGCCGCCGCCAACGCCGCCGCCAACGGCCTGGCGCCCCGCGCCGCCTTCCGCGTCGGCGACTGGGGCGCCGGGCTGGGCGAGCGCTTCGACCTCGTGGTGTCCAACCCCCCCTACATCCCCAGCCGCGACATCCTGTCGCTGCAGCCCGACGTGCGCTCGTTCGACCCGCTGCGGGCCCTGGACGGCGGGGCCGACGGGCTCGACGCCTACCGGATCATCGCCGCCCAGCTGCCGGGTCTTCTCGCCCCCGGGGGCACCGCAGCCCTGGAGGTCGGCGCCGGGCAGGCCGCCGACGTGGCGGCGCTGCTGGTGCGCCACGGGCTGGCGGCCACCGGCGTCTTCCGCGACCTCGGCGGCATCGAGCGGTGCGTCCGGGGGCGAAACGACCCCGGATTCCGGTAAAGCACGCAAGAAAACAGTTGGATTGCCGGCGTTGAGCCGCTAGGGTTCCAACCATCGACGATCCTGTGGGAGCCGAAACTGATCGGGCGCCCGGGGCACGAGTGAGCCCGGCCTGCCTGCACACGGCACCGACGTCGATTTTTGACTCCCCGCGAACCGATCCGTGGTGTCCCCACGGCGGGCCCGGTGGCCAACAGAGCCGCCGGGGCGTTGTGGGGATTGCGATTCTCGAACATGGGGCCTCAAGAGCCGGATGAGACAAGGACCGAACAACAGGCGTTCGCGCGGCCGTGGCGGCAGTGGTGGTGGCGGCAGTGGTGGCGGTGGTGGTGGCGGTGGTGGCGGCGGCGGAGCCGGCGGCAGCGGCCGCCGGCAGAACGTTCCGCTGCGTCACCAGACATTCGACAGCAACGGCCCGGACGTGCGAATCCGCGGCAACGCGTGGCAGGTCCACGAGAAGTACCAGGCGCTGGCCCGGGACGCGGCGTCGTCCGGCGACCGCATCATGGCGGAGAACTACCAGCAGCATGCGGAACACTACTTCCGCATCATCAACCAGATCCAGGAATCGGAGAACCGCCAGCGCGAGAACCGCGCGCCCGGCAACGGCCACGACCGCCCGGGCGGCGGTGGGCCGGACGACGACCAGGACGGCGATGACATGACGGAAGGCGCCGACGATCGCGCGGCCATGAGCGCGTGACGAGGGGTGCGTGACGCCGGGTGTGCGACGCCGGGCGCCCGATGATCAGGATCTGGTCACCGGGCGCCCGGCGTCGGCGTCGGTGTTTGATTCAGAACCGCGGGACCACCGTCAGAGAAGGGTGACCGGATCGCCCGAGGCGACCCGGCCGCCATCGACCACAGCGGCGTAGAGGCCGCACTGGACGTGGCCGTAGCCGCGCTGCAGCGCCTGCAGCACGCCCATGTCGCGGGCGCCGGTGTCGGGGTTCACTTCGGTCGCCGTGCAGCGCGGTATGGTGCTGCGGATCTCGAGCCGGGCGGCGCCGATGGCCAGACCACGGCCGATCCAATGGCGCATTTCCCATGGGTCCAGGCCGTCGAGCCAGAGGTTGGCGCGGAACCGGCCGGGGTGCACCGGCTGCTTGGTCACCCGCTCCAGGTCGCGGGCGCTGGCGAGGTTCAGCAGGGACACCGTCGGCGGGTCCGTGTCGGTGAAGGCGAATCCCGTCGCCTCGACGATCTTCGGGGCGCCCGGTGCCGCGCCGGCCATGTAGGCGGCGAAGAACTGCTCCAGCAGCATGCGCCCGGTGGGCTGGTCGAGGCGGCCGCGGGCGACCGGCCGGCCGCCGCGCAGCACGACCAGCGTCTGCGTCTCCTCGTCGAACGTGGTGTCCAGGGTCGCCAGCTTCTCGTGCCGCATCAGCGTCAGGAAGTCGGTCTTGGGCCGCCATCCCTCCTGGTCCATGTCCAGCGCCGCCGGCCCGTGCAGCAGGGCGTAGCGCCGGTCGCCGGGCAGCGCCTTGCCCGGCTCCAGTTCGACCGCGGGAAGCTCCTGGGCGCTCAGCCCCTTGACGGGGTAGCGCACGATCTTGGCGAGGGTGCACGACATCGGGCTATGTCATCCCCGCGGATAGGATCTGTCAACCGTCCCGGCCGAATCATTCCACTTCTTGTGCTACCAGCGCTCCGCCGGGGGGGTGCCGTCGCGGAACTCGGCGAGGCGGCGCCGGGTCGCAGGCGAGGTGCCGGGCGGCGGCGCGTCCACGGGGAAGAAGGCGGCCTCGGCGATCTCCACGCCGTCGGGCGTGGGCGTGCCCGACCAGCGCTCGGCCACGAACACGGCGACGTGGTCGCTGGCGCCGTGGCGGAAGCGGGCGTACACGCCCAGCGGCTGGGCGCCGCTCTCGACCGTCAGGCCGACCTCTTCCCGCACCTCGCGGCGCATGGCCTCGGCCAGCGTCTCGCCCTTGGCCACGCCGCCGCCCGGCAGGTGCCAGCCGCCGACGTAGCTGTGGCGGATCATCAGCACGTCGGGCGCGGCGCCGGGCCGCGTGGCGGGCCGCAGGACGATGGCCCGCACCCCCATGGTGAGGGGGCGCGCGACGCGATGCCACGCGTTGCGCGCCAGCCAGGCGAGGCGCAGCGGGTGCAGGGGGTGCGGCATGGTGGCGTCGCGGGCGTTGGGCAGGGTGGCGTCGGTCATCGTCCGTGCGAAATCGTGGTCGGGCCTTCCGACTGTAACTGCCCTTTCGGCGTGCTGGAAACGATGCATCCGGTTGAAGGGCGGCGCGGGCGTGCGGTGTCCCAAAGTGGTAGGGACGCGCGCTGTGCGGGCATTTCCAATTGGCTGGTCGCGAGGAAGGTTGTTACAGTCGCAGCCCCCTGCCGCAACTGGCATTCATGTGCACATGCTCAATCGCCGCCGCATCGGCAATGGTCATCACTGGGCCCGGACGTCCGTGGCGCGGGCCGTCTGTGACAACTTCCGCTTCGAGGAACGGGTCGCCGACAACCGGTGGGTGTCTTACGACGACCACGACTTCGTCCCGCCGCCGGGCCGTCCGCGGTGCACGGTGTCGGTCAAGCACGCGGACTACGTCGCCAATCGTGTCAATGCGCCGACGGGTGGCGTACCCGCCACGTTCGCTCCGGAGAACGCAGGCGCGCTGATCGCCAGACTGGCGCCGCAACGGATCGTGCGGCTGGAGAGCATCGATTGGATGTTCGATCCTTTCGGGCGGTTCTCCAAGACCGCGATCGTCCAGGCGTTCACGCTGGCGACGAACAATGGACGCGGTGAACACGATCCGGTGCGCCGTGCCCAGCGCCGGCGGCTGGAGGCGTTCGTCCGTGAATGGAACCGCCGGCGCGACCAGCGGCCGAGCTTCGCCGCCTTCCATAACGAGGTGGAAGCCGATCTGGCCGACGGCAACTGGTTCCTGCGCCTGCGCGACCGGCTCGGGCTCGGCCACTTCCACGTGCCGCGGCTTGCCAAGGAGTACACGGTGGTCGCCATGGTCTACACCGTGGGTGAGGTGCTGGACGCCACGCCCCATGGCGAGCGGGACCGTGCGTTTGCCGTCCCGACGGTGCTGGACGGGCCGCTCAACCCCTTTTTCTTTCCCGCCCCGGCGGAACTGCCCTGCGGGCGGACGCTCGACCTGCGGGAAGATGCGGCGTGCGAGCGTCTGGTTGCGGAGATCCTGCACCGGCGTATAGACTATAAGGTGGAGCATATGGCAAAAATGGCGTCCATCGCGACGCCGATGCCGGAGCCCTCCTTGAAACGCCTGCGCAACGCCCATCTTGCGTGTCTGAGGGAATACCGGAGCGACTTCGGCGAACCGATGCCTGACCATGTCCGCGATTGATCCCCGGCGCCCACGGCCCGATCACCCCTGGCTCGACGCCTTCGAAGCGGCGCCGGAGCGCCGTTTCGACGACCTGATCCGTGGCATCGCCCTGCCGTTCCCCTATGGCCGCGGCCGGCCAGCGGATGTGCTCGCCAGTCTGTTCGGCAATCTGTCGGCCGAAGACCCGCTGCGTCGCTTGCTCGACCGGACGGTCAGGGCATGGGTCGCTGCCCGCCCCGGCGACCCGCCGGACGTCCGCTTGCGCTATGGGCCGGCACGCTACGCCGGTGAACTGGTCGAGGTGCTCTCCCTGCTGCCGCAGCTGGCCCTGAAGGAAACCGCGGCCTATCTGCACGGCGCGATCAACGAACTGCTGCCCTGGGTCACCGATCTGGTGGTCGACCCGGCCCATGACCCCCGGGCCGAACTGTGGCGCGTTCTCGCCGTCACGCAGTCGGACCTCTCCTATCTCAGCGACTGGTATGCGTTCTGCGAGACGGCCGGCCGTACCGAACCGGAGCATTATTTCGACATCGCCCTGCTCGGTCTCATCGGGCTCCCCGCAGCGGAGCGCGAGCCGGCGGACGCCGTGCTGTCGGGTTTCGCCCGCTGGGCACGCCACCTCGGCCCCGACGACGAGGACGAGTTCCTCATGCAATGGGAGTCCCTGAAGGCGCTCTACCCACGCACGCCGCCGAAATGGCGGGAGCGGCTGGAGCCTTACATCAGGAGATATGGCGCCTATCCATGTGCGACGTGGTGGGCAGCGAACGTGCAAGGCGGCAAGCCGGCCGGACGCAAGCCTGTTGTCCTTGTGCATCCCCCGGCACGCGATCGTCTCGAAGCTGTAAGCGCGCGATTGCGGCATGAGACCGTAGCGGCGGTTCGGCCCGACATTGATTCCTTGATTTCCGGCCACCTCCGCTACGCTGAATCGGCCGGCGACAGCCATTACGTCGTCCGGACAGCGTGCAACATCGGTGACCTTGTTCTCACCGAGGACCCGGATCTGGCGCACGACCTGTCCCGCATCGCCGTGCAGTGGGAGCCCGGAAACCCCTACGGCTGGACCCTCTGGGCGCGGTCGCTTGCCGCCGGTGGGCAGGAAGACCTTGCAGAGATCGTGTTCTGGGAGACCCTCCGTCGCTTCCCGGACGACGTCGTCAGCCGCACCGCCCTGGCGGAGCTTCTGGCGCGAACCGACCGGGAGGACGAGGCGGAGGCCCTGTACCGTGAGACGGTGCATCGCTTCCCGGACAACGTCGTCAGCCGCACCGCCTTCGCTGTCCTGCTCATCCGCCGCGGTGGCGATGCCGGGCCGGTGATCGCCGAGTTGCGGCGGCTCGACCCAGTGAGCGCCCGCTCCCTGTCCGCCGCCTTGGAGCGCAGGCACCGCGGCGAGGAGCCGTTTCCCGAGCACGGCACCGCCGCAACGCCGCGCCGGCCGGCGGTCGATGACGCCGACGCCCGCGCGCTCGACGCCGATGGGCGGGTGCTGCGGGCCGACTTCCGGCTGGGGCCGGCGCTGGACGTCCTGCCGGAGGAGGCGCGGGCGCGGCTGCGCGCCGAGGCGACGGCTGACCTCGACGCCGTGCTGGGCCGGCGGCCGAACCACGCCGGGGCGATCCTCGTCGCCATGGAGCGGCTGGCGGACGGGGCCGGGCGCTGGGCCGGGCTCGAACCGGCGTTCCCGCACAATTACGGCCTGCGCCTCGCCTTCGCCCGCAGCCGCCGCGACGCCGCGGCCCGCGATGCCATCCTGGCGGACTTCCGGGACCGCGACCCGTTGACGCGGCTGGCCGGGCTCGCCGCCGGGCTGGGCGACGCCAACGACGCCGGCCGCGTCGCCGACTGGCTGGCCGGGGAGGCGCCGGCCGGGGATGCGGTGCTGGCCTACGTGCACGGCCGTGTCCGTACGCGGCTGGGCGAGGTGCCGACGCCCAGCGACGTGACGGCGCTGGCCGCCGCGAAGGACCCGGAGCTGGAGGCCACGCTCGCCGCGGCGAGGCGCATGGCGGTGAACGAGCAGGCCCCCGTCCTGCACGGCTGATTCGCTTTTCCGGCCGGCCTCCCATGCAAAACCCCGAAACGCCGGTGGTCTTGCAACCCATGGGGACGCTCCCACATCTACGGTCAGCATCCTCCTGGATCGCACATCGTGGGTCACAGACCGGGCGCGCTGCCTCGCGGGCGCCGGGTCGCACGTGGGAGAGGTCGTGATGGATTTCGAGAAATACACCGAGCGCAGCCGCGGCTTCGTCCAGGCAGCGCAAACCCTGGCGGTCCGCCGTGGCCACCAGCGCCTGACGCCCGAACACCTGCTGAAGACGCTGCTCGACGACAAGGAAGGGCTGGCCGCCAACCTGATCGGCGCCGCCGGCGGCGACGCCGCACGCGCGCTGGCCGCCGTCGAGGCGGAGCTGGACAAGCTGCCCAAGGTGGAAGGGGCCGGCGCCGGCCAGGTCTACCTGGCACCGGAGCTGGCGCGGGTCTTCGAGCAGGCCGAGAAGGTCGCGGAGAAGGCCGGCGACAGCTACGTCACCGCCGAGCGGCTGCTGCTCGCCCTGGCGCTGGCCGAGGGCACCCCGGCGGGGCGCGCGCTGCGACAGGCCGAGGTCTCCGCCCAGGCGCTGAACACCGCCATCGAGGAGGTGCGCAAGGGGCGCACCGCCGACAGCCCGTCCGCCGAGCAGGGCTACGACGCGCTGAAGAAGTACGCCCGCGACCTCACCGCCGCGGCCCGCGAGGGCAAGCTCGACCCGGTGATCGGCCGCGACGAGGAGATCCGCCGCACCATCCAGGTTCTGGCACGGCGCACCAAGAACAACCCGGTGCTGATCGGCGAGCCCGGCGTCGGCAAGACCGCCATCGTCGAGGGGCTGGCCCAGCGCATCGTCAAGGGGGACGTGCCCGAGGGGTTGAAGAACCGGCGGCTGCTGGCGCTCGACCTCGGCGCGATGGTCGCCGGGGCGAAGTTCCGCGGCGAGTTCGAGGAGCGCCTGAAGGCCGTGCTCCAGGAGATCCAGGCCGCGTCCGGCGAGATCATCGTCTTCATCGACGAGATGCACACCCTGGTCGGCGCCGGCAAGGCGGAGGGCGCGATGGACGCCTCCAACATGCTGAAGCCGGCGCTCGCCCGCGGCGAGCTGCACTGCGTCGGCGCCACCACCCTCGACGAGTACCGCAAGCACGTGGAGAAGGACGCCGCACTGGCCCGGCGCTTCCAGCCGGTGGTGGTGCCCGAGCCGACGGTGGAGGACACCATCTCCATCCTGCGCGGCCTCAAGGAGCGCTACGAGGTGCACCACGGCGTGCGCATCGCCGACGGCGCCATCGTCGCCGCGGCGACGCTCTCCAACCGCTACATCACCGACCGCTTCCTGCCGGACAAGGCCATCGACCTGGTCGACGAGGCGGCCTCGCGCCTGCGCATGGCGGTGGATTCCAAGCCGGAGGAGATCGACGAGCTGGACCGCCGCGTCATCCAGCTCAAGATCGAGCGCGAGGCCCTGAAGCGGGAGACCGACACCGCCTCCAAGGACCGCCTCGGCGACCTGGAGGGTGAACTGGCGGAGCTGGAGCAGGAGTCGGCGACCCTGACCGCGCGCTGGCAGGCGGAGAAGGACAAGCTCAACAGCGCCCAGAAAATCAAGGAGGACCTCGATCACGCCCGGGTCGAGCTGGACAACGCCCAGCGCCAGGGCAACTGGGCGCGCGCCGGCGAACTCACCTACGGCGTCATTCCCGACATGGAGCGCCGGCTGCAGGAGGCCGAGCAGGCCTCGGCCGGGCGCATGCTGAACGAGGAGGTGCGCGACAGCGACATCGCCGCCGTGGTCAGCCGCTGGACCGGCATCCCCGTCGACAAGATGCTGGCGGGCGAGCGCGAGAAGCTGCTGGCCATGGAGGCCCGGCTGCGCACGCGCGTGGTCGGCCAGGAGGAGGCGATCGTCGCCGTCGCCAACGCGGTGCGCCGGGCCCGCGCCGGCCTCCAGGACCCCAACCGGCCGATCGGCTCGTTCCTCTTCCTCGGCCCCACCGGCGTCGGCAAGACGGAGCTGACCAAGGCGCTGGCCGGATTCCTGTTCGACGACGAGACCGCGATGGTCCGCCTCGACATGTCGGAGTACATGGAAAAGCACTCGGTGGCCCGCATGATCGGGGCGCCGCCGGGCTACGTCGGGTACGACGAGGGCGGGGCGCTGACCGAGGCGGTGCGCCGCCGGCCCTATCAGGTCGTGCTGTTCGACGAGATCGAGAAGGCCCATCCCGACGTCTTCAACGTCCTGCTGCAGGTGCTCGACGACGGCCGCCTCACCGACGGGCAGGGGCGGACGGTGGATTTCCGCAACACGCTCATCATCATGACCTCCAACATGGGGGCGGAGGTCATCGCCTCGCTGCCCGAGGGGCAGGACGTGGACGTGGTGCGCGAGCAGGTGATGGATGTGGTGCGCGCCAACTTCCGGCCGGAGTTCCTCAACCGCCTGGACGAGATCCTGCTGTTCCACAGGCTGACGCGCGCCCACATGGGCGGCATCGTCGACATCCAGCTGGGCCGCCTCAAGGCCATGCTGGGCGACCGCGACATCGCGCTCGACATCGACGCCGCGGCCACGCGGTGGCTGGCCGAGGCCGGGTACGACCCGGTCTACGGTGCGCGGCCGCTGAAGCGGGTGATCCAGCGCGAGCTGCAGAACCCGATGGCCACCATGATCCTGGAGGGCAAGGTGGCCGACGGCCAGACCGTCACCGTGTCGGCGGAGGGCGGGGCGCTGACCCTGAACGGCCTGCCCGTCGCCGCCCACATGCACAAGCCGGGCCCGGCCGGCGGCGTTTCCGTGCACTGACCGCGGCGGCCGGCGGGCCGGTGAGAGGCGGGCCGGCCCCGGTCCGGCCCTGGGGACCGGCCCTGGGGACCGGCCTTGGACCGGCCCTGGACCGGCCCTGGACCGGCGGTCTCCGTCCGTGCGACGGTGATCATGCACCGTTGGCGGTCGCGGTCGGCCGGGGCGCCACGGAATGCCCGCACAGGTATGGGGTGCCTCCTACGGAAGCATGAGGCGGGGTTCCCGACGGCGGCGAGGGATGGTATCTGCACCGGCTTCTGCGCCGGCCTGGCGATGGCGGACACGCCGGGGGGCCCGTTTCGGGAGACACGATGATGACATCCGGCGTTCTGCTGCGCATGGCGGCGGTGTGTTGCGCGCTCGTCGCCGGGCCGGCGTGGGCCGGCGGGCTGCGCTTCGAGCACGTGATGACGTTCGGTTCGGAGGGGACCGGCGAGGGCCAGTTCAAGTACGTCGAGGATTTCGCGGAAACCCGCGACGGGCGCCTCCTCGTGACCGACGCGGCCCACGCCTATGTCCAGGTCTTCGACAAGGCGTCGGGAGCGTTCCTCGGGCGCTTCGGCGGCAAGGGCGACGGCGAGGCCAACCTGGACAAGCCGGAGGGCATCGCCGTCGATCCCGACGGGAACATCTACGTCGCCGACTACAACACCGGCTTCATCAAGAAATACGATGCGGGGTTCGGCTGGCTGGCCACCTTCAGCGACTATGGCAGCGCACCGGGCCAGACCATCATGGCCGAATTCATGGACATCCGCGACGGCCGGCTGTACGTGCCGGAAGCGGGCAACCACCGCATCTCGGTCTTCGATCTCCGGGGCCGCTTCCTGTTCGCCTTCGGCGGGCCGGGCGACGCACCGGGCCGGCTCAACGTGCCGGAGGCCGCGAAGTTCGGTCCCGATGGGCTGCTCTACGTCTCCGACCTTCGCAACGACCGCATCCAGGTGTTCGACGCCGAGGGCCGGCTGGTGCGGATGTGGGGCGAAACCGGCTCCGGCCCCGGCCAGCTCAAGGCGCCGTCCGGCGTCGGCATCGACGGTGCGGGGAACGTCTACGTGGCGGAGATCGGCAACGACCGCGTCCAGGTGTTCGACCCGCAGGGCCGGCCCCTCGCGATGTGGGGCCGCAGCGGCTCCGGGACGGGCGAATTCGGCAACCTGCACGGCGTGTGGGTGGACGACGACACCGGATGGGTCTACGTCGGCGACACCGCCAACAACCGCGTCCAGGTGTTCCGGCCGGTGCCCTGACCCCGCCATCCCGCTGCCGGGAACGGGGAGAGGGCCGGCCCCGCCATCGGGAAAGGGGGGCGGCCCGCCGGCCCCGCCTCGGGAAAAGGGGGCTGGCCCGCCAGCCCCCGGCCGTCAGTCCTGCGGCTCCCCCGGGACTTCGCCGACCTGATCGCCGGTGGTCAGCGGCACCGCGACGTAGCTGCGCATGTCGCCGCGCTGGCGCAGGAACAGCACAGACCGGCGGTTCCGCTCCCGCGCCCGCTCGACCGCCTGCACCACCTGCTGCGGCGCGCTCACCGCTTGGCGGCCGACGCGGGTGATGACGTCGCCGGTCCGCAGGCCCTGGCGGGCGGCCACGCTGTCCTGGGCGACGTTGGCGACCAGGACGCCCTCGGTGTCCTCGGCGATCTCGAAGCGGGCGCGGGCCTCCGGCGTCAGGCCGGTAAGCCCCAGCCCCAGCGGGCCGGTGGCCTGCGGCGGCTGCGCCGACGCGGCGGCGGCCACCTGGGGCTCGTCCTGGAGCAGGGCGATCTCGGCCGACAGGGTGGAACGCTCGCCGTCGCGCAGCACGCTCAGCTCCGTCGTCTCGCCCACGTCGGTCCGGGCGACGGAACGGCTGAGGTCGCGGGGGTCGTCGATCGGGTCGCCGGCGAACCCGACGATGACGTCGCCCACCTCGACACCGGCGTTGGCCGCCGGGCTGCCGGGGCTGACCATGGCGACCAGGGCGCCGTGCGGCTCGTCCATGCCGATGGCCTCGGCGACCTCCGGCGTCACCGGCTGGATCTGCACGCCCAGCCAGCCCCGGCGCACCGTGCCGGTCTCGCGCAGCGCGACGATGACGTCCCGGGCGATGTTGGACGGGATGGCGAAACCGATGCCGACGTTGCCGCCGGTGGGCGAGAAGATGGCGGTGTTGACGCCGATCACCTCGCCCCCGGTGTTGAACAGCGGCCCGCCGGAATTGCCGCGGTTGATCGAGGCGTCGGTCTGGATGAAGTCGTCGTAGGGGCCGGAGTGGATGTCGCGGGCGCGGGCCGAGATGATGCCCGCGGTCACCGATCCGCCCAGCCCGAAGGGGTTGCCGATGGCGACCACCCAGTCGCCCACCAGGGCATCGTCGCTGTCGCCCCAGGTGACGGCGACCAACGGTTGCGCCGGGGTCACCTTCAGCAGGGCCAGATCGGTGCGGGCGTCGCGCCCCACCAGTTCCGCCGGCAGCTCGGTCTTGTCCTGCAGGATCACGGTGATCTCGTCGGCGTTGGCCACCACGTGGTTGTTGGTCACCACGTAGCCCTGGGCGTCGACGACGAAGCCGGACCCCAGGGCGCGCGCCGGGCCGGGCGGCGGGGCGTTGCGCGGTCGGCCGAAGAACTCCTCCATCCCCGGGGGCAGCCCCGGCGGCAGGCGCGGCATCAGCTCCGGCCCGTCGGGGCCGGCGCCCTCCGGCGGGGCTTTCTGGGTCGTGGCGATGTTGACGACGGCCGGCAGCTTCTCCTCGGCCAGGCCATGGAAGCTGCCCGGCATCGACCGGTCGGCGCGCCGGGTCCCGGGCCCAGGGTGTTGCGGGGCCGGCGCCTGCTGGATTTGCGCCTGCGGGGCGGGCGCCTGCGGGGCCGATGGCTGTG
The DNA here is from genome assembly GCF_059703765.1 of Azospirillum sp. NS33. Taxonomy (NCBI): domain Bacteria; kingdom Pseudomonadati; phylum Pseudomonadota; class Alphaproteobacteria; order Rhodospirillales; family Azospirillaceae; genus Azospirillum; species Azospirillum sp. NS33. The sequence continues at coordinate 7,954 of NZ_BAAKJB010000001.1, read as the reverse complement.
GCGTTGCGGTCTGGGCGTGCCCTTGGACCGCGAACGCCAGGACGGCGGCCGTGGTCAGGGCGACGGAAGATCTGGATCGCATGGGGCTCCCCCTCGTGGCGCCGGGCGGGGGCACGGGCGCGACCGCCACGCGGGGTCCGCGCGCCGCCGCTCCCGCCCGGGGGTTCGGGTCGATGGCGTGCCGTCGGCGCGACGCTGCGGGCGGGCGGCCGGCCCTCGGCACCGCCTGCTCAACATGCGCCCGCGCCGGCGGTTCCGATCACCCCGGGTGAGTAGGGGGAGCGGGCGGTGGTGGTCCGCCGGCCGCCGCCGGCGCCGGTCAGCGCAGGGGGGAGGTGACGATCTCGGTGGTGGTGGTGACGGCCGTGCCGGCGACGTCGACCGCGGTGCCGGCGACGCTGGCGACGCCGCCAACCACACCGCAGCCGGCCATGGCGAGGGGGGCGGCGAGGAGGGCGGCGGTGAGGACGAGGGTGCGCAGCATGCGACGAACTCCGGTTGCGGGCCTGCCATTCGGTGCGACGGGGTTTGCAAACGCCGCGCGGACCCCAGCTTAGCAACGGCAACCCTTATCGTTTCGTGAATCGACCTCCGCCCGTGCCCATGACCGCCCCTCCCCAGCCGCCCGCCGAGTCCCGCGCCCGCCTCGGCGAAACCGGCGCGTTGCGCACCCTGCTGCCCTATCTGTGGCCGCGCGACGAACCGGGGCTGCGGTGGCGGGTGGTGGTGGCGATGCTGTTCCTGGTGGGGGCCAAGGCGGCGACGGTCACCATTCCCATCTGGTTCAAGGAGGCGGTGGACGCCCTGTCGGTCCCGCAAACCGTGGCGGCGGTGCCGCTGGCGGTGATCCTCGCCTACGGGCTGGCGCGGGTGATCTCCCTGGCGTTCGGCGAGATCCGCGACGCGGTGTTCGTGCGCGTCGAGCAGAGCGCCGTGCGCAAGGCCGGGCTGTCGGTGTTCCGCCACCTCCACGCGCTGTCTCTGCGCTTCCACCTGGAGCGCCAGACCGGCGGGCTGACCCGGGCGCTGGAGCGCGGCACCAACGCCATCAAGACCATTCTGTCCTACGCCCTCTTCAGCATCGTCCCGACCCTGGTGGAGATCGTGCTGGTGGCGGTGATCCTGGCCCGCATGCTGGGCATCTGGTACGCGGTGGCGACGCTGGCCACCGTCGCGGCCTATCTCGGCTACACCTTCGCCGTGTCGGAGTGGCGCACGAAGTTCCGCCGCGAGATGAACGAGCGCGACGGGCAGGCCAACACCAAGGCCATCGACAGCCTGCTGAACTTCGAGACCGTCAAGTACTTCGGCAACGAAGACCACGAGGCACGGCGCTACGACAAGGCGCTGAAACGCTACGAGGACGCCGCGGTGCGCAGCGAGCAGAGCCTGGCGCTGCTCAACACCGGCCAGTCCCTGATCATCTCGGCGGGCCTGGTGGGGGTGATGGCGATGGCGGCGCGCGGCATCGTCGCCGGGACGCTGACCATCGGCGACTTCGTCCTGGTGAACACCTACCTGCTGCAGCTCTACCAGCCGCTCAACTTCTTCGGCATGGTCTACCGCGAGATCAAGCAGGCGCTGACCGACATGGAGGCGATGTTCCAGCTTCTCCACGTCGAACGGGAGGTGGCCGACACGCCCGGCGCCCCACCCCTCGACGCGAGCGGCGGCGCGGTCCGCTTCGAGGGTGTGTCGTTCGGCTACGATCCGCGGCGGCCGATCCTGAAGGGCGTCGATTTCACCGTGCCGGCGGGGTGCACGGTGGCGCTGGTCGGCCCCTCCGGCGCGGGCAAGTCGACCATCAGCCGGCTGCTGTTCCGCTTCTACGACGTCTCGGCGGGGGCCATCCGCATCGACGGGCAGGACATCCGGGCGGTCACCCAGGGCTCGCTGCGCGCGGCCATCGGCATCGTTCCCCAGGACACCGTGCTGTTCAACGACACGGTCTACTACAACATCGCCTACGGCCGGCCCGGGGCCACCCGCGAGGAGGTGGAGCGGGCGGCGCGCCTGGCCCACATCCACGACTTCGTCTCAAGCCTGCCCGACGGCTACGAGACCATGGTGGGGGAGCGCGGGCTGAAGCTGTCGGGGGGCGAGAAGCAGCGCGTGGCCATCGCCCGGACCATCCTGAAGGACCCGGCGATCCTGCTGTTCGACGAGGCGACCAGCGCGCTGGACACCCACACCGAGCGCGAGATCCAGGCCAACCTGCGCGAGGTCAGCCGCGGCCGGACCACCCTGGTGATCGCCCACCGCCTGTCCACCGTGGTCGACGCCGACGAGATCCTGGTGCTGGAGCAGGGCCGCATCGTCGAGCGTGGCCGCCACGCCGACCTGCTGGCCGGCGGCGGCGCCTACGCCGCCCTGTGGGCGCGCCAGCACACGACGCGGGACGACGACGGCGATGGCGACGTTCACGGTGCCGGGGGCGGTGCCGGGGGCGGTGACGGCGCGGCGGCGCCGGCGCGGCGTCACACCGCCGCGGTCTGAGGCGTCAGCCCGCCGGGGCCCGCGCCGCCGGCCGCCACGCCACGGCCAGGACGAGCAGCCCCGCGCCGATCGCCCCGGCCGTCAGCATCAGCCCGTGCGGCGAGGCGTGCTCCATGACCGCGCCGCTGACCGCCGGGCCGATCAGGCTGCCGAGGGTGTACCCCATGGCCATCGTCGCCAGCGCCCCGGCCATCTCGGCCTCGGCGGTGCGGGTGCCGGCCTGGGTCACCGCCAGGGTGTAGAGGCCGCCGACCGCGCCACCCCACAGGAAAACCGGCAACGCCGCCAGCCAGGGCCAGGCCAGGGCGGGCGGGATGGCCGCGGCGCCGGCGACCAGGGCGGCGGCGCACAGGGCCTGGCCGGCGCGGGCGCCGAAGCGGTCGGCGAACCAGCCCAGCGGCACCTGCAGCAGCGTCGCCCCGGCGCCATGGGCGCCCAGCAGCAGGGTTGCCACCACGGTCGGCAGGCCGACGCCGGTGACGTAGACCGCCATCAGCGCCCCGGCCGAGGTCTCCACGAAGCCGCCGGCGAAGGCGCCGAGCATCGCCACGGGCAGGCGCGCCGCCAGGCGGGCCAGCGGCGCCAGGCCGTGGCCGGTGGCGGCGGGCGGCCGGCGGTCCCAGGCGGCCAGCGGCAGCAGGCAGGGCAGGGCGGCGAGCTGCACCACGGCGCACGCGGCGAAGGGCAGCACGCCCTCGACGCCGGTCACCGACAGCAGCAGCGGGCCGGCGGCGATGCCCAGGCACAGCAGCGCCTCGTGCACGCCGATCAGGCGCCCCCGGGCCGCCGGCGGCGCCAGGGCCACCACCCAGAGGTCGCAGGCGACCCAGCGCAGGATCAGCGACGCGCCCACCACCGCGTTCAGGCAGAACAGCGTCACGAGGTCGCCGGCGAAGGCCAGCAGCAGGGTCGCCGCCGCCGACACCACGGCGCTGGCGACCATTGCCGCGCGCACGCCGATCCCCACCAGCAGGCGCGGCACCCGCGCCCCCAGCGCCAGCACCGCCAGCCACGGCGCGGTCGCCAGGGCGCCGATGGCGAAGGGATCGTAGCCGCGTCCGGCCAGCACCAGGGCGATCAGGGTCGGCAGGGCGCCGACCTGGGCCGTCTGCGCCAGGAACGAGGCCGCGTTGACCGCGGCCAGGGCGCCCGTGCGGCCGTGCCGCTGAATGCCTGTGCGGCCGTGCCGCTGAACGCCTGTGCGGCCGTGCCGCTCCATGGACAACTCCCGGGACTGTGTGCGGCGGCGATCGTGCGGCGTGCGCACGCGCATTGCAATGGCCGCCGCCGGTGCCGCCGGCGGTCTCCTGACACTTGGCAGCGCCGCGGCGCGCCCCCATAACGGGCGGATGCCCTTTCGACCGGACGCGCCCATGGGACCCGCCCGCCGCGCCTTGCGCGACGCCACGCACACCGTTCACCACCGCCTGCACGGCCACCCCGTGCTCCTGCCCCTGACCGAGGCGGGCTTGGACCTGCCCCGGTACCGCCGCGCCCTGGTCGCCCTGCACGGCTTCCACGCCCCGGTGGAACGGGCGCTCGACGCGTCCGGCGGCGGCGGGAGTGGTGGCGGGGCGGGCGGGCGGGTGGCGCTGCTGCGCGCCGACCTGGCCGACCTCGGCGTGGCGGCGGCGGATCTGGGCGAGGCGGGCGGCCTGCCCGACCTGGCGCCGCGGCCGGCGGCGCTGGCCGCCCGCTACGTGCTCGACGGTTCGGCCCATGGCGGGGCGGCGATGGGCCCGACGGTGGCGGCGGCGCTGGGCTTCGACGCGGCCCACGGTGCCCGGTTCCTGGGTGCCGGACCGGGGGCGGGCTGGCCCGCCCTGCTGGCGCGCCTGGAGGCCGAACTGGCGCCGCCGCCCGCCCGCGAGGCCGCCTGCGCTGCGGCGGTTTGCCTGTTCGCCACCCTGGAGCGGTGGCTGGACGGGTTCGAGCCGGCCGGCTAGGCTGGCGGCCATGACGACGCCTTCATTCCCCGGATCATTCCCCGGGCGGGCCGGCGACACCGCGGCGCTGGCCGCCGCGGTGCGGTGCGGCGAGCGGCGCGCGCTGGCCCGCGCCATCACCCTGATCGAATCGACACGGCCGGACCACCGCGCCGCGGCCGACGCCCTGCTGGAGGCGCTCCTGCCGCACACCGGGCGGTCGGTGCGAATCGGCATCTCCGGCGTCCCCGGCGTCGGCAAGTCGACCTTCATCGAATCCTTCGGCCTGCACGTGATCGGCCAGGGGCACAAGATGGCGGTCCTGGCCATCGACCCGTCGTCGCAGCGCACCGGCGGCTCGATCCTCGGCGACAAGACCCGGATGGTCGAGCTGTCGCGCGAGGCCGATGCCTTCATCCGCCCCTCGCCGGCCGGCGGCACGCTGGGCGGGGTGGCGCGGCGCACCCGCGAGGCCATGCTGATCTGCGAGGCCGCCGGCTTCGACGTCATCGTCGTCGAAACGGTCGGGGTGGGCCAGTCGGAGACGGCGGTGGCCGACATGGTCGACCTGTTCCTGCTGCTGTTGCTGCCGGCCGGCGGCGACGACCTGCAGGGGATCAAGAAGGGGATCATGGAACTGGCCGACCTGGTGGTGGTGAACAAGGCCGACGGCGACCTCGCCGCGACCGCGCGCCACACCGTGGCCGACTACCGCCACGCCCTGACCCTGCTGCGCCACGACGCCGCCTGGGCGGTGCCGGTGCTGAGCTGCTCGTCCCTCTCCAAGGCCGGGATCGACGCGGTGTGGGAGGCCATCGGCCGGCACCGCGACGCCATGGAGGGATCGGGGCGCCGCGCCGCGCGCCGCGCCGAGCAGGCCCGCGCCTGGCTGTGGAGCGAGATCCGCGAGAGCCTGGTCGACGCGTTCCGCCGGCATCCCGGCGTGCGCGCCGACCTGCCGACCCTCGAGGCCCGGGTCACCGCCGGCGACGTGGTCCCCGCCGCGGCGTCGCGCGCCCTGCTGGAGCGCTTCCTCGGCCGCCCCGCCGATCCGCCGGACTGACGGACGACGGGGCGGTCGCGCGCCGAAAAGTCGTGTTGCAGTGCAGCACCGCGATGGGTAGGCTGCGGCGGGTGACGGGGTGCACGCGCGCTCCCGCCGCTGGCGCGTGTCCACGCACGCGCCAGCGCACCGGAACGCGCCTGGGGGCAACGACCCGCCGCCCTGTCGCCCGAACGAACCGCTGCTGTCAGGAGACTGGGGATGAGCGCCACCTTGTTGGATGTCTACGCGTCGGTCGGCACCACGGTGCAGACGCTGGCCAGGAGCAACGCCGAAGCCGTGGCGGCGCGGTCCGCCCGGGTCGCCGGGGTGATGCAGGACGGCTACCGCCTGTGGGTGGACGGGGTCGCCGCCAGCCTCGGCCAGGCCGCCCGCACCGCCGAGGACCTGGCCCGGGCGCGCAGCCAGGCCGATCTGGTGGCGATCCAGCGGGACTGGCTGGACAGCACCGCCAGCCGCGTCGCCCACGACGTGCGCGCCTTCGTCGACCTGTCGTCGAAGCTGGTGGCCGGCACCGTCGCGCCGCCGCCGGCCGCGGCGCCGAAGACGGTGCTGAAGGCGCCGGAGGTGACGGCCGAGGAGATGAAGGCGACCGGCCGGGCCACGCCGACTCCACCCACGCCCGCCACGCCCGCCACGCCCGACTCCGCCGTGTCCGCCCCTGCTGCGCCCGCCCCCGCGGTTCCGGCCGCCGCCGCGCCGGGTCCCGCCCCGGCGCCGCGCAAGCCGGTTGCCAAGGCCGCGGCGAAGGCGGCTTCGCCGTCCTCGCCCGCGACGCCCGCCCAGAGCGTGGCCGACGCGCCCAAGCCGGCGGTTGCGCCGGCGCCGGAAACGCCCGCCGAGGCGGCGCCGCCGGCCAAGGTGGCCGCTCCGAAGGCCGCTGCGAAGCCGGCCCCGAAGCCGGCCCCGAAGGCTGCGGCCGCCAGGGCGCAGGCCTCGAAGCCGGCGGCCAAGGCTTCCGAAGCGAAGGCCGAGGCCGCGGAGACCAAGGCCGGCGGTGCCGACACCGCCAAGGCGGGCTGAGCGACCCGGGCGGGCGCGGCCTTGCGGCCGCCAGCCCGCGGCGCGGCGCGATCCATGCGTGCGACAAAACGGCCCGGCGGTCACCCGCCGGGCCGCTCATGCGACAAGGGCCCGGCGGTCACCCGCCGGGCCCTTCAATCTTTGGTGGAGCCAAGGAGGATCGAACTCCTGACCTCTACAATGCCATTGTAGCGCTCTCCCAGCTGAGCTATGGCCCCGAAACCCGTCCGGCGGCCTGGGGTGCCGCGCGGGAGCGCATATTTATGAACTTTCGCGGCACGGTGCAAGCGGAAAAATCGCCGGCTGGCGCGGCCGGCTGCGGCGCTCCCGGCGCCGGCGGAGAGGGTCAGCTCGCCCGCACGCCGGCGACGAAACCGTCGGTTTCCGCATGCAGATGACGGGCGCGGGTCGACAGGCCGGCGGCGAGATCCTCCAGCCGTCCGGCGGCGGTCTGGGCCCGCTCCACGCCGGATCGGAAGGTGCGGATGCCGGCGACCACGCCGCTCACCTCGTCGTTCGCCCCGGCGGTCGCGCGGGCGATGTCGCCGGTGGCGTCGGCCTGCTGGGCGGTCGCCGTCTCGATCACCCCGGCGATGGTGTTGGCGTCGTCCACCACCTTGCGGAACTCCGCCACCACCGCGGCGGTGCGGGACGAGCCCGCCTGGACCGCGGCCACCGCCGCGCGGATGTCGCCGGTCATCTGCATGGTCTTCTGGGACAGCGACTTCACCTCGCCGGCCACCACGGAGAAGCCGCGCCCGGCCTCGCCGGCCCGCGCCGCCTCGATGGTGGCGTTGAGGGACAGCACCTGGATCTCGGTGGCGACCTTCTCGATCAGCCCGACCACCGTGTCGATCTGGGAGGTGGCGCGCTCCAGGTCGGCGGTGGTGCCCGACGCGGCGTCGACCGAACGCGACGCCGCCTGCTGGATGGTCAGCGAGCGGTGGACCTGCTGGCGGATCTCCTCGGCGGTGACCGAGGTCTGCTGGACGGCGGCGGAGATCGACGCGAGGTTGGCGGTGGCGCTGCCGCTGGCGGTGTCGATGGTGCCGGCCTCGCCGTCGATGGCGGCGGCGATGGTGCGGATCGCCCGGACCTGCTCGAACAGGGTCTCGACGTCGGCCTCGACCGCGGCGATGGCCTCGGCGATGCGCTGCGAGAAGGCGTCGCTGAGGCGCAGCATGGCCTGCCGCCGCTCCACCACCTGGCGGCGGTGGTCGTCGACCGCCGCCGCCAGCGCCGTGGCGAGGTCGGTCGTGACCGCGCCCAGCCGGTCCACCGACCATCCGAGCCGGCCCTCCCGCGGGTCGGTCGGCGTCTCCCCGCGGGCCAGCGCGTCGAGGGCCGCGGTGGCCGCCGCCAGGGGGCGGGCCCGGCGGCGCCGGTACCACAGGGCGAGCAGCGCCAGCCCGGCGAGCTGGACCGCGGCCGCCGCCGGGCCGGTGGC